>JBFWPF010000018.1:0-39102 GCA_050250135.1 Parachlamydiales bacterium | reverse complement strand
TGGTCCACAATTCTTGGGCTGGTCTTTTCATTGGCCGACATATTCTACCTCCTTTGGTCGGGAAGGTAAAATTCATGCCATCTAGGCCCTAAAATGAAAAGTTAATTTTTGATGCGCTAGCCCTGAGGTCTCGTCGTTGATGGCTAAGGGGCGGCCGTCAGGGTCGTAAGTATAGGTGGTTGTGGTGGTGGGGTCGGTGATGGTGAGGGGACGGTCGAGGAGGTCGTAGGTGGTTGTGGTGGTGGAGTGGGTGGTGGTGGTGATGCGTCTGTTGAGGGGGTCGTAAGTATAGGTCGTGAGGGCCCCCTCGTAGTCTTCGGCGATGAGCTGGCCACGAGCATTGTAGGCATAGGTGACGGTGGTGTTATCGGGGTAGGTGGTAGAGGCGAGGAGGGACCCTTGGTAGGTATGGGTGGTGGTACGGTTTAAAGGGTCGGTGATGGTGAGGGGTCTGTTGAGGTCGTCGTAGGTATAGGTGGCGGTAGGGGTGGTGAGGAGATTGCCGTAAGGGTCGTAGGTGTAGGTGGTGGTGGATAGGGGGTCGGTGATGGTAAGAGGCTGGCCACGGGCGTTGTAGGTGAGGGTGCGGAGAGGCTCGGTGATCCGGTTTCCAAGGGCATCGTAGGTGTAGGTGGCAGTTGGGGTGGTAAGGGGCTGGCCACGGGCGTTGTAGGTGGTGTGGGCAGTGTTGCCAAAAGGATCGGTGGTAGTGGGGTTGCCAAGGAGGTCGTAGGTATGGGTGGTGATGAGGGTGACGTGGGGATCGGATTGGGTGATGTGCGTGGGGAGGCCGCGGGCGTTGTAAGTGACGTGGGTGGTGTGAGTGGGCGTGGTGGTGGTGGTGGGATTGCCAACGGCGTCATAGGCGTAGGTGGTGAGGTATCCGAGGAGATCGGTCTGGGAGGCTAGGCGGTCTTGAGGATCGTAGGTGTAGTGTAGGGTGTAGGCAAGGGTGTCGGTGGCGTCGTAGACCTCAGTGGCAATAGGGAGGAGACGGTTGTTGTAGATGTGGCGGCTCTTTTTGATGAGGCCGTCGGCGGCATATTCGGCGATGGTCTCGGGAAGGTGGCTGGAGTTGTAGGTGGTAAGGGTGGTGAAGGTGCGGTAACCATCGGTGATGGTATGGGAGGTAGGGCAGCCAGCGGTGTCGTAGGTAAAGGTCTCGTAGGAAGAGGGGCTGGTGCGAGTGTGAAGGAGATCGGTGTCAGGGTAGTAGGTGAAGGTGGTGGTGGTCTGGTCGGTCTGGGTGAGGAGGTTGTTAAAGCCGTCGGTGGAGTAGGTGGTGGTGGTGGTGGTGTGAAGGGTCTGCTGGATGGGGTTGCCGCAAGGGTCGTAGGTGATGCGGTGGGCAAGGAGGGGCGTTTGGTCGGGAGAGCGGAGGGAGTGGTCGGTGAGGCGGCAATAGTCGTAGGTAAAGGTCTCGATGGAGGTGAGGGCCTCCTGGTCGTAATGCTCGATGCGAGAGGGCTGGGACTGGGCGGTGAAGTGGGTGATGGTCCGGTTGCCTAGGGCGTCGTAAATGGTGGTGGCGTTGTTGTAGGCGAAGGTTGCGAGGGTGGCCTCGGTGTCATCGGGGCCAATGGGGGCCGATAGAGAGGCGATCCGGATGAGGTCGTGCTTTTTTTTCTTCCAGTCACGGGGGCTATTGGCGAGGTAGTGGACGGCGGTGTAGTTGCCGGTGGGCCCCCTTTGATGGGTGAGGCGGCCATGGTCATCGTATTCGTAGCAGACGAGGGTCTGGCCATTTCGGCGCACGCTAGTAAGATGGTCCGACTCGTAGAGGTAGTCGACCCGCTGCCCATCGCTTGCGACGAGGTGGGCGATATTCCAGGTGTTATGGAGGTAGATGATGGTGACCCAGGAGAGGGTCTCGGTGTCGGTCGAGTCGGTAGCGTGGATGCCGATGAGGCGGTTTTTCTCGTCGTAGGCGTAGTGGAGGTGGTTGCCGTTTGGGCGGGTGATCTGGGTGAGGACAAACTCTTCTCGAACGTCAGAGAGGGCGATCTGGTGCTCGGCCCGCCAGTGATTCTTCCGCTTAAGACAGGTGTAGATCCGCCGCTCCCCATCGCCACAGAGAAGCTCAAACTGATAGTCGGGCTTGCGGGTGAAGGTGAGTTGCCAGTTGGGAAGGTAGGTTTTGCCGGTGCCGCTGTGGGTGTAGCCGGGATAGGCGTCTGACTTAGCAGTCCATTGATGGGGCTTGCCTGAGCCGTAGCCGGCCCCTGAAGGGGGGATGAAGGAGAGGCGGAGGCCCGAGAGGGTGCGGAGGGTGATGGTGTGGTTACGCCCTTTGTCGTCCTGGTAGGTCTTGATATGCTCGTAGGGAAACTCGAAGGCGCCGAGGTGGCGAGTGTCGGATGAGGTGTGGTGGCGGGGAATTACGATGGGCTCGGCGCCGCGGACAATAAGGTCGGTGTGACTCTCCTGGTAGTAGCCCTTGGCGAGGTTGACCGAATGGAGGATCTGGGCATAGGGATCAAAGGGCTCGTCCTGAGCAAAGAGGGGCAGGATGAGGAGAAGGAAGAGCCACCGCATGGTAAACTTGATACAATCTTGATGGGATTAGGAGCAATGTGATAATGATGGGATATGTTGATTGAAGGCGCCTACCGGTTCTTGGAGAATTTACGGGTCGGAAAAGGGGCCTCAGAGCACACGCTGCGCAACTATGCGATCGACCTGAATGCGCTTAAGCTCTTTTTGGAGGAGCGGGCAGGGCTGGAGGTGGCGGGCGCTAAGATCCGGCACGATAAGTCGTATCGGGAGCGGGATCGAGCTGGTGATGGAAGGCTGAGTTTTGAGGGATTGGATCGGAGTGTGCTGAGGGTTTTTCTCGCGCAGATGAGCGAGCGGGGGGCAAGCAAGCGGACGATTGTGCGCCGTCTGTCGTCGCTGCGCACCTTCTTTAAGTATGCGCTCCGGGAAAAGATGATCGGAGTCAATCCGATCGAGGACCTGGAGAGCCCGAAGTTAGACAAGCGACTCCCCCATTCGCTCAGCTATGCGGAGGTGCAGCGGCTCTTCGATATTCCCGATACGAGCAGCTACCTGGGCTTTCGGGACCGATGCATCATGGAGCTGTTTTATAGCTCGGGGCTACGGGTCAGTGAGCTGGTTGCCCTTGATCGGGAGGACTTTGATCGGGAGGGGCTGACGCTGCGGCTGAAAGGCAAAGGCAAGAAGGAGCGGCTGGTCCCCATTACGAGAAATGCGGGTGAGTGGATCGCGGCGTACTTGGACCACCCGGAGCGGGGGCAGAATCGGGAGGGGCACCTGGAGGAGATCGATCATAGGGCCATTTTTCTGAACCGGTTGGGAACGCGGCTGACCTCTAGGAGTGTCGACCGGAAGTTCGATGGCTACTTGAAAGAGAGTGGCCTGGCGGGACATGTCACACCGCATACGATTCGGCACACCATTGCCACACATTGGTTGGAGAGTGGGATGGACCTCAAGACCATTCAGCTGCTGTTGGGCCACTCGAGTCTGTCGACAACGACTATTTATACCCACGTCTCCCCTAAGCTAAAGGCTGAGGTCTACCAAAGGGCCCATCCGAGGGCTTAAGACCACTATTTAATTGCAGAATATTAACATTATCAATATAGTAGTTCCACAAATGAACTAGGTACTTCTTGTGGAGCCAGACAACTCAAAAATTCAATGCCATAATCGGTGCAATTGGGGGGGGACCCTCTGTGAAGACCACCGGGTGATATGGGAACTGGTGGCGGGTCAGCTCGATCAGGACCAGTACCTGCACTGGTGCAAGGCCTGCAAATTTACGTGCAAGGCGGCCAATAGCCCGACCGCATGGGGCGCCCGATGCCATGCCTTCTTTCCGACATGGAAATTGCCGCTGTTTAGCCCTATAGAAAAGGGTTTATTTCAGAAGGCCGCTCTGGAATGCGAAGAAATTTTTGGAAAAAGATGACAGGATAGCGAGACGATTTTGCTGTGGGGCTCCAGCCGGAAATGGAATGGGGGCAAGTCGCTCCTACTGGTATCGATCCAGAACGGGCATTCTGATGTAGTGGATATACTGATTGAGTACAAAATGAGGCTCAATCTTCAGGATAGCAAAGGGACCACTCCCTTGTTGCTAGCGGCACAGAAGGGGAATTGGCAACTGACTGGCCGCCTCTTTCTAGCAGGCGCAAGCCCCCACCTAGCGGATGACACGGGATGGACTCCCCTCCTTGAAGCTATGAAACAAAAGAAGCTAGGATTCGTCGAGGAGCTGTTGAAGGCAGGAACCAACCCCAATCAGGCCAGTGCTACAGGGGTAACCCCGCTCCTTCTTGCAGCCCAGGACCACGAGATTGGGATTCTAACGCTATTGCTCAAGCATGGGGCCAATCCAAACGTGCTCGATAGAGAGGGAAACAGTCCCCTCACCCTCTTCGAACGGGACGGCTTCTACTGGGATTCAGTGTCATTCCCTCGGGTAAAGGGAGCAATTGAGTCGCTGCTGGCTCACGGAGCTGATCCCAACCTCGGGAGCAAAGAAATAGGCACGCCTCTAACAACCCTATTCGAGTGGAAGGAGTTCACCAGCACTAGTAACAGTGAGTATCGGCTAGAAATGCTCGACCTCTTCTTTAAATATGAGGCCGATCCAAATCTGCCAGGGCGAAAGGGAAAAACTCCCCTCGAATGCGCCTTCGGGTGGGAAGCAGCCCTTTGCTATTTCGGATCTGCTCGCCAAGAGTGGAAACAGGCGGTGATTGACAAGCTTGTTAAGGCAGGTGCCGATCCCAATGCCCCCAATCTAGAGGGAAATCGACTCCTCGATGTCTTGCTAGCGGATGTCATGAAGGTAGAGAAGCCCGATATCGGGTCGGCGCTTACCCATATTCGCCTGGCGCTCTCCTATGGGGCTGAAATCTCCCTAGCAAAGGAGGAAACCAAGCGGCATATCCTCCTCTTATCGATTTTGGGTAGCGATATTGACCTCCTCCAGCGCCTGCTTGAGCGGGAAAAAATGGATCCCCACCTACCCTTTTCGGCAAAAGATCTGCGTCGTTTGTCTAAAGTAACTATCCCATCCGAAATTGAGAAGATGACCCTTACCCCCCTTGTAGTAGCGGCTGCAGGTGCCAACGGGGCAACGGTTGAATTTCTTCTCAATGTCACTAAGGACCCAGACCACCCTAACTGGTTACCCCTCTTGGCCGCCTGCACATTCGGCAATGTCCAAGCAGCTGAGGTGCTACTCAAGGCGGGCGCCGATCCCAACAAGGGATACTTCAAACCCCTTCATGCTGCAGTCAACGGCCACTATCACCAGGTGGCGGCGATGTTGCTCATGGCGGGTGCCGACCCCAATGCACGCGATAGCGAGGGAAAGCAGCCGCTTGATTACGCCTTAGAGGTCTATCACTACGATGTGAAAAACTATCCCATTTTTGCGAGACGGAACGGTGAGATCCTAATCAATCTGCTGGTGCGATATGGGGGCGCTCACCCCAAAATTTCATCCCATTGGGCACTAACCCACCAGCTCAAGGGCCTATTTGACCTACTGCTTGGTCGGGGAATTGAGCCGAAGGAGGGAGCCGAACTTCTACTCGGGGCTATCAACAAAGGACGCGAGTGGGCTATCGCTCCCCTACTCAACCGCGGCGTCGATCCGAACCAGCCTGATAGTAAGGGCGAAACTCCGCTGATTGCCGCAATCAAGAAGCTGAAAGGAGAGAATCGGAACAAGGTCGTCATGGCTCTCCTTGCGGCGAGAGCCGATCGGAATCAGCCGAATGCTGAGGGCGATACTCCCCTCATTGCTGGCCTTCATAACGGGGTTTTGCTGAACGTAACGGGAGTTCTCCCCAATATTGCGAATAAAAAGGGACAGATGCCCCTGCAGCTCGCGATTAGTGAGGCCTTTTCTCGTGAGGCGTTGGAAAAGCTGTTGAAGTTGGGGGCCCATCCCGATTGGCCCGATGAAGCTGGCTTTACCCCCCTCATTGTGGCCTCCGATAAGGGCGATGCGGCAGCGGTAGAGCTGCTGCTGAAGGAAGGGGTTAAGGTGAACCACGCTACTAAGGAGGGAGGGTTGACTCCCCTGCTGGCCGCCTGCCGCCGCGGGCATCAGGCGGTGGTGGAGATGCTGCTGCAAGCCAAAGCCGACCCAAACCAGTTTGATGCGCTGCGCACAAGCCCGCTGATGGCCGCCATCAATGGGAAACATGGTGAGGTGGCCCAAGTGTTGATCAATCATGGAGCCTGCGTGCACCACAAGAATGGGGATGGGCTCATTGCCCTCCACATCGCCACGTGGAAAGCCGACAATGTGTTGGTGCAGATCCTCCTTAAGGGGGGCACCCTGGCCAATATGCCCGATAATCAGGGGAGAACGGCGCTCCACCTCGCCACTAAATGGAATCGGAAAGATCAGGTGAAGCTGCTTTTGGGAGCGGGTGCCGATGTCAACTGGGCCGATGGTCAGGGCAAGACCCCTCTGATGTATGCGGCAGAGATCGGCAAGAGGAAGCTGGTCAAAGGGCTGGTCTGGGCGGGCGCAAGGCGGGATGTGAAGGATAAGCAGGGCAAGACCGCTACCGACTACGCCCAGGGAAAAGATAAGGTACTCCCCTACCTCAAGGGAGAGAAGTGGACCTGGCCCTGGGATAAGTTGTAGGGAATTAGAGAGGCCCCCATACTCGTTGCAAATGCATACACAAGGAGTATGGCATGGAGATCACCCTACACCAAGCACTACAGCACCATTTGGATGCCTCCCACAAAGGAGACCATAAGCTCGACCTGATCGGTCAGGTGCTCAAGGGGGGAGCCGATATCAATGAGACCTACCCCCCATCGAATGTCGACTATAATGTAACGCCGCTGCTTTGGTGCATTAATCATCGGCTCTTCGATGCGGCCAATCTTCTGGTGACAGAGGGAGCTAATGTTCACTCGGCAATGGAGCTGGGCCACTTTGCCCCCCTCCATACGCTGGCCTGGTGCTTTGACGGTTCTGAAGGGGCGACCCAGCTTGTGCGCAACCTGCTTTTGCGGGGGGCCGATCCCAACGCCCTTGCCGATGGCAAGGAGACCCCCCTTCACAAGGCAGCGCGGGAGGGAAAAGAGGCCTTGGTCAAGACCCTCCTCCTCGCTGGTGCCCATGTTGAGGCGAAAGAGGTGGCAGGAAAAACGGCCCTTTGGATCGCTAACGAAAACGGCCAGGAGACTACCGTAAAGATACTGCTGCAGAACGGGGCTAATGAACAGGAGATCAAGCGGGTAAAGAGAGAGAGGGAGTGACCAACACTACTTGTCGGCAAGAGATCTCTCTTATATAGTTTTGGCTCAAAACAATGAGGGGTAGCTGTTGGATCAAACTGCAAGCGGTATCCAGACTTTTTGCGAGGGACGCCCAACCCAATATGAATGGAAAGGGACTCTCTGCGAAGAGCACCAGGTGATCTGGGAGCTCGTGGCGGGTCAATTCGATCGCGACCAGTACCTAAGCTGGTGCATGGCCTGCAAATTTACCTTAAGGGCTGCCAATAGCCCTATCGCCTGGAGCATCCGATGCTATGCCTTCTTTCCCGTATGGACGCTGAGGCAAAGGGGCGTAGTTGACAAGGAGCTATTCAAGAAGGGTTGGGAGGAGTGTCAGGCTGCTTTTGGTAAACTAGAGGCGAAGGAGGTGATCCCGCTATGGGGATCTAGCCGCCGGTGGGATAATGGTCACTCGCTCCTATTCGAAGCTATGTGTCAAAATCTCCACCCCCTTGTGGACAGTCTCATTGAGGCAAAATTAGGGATCAATCTCCAGAACAAAGTTGGCGTGACTCCCCTCATATTGGCTACCCTGAATGGGAATAGAAAGCTCATTCGCTCGCTCTGTCAGGCTGGCGGTAGCCTACATTTGGCCGATGACAGGGGATCGATGCCGCTCTTCTTGGCCGTAAAAAATGGGGACGACGACCTTGCCAACGAGTTGCTTAAGCTAGGGGCCGATCCCCACTTCGCTAACCCATTTGGAACAACGCCACTCTGGGTGGCCAGCGCGTGGGGAAGGGAGGGGATGGTAGCGCGGCTTCTCGAGGCGAAGGCCGACCCTAACGCCTGCGATAATACAGGAAGCTCACCTCTTTTCTCCGCCTGTCAATACCGGGCCCCCCATGTCGTAGCGCAACTTCTATCCGCGGGCGCTAACCCCAACCTGGCCAACAATGAAGGAGCAACGCCCCTTTTAGTGGCCTATTTGCATTTTTTAGATGAAAAGGTCACTGATAAAGAGAGTTGGCGCAAGGTCATTGCCCTTTTGATACAAGCAAAGGCCGCACCAGACCACCTTCTCGGAGGCTACTCGATCCCGCAAACCTTATGGTGAGCTCTCGTCCAGGGGGACCCGCTGGGCATGGAGAAGCAGGACGAGAAGAAGTAGGATGAGCAGGCCAAGGCTGGAAAAGCCAAAGAGAACGTAGCCGCCACCCCCAAGCACCCCCCCTATCAAAAAACCAAGAAGGACATTCCCATACTGCTTGACGCCGTGAAGCGCCTTGTCAAGCGGAGGAAGGCGCAAGCTAAAGGTGGTAAGGTCGAGAGCAAACTGGGTGAGATTGCCGGTCATCGCCGTGCCAGGAGGGAGCTTCGACATATAGGTCCGAAGAAGCGCATTGTGAATGGCCATGGCAGCAATAGGAAGGAGGGTGATAAGGATGAAGAGGGAGGAGGTGACCGGAAGCGGAAAGAAGAGCCACCCCGCCACCATCAGGAGGAGGATAAGGAAGATCTCAACGGCTACCCAAAAAAGGAGCATGCGACGGGTCTGGCCATAACGAGCAATGATCCCCCCAGCCACCATCATGAAAATGAGGAAGAGAGGGATCGACAAGACCTTCGAGATAATGCCGGGTGTCCGCGCGATGAGGAAGGAGATCAAAATGACAAGGTTGCCCGTGATGTGAGAGGTGAAGAGATGGTCGAGAGCAACAAAGCTGAATACATCGCAAAAACCGGCGATCAGAGCCATCAGGAATGCGGTATAGTACAAACTATTTCTCATCAATCGAGAGAGTAGTCCGGTGCAGGGATAGAGGCAAGGGGAGATCTACTTTTTACCGAAGAAGGGGGGCAAGGGGTTAGGCGAGGGGCAGGATAAGGGGGGTCTATGAGCGCAATATTCTCTTACGCTGGGAAGAGGGAGGCACTGGCGGTTGGAAGGGTGCACCGCAAGAGGGAGAGGTCCCCCTCAGCGGAGGACATGGTGAGGGTGCTGGAGGCCCTCGCCTCTAAAGTCGGAAAATGATAGGCTCTTTGGCCTATGATCCACCTCAATGAAGTCTGCCACAGTGCGGGCAGTCGCCCCCTATTCGAAAATGTTTCTTTGTCGTTTCACGCGGGACACCGGTACGCGGTGACGGGGCCTAATGGGGCGGGCAAGTCGACCCTGATGAAGGGGATGTTTGGGCTCTTTTCGTTCAATGGGGGGAGCGTTAGGTTGCCCAATAAGGTCGGCTTTTTGAGGCAGAATATTGAGGACTATCGGGACTGCGTGGTTAGGGATGTGGTCGTGATGGGGAATGATCGACTGTGGAAAGCGCTTAAGGAGCGGGATGAGCTCTACGAGCAGGAGATGACCGACGAGGTCGGGATGCGGATCGGTGAGCTCGAAGAGATCGTAGCCGATGAGGATGGCTACTCGGCAGAGGCAAATGCTGAAGCGCTGCTGATGGGGGCCGGGATTGAGGAGGCGATGTTCGACCAGAAGATGAGCTCGATCCCCACCGACCTTCAATTTAGAGTGTTGCTCTGCCAGGCGCTCTTTGGGGAGCCGCAAGCGCTCTTGTTAGACGAGCCGACGAACCACCTGGACTTGAGCTCGATCGGCTGGCTGGAGGAGTTTTTGCTGAGCTACCAGGGGACTCTGATCGTGATCAGCCACGACCGCCACTTTTTGAACGCCGTGGCCACCGATGTTGCCGATATCGACTACGAGACCATCATTTTGTACCCCGGCAACTACGACGACATGGTGATGGCGAAGATGGCAGTCCGGCAGCGGGCCGAGCAGGAGGCAAAGACGAAAGAGAAAAAGATCGCCCAGCTGCGGGAGTTTGTAGCGAAGTTCGGTGCTGGTACACGGGCAAGTCAGGTGAAATCGCGCCAAAAGGAGATGGAGCGGCTCCAGCCAGGCGATCTCAAGAAGTCCAATATCGACCGCCCCTATATCCGTTTTATGAAGGTGGAGAGTCCGTCAGGGAAGATCCCCCTCAAGGTGGAGGGGGTTTGGAAGGGGTACGACGGGAATCAGGTGATCAAGGGCTTTAGCTTTGAGGTCCACCGAGGCGATAAGATTGCGGTGATCGGCAACAACGGCCAGGGAAAGTCGACCCTGTTGAAGCTGTGTGCAGGGGTGTTTGCGCCCGATAAGGGGAGCGTTGAGCCGGGCCACCAAGTGGTGATGAGCTACTTCCCCCAGGACCACGATGATGTTCTCGGAGGGATGGAGGAGATGACCCTCTTTGATTGGCTAAAGGAGACCCGAAAGGGGCTCTACGACCAGGATGTGCGGGGTGTGCTGGGGCGGATGCTCTTTGGGGGCGACGATGCCTTTAAGAAGATTGGGGTGCTCTCGGGGGGTGAGAAGGCGCGGATGATCCTAGCCCGGATGATGCTCTCAGAACACAACCTAGCCATTATGGATGAGCCGAACAACCATTTGGATTTGGAATCGGTTTCCGCTTTGGCTTGGGGGCTCAACGACTATAAGGGGACGCTGATCTTTGCGGCCCACGACCGGGACCTATTGGAGAGTGTGGCGACCAAGATCATCGCCTTTGAGAAGGGAGAGATCAGGTTCTTCGACGGCCCTTATGAAGAGTATCTCAAGAGCTAAGTTCCTGAGCTTTTCGAAAGAGAAGCAGCATAAGAAGGCCGCTGAGGCGGCGAGGGCCCTCTACTTCGAGATGCGGGAGTGGATGGGGCTTGAGCCGGTGGAGGAGACGCTGGCAGGGGCTGCCGATGGGTACCATGAGCATGTGCGGCAGATGGGGCGGGGTGTGCGGGAACACAACCTCCTGCCCGAAGTACGAGAGGGGGATCGAGAGGTGGCCGGTCCCGTATTGGATGTGTCCCTCTACCTGGATGGGATCCGCTCAGCCCACAACGTGGGGAGCATCCTCCGAAGCGCTGAGGCCTTCTGTGTAAAGCGGCTTTACTTCTCGCCGACCACTCCCCTGCCCACCCATCCCCAGGTGCAAAAGACCTCAATGGGGGCGTGGCGCTGGGTTGAGTGGGAGGTCGTGGAGGGGCCGCCGCCGGGGCTGATTGCGCTGGAGACCTGTAAGGGGGCCACTCCCCTACACGAATTTCCCTTTAGGCCGGGGTGTGTGATCGCGGTGGGGAATGAGGAGTATGGGTGCAGCCGGGAGGTGCTGGAGGCCGCTGAGGCGGTAGTCGAAATCCCCCTCTATGGAAGAAAAAATTCACTTAACGTTGCTAACGCAGCGGCGATCGCCCTCTATCAAATATCTTTTTCATCTTGCTTTTAATGACACCCGTTAACTATAATTGTTAACATGGAATTTCTTAATGTTGGTGACCCCTACGCTATGGCTATTGTGGCCCGCAACGCCGCCTACGAGAATAAGGGGAAGATTTTGGGGATTACAGGGATAGCGGTAGCTGCGCTCAGCTACATGGGCTACCGCCGCTACTTTGCCCCGATTAAGGTCGACTTGGGCGGGGGGCAGTTTATTCTGGTCAATCCCCGTGCTAAGGAGATCCTCCTTAAGGGGTGCCCTCACCTAACCGACGCCCATCTGGCTCAGCTGGCTAAATTTACCCGCCTTGAGTCGATCCGCTTCGAGGGGTGCCCGTTGATCACGCCCGAGGGGCTCCTTGCGCTTAAGGGGTGCCCCAAGCTCACCTATGTGGAGCTGACGGGGTGCAGTATCCCGTTAGCCAATGTCCCTCAGGAGCTAGTCGCTTTCCTGAATGGGAATCAGCACCGGATTCTGGAGGGCAAAATGGGCCTCTTCCAGTGCATTAAGGTCATTGACTAGAAGTCAGCATTTTGCTTTTTTTTTCTTAAAAAAGGGGACAGGGATGGATTCATTGTTTACCAATATGAGGGGGGAGCACGGCTTCTTCGACGATCGCAACTCATATGCCTCGGGCAATAGGGCAGCAGCTACTGGAGCCTTTCTGGGTCTCGTGGTGGGTGCGGCCTATTCTGCCCTTGGGGTCTACCAGAAGAGCCTGCTTAAGGCAGGGTTGGGAGCCGCCATTGCCCTCAGCGCGCCGGCGGGGATCTGGTTTGGCCGGGCCAAATGGATCGGTCAGCAGGTGGAGACGAAAAGACAACTCCCCTTTCAGCCCCTATCGATTGAGGCTATTCGAAAGATATGTCCTGAGTGCTTCGAGTTAGTTACCTCTGTTGAGCTCTCTCCGGATGGAATTGCCGCATTGCGAAAAAAAGTTCTGACAAGCTGTATTGAGGAGGACAAAAAGCTTGATGAGTTGCTTAAAGAGGAGAAGTTCTCCGACAGCACTATCTTCAAACACTGGCAAACAACTGACGTGTTGGATCAGGCGGACAGGGTGATCCGCAGGGCTGCAGTCCATGCTGAACTAACCCTCCTTCGCCTCCAGCTTCTAGCAAGGGCCGCTGAAGGCCCTGTTCACCAGCGAATAGAAGGGGGCATGGCCCCTAATGAGGCGATCGGGAGCTATGTCGGAGCACAGGAAAACCCCGATTACCGTCCCTACTTTACCTTGACCTCCTGCTATCACAATATCCGGGGCTTTTACTACTACCATGACCAGACAAACGACGACTTCCGGATGGGAAACCAACAATACCGATTAGACCTTCCCGGAGACATAGATGAAGTGGCCGCGGATAGCTTTTACCAGGAAGGGACCCAGCAGTCCGAGTGGCGGAAGCTCTACAACGGCTGGTGTGATCGGGTAAAGCCGCTACTCGACCACTTCGAAACTATGAAGGATCGCAAGGATGAGCGCTATAGGCAGTGGTCTCAGCCCGATCTGGTTAGGGAGAGTTTCAGGAGCAATCCTGGTATGCAGCCCACCTAATTCTGCGCCAATCCCTCTACTTCCTAGCGAGCTCCTCTTGCTTCCCTTGGGTCTCCTTACGAAGAACGGACAATCTGTGCTGGATGATGGGAAATGATCATGGCGTCTCAATGATAGCGAGCTTGCGAGGTGCGTCCGGGTAGTGGCGCGCGGGCAAAACCGATTGGGATCGCGCCGCGCGGCTTGTCCAGATGTAATAGGTGAACATTGCAGGTAATAGCCAAAGGCTATTTCCAAAATGTTCAACTGTTACAGGTGGGCAGGCCCCGCAAGGCAGTGCCTAAAAAGGGCTTGGGAGGACGGTAAGCCGGGTTCTGTCGCGGGCAATCATTCCTCTAGGCCCCCTATCACTAAGGGGCTCAAGCGGCCTACGGGGAGGCACCGGCGGAGCACCTAACCCCCCCTCCTTGCTTCGGATAGGGTTTGCAGCGGCCCTAGTCTCCTAGGCACCGGTCCACTCCCGAAGTGGACATTTTCACCCTCCCCCCTCTTGCGAGAGGCGGACTGTTCTCTGTTGCACTTTCCGTAGCCTTACGGCCCCCAGCCTTTCGCTGGTATCCCCTCCTGTGAAGCCCAGACTTTCCTCTCCTACCCTAAGGTAGCAGCGATTGCCTGTCCTCCCAAGCTAAGCGTTAGCGTAAGTGTTTCGCCCCTGTAGGCGCAACTCGCGATGTGCGGGCCTGGTAGATGCAAGCAGCGCAACGACCCAAGGGCCTTGAGCCCTGGGGGAGGCGCGCTGCTATGCAGATACTAGGTCCTCACAAGCGAGCTGCGGCTCAAAGGGGCAAACTCTTACGCCGAAACGGCCTTGCGGCGGCGGCGACGGCGGGAATCTCCCTCTTCAATCGCCTCCTCCTCGGGCCAGTAATGGATCCTCGAGCAATGCTCGCAAAACACAAGCCGCTCCCCTTTGCGCACAAGATTCTCATGCTGGGGCGTAATGACGATGTTGCAGCCGCTGCAAGCCCGATTTTCAATGGGGACAACAACGCGGTCCTTCTTGTTGCCAAGAAGGCGGTTGTAGACCGCGAGAACCTCAGGATCGGCCGTCTGGGCAAGCTTGTCCCGCTCTAAGCGAAGCTTCTTCCCCTCTTCATTGATGGTAGCCACCCCCTCTTGGATCTCCTTGACCGCCCCCTTACTCCCCTCTTGGGTCGCCTCAAGAGACTCCTTAATATTCTTCAGAAGCTCCTCCTCCTCGAGAAGCTGCTCAGCCCTCTCAGTGTTGGCGTTCTCAAGGCTCGCCTTCTCCCGCTGAGCACCCGTGATCTGCTGACTCAAGGCGTTAAACTCATCGACCTTCTTTACGGTCGCCTGCTGCTTCTCATACTTTTCGACCTTCTCCTCCATCTCCCGAATCTGCACCTCGGTGAGCTTGATGGTCTTCTTAAGCTCAAGTACCTCATGCTCCTTCCGGGCAAGCTGGTGCTCTAGGTCCTTCCGGATCCCATGGATATTCTCAAGCTCCTCCTGCCGCCGCCGCTTCAGTCCCATCAGGCGAATCATGTTCATGTCGAGCTCTTGGAGCTGGAGTATGGTCTTAAGTGCCTCTTTCATAGGTACCTGTCTGTGGAGTCTTCAAAGTAGGCCCATTATGAGGGGTGGGAGAATAGTCCTCAAGTGGAAATTGTCTAGAATCAATGGGTAAGTTACAAATTTGTTTTTGGAGTGGAGCATGCACGTGATCGTGGCCGGGGGGACCGGCTTTATCGGATCGGCCCTTTGCGAGGCGCTCAAGGAGCGCGGCGATCGGGTCACGGTCCTTTCCAGAAAGGGAGGGCCAGGGCGAATCACCTGGGAAGAGCCGCTGCCCGAGTGCGATGCGGTGATCAATCTATGCGGCGAAGGGATCCTCAACCGGAGGTGGACGCCGCAATTCAAAAAAAAGATTGCTGATAGCCGGATTGGAGCCACCCGAAAGCTCGTAGAGAAAATGGGGGGACGGGGGTACCTGATCAACGCCTCAGCGGTGGGCTACTACGGGGAGGGCTTTTTAGCCGATGTTTGCGAGAGGTGGGAGGCGGCGGCGGCGCGGGCTGAGCGGTGGGCGGCGATCCGGATCGGCATTGTGCTGGGACAGGGGGGCTCCTTTGGGGCGATGCGCCGGATGTTTGGCCTGGGCTTGGGAGGAAAGGTAGGGAGTGGGAGGCAGGGCTTTTCCTGGATCCACCTAGAGGATCTAGTCCAACTTTTTCTGTTTGTGCTAGACGGGAGGTTTGAGGGGGTCTTCGAAGGGACGGCCCCCGATCCGGTAACCAATGGGGAGTTCACAGAGAAACTGGCCAAAAGGCTCCGGCGCCCTGCCTTTTTGGGGATACCGGGGTGGGCGCTGCGGCTCATGCTGGGTGAGGGGGCCGAGGCGCTGCTAAACGGAGCGCTGGTCTACCCAGAGCGGGCGCTGCAGGAGGGCTTTCAGTTTCGGTATGGGACACTCGAGAGGGCGCTAGAGGAGCTTTGCGATGGATGAGCGGCTAGAGATTGCGAAAAGGCTGAAAGGGGCTAGGGCAGAGAGGTGGTGCCTGGTGGGCTTTGATGGGGTAACCGATGAGCTGCTCGAGGTGGTCGATATCCGGAAGAGCGCCACCGAGTATGAGCCGATCCCGACACTGGAAGCGCTGGGCAAACGGATTTTGGCGGCGGCGGGAAAGAGCTGCAACCTAGAACTGGTGCTCAAAACAACGAAGGTGGGGGGCAATGGGCCGATCTTGGCGGGCTCGCTGGTGAAGCTTGGGCAAAAGGTGACGCTAGCGGGGATGGTAGGAGAGGCGGCGCCAGAGCCGGTGTTTGCCGAAATGGCTGAGGGTTGTGAAGAGGTCATTCTGCTGGGAAGGAGCGCCCACACGCAGGCGCTGGAATTTACCGACGGGAAGGTGATGCTGGGGCGCCTTGAGCCCTTTGCCCACCTCAACTGGAGCCGCATCGAGCAGGTGCTGCCGATCAAGGGGTGGATAGAGAGGATGAACCGGTCGGACCTGATCGCCTCGGTGGGGTGGACCCTCCTCCCGTGGATGAACACGATCTGGGAGGGCTTCTTGAAGGAGGTGGTGCCCTCGGTGAAGGGGGAGAAGCGCTACTGGTACATCGACCTCTCCGACCCGGCCAAGCGGACGGCGGCCGACCTTAAGAGGGGGATGGAGTTGATCAAGGAGCTGGGGAGGGCCTTCAAGGTGGTGCTGGGGGTCAATGACTCGGAGCAGGCCCAAGTGGCGGCCGCCCTAGGGGTAAAGGATGAGCCCGAGGCTATCCGGAAGGCGCTTGCCCTTTTTGGGGTGACAAGCCACGCCGCCCACCGGGCGCAGCTGGCAATCGAAGGGGAGCTCTTTGAGTACCCGGTGCCGACGGCAACTAGGCCAAAGGTGATGACAGGGGCGGGGGACAACTTCAATGCGGGTTTTATCTTTGCCCTCCTCCAGGGGTATTCCCCCAAGGAGGCGCTAGTTTGCGGGATCGGCAATGCGAGCGCCTACGTCCGCTCAGGGAAGAGCCCCACCCCCGATGAGTTGGCCCAATTTATGACCCTATGGCATGGTGGCAACCTCAAGTAAATCGAGGTCGCCTATGTCCTATCTAGCAAAATATTTCCATGATACCCCTGAGGGGGAGCGGACGGTGGGGGCAACCGCCTTTTTTGCCAGCCTCGACCAGGTGGCGACGGTGGCGCCAAGCATCACAACGGCCATCATCGCTGAGCTGCGCGACCAGGGCTCCCACCTCAAGCTGATCGCCTCGGAAAACTACTCGTCCCTTGCTGTCCAGCAGGCGATGGGGAATCTGCTAACCGACAAGTACGCGGAGGGGGTCCCTTTTCGCCGTTTCTATGCAGGATGCGAGCATGTCGATGCGATTGAGGCAGAGGCGGTCACCGAGCTTAAGCTCCTCTACCGGGCCCAACACGCCTATGTTCAGCCCCACTCGGGGGCCGATGCGAACTTAGTCGCCTACTGGGCGATCTTGAGTGAGCGGGTCCAAAGCAAGGAGGTGGAGCGGCTGGGGAAAAAGAGTATCGATGAGCTGAGTGAGGAGGAGCATGAGGCCCTTCGCCAGCTGATGATGGGGCAGAAGGTGATGGGGATGAGCCTTGGGTCGGGGGGGCATCTGACCCACGGCTACCGCCACAACCTCTCCTCCAAGATGATGCGCTCGACCTTCTACGATGTCGATCCCGAGACCGGGCTCCTCGACTACGAGGTGCTGGAGCGGCGGGTCCTTGAGGAGAGGCCCGATATCTTGCTGGCAGGCTACTCGGCCTACCCGCGCAAACTCGACTTTGCCCGCTTCCGGGAGATCGCAGACAAGGTGGGGGCGACGCTGATGGTCGACATGGCCCACCTCTCGGGCCTCATTGCGGGGCGGGTCTTCCTAGGCGAGTTCAACCCGGTCCCCTACGCCGACATCATCACCTCGACGACTCACAAGACGTTGCGGGGGCCGCGGGGGGGCTTTGTCCTCTGCACCGACCGCTACCGGGAGTTTGTCGACAAGGGGTGCCCAATGGTGCTGGGGGGCCCCCTCCCCCACGTGATCGCCGCCAAGACGGTCGCCTTTAAGGAGGCTTCAAGACCCTCCTTTGAGGTCTATGCCCATCAGGTGGTCGAGAATGCCCAGACACTAGCTGAGGCGCTGATGGCTGAGGGAGCGACCGTTCTGACGGGGGGGACCGACAACCACATGGTACTGGTCGATGTTCGCCCCTTTGGGCTCACCGGGCGGCAGGCAGAGAGTGTGCTGCGCGAGTGCAAGCTCACGGTCAACCGCAACTCCCTCCCCGCCGACCCCAACGGCCCCTGGTACACCTCGGGGATCCGGCTGGGGACGCCGGCGACCACAACGCTGGGAATGGGGAGAAGCGAGATGCAAAAAATTGCCGAGCTCCTTTTAATGGGGCTTAAGCACGCTAAGCCCGCCACAGGCGAAGGGGGGAAGGTGAGCAGGGCGAAGGCCGAGTTGCCCAGCGAGATCCGGGAGCGGATCCGGGGCGAGGTCGACGACCTGCTCTCGGCCTATCCCCTTTATCCTGAATTGAGGCTGGCCGGAACCACGACACCTGTAGCCGTCTGAGGAAAAGATGCCCCCACAAACAAAAGAGCCCCACCGTTACCACTACCTCGAAGATGAGATCGATGCTGTCCTGCTGCAAAACCGGCGCCTCTTTTTCTGCGAAGCGGTCGACAACGAGTCCTCCCGCGATGCCATCCGAAAGCTTTGGTACCTGGAGTTGACCGACCCGGGCAAGCCCATACTCTTTATCATCAACTCCCCAGGGGGCTCGGTCGATGCCGGCTTTGCGATCTGGGACCAGGTGAAGATGATCACCTCCCCTGTTACCACGCTGGTGACCGGCCTTGCGGCTTCGATGGGCTCAATCCTCAGCCTCTGCGCCGCCCCAGGGCGCCGCTTTGTGACCCCCCGCAGCCGGATCATGATCCACCAACCGGCGATCCACGGGGTGATTCAGGGGCAGGCAAGCGACATCGAGATCCAGGCCGATGAGATGGTGAAAACCCACAAGGCGCTCGTCGCCCTCTACGTCGAAAAGACCGGCAAATCGGAGGACGAGGTCGAGCGTGCCCTCGACCGGGATACCTGGATGACCCCCGAGGAGGCGATGGAATTTGGCCTCATCGACAAGATCGTCACCTCCTACAAAGACCTTGAAGCTTAGTCGTTACAGCGGCGCGGGCAACACCTTTTGGATCACCGATGGGGAGGTGAGCGCAAAAGAGCTCTGCCAGGATGGGACCGATGGGGTGATCCTCCTTAGGCCCTCACTCGTTGCCAACTACCGGATGGAGTACTATAACGCCGATGACTCCCCTGCCGACCTGTGCGGCAATGGCCTTAGGTGCCTTGCCCGCTTTATCGAGGAGCGGGGCGACCCCTCCCCCACCCAGACCATCGAGACCCCCGCCGGGATCCTCACCACCCGCCTTGTCGGCGCCCTCGTCGAGACCTCGATGCCAAGACCTGAGCGGATCAAGGAGGTGCTCGGAGGGACCCTCATCCGGGTCGGTGTCCCCCACCTGGTGCTCGTGGTAGAGGAGGTGGAGGGGGTCGATGTGGCCGCGGAGGGGAGAAGGCTCCGCCACCACCCCGAGCTGGGCCCTGAGGGGGCCAACATCAATTGGGTCGAGATAACAGGACCTAAGTCATTGAAAATCAGGACATACGAACGAGGCGTTGAGGGTGAGACCCTTGCGTGCGGGACCGGAGCGATGGCGGCTGCCTACCGGGTAGGGGGGGCGGTGGAGGTCACGACCCGCTCAGGGGACCGGCTATGGGTCGACCCCATAGGCCCCAGCGTGACAGGTCCCGCCCTGTCGCTTTTTTCTGGAACACTACCTCCCCTTCCTTCTACAATGCGTCAAAGTGTGACCCCGCCAGGAGCCCATGGCCAAAAAGAAGACCCCCCAAAGCCCCCTGATCCTCCGCGCCCTCCGCCTAATGGATGCTTTCGCCAAATCGGACGATGAGCGCGATTTTTACTTCAATGTGGACGAGGGCTTCTTGGTCTTTGTCGACCTCGACACCGGCCAAGAGGAGCTCGACAAATTGGAGGCCGCCCTCGTCGATGGGGGGGACTCCTACAAACTCCTCCCCAAGTACACCGACTACGAGAACCGGAAGTTCATGGAGGGATTTGTCAACGAGAAGGTCTACGACATCGACACCAAAGAGAAGCTCCTCGACATCATCGGAGGGAAGGAGGCCAAGGACTCCTTCCTCGAGTTTCTCTACGACAACCACCTCGAGCTCGATAAGTGGCACCAGTACTACCAAGAGCGCTCTCGGATCCGGATCATCGAGTACCTCCGCAGCTACGAGGTCCGCTTTGCCTTTGAGGAGGATCTCGATCTCCCCGCTTCGATGATTGAAAAGCTCAAAAAGCACCTCTTCGACGACAAGGTCTCGCGGGAGATCATAGCGGCGCGAAAAACGCTCGTGAGCAAAGCAGCCACCTACTACTCGAGTGAAGCGCTCAACCCCCGCCCAAAACGGGGGCGCCCTCCCAAGCAGGTCGCGAAAGTGGAGAGCGAGCCGACCTTTAGCCAAGATCTCTACCTGAATGTTCCCCTCGCCATCTCCCCCTTCCTCTACACGCCCGATATCACGGCGATAGGGGAGGTGGGCTTCTCGGCCCGCTACGATACCGAGGCTGAGCTCCTAGCTTCGTTCAAGACGCCCAAAGAGCGGGCCTCGTCAGAGCTCGATGAACTCAACCGGAAGCTCGCTTCGCTGAGGAGCCTTTCGGCAGGGGTTGCCGAGCGGCAGGCCCCTCCGCGTGGGAAGCGGATCCGCCTCCCCCGCCTCCGCCGCAGCAAGGGCTAGCACTACCCAAAAAAAAGTTCAGTGTCTAAGGTGGGCCGAAAGTTGTTGAACTGCCCACCTCATGCGTCGCCTCCTTCTCCTGCTTCTGCTTCTGCCCCACCTAGCGTCTGCGTATGAGCCCTCCTTCCACGCGTACGGCCGGTACGGGGACTTTAGGCAGGGAGGGGGCGCCCAGGCCTTTATCCCCCTCTATCAGGGATGCAATTGGGTAACTTTTGCTCAGCTCCGCCTGCTGCGCCTCAAAGAGCAGTACAACGGCGCCGGAGGGGGGGGATTCCGAAAGCAGTTTGGAAACAGTTTTGGGGTAGGGGTCAACGCCTTCTTCGACTACAGCCATGCCGACGGGGCGGGAAGCTACTTCCAGGGATGTGGGGGTGTGGAGATGTTTGGCCCCTGCTGGGATGTGTCGGCCCACTACTACTACCCCCGCCAGCGGATGGCGCTGGCCGACTTTAGAACCGAGTTTGTGAACTTCATCGACGGAACCGAGATCATCTCTGACGAGTTTTTGGTGTTCAACCGGGTCCGCCCCTACAAGGGATACGACATCAACGCGAGCCTGACGGCCCCTCTGTGTTGGGGTAGAGTGCGAGGATGGGGGGGCTACTTCCGCTACACCTCCCCCCACTCACAGGTGGTGGAGGGGCCGCGCCTTCGCCTCTACTATGAGGTCGACAGCCCCTTTCTCCCGTGGACAGGGACCCGCTGGGCGATCGGCGGCGAGTGGCAGTTCGACAACGTCCGGAAGGTGCAGGCGGCTGTGGTGCTGACGCTGCGCTTTAACCTGTGCGCCGGCCCCGCTGTGGAGCGGTGTATCCCCTGCATCCCCGGAATCTGCCGGCGGATGAACGAGCTTGTCGACCGGGAACTGGGGATCACGATCATCCGCACCGAGGAGCGGGAGCTGATCAACGAGATGGTGATCGCGAACATCTTCTTTGTTGAGCAAAATGGGATGGGAACGGGAAGCCAGACCGATCCGACGAACCTTCTTGTGGCCGAAACCAACTCGGTCGCAGGCGACTTTATCTTCTTGCTGAACAACAATGGCGAGATCGATGTCTCGATCCTGGGCGACGATACCTTCAACATGAAGGCCGACCAAACGATGGTCAGCTTTGACAGCTCGAGTCAAGTGGTGCTCAACCTGGGGAGCTTTGGGACGGTTACGGTCAGGGATCTCACGGGTGCAGGACGGGGTGTCCTCGCCGGAGCCACGGCCGCCTCGGTCACCCTTGCCAATGACAACCTGATCTGCGGCATTGGGGTTAACGGCGGCCCCACGGCGATTACCGGAACCGGTGTGGCAAGTCCGGTGATCGACAAGAGCCTCTTTATGAACCAGACGACAAATGCGATCGAGCTGGCCATGTCTAGCAATGTGACGATCGAGAATTCGACCATTCAGGACCTTTCGATCACAAGCGGCGCCATCGCCCTTACCAACCTGAGTGGGACAACCAAGGTGACGGGGAACACGATCACCAACCTAACGGGCGCCGGCAACGCTGCCCTTACCTTTGTTAACACCAACATTAACGCGATTGTCCAGGTGACAAACAACACCATCAGCGGCACCGCAAACACCCAGGACGGAATTGCGCTCGACCTCGATGGGACCGGTACCTATACCGTCACGGTCAACAACAACACGCTAACGGGGCTGACGGGAGAGGGAATCCTGGTTAGCAAAGCGCTTACGGGCGGCAGCCTAACAGCAACGATCGAGCAAAATACCCTGATGAACTTCGGCACAGCTCCGATGATTCAGGTGGTCAGCAACTCCCAGGGCTCTACCCTCCTCTTCACCATCGAGAACAACACCCTCACCAATGGAAGTGGGGTTGGGATCGAGATCGACCCGACCAGCTCTGGAGCCTCGCTCCAGTCCTTCCAGGGAAGGATCACCAACAATACGCTGAGCGGCATCCAGGGGCTCGATCGGATCCACATCTTCTCTAGCTTGATGAACACAGGAGATGTCCTGA
Organism: Parachlamydiales bacterium; assembly: GCA_050250135.1. Classification (GTDB taxonomy): domain Bacteria; phylum Chlamydiota; class Chlamydiia; order Chlamydiales; family JAFEGQ01; genus JBFWPF01. Next base: position 16,735 of record JBFWPF010000018.1, on the reverse strand, counting down.
GAGTCGCCGTTGAGAGTAACACCCTTTCGGGAGTAGCTGCTGCGAGTGGCTCGGCTATCCATGGAGAGGCCGCTGTCAATAGCGCAGGGAATCTCAGCTGGACCTTCACCAATAACACCGACACGAGCGGCTCAACCGGAGTAGCCGCCTACCAGGCCGACACCCTGGTCGGTTTTGTAGACACCCTCTGCCTAACGATGATGGGGAACAACACCAACAACGCCATGGGGATCAATCTCGACAACAGCGCGACCACGATGTTCAACGTAACCGACCTGGGTAACCTCTCGGCGAACAACAACAATATAACGGTTACCACCACCGGCCCGATCAACTCGACCACCACCTGTCCCCTGCCACCCTAATGTATGCCTTCGACATCTTTACGGTGCTTCTGGTGCTCTCGGGGATCTTCTCCTACCTCAACAGCCGCCTCTTCCACCTGCCGCCCACGATCGGCTTTATGTTGGGGTCGCTCGCCCTCTCCTTGATGCTCCTCGGCTTTCGAGCGGCAGGGGCCGATTGGGCAGCCGCTCTGATCCTCCAGCTCCAGAATATCGACTTTGGGAATGCGGTCCTTTACGGGATGCTCTCCTTCCTCCTCTTTGCCGGCTCGATGCAGCTGGAGCTCCATGAGGTCCTCAAGCAAAAGTGGATCATCCTCACCCTGTCGACGGTGGGGGTGGTGATCTCCACCTTTGTGATCGGGACGGGGATCCACTGGGTAATGGGGCTGATCGGGATGCACATTCCCTATCTCTATGCCTTAGGGTTTGGGGCGCTCATCTCCCCTACCGATCCGGTGATCGTGATCGGGATGCTCAAGGGGAGCCACGCCCCCAAAAGCCTTCAGGTTAAGGTAATGGGGGAGGCCCTCTTCAACGATGGGATCTCGATTGTCCTGTTTGTGATCCTCTTTGCCTTAGCGGGGTTTGGTGCCCAGATCGACCTGACCGATATCAGCCTCCTGATCTTTCAGCAGCTGATCGGCTCAGCGGCCCTGGGGCTGCTGATGGGCTACATCGGCCACCTCCTCGTCCAGAAGATCGACTCCTACACGGCCCTGATCTTTATCACCCTCGGCCTTGTCGCCTTCTCGTATGACCTGGCGATCCTGCTGGGAACCTCAGGGCCAATCACGGTGGTGGTGCTGGGTCTCTTCTTCCGCAACTACAAGTGGGATAGGCGCCCCGAGGAGAGCCCCCTCCGGCAGCTGCCAGTCTTTTGGACACTGCTCGACGAGTTCCTAAACGCCGCCCTCTTTGTGATGATGGGGCTGGAGATCTTGAAGCTCCGGTTCACCCCCCTCTTTGCCGCCATCGGAGGGATTGCCATTGTGGTGACCCTCTTCGGGCGGTGGATAAGCGTCTGGATCCCGGTGGCGATCTTCCGCCACTTCCGCCCCTTTACGCGGCGGGTGGTCACCTTCTTGACGTGGGGGGGCCTCCGCGGCGGGATTTCGCTAGCCCTGGCGCTGACCCTCCCGCCAGCCCCGGCCAGCAAGGCACTCCTAGCCGCCACCTACATGGTCGTCCTCTTTTCAACGGTGGTGCAGGGGCTGACCTTTAGGCAGATCATCGGGAGGGCTGCATGAAGTTTTTGCTCCTCCTTTTTTTGCCGTGCCTGGCCTTTGCTGCGCAGCGCCCCTCCCACGATCAGGTGATCAAGGGGAAGATCCACTTCGCCTACAGCCTGCCTGAAGCTGTTCCCAAAGGGGGAGCCCCCTGCCTGGTCGTGCTAAATGGCCTGGAGACGGGGCAAGACGCCCTAAAGTTGGTCAAAGACCCCGACCCTTACGCCCTAATCGCCTACGAGTATCCCCCCCTCGTCCAGCAGATGTGGTCACCCAAAGCCCTCCAATACCCTTATGCCACCCGAAAGGCCATTCTCGGAGTCCCTCAGCAAATTCTCGAGGTGGTCAGGTGGGTGATGGCTCAGCCCTGGTGGGATGGTCAGCCAGTCAGCCTGATGGGGCTAAGCTTTGGGGCGACCTTTATCCCCGCTGTTTTCCACCTTGCCCTCAAAGAGGGTATAGCCCTTGGCCCCAGCGTGATCGCATTTGGGGGGGCCGATATCGAGGCCCTCTTCCGCGCTAATCTCCCCCAGGACGGAATCCCCCCTGAGCCTGCAGCCGCCCTCTTCGCCTGGCTCTTGCGCCCCCTTGAGCCTAGCCTCCACACCCCCTATATGAAGGGGGAGTTTCTGATCATCTACGGAACCAAGGATCAGAGGATACCCGTTAAGAACGCACAGGAACTGGCCGACCAGATCCCCGAGCCCAAGACGATTGTGGCCCTCCCTGTTGACCACCTCGACCCCGATATGCCGGAGCCCCTTGGGGAGACGGTGAGGATCAGCAAGAGGTGGCTCGATCAAAAGCGGATAGAGCGTAAGTCTCTAAATTCTAGCTCCTTCAAATAGTAATTAAAAAAATAAATATGTTTTTATAGGATGTCGGTTAGGAGCAGAGCCATGCCTGAATTCTATTCCCGTTTGAGCTACAGCTTTGGCAATGAGGATGAAGCGATTGAGCGGCGGGCCCTTCAGGTCGACTCGACAAGCTCGGTCTTCTGCATCACAGCGAGTGGCGACCGCCCCCTCCACCTCCTGATGGATGGCCCTGCCAAGCTCGTCGCGGTAGACGCCAATGCGGCCCAAAACGCCCTCTATCACCTCAAGGCGGCGGCGATCCGGGAGCTCGACTTTGGGGAGTACATGGCCTTTATCGGTGCCTCTTCCCACCCCAATCGACTAGAGACCTTTGAGCGGATAGCCCCCCATCTCCCCGACGGCACCGAGCGGTACTGGCGGGAAAACCGGGAGATGGTCAACGCGGGGGTCCTGTGGCAGGGAGCCGTTGAGCGGATGACCAAGTTCTGGTCCCCGGTTTGGCGCCTTATCGGGATCCCGGTTGAGCGCCTCTTCCAGTGCCAGACCCTTGAGGAGCAAAGGACCTTCCTAGAGACCAAGTGGAAAGGGGGGATCTGGCAAAAGCTCTTCAAGTGGCTCCTCCACCCTAACCTGCGGAAGGTCGCCCTTCGCGACCCCGGCCTCTACGCCTTTTGCGACCCCAACATCGAGGTGGGGACCTATGTCTACGAGCGGATGATGGCTACCCTTAAGCGGTGCCTAGCGCGGGAAAATGCGATGGTCTCGCTGATCCTGACAGGGCGGGTCGGAGAGGCTGCCCTTCCCGCCTACTTGACAGAGCAAGGGGTTGCCCAGATCCGCGAGCATCTGGACAAAGCGGAGACGCTGACGACCGATGCGATGCAGTTTCTCGAAGAGGTTCCCAAGGGGACCTTTGATCGGTTCTCCTTCTCCGACATCGCCTCCTACCTCTCCCAAGCCGACTTTGAGCGGATGCTTGAGGCGATGGCCCATGCCGCAAAGCCTGGGGCCCGTTTTTGCATCCGGCAGTGCTTCTCCTCCCACCAAATACCCCCTCGGATCGCCCACCTCTTTGAGCGGGAGCCCGAGCTAGAAGCTCAGCTCGAGCAAGAGGACCGCTCCTTCTTCTACCGATTCATGATCGGTACTGTGCGATAATGGCTTTTATCAACGGTTTTCTCCTCTGCTGGTATGCCCTTACCGCCCTCTCCCTCCTCTACCTGATCTACGATCAGATCACCAACACCCCCTCTCACTGGGTCATGAGCCTCGCTTGGGCGCTTGTCATCCTCTACACCGGCCCCCTCGGCCTCTTCTTCTACTTTGTCTCTTGCCGCCAACCCTTTCCGGGGAGCCACGACAAGTTTATCCATGCCCACTGGAAGCAGGCCTTTGGCTCGGAGATCCACTGCGTGGCTGGCGATGCGACTGCCATCATCATCACCGCTGCGGTCCTCCACTACTTTGAGCTTCCCAACGGAATTGAGGCGATCATCGAGTACTGCGCCGCCTACCTCTTTGGCCTGCTCATCTTCCAGGCGCTATTTATGCTGACCCTGTTCCATAACTACTGGGAGGCGGTCCGCAAGACCGTTTTTGTCGAGACCGTTTCGATGAACATGGTCATGGCAGGAATGATCCCCCTTATCCTCCTCTTCCGGACCCAGTACCCGATTACCAGCGATCCGACCCGCCCCTACTTTTGGGGGGTGATGTCGCTAGCTACCTTTGTTGCCTTTCTCCTCGCCTATCCGATCAACTCCTGGATGGTGGCTAAGGGGATCAAGCATGGGATGATGTCGCGGGACACGGAGCATGAGCACATGCATGAGATGGGGTCGGTCTCACTGGGCAAGCAGACGAGCCTAGTCCTCCGGACCTATGCCTTCCTCATCGCCGTCATCTACCTCTGCTCTTTTGCCGTCCCCGTACGCTTTTCATAACCCAAAAACCGAGAATAATGGAGGCGGCACCTCCAAAAATCAAAGGAGGGGCGGGGAGACCAGCTCCTGAATGAGCCGGTTGAAGAGGGCCCGTCGCCTCTCTTCGGAGGCCTCAAAGTGGGGAAAGAGGGTGGGGGGAAGGGGGCGCCGCTTGCGGGCAGAGTAGGCATGCTCGAGATGGACGCCGCTTAAGAGGGCACGCCCCTTCCCTACTTGACATCGAATGATCGCCGCAGGCCCCCCAGGCAAGTCGGCATACCGGGCTAAAATCTCGGTGTTCGGGTGGCGCTCCGCCTCCGGAAAGGTGCACCCCCCATTGTAATAACAGTGGAGCTCCCCCATGCCAAAGGCAATGCGGGCCGACTCCGCACTCCCCTCACTCGTGTAGGTAAAGCTCTTCTCAAAAAGAGGACCGTGGGTCTCACCGGGGAAAAAGGCAAGCTCCCGATCGCCGATCACCTCAAGGGGCCTCCCCCGCTCAAACACCACCCGAGAGGAGGCGTAGTAGGCACCGGCGCAAAGGCCAAGATAGAGCCCCCCCTCCTCAACAAAGCAGCGGATCTGCCGGTTGGCCTTCCCCTGCAAGGTGTTGTGATAGGGAAGGTCCCGGCCGCCCGGAAAGGCGAGTAGAGTGGTCCCTGCCGCCCACGACCCTTCCGCGAGGGCCTCCGCGTCAATCGGGGCAAGGTCGGCGTCGGGAAGGGCCCCCTTAAGGCTAGAGAGGGTCTGACGGAGGGAAAAGGGGGCCACCCCCTCCCCTTTATAAACCACTACTTTCATCCCTCCAGCATACCGCAAAGGCAAAAAAAAGGCCCGCCCTTATAGGGCGAGCCCGTCTTCGCAAGCCAAGATCTAAGGGACTAGACCCAGGAAGCGATAATCCCGCCCATGACCCAGAGGGTGATGAGGGAACAGCCGGCGTGGATCAGCCAAACAAACAGGTGTTTGCCACCCCAGAGGACCCCGCCGAACTGGGTGGTCATCACAAAGCCAGCCCAAGCCAAGATCCCGACATAGCCACCCGCAATAAAGGTGGTGTAGCCAAGGTTATGGATTAGGACCGAAAGGCCCCAGGCGACCACAAGGCCGACAACAAATGAGCCCACCCAGGCCACAACAGCCCGTTTCCCTTTGCAAGCATCGGGATCACAATCGGACCACTGCATCCAAAGCTTCCCAAAAACGGCTGGCGAATACCAGATCGCGCCAATCACGACGTAGATAATCGCAGCCACGATGATGGGAAAGTAGTTAAGATTCCACCAGACCATATGCATGTCTGTACTCCTTGCGGTTCTGGGACGCCCTGCGCCCCGTGGTTACATCATGAACCTTTAATTATAGGGATACCGATTTTTTGGCAAAAGATTTGTCTCTCTATCCCAATGCCTTAGAAACGACGGGCCAGAATAGGCGTTCATTTGGCGAATATCAGCCGGGCTTGCGGGCGATAAGGGAGGGGAAGAGGCCGGCCCTGTCGGCAATCACCTCAGCCAGATCGAAGCCGGCCGCTTGGAGCAGCTCGGCGACCCTTGTGGAGGAGCGGAGGGCGGCAAAGTTGGCTTGGACGAGGTCGCTGATCAGCAGCTTCTGTTTGGCGAGGGCGACCAGGTCGATCGCCTCCATCCTCCACTCCGATTGGGGATCAAGGGTGGGGGGCGGGGTGAGGGTGCTGGTGATCAGGAGTCCTCCCGGCTTGAGGGCCTGGTAAAACTCGCGGAAGAGGGCGAGGACCCGCTCATCGTCGTCGATATAGATGGAGAGGCCATTGCTTGTGAGGAGGTCGACCTCCTCGTTCATCCCGAGCTCCCACGCATCCCTCAGGTAGAGGGTGGTTTGCTGGGCGAGCCCCGCCTCTTCGGCCCGTTTAGCCGCCAGAAGGAGAGCCTCAGGGTCGAGGTCAATACCGATTAGCTTGACCTCGGGCAGCCCGGAGAGGAGGAGCTCCCCCATCAGCCCGCATGGGACACTGGCCAGGGTCATCCCCGGTCGGACATGGGCTCGGATAGCGGCATGGAAATGGCGGTGGCGTTCCTGAGTGGCGAGCGAGAGGGGGGCCTCCTCGAGGAGAAACCGCTCGGCGGTTGAGAGGTTCTGCCTCTCTTCTCTTTGGTCGGGATGGGTGACGATATAGTCGATCCAGTACCCATTTAGGCCCCGATTGCGCAGGTAGAACTGGCCAAGCCCACAATCGGCAAGCTCAATCAGGGCCTGCTGCTGCATCGCAATGGAAAACCCAGGGAGCTCCCTCTGATTTTTCCGCGCCGCCTCAATCACCTCGTCAAGGGGCTGGTCGGTGCCATGGCTGTCGAGATGGTCCTGGGCATGGCAGGAGTGGATATCGCGGGCGGCAAACTCCCGCAAGGCGCCCCGCTCCTGATCGTAGGCCTCGACAATCCACTGAGGGCCGGCGTGCCACTCACTCTCCCGGTAGACAATTTGCTCGATCTGAATTTGGCGCAGGCCCCGCTCTCCGCGCCAGTTGGTGTAGTCAATGGTGGTGATAGGCATGGCTTGATAATGGCATACGTGGACAAATAATGGGAACGATTGCTATCTCGACCCTATGTCCACAACCCTCGTTGCCATCGGCATCTTTTTGCTATTCAATTTGGTGGCGATTGCGAGCGTTGCCTTCTCCCACTACAAGAAGTGGAGGATCGACCTCACCCAGTACCGCCACTACACCGCCACCGTCTTTAACATCTGCGGGGTCGTCTATGCCCTTTTTCTCGGGTTTATCATCTGGGATGTCTGGGAGCGCTACTACGACATGAAGAAGCTGGTCCATGAGGAGGCGGCCGCCCTTACCAACCTAGCCCGAGATGTGACGGTCCTCCCAGAGCAGGGTGAAGAGGGGGTGCAGGGAGCGATCCGAGCCTACCTGAGCGAAATGGCCCACATCGACTGGCGGGAGCTCGAGCACAAATCGAACCTAAGCAGGCGGGATGCCCTCGTCAACAAAATCTGGGAGGCCTACTACGCCTACTCACCGACCACTCCTGAGGAGACGATCTGGTACACAGCGGGGATCGAACAGCTCAACCACTTTAGCCAAGCCCGCTCCAACCGCCTCTTCGAAGGGGAGAGCACCGTTGGGCCTCTCCGTTGGGCCCTTCTGATCTTCGGCGGCCTTGTGCTGATTTCGATCCCTTGCTTTTTCCGGGTCGAGTATTTTACCTTTAAGCTAATCCTCACCCTCTTCCTAGCCAACATCGTCGCCTTTATGCTCTTCATCACCTACTCTTTGGACCACCCCTTCTCCGGCTATCGCCGTATCGATTCCTATCCCTTTCAATATGCCCTCAAGGTGATTCAACCATGGTAAAGTACCTACTGACGGGGGCGCGTTCGATGGCAACGCTCGACCTCGCCCGCCACCTACACGCCGCTGGCCATACCATCATCGCTTGTGATACCGAAAACACTCCCCTCACCCGCTTCTCCAAAGCCTGTCAGCGGTACTACACCATACCGAGCCCCCGCTTTGCTACGGAGGCCTTCAACGGAGCCCTTCTGGATATTGTCCAGCGGGAAAAGATCGAGGTGGTGATCCCCAACTGGGAGGAGATCCTCTATGTCTCCCGAATACTCGACCGCTTTCCCGCCACCTGCGAGGTCTTTTGCGTCCCCTTTGACAAGCTCAACCAGCTCCACAACAAGTACCGCTTCATCAAGTTGATTGAGGAGCTGGGATTGCCAACTCCCAAGACGGTGCTGATCAAAGAGCCGAGCGACCTTCAAGGGCTCCCCTTCCATACCCCCTATGCGCTCAAAGCCTGCTACTCGCGGGGAAGCAATGCGGTTCACAAGGTCTACCCCCTTCAAGCTCCCCCTGCCATCACCATCGACCCGCGCAACCCGTGGGTTGCCCAGGAGTGGATCGAGGGGAAGCAGTACTGCACCTACTCGGTCTGTCGCAGCGGAAAGGTTCTTGCCCATTCGACCTACCCGATCGAATTCGGCCATCTGGGGCGGTTTGCTGTGACCTTCCGAGCGGTGGAGCACCCAGGAATACTCGAATGGACCAAAAAACTCGTCGCCGCGCAAGGGCACACGGGGCAGATCGCCTTCGACTTTATCGAGTCCCACTCGGGCACCCTCTACGCCATCGAGTGCAATCCTCGGATCACCAGCGGCGTCCACCTATTTACCCGCTCCGACCGCCTCGAGCAGGCCTTTACAGGCAACCCAACCTCCCTTATCACCCCTACCCTGGGGACCCGAAGGCAGCTGCTGACCGGTATGCTGATGTTTGGGTGGAGGGGGAACCGAAACCCCTTTGCCCTGATGCGGTACCTGCGCCACCTCGTCACCACCCGCGACACGGTCGCCCGCCTTACCGATCCCCTCCCCTTTATGGCCATCCCCCTTCTCTTTAAGACCTACTACCGGAGGAGTCGCCGCCTCGGCCTGACCATGGCCAACCATTTCACCCATGATGTCGAGTGGAGCCAAGAGCCCGCCGAGGCCCAAGAGGAGATCCTTGCCCGATGAAGCTCACCTCGGCCGCCTTCAAGCATGAGGGGGAGATCCCCCGCCGCTACACCTGCCAGGGGGAGGACCTCTCTCCCCCCCTCGCGTGGGAGGGAGCGCCCAAGGGGACGGCTACCTTTGCCCTGATTGTCGACGACCCCGATGCCCCCGACCCGGCCGCCCCAAAAATGTGTTATGTCCACTGGGTCCTCTACAACCTCCCCCCTACCTGCATCCGCCTCGCCGAAGCCACGAAACCGGTCGGCGATCAGGGGCTAAACGACTGGAAGCGGACCGGCTACGGGGGCCCCTGCCCCCCTATTGGCCGCCACCGCTACTACTTCAAGCTCTACGCCTTAGATACTCATCTTGAAGGCCTTAGCAGGCCAACCAAGGACCAGCTCCTCAAGGCGATGGAGGGGCACATCCTTGCCGAGACCCACCTCATGGGGACCTACCAGAAGTCTTAATCGGCTTACCATCAAGGGATTAGCGCCACGACATTGTTCTTGAGCAATTAGGTCATTTTAGCCTAACCTTAACGCCAAGAACAACCGGAGCAAAAAAATGAGCATAGAATCGGTATGCAAAGTCTTTCACCCCGAATCGCAGCCTTTGCGGCAGGGGGTAATCGCCGGCGAGCTTGGGGCCGCCGCCCTATTGACGTTTGGCCTTTACCGCCTGATGGGCAGCCCTACCTCTAAGTTTAAGCGATTTAGCGCCTTTGCTCTCTCAGGGACAGCGGTCTACTTGGCCGACGGGCAGGCGCGGGAGACGGTCTGGAATGGTGTGAATCAGCGGCTAAAAGAGCACCAGGAGAAGGTCTCGGCGCCCAAGGCCAAAGAACTCATCCAGAACGCACAAGAGATGAAGTTGACCGGTTCTGAGCGGAAAATAGAAAATCCGCTCCAACGGAATCCCGTTCGGGTGATTGGGGAGGCCTATGTGGTAAAAGCCCCTGCCGACCCCTTTCTCCTGAATGAGATCGCGGCTTATGAGATGGCTGTGCTCTTGGGGCTACAAGAGGCCATCCCTCAGTCCTGGGTCAGAAAAAATGATGAACCCTTTGTCCAGACGTTTATTCCCAACACAAAGACGGTAGCGGAACTTTATCAAGAGTTTGGCAATAAATTTGATCAAGGAAAAAGACATCAAACAGAACTCGAGGTTTTAACAAAGGGCTTTGATCTCCCCTCACTGCAAAGGAGCATTCTGCTTCAGCTTGCCATAGGGGCAGGGGATGCCCACTTTGGCAACGCTTTGGCGGAGCCTTTAGAGGAAAAATACCGAATTTGGAGTATCGACCATGAAGATATGATGCCTGAGAGCAACAGCTCGCGATCAACAGAACGCCCATTCGGGGTAAGCCTCACGGTCAATCCCCAGGGGCAGCCGATTTCTATAGAGGAGTTCAGAGACCTGTCGGTCTCCGATGTTGCCTCGTTTAACATTGCCCTAGCCGGGCTCCCCCAGGCCAACCAGCCTTTTGGAAAAGAGGTCCTGGAGTCGGTGACAATGGAGGTGGGGAGGCTCGAGACCTGGCACCAGGAGCACCAGTGGTACTCGGAGCGGGCGGCATTGGCACAAAAGGAGCGGGTGGCGCAGATGGCCGCTCTGATCAAGGAGGAGCTACAAAAGGAGCAGATCTCCCTCACTCCACGCCGCCTGGTCGAGATGTTCGTAGAGGGCCACTCAACCTACGACACGACCCTCTCTCCCTTCTTCCGTTTCCAAAAGGTAGGCAAGGCCTCAGGGTACCCAAATGGCCTGATAACCCTTTGCTCCGTGAACTGGTTCACCGGCTTGGCCCGTGGTGAGGCAATGCAGACAGGCAAAGCCTCTTTGCAGCCTCCTGAGTGGCTTCAAAATCGCCCCGATTTTAGCCCGATGCAGGCCAATGCGGCCCTGGCGCAGTTCCCCCTGGTGGATCAGCTCTTCAAGGCGAAGGTGCCCGCTCTTACCGAGTAGGAACGGGTCATCCGTACCCCCGAGCCGCTCATATTTTCGAAAACTTGACCGATTTTCGAAAATATGAGAAGCTCGGGCTATGAAAACCTTAAGCGAGCGGTGCCGTGACCAGATAGAGGGGGCCATCCTTTCGGGTGAGCTCCGCCCTAACGAAAAGCTGGGGATGGAGCGGCTCAAGGCTTGGCTTGGGGTGGGGTATAGCCCAATCCGGGAGGCCCTCGCCTCGCTCGTCTCAAAGGGCTTTGTCAAGCTAGAGGGGAACCGAGGTTTTTCAGTTGCCCCCATCTCAGCCGAGGAGCTGCGCGATCTGGTCATCACCTTCGCCGAGATCGAGGCCCTCGCGGTCGGGCAGGCGATCGCAAAGGGGGATGAGGCCTGGGAAGCCGCCCTTGTCGCTAGCCTCCACCGCCTATCTCAGGCAGAAAAGGGGGCCCTCTCCTACGAGATATGGGCCGAGCGCAACAGAGCCTTTCATGAGGCGCTCGCTGCGGGGTGTGGCTCCCCAACCCTGATGGAGATCCGCTCCACCCTTTTCCGCCGGCTCGGCCGCTATATCGCCCTTACCTACCGGGCCCACCGGGGCCCCCTCTCCCTCAACTTTGCTGAGCACGAGGCGATCGCTAAGGCGGCCCTTGCTCGAGATCGGCAGCAAACCCTTAGCCTCCTCCACCACCACCTCACCGACTCACTCCCATGCTAGTGCTAGACAATGTCACCCTCGCCTACGGATCGCGGCTCTTAGCGGAGGGGGTCAACCTAAGCCTTACCCGCCCCAACCGCTACGGCATTGTCGGCGGAAACGGCGCGGGAAAGTCGACCCTGCTCAGGACCCTTAGCGGCGCTGAGAAGGCTGCTGAGGGGGAGATTCGGATCCCTAAAGGGGCAACGCTGGGGTGGCTCAAGCAGGACCACTACCACTACGAAAAGGATCGGGTCCTCAACGTTGTGCTCATGGGCCATCCCCCACTCTGGGCGGCGCTTACCGAAAAGGAGAGGCTGCTCGAGACTGAAGAGTGGACCGATGCGATGGTCAGCCGTATTGCCGACCTCGAAGAGGCGATCGGTCGACACGGGGGCTACAGCGCCGAAGGGAGGGCCCAAACCCTCCTCACCGGCCTTGGGATCGGTGAGGAGCTCCATGAGAGGCCGATGTCGGCCCTCTCAGGGGGGATGAAGCTCCGCGTCCTCCTCGCCCAGACCCTCTTTTCCAGCCCTGAGATCCTCCTCCTCGACGAGCCGACCAACTACCTCGACATCGTCACCATCGCCTGGCTCGAGCGCTACTTGAAGTATGGGTATGAGGGGCTCCTCCTCTTTGTCAGCCACGACCAGGACTTTCTCAACAACCTGGCCACCCACATCCTCGATATCGACTACGGCGAGGTCCGCTCCTACACCGGCAACTATGTGAACTTCCTGACCCAAAAAGAGGCAGTGGCCACCCAAAAGCTCCAGGACCGAAAAGAGATCGAGCAAAAGATGGCCAAGATGCAGCGGTTTGTGGAGCGGTTCCGCTCCAAGCCGAGCAAAGCGCGCCAGGCCATGTCTCGCCAAAAGGCGCTGGGCAAGATGGAGCTCCCTCCCCTCGAACACACCCTCCACCGCTCCCCTGCTTTCCAGCTCGAGCCCAAAAAGCGCTCCAGCAAGCGGGTGGTCGAGGTAAAGGGGATCTCCAAGCGATTTGGAGAAAAGAGGGTTTTAGCCGATGTGAGCTTTACCACCCATGCCGAGGAGAAGATTGCGGTGATCGGCCCTAACGGGATTGGGAAGTCGACCCTGCTGAAAATCCTCGTCGGGATCTTGCCGAGCGATGCTGGAGAGGTCCTCTGGTCCCCCTCGACTACCTCCTTCTACCTCTCCCAAGATGTCGGGGAGGCCTTTTCCGAGGAGCTAACCCTCCTCGCTTACCTAGAGAAGCAGCTTCCCGACGTGCCCGAGGCGAGGATTCGGAGCGCCCTTGGAGCGGCCCTGTTTTCCCAAGACGATGTCTACAAGCTGACCTCGATCCTTAGCGGGGGTGAGCAGGTCCGCCTTCGCCTCACCGAAGCGGCCCTTGCTGGCGGCAATACCCTTATACTCGATGAGCCGACCAACCACCTCGACATTGAGGCCAGAGCTGCCCTCGCCAAGGCGCTGAAGAGCTACCGGGGCAACCTCCTTTTTGTCAGCCACGACCGCCATTTTGTCTCGGAGGTTGCCAACCGGATTATCGCCATCACCCCCGAGGGGGTGACCGACTTTCCCGGCACCTACCCCGAGTACCTCCACTCCCAAGAGGACTACCTCAAGAAGTAACTCGCTAACCTAGAGCCCCTTACACAAAAATCGTGCTATTTTAAAGTCGGACTTTAAAATAGACAGATAATTCTGGCCGTGCTACTGTAAAGTCAAACTGCAGGATATCTGATGTACCCCCGGAAGATGGCTGGCCGCTTGAAGTGGCTGGCAACCAAATATCCCGTTGTAACGGTAACGGGCCCCCGTCAATCGGGAAAGACGACCCTGGTCTGTCAGACCTTCCCCGATAAGGCCTATGCCAATCTAGAGGAGCTCGACATTCGGGCACTAGCCGAGCAGGACCCACGCGAGTTTCTGAAACGCTATCCCGATGGAGCCATACTCGACGAGATCCAGCTTGCCCCTCAGCTCCTCTCCTATATCCAAGTCCTGGTCGACCAGGCCGACCGGGAAGGGATGTTTATCCTCACAGGGAGCCATGAACTCCAGCTCCACCAATCCATTACCCAATCGCTTGCAGGAAGAACGGCCCTTCTTCAGCTCCTCCCGATGAGCCTAGACGAACTCCAAGAGGCGGGCATCGAGCTCACCCTGGAGGAGGCCCTCCTAACGGGGGGATATCCCCGTATCTATCGCAAGCAACTCGAGCCTGCTCAGACCTACCGGGACTACGTCCAAACCTACCTCGAGCGAGATCTGCGCCACCTCGTCAATATTAAGGAGCTGGGCCTCTTCCAACGCTTCTTGGGGCTGCTGGTCGGGCGGATAGGCCAGCTCTTGAATGCTTCTAGCTTAGCCGATGATGTGGGGGTCTCCTCTCCTACTATCAAACAATGGCTCTCCATCCTAGAGGCCTCCTATCTTATCATTCAGCTCCGCCCCTACTTTGAGAACTTTGGGAAACGGATCGTCAAATCGCCGAAGGTCTACTTTACCGATGTCGGCCTTGCCAGTTATCTGCTAGGCATTGAAACGCCCCAGCAGCTCCGCCGCGACCCCCTTTACGGCAGCCTCTTTGAGAACTTGGTCCTCCTCGAGCTGATGAAGGAGCGCCTTAACGAGGGGCGCGATCCCCGCCTCTATTTTTTTCGCGACATTGCTGGCCACGAGGTCGATTTTATCTATCAATCGGGCCATGAGCTTATCCCTATTGAGGTAAAGGGGGGGCAGACCTTCAATCGGGAGTTTCTGAAAGCCCCCACCTACTTTCAAAAGCTGATCGGTGAGCGGAGCAAAGCCGGCTTTGTGATCTATGCCGGCGAGCAGGAGCAGAAGGTGGGATCGCTTGAGCTGCTCAATTACCGGAGGGCAGCCCAAGCGATCGGGCGATTTAGCTAGCGCGGACGTTCGCTTCCAGCCGGAAGGTCAAAAGGCCCCTATCTCCTAGGGCGACCCCCGCACTACCGGTGATAAACTCCGCCATCGGCCTCCAGTTTTCCCCATCCAGGGAGAGCTCAACGTCCTCGTTGGCACATCGGCAATAGAAGGTTCGCTTTACCTCAACCATCAGGGGCCCTTCCGTCCAGAATTGAAGAAGTTCGCCCCCAATCAGCGCTTGAGCAGGGAGTTGCTGCCCCTCTTCAAGTACGAGCACAACTTCGGGACGATGGCCCAGGGTCATCTCTTTTAGCACTGCCTCCTCGACATCAGCCACATTGGTAGCGCCAAGGTGAAGCAGACTCATCACGAGCAAACCCAGTTGCATACGATCCTCCTTTGTTTTGGTTTCCGCCGCAGACGAGGATAGTCATCCGCTTAGTTTTGGAAAAGAGATAATGGCCTTTCGCACAAGCTCTAAAAAATGGGCCCGAGCCTGCCGCTCGATCCACGGGGTGTGGCCGCACGCTTTCAGCAGAATAAAGGTGTAGTTGAAGCTAACGCGCGAGAGGGGCCCCTCCACACCCCTATAGGGATGGGGATCATACTCGCCGTGAATCGCAAGAATCGGACACTGAACCGCTCTAGCCGCCTCAACAAAATCGCCCCGCTCGCGCATCTCGAGCGCCTCTCTCCACACCTTGTGGTAGAGCTCACGCTTAAAGGGGATCGGCTCTATGGCGTTTGGAAGGGGATCGTAGTTGTCTGAGCGGGAGAGGAGGAGGCGGGGATCGTCCGTAGCTTTGAGGGCCTCCTTAAGCTCCTTTTCGGTCAGTCCTAGCCGCTCCGCTCGGGTTTGGCCCGTTTGGGGCGCATAGGAGGCCTCCAACGGCCCCGAGGAGACGAGGATCAGCTTGGCCACCTTCTTGGGATAGCGGGCCGTGACGAGAAGGCTGAGCATCGCCCCCCACGAATAGCCGAGAAGGATCGTGCTTGGGCCCAGGACTTGGGCTAGCTCCTCAGGGCGTGTAATCGATTAAATGTCCTTGATATCCAGAGGGAAAGGGGGTTTCCAGGGATGTTTCCGAGTCGAAGGGCAGGGCCAAAGCGCCCTGTCCGAGGCGAGGAAACGTCTCTGGGAGCCCAGCTTTCCCCTGGAGATCAAGGACATTTAATCGATTACACGCCCCAATCTGCCCCTCAACGGAGTCGGCTGTCTGCAGAGGCTCAAGGACCCCCACATAGGGGGCAAGGTCCCGAGCCAGGGGGGCCATCTCACCGGGTGCACTCGGCCCCCCATGAACGAGTGCGAGACGAAAAGGGGCCCTTCCATAAGTCCGAAACATGGACGATAACTTACTCTATTAGCGCTATTTACGCAATGGACTTATGGTGAGCTGGTTGCCCTTGACAAAGAGACCAAACGCAAGGTAACTTTGCATATAGTGACACCAAACGCAAAGTCAGGTTGCATATGGTACCAAGAAAATTCTGGATGGAGCGGATTGAAGGGGCATGGAAACGGAGATCCATCATCTGGCTGGCAGGGGTAAGGCGTGTTGGTAAGACTTTTCTTTGCAAAAGCTTAGACCATAGCTCCTACTACGATTGTGAACTCCCCCGGGTCCGCCACCAGCTTGAAGACCCCGAGCGGTTCTTGGAAGGGCAAGCTGGGAAACGGGTTATTCTGGATGAGATCCACCGGTTGGACAATCCTGCCGAGCTGCTGAAAATTGCCGCCGACCACTTTCCCTCTGTCCATGTGATCGCCACCGGCTCCTCTACTCTGGGGGCCTCTCGCAAATTCAAGGACACCCTTACCGGTCGAAAGACGCGGATTCATCTGACACCCATGCTCGCTCACGAGACGACTGCCTTCGATGGGCGCGATCTTTTGCACCGCTTGCTGAATGGGGGGCTTCCCCCCTTCTTTATGGAGGATAGGCCCCATGAAGCGGACTACCAAGAGTGGCTCTCCTCCTATTGGGCAAAAGATATACGGGAGCTCTACCAGGTAGAAAAGCCCCACTCCTTCCTCAAGTTTATCGAGCTGATGCTGGCCCATAGCGGCTCCCTATTTGAGGCCACTCGCTTTGCAGCCCCCTGTGAAGTGAGCCGGACAACGATCGCAAACTACCTTTCTGTATTGGCCGCTACCTTTGTGGTCTATATCGTTCGCCCCTTTAGCAGCAGTTTGCGCGCAGAGATTGTGTCGGCGCCAAAGGTATATGGCTTTGACACTGGTTTTGTCTGCCATGCCCGCGGATGGACCTCCTGTTAGGCGACATGAGAAACTGACCCCCTAACGACACGAAAACTGACCCCCCCTCCACAAAAGATTGATAGGAGGAATAATGGCGAAATATAACCTTACCCCGAAGGTGAACATCCCAGAGGGGGAA
>JBFWPF010000017.1:0-40595 GCA_050250135.1 Parachlamydiales bacterium | reverse complement strand
TCGACAGCTGGCAGCCATCTAGCGCACATCCCTCCTTACCCAGGTCTAAAGACCTGGCCTCGTCACGATGTGCGCTATCTGAACACCATCTGTCGCGCCCCCTGGACGATAGGTCACAATCAGGGGTTAAAGGAGGCTGAAAACCAGACGAAAGAGGAGCTGATAGGGAAAATGACCTCCATCAAGAAGGGGGTCTATCGTGCCGATCCTGAGCTTAACCTGGTGGTGTGGGATAGGGCGGTGCAGGCCCAGCCTCCTTACCTGGGTTGTCTATGTATTACAGACAAGGACCAGTTATCCAAGTTCTTCACACGGCTGGTGATTCAGGATGCGGGGTGGAAGCTAGATGAGTTAGAACCGCATTGCTATTTTCACCCTTTCTATGGCGGCCTCGACAAGGAGAGTCACTCGTGGCACATCCATCTCTAAATCACTTATTTTCAACGACTTGATTTGTTTGTTGAGTTTTTGTTTCATGAATAGTATAATGTTCAAAAAAGCAACGATTTAGGTTTAGAAATGACCGAGGGTACCCACCTTATCCCCCAGTTGAATCAGGATGTTGAGCAGCACATCTGGTCCTTTTTAGATCTCCCTGACCTGGATCGGGTTGCGGTGAGCTCAAAGGGGGGACAGGCCTCTATCGGCCACTTCCGCCAGACCCAACCCGAGTGGTGGGTTGTCCGCGAATTGCGAAGGGAGGGGGCTGATGTCGATACCGAGGCCTACCACAAGGCAGGGCTAGAGGCTGTCAAGGCTTGTAGCGAGCTCTGGGGCAAGGAAAGAGGATATCCGTCTGAAGACCAGGAGATAAGGCAGCTTAGCGCTGAGATCAGTACGTTGAACTCTAGGTCTACCCGCCTTCAAATAGGTTCGGTCGGATTATTTCTCTCCCTGTCAATCTATGGGCTTGTGCGGAAATGCTGGCGCCTGCCCTACCCAAAATTGGCTCTTTGGGGGGGACTCCTAACCGTGGGACCAATTGGACTGTGGCAGCTTGGCAGCCATTTTGACCGCAAGGCGGAGTTATTGAATAGCCAGCTCCACATCCTCAGGCAGCAAAAGGAATCTCGACTTGATGCGGTAACGAACGAGGGTTTTAAACGGGTGGGCTCTGCCTTTTTTTGCAAAGAGGTCCCCTTTGCCCCCTCTTCCTCGTTGCTAGGGAAGTACGAGTTTTTCTTAAGTTTTGTTTCCGATAACCCCCTTTCAAAGTTGCAGTACGCCTATAAAATAGACGAAGTGGCAAGGCGAGGAATTGTGTCGCGCAATCAATTCATCGCAGCCAAAATCCTGATCCAGATAAGAGAGAATAGGCTTGTTAGTTGGCTGAAGGAGGCTGAACAGCAGTCCAGAGAGGAGCTGATCGGCAAGATGAGCCACATAGAAGGGGGGCGTTATTGGGCTGACTCTGAGCTCCCCCTAATAGTGAGGGAGAGGGAGCCAGAGTCCTTCCCCGCGCGTTCTCAACCGCTGGAGAGCGTGCTGTGCACGATTTTTAACCGATTCGTAATTCAAGATGCCGGGTTGGAGAAAAAGGCGTATCACTACCCGAAGTCAAAGCGGCAGTTCTACAAGCACCCTTTCTACGGCGGATTATAGATGGACGAGTACATCAAAAATTTAGGTTGAAAAATGATCGAGAGTACCCACCTTTTTCCCCAGTTGAATCGGGATGTTGAGCAGCACATCTGGTCTTTTTTGGACCTCCATGAGCTGGATCGGGTTGCAGTGAGCTCAAAGGGGGGACAGGCCTCTATTGGCCACTTCCGCCAGACCCAACCCGATTGGTGGGTGGTTCGCGAGCTACGGCGAGAGGGATGCCCCGTCGATACCGAGACCTACCACAAGGCGGGGCAGGAGGCTGTTAAGGCTTGTAGCGAGCTCTGGGGCAAGGAGAAGGCCCAGTGGGACAAGCAGTACAACCCTGTAGACCAGGAGATAAGGCAGCTTGGCGCTCAGATCAGTGCGTTAAACTCTAGGTCTACCCGCCATAAATTAGGGTCGGTCGGGTTATTTCTCTCCCTGTCAATTTATGGGCTTGTGCGGAAATGCTGGCGCCTGCCCTACCCGAAATTGGCTCTTTGGGGGGGATTCCTAGCCTTGGGACCCGTTGGACTGTGGCAGCTTGGCCGCCATTATGACAGTCAGTTAGAGCCATTGAATAGCAAGCACGGTACCCTCTGGCAGCAAAAGGAAGAGGGACTTGATTTGGTGACTAACAAGGGCTTTAACCGGCAGGCCTCTTTCTTTTTGGCAAGGCAGCGGGAATCGACTACCATCCCTGCTTCCCTGGGCGAGGGATATGAGCTCTTTTTCTGGATTGCCCCTGAAGCCCCCCTATCGAAATTGCGCTATGGCTATAAACTGGACGAATTGGCCAAGCAAGGGCTTGTGTCTCGCAATCAGTTCATCGCTGCTAAAATCCTGATCCAGATGCAAGAGGGTAAGCTTGCCTTATGGTTACAAAAGGCTGAAAAGCAGTCGAGAGAGGAGTTGATCGGCAAGATGACCCTCATAAGGCAAGGACTCTATCGGGCCGATCCTGAGCTCACCTTAGTGGTATGGGACAAAGGGCAAGCGGCACAGCGACCCACTCTGAGTGGCCGGGATTGCCCCGATGAGAGCCCACTAACCAAGGTTTTCACGCGACTGGTGATTCAGGATGCTAGGTTGAAGCTAGGGGCGCATTTATACCCGTTGATATCAAAGCCGTTTTGCTTTCATTCCCTTTACGGCATCATCTACTAGGATTAGTCCGCTGTGGCAACTTCAGCCTTGGCAATCGCCTTTCATTTTCCTTCAAGACGATAGGTCACAATCAGGATTCAAAATCAATTGGTTTCGCTAACCTGACCGGCCTCTATGTTGCCCAGCCATGTGGGGTAGGCTGCAGGCCCTTGCCTTAGCAAAAGGCTCCTGTAGTCTCGCCTGTACCCACAAAATACCCACGCTAGCGGTGAGACTAATAGGAGGAGGAGACTCTTCCAACCCGTTCGTAAGTAGATGCTCCATAAAAGCATTCCAAGCGTAAAGCCGGTAATCAGAAAGACAAATAGGGCACGGAATAACCCCTCGAGAATCTGAGGAACCGTCATACTACCCGAAAACACAATATAAATAAGTTGATTCCACTCTTCAATCATAATCCCTCTCCTCTTCGGTCTTAAGTCGGCAACGCCAAGCATGGTGCCTATCGTAGGTCCAGTCTTCCGGGGTGTACTCCATAACATTAGCTTCGAAACGGGCCTCTTCTGCCTCCTCTCCTTCGCGCCATCCTCGGTAGAGGTTGCGGGCTCCATCTATCGGGTGTCCTGTTATAAAATCCTGAAGCGCATCCCCGTAATAGCTCCACATCTCCGTTCCATGTTCCCGTGCCTCAGCCCGCAGCTCGTCGATCCTCTCTGAATTTTCCTCGGTTCGAAATGCAAACGCACAGGTTGCAAATCCGAGCACGAAAGTTGCAAGCGTCAGCACGGCCGACGGTCTAGCGTTCACCTCTTCCGTCTCCCCATTATGACTCCAATACTCCCCCTGCGGGAAGTCTCTTGGCTTCAGCTGCCTTTTGAATATCATGGTCGATGACCGCCGTCACGCAAATATCAGACCAAACATTCAGTGCCGTTTCTAGCATGTCAATGATGGCATAAATGGGAAGAATCATGGCTAGGAGCGTTAGCGGTACATTGATCGAGGAGAGTAGAGCACCTGACAGGAAGTAGCATCCCATGGGCACGCCCGCATTTCCCATTGCAGCTAGCGTGGCTATTCCAACCCACATAAACGAGTCCAGCAACGAAAAGTGGACGCCATTCACAGTGCCGATGTAGAGAACAGTAATCACCATAAACGCTGCACAGGCGTTCATATTGATAGTTGCGCAAAGCGGAATGGAGAAATTGGCTGTCCGCTTAGATACGCCTGCGTTTTCTTCGATCGTCTTCAGTGTTAGAGGAAGAGCGGCATTAGATGAACGGGTGAAAAACGCCGTCGTTAATGCCGTAAAGACGGCCCTGAAGAGCCGAATTGGGCTGAGCCCTCGTACCTTCACAAGGGCCGGTAGTACAACAAGCCCTTGAATCAAATTGGAAAGGACGACGCATGTAACGTAAAGAAAGAGACTCTTAAGGTGCATCGTATTGCCGCTAGCCATCGCTTCAGAGAGGTCTCTGCCGAATAAAGTGACAAAGGCCCAAACCCCAATGGGCATGAGGTAGACCAGAATCATGGTTGCTTTCAGCACTTTGGAGAAGAGCGAGGAAAACAGCGATGCTACCGGGCGATTTTCTCTCGTTGGGGTAAATAGAATGGCTAGTCCAACGACAATGGCAAGCAATAGAACATAGATCACATGGTTACCTGTAAAAGCATCCAAGAAGCTAGACGGGACTATAGTCGAAATGAAGCCCAGATAGGATTGACCATCCGTGGCGACCGCTGCCCCTTCGGCAATGATCGGGGGGCGGTACTGGCTTGGGTTGATCAACTTGTAAAGGGCTAGTCCCAATAGGCCTGCCACCAGAGTAGTGAGCGTCGCATACCAAAGCACTCGCTTGCCAAGAGAGCGGAACGCGGCGAAGTTGTCCATGCTGGCAATGGTCCCCGTAATCGAAAGGAAGATCATCGGGAGGCTGAGCAACTTTAAAAGGCAAATGACGACATCGGCCACCCCTTCCGCCACTTTGTTTATGATAGGGACCTGGAAATAGGCGGTGACCACACCCAACAAAAGGCCGCCAATTAGGTAGAAATTAAATCTATTTTTTGGCTTATGTTGGCACATTGTTCACCTAAGTTTCGTTAAATCATCCCTTGACGGGCCCCTTTTTGTCAACAAAAGAGGGGTCCGCTATTGTGGTAGGCGTTTAGCTCCTTTGAGCCGCATCCCGCTTGTGGGGACCCACCATCTGCTTCGCAGAGCTCCTCCCCCAGGGCGCAATGGCCCTTGGGTCGTCGCTCTACTCGCATCTGCCAGGCCCGCACATCGTGGGATGCGTCTACAGGAGCCAAGCACCTACCTGTCCTGGAACCATTCTTTAATGGAAGTACCTGATGCTCCGTTTTTTTTACCAGGTTTGCCTCCACCTCTACGCGCTCACCTCTTTGCCTAGGTTCCTCTGGCAGAGAAAGGGGCGGAGCCTAAAGAGTTGGTTTGCCCTTCCCAAGGTTCCTGCTAAGAAAAAATTTAGAGTTTGGGTGCATGCGGTTTCGGTAGGGGAGGCCAAGGCGGCCGGCCCCCTGATCCGGAGGCTAAAGGGGGAGGGCTATGAAATTGTCCTCACTTCGATTACGGCAACCGGCCATGCCGAGGTGAAGCGGAGCCTGCCGGAGGTCGATTACCCCCTCTACCTCCCCCTCGACCTCTCGTATGTTATCAGACCATTTGTCCGGATGGTCGATGCTGATCTGTTTCTGCTGTGCGAGACCGACTACTGGCCCACCCTGCTTCAGGCGGTTAAGGAGGGGGGCGCCCGGATCTGTGTGATTAATGGGAAGCTCTCAGCCCGCTCAGCCCGTCGCTATCAACGCTTGGGCCCTTTTACCCGGTGGCTCCTAGGGAATGTGGACCACTTCTGCCTGCAGGATGGGGTCTATGCCGACCGGCTAGTTTCCTTGGGCATTTCGAGGGAGCGGATGACCGTTACCGGCAACCTCAAGTATGAGAGCCCCCCAAAGCTCCTAGAAGGGGCGGCCCTTGAGGCTTTTAAGAGGGAGCTAAAGCTGTCGGGCCCGGTCATTACCATCGGCTCAACCCATCCCGGTGAAGAGGCCACCCTCCTTCGCTCTCTGATGGGTAAAGGAAAAATTCTCCTTGTCCCCCGCCACCCCCACCGATTCGATGAGGTGGCCCGCTATCTGGAGGGGGAGGGGATCCGGTATGGCCGCTATACGGCACGGGAGCGTCTGACGGGGGAGGAGGAGGTGATCCTGATCGATGCGATGGGAGTACTTTCGCCCTGCTACCAGCTCTCGGCCCTCTCGGTAGTAGGGGGGAGCTTTGTTCCCGGGATTGGAGGGCACAACATACTAGAGCCCCTTTGGTGTGGCTCCCCCTGCCTCTTTGGCCCCCATATGGACGATCAGCCGGGGATGGTGGAGCTTGTTCACCGGTACGGAGCGGCCCTCCAGCTGGGCGCAGAGGAGCTAGAGCGGCGGGCGGGTGAGCTGCTGGGGGGCGGGGGGGAGGCACTTGTAGCCGCCGGTAAAAAACTCCTGGAGGGGGTGCAGGGGGCGACTAAGCAGACATTTGATTTGCTTACACTTGAGGTAAATCAGGGACCTCGGTAGACTAGTCGTACTACCGCGGGGTGGAGCAGAGGTTAGCTCGTCGGGCTCATAACCCGAAGGTCGGAGGTTCGAATCCTTCCCCCGCTAATTTCACAGTGGCGGTATAGCTCAGTTGGTAGAGCATCGGAATCATAATCCGAGTGTCGTTGGTTCGAGTCCAACTGCCGCTATGCTCTCACTCCATAACGACTCCCTCCGCCTCTCCGCCGTCCTCCACCTCCCCTCAACCAGGCCCTGCCCAGCGGTTCTGCTTGCTCACGGCTATGGGGGAAATAAGATCGGCTACCGGCGCCGCTATGTCCACCTGGCGCGGCTTCTAGCTGAGAGGGGAATTGCGACGCTCCGTTTGGATCAACGGGGATCGGGTGACAGCGACGGGCTCTTTTCCGAAATCTCGATCGAGGGGCTGGTAAGCGACCTCTTGCTCGGGTACGGCTTTTTGGAGAGCCACCCCTCCATTACCACCATAGGCATGTTGGGAAGCTCTTTTGGAGCCCCTTTGGCCATTCGCACGGCGGCTAAGGCGCCGGTGCAGTCACTTGCCCTGTGGGCCGGGCTTGCCGATGGGGCGCTGTGGCTCTCGGAATGGAAGGGGAGCCAGGAGGCACTAGAGGACCACTTCCGGTGCGGTGAAGAGGGGCCCCCCTTGCAGCTGCTCGAAGAGTTTAAGGCGCTGAGAAGCGATGTTGAAGCGGCAAGTCTCGGTGTCCCCCTCTTCTCCGCTCATGGAGAGCGGGATCCGGTGGTGGCGATTAGCCATCAGGAGGCCTACCGCAGGGCGCGGCCCGATGGGACCTTCCTTAAGTTCCCAAAGAGCGACCACGCCTTTCGCGACGAAGGGGAGAGGGCGCAGCTCCTAGAGGCCACCGCGAGCTGGTTCCAAAAAACGCTTCTGTAGCCCATATTGGGGCGATGACGATACCCACCCCTCTCCATGCCGCACGGCTAAAGTACGCCCCCAAACTCCCAATCGCCCTTGCTGATCTCTCTACGGCACGCCTGGCCTTGGGAAAGGGAACGGGAGCGGTAAATGATGAGGGGGCCCTTAGGAAGCTCTTTCCGCTGACCTTTGGGCAACCGATGGCCCACGTCGAGCGGGGGGAGCGGCGAAAAGGGGTGGCAAAACGGGTCGGGGTTGTCCTCTCAGGGGGGCAGGCGCCGGGCGGCCACAATGTGATCGCCGGCCTCTTTGATGCCCTAATTCAGCTCTCCCAGGGAAGTCAACTGGTCGGCTTCTTAAACGGCCCGAGCGGTATCGTCGATAACCAGGCCAAACCCCTCACCGCCGACCTCCTCTCCCACTACCGGAACATGGGGGGCTTCGACATCATCGGCTCAGGCCGCACCAAGATCGAGAGCGAAGAGCAGCTGCGAAAGAGCCTAGAGACGGTAAAGGCGCTTAAGCTCGATGGGCTGGTGGTCATTGGAGGGGATGACTCCAATACTAACGCCGCCATTTTGGCTGAGTATTTCAAGCGGGAGGGGCTGAGCACCTCGGTTATCGGTGTTCCCAAAACGATCGACGGGGACCTGAAGAACGAGCAGATCGAGGTCTCTTTTGGCCACGATACCGCCTGCCGCGTCTACTCCGAGCTGATCGGTAACCTGATGCGCGACTGCCTCTCAGCAAAAAAATACTACCACTTCGTCAAGCTGATGGGGCGGTCGGCCTCCCATATCACCCTAGAGTGTGCACTCCAGACGCAGCCCACGGTGGCGCTGATTGGGGAGGAGATCGCGGCGCAGAAAAAGACGCTGCGGCAGATCACCGCTGAGCTGGTCGAGGTGATCCGCAAGCGGGGGAGCAAGAAGTATGGCGTCATCTTAGTCCCCGAGGGGCTGATCGAGTTTATCCCCGAGATGGGGGATCTCATCAACCAGCTAAACGACCTCCTCTCCCACAGCAGCGCGCTAGAAGGCAAGGGGCTGGCCGATCAGCTCGCCTACCTCAAGCAGCATTTAAAAGGGGGAGCAGTCGACGCTCTCCTCTCCCTCCCCCCTGCTATCCAGTCGCAGCTCCTCCTCGATCGGGATCCCCACGGCAACGTCCAGGTCTCCCGCATTGAGACCGAGCAGCTCCTGATCGCCACCTGCACGGCAGAGCTGGGAAAACTCAACGCCCACCACCACTTTTTTGGCTATGAGGGGCGCTCGGCGATGCCGACGAACTTTGATGCCCAGTATTGCTATGCCCTCGGCTTTGCCGCCGCCCTCCTTATCCAAGAGGGGCTCACCGGCTACATGGCCTCGGTCCGCGACCTCTACCGCCCCACAACCGAATGGAAGGCGGGAGGTGTCCCGATTACGATGATGATGAACCTCGAGCGGCGCCACGGCAAAGAGAAGCCGGTGATCCAAAAGGCCCTTGTCGACCTTAAGGGGGCGCCCTTTAGGGAATTTGCCCTCCGCCGGGGCAAGTGGGCCGAGGAGGATGCCTTCCGCTACCCCGGCCCCATCCAGTATTTTGGTGAGGAGCGGATAACGGATAGCCTTCCAGCCACCCTTTCTCTGGAGAAAAAGGGCTAGGCACCCTAAAATGCCGCCTATGCCCGGGTGGTGAAACTGGTAGACACGCCAGATTTAGGTTCTGGTGCCGCAAGGTGTGTAGGTTCGAGTCCTATCCCGGGCAAAATTAACGAGGGGATGAGAGCATGAGCCACGATAGCGCCGCAATCGCCAAGGCCTACTACAACGCACTCGCGCAGAAGGACTTTAACGAGATCGAGGGGCTTTTTCACCCCGGCATTGAGCTGATTGCTCCTTTGGCCAAGGTCAAGGGGAAAGAGGGGGCTCTCGAGGCGGCCCGGAACTTTGCCAAGGCCTTTCGTAAGCTCAAGATTCGGACCGTGCTGAAGGGGGAGGATCAGGCGGTGGTGGTCTACGATGTCGAGTTTCCCGACCCGATCGGCCATTTGCCCGCCGCTGCCCTGGTTCATGTCGAGGGGGGGCTGATCATCCGCTTGGAGCTCTTTTACGACGCTCGCCGCTTGGCTTAGGGGTTATAAGCGGTATACTTGTCGCATCGGCCGCGCGCCTGATCGGCGGGATAGCGCTGGGCAATCTGATCGAGTTTGAGGTCGGCAGCCTCTACGAGGTCGATCCCGAGCTTTTTGGCCAGGTGAACCAGGACGATAAAGACATCGCCGAGCTCCTCCTTCACCCCTGTCTGCTGCTCCTCAGTGAGAGTGGCACTCTCCTTTTCGGTCAGCCAGCGGAAGTGCTCGATCAGCTCACCCACCTCCGACGCTAGGTCCATCACCACGTTTTTAGGTGAGTGAAAACGGGCCCACTGCCGCTCCTCATAGAGGCGGCTCATCTTCTGGTAGAGCTTTTCAATGGCGTCCATGGGCGGGAGCATAGCTGTTGGCTAGTACCTCTTCAACCTTTTTGACGAAGTAGTCGGGATCGCGGATCGCTTGGATGGTGTCGACTAGGCACAGCTGCCCCGATTCGAGTAGGGGAGCCCTATCGAGCGGGTTGCCGTCGAGGTCGACGGGGACAACAATGTTAGTTGGGGAATCGGCAGGGAGGATATGGTCGTCAAAGAAGATCGAGACCGTCCCGACATCCTCGACATCGATGGGGAAGGGCTTGCCCGCTTCTGCCCCCTTTTTGTGGGCCAACCAGTGGGCCCAGTCCTCTTGCCCGGCCACGTTTTCGGTGCGGAAGACCTCGTAGGCCTCCCGGACCGAAAGGGGAGACTCCCCATCGGTAAAGGCTCCCTCTTTGGACCAGAGCCGTTTGGTGAAAAGGGGATGGCCAAGCCTCTCTTCGGTATCCTGAAGGATCGCCTTCCCATCGCTGCCAAAGGTGCGGAGGTGGACGGTGTAGGGGATCTGGCGCACCTCCAAGTAGCCGATCAGTCGGTAGAAGGAGGGGAAGAGGGTGGAGCCCTCAATGGCGGCTACGAGCTCTCTATATTCGGCGGCGGTGGCTTCAGCATCGGGGTGGCCCGCCTCCTCCATAGCGAAGAGGAGCCGGTTGAGCATGGGGCGCTGCCGCTCTTCCGGGAGTTTTTTGCAGTAGGCGGTGTAGGGGGTGGTGTTTTTGCCATCCCAGCGGCCATAGGTCCGCTCGCCGAGCTTCTCTAAGATCGCCTCTTCCGGAAGGCGCCGCCCCGCCGTATCGGCCGCCATGATGGTCCCATTCACATCGAAGTGGAGGATCAGCTGGGCATAGAGGGCCGGAGAGAGGGTAAGGAGGAGTAGGAGGAATATTCTAGTCAAAGCGGATAAAGGCATGTTCGGTGGTAGCATTGATCTGGACAGTGGCTTTTACGAGGTAGAGGGTAATTTGCCCCTGCATCATCGGAAGGTCGGTCGAAGCGGTGATGTAGACCTGCTTCCCCTCCCTTTCGATGGCCATTGTCAGCTTAGTCGGGTGGGAGAAGCGGGGTGACCGCTCCGTTCGGTTGAGCAGGTAGTCGGGATCGTTCTTCTCGCTACCGATAGGGGCGCGCATGAGGGTTGCAGTAACCCCGCTCATAATCCCTTGTGTCGCTAAGGAGGCAATCTTCACGGCAGAAGGGCGATCGACTCCCAGCTCCTGCTCGATGGCATTAAGGAGCTCGGTCGCCGACTTTCCCTTAAACAGTTTACCGCCGATGGTATAGGCGACCCCCGCCACTTCGCGGTTAATCTGCTTAACGGGATCGGGTAGGGCAGCTAAGACCTCCTTTACCAGGTTCGGCTGAGGCACCCATTCTCTAAAGATAAGGGGCGCATCGCCGACCGCATCTGGCTCTGGGACGGGGAGATTTGAGTCCTTTAGAGGGAGGTAGTTTCGGGGCAGGGTGAGATCATCAACGCGGAAGATTACCTCTTCCCAGTCGCGGAACTCAAGGTAGTCTAGCCCTTTCGTGAGACTAGCGGGGCGGTCACAGACCCTTTCCTTGTGATTGGGCGAGTACTCCTTTCTGCCACTCTCAATCCCCCGTAGATAGTTCACTCGGGACTGGATGCCGCTCAAGATACTATTAGACGACTTGAGCTTGAGAGCGACAAAGCGGGTATTGCGGTAGTGCTCGGGTTTCAGAGGGATCACTTCGATGTAGGGGCCGCGGGGAAGCACCCTGCCCTCAACAAAGATCTCCTGTTGCGGATCCGCCCTCAAGCGATAGAAGTGGGAGGAGTTGATCGGGTAGGCCCCCTTGGTCTTGGACAAAAAGAGGGCGAGCCACCCCTCAGGGTCCTCAACCTTCCACATCACCTCGTCGGCGGCCCCACCCTCCTTGATCATTTCAGAGAGGGTCAGCAGAAAGGCTATTTTCAGCTCATCGCCATATTTGGGTTCTGTGACCTTTCCAGCCAAGATTTGTTGCAGCAACTGCTCCCCCTCAAGAGCCATTTTCACCATCACACTGGGGGCGACCTGAACCTGGTGCCTTTGGATGAATGAGCTTAGCCTCTCCCAGGAAATAGCCTTGCGCACTCTTTTTTTAGGCAGGATTTGAGCGGGGACATTCTCGGGCAAACTCAGCCGGGAGACGGGCTCCTCGAGGGGCCGGGAGAGCGAATAGGCTCCCCCTTTCCAGATGATCTCTTGGCGAAGGTTGTCGGGGCTCTGCCAGCTGGCCCTTACGGTCCACCCCTCGGGAAGGCCCCCTTTTTGGGCGGCGTGGAGCAGCTCGGTAAGTTGAGCCCAGTCGACCCTTGCAATAAGGCGCTCTCCAGTCGGCTGGGTGCACTCGACTCGGATAGGAGCCCTCTTCCAGAGGGCGCCGTAATCCCCAGGATTGACCTCGGGCTGGGGCTCCCCTCCCTTCGTCTTAATAGCCGAGGCAACCGATCCCGCAGCAACAAGGGTCGAGAGGAGGATAATCTTTTTGGTATGGGCTAGCAAGGCGCTAGCTATCAATGTGTTAGGTAACGCCTTAAGGAGCAATAGGGTAACAGGGGGAAGGGCCGCTATGGTGAGGGCCGTTTGTTGGCGCCTGTCGAATACAATTTCCACTTTGGACTCCTTATTTAAAGGAGTAGTATACCCCTTTCCCCCTTTTTATTCAAGGACGCGTAAGAGGAGACCCGCTAGGGCATACCGGTTGTGGGGATTGCCGCGGGCAAGAGCCTCAAGAATAGAGTTTATAGCGGTGGTGTCCCGCTTAAGGGCCAGAGCTTCAAAGGATTCTAAGAGGAGGCGGGAGGTCTGTTCGGGCGCAAGGGTATAGGGGGAGGCGCTCTTAAGCCGCTCCTCCCATGAGGGGGGTGGTTTGAGCTGGATGAGGGCGATCTTCTGCTGCCGCTCGACCCACTCGGTCACCCGCTCGCGGTAGGGCCCCTTTTCCCCGGCTCGGAAGAGGGCAAGGTTGCAGTAGGTGCGGATGAGGGGGGCCCCTGCGGTCTCGGCCTGAAGTTTGAGAAGGGCGAGAGCGCCGGGGGTTTTGGCGTTTTCGAGGAGGCGGACGAGGTGGGGTATGAGGGGCTGCTCTCCATGGCGGAAGAGCCCCCGAGCGACCATCAGCCGGGTCTCTTCAGAGAGGGCAAAGACCTGCTCAAGGGCCATCTCTTTGAGGGAGAGGGTCATCTCTTCTAGGGGGGGAAAGTCCTTAAGGTGGGCGTGCATCGAGGGGACGATCTTGAGGGCGGGGAGGGCGCCAGAGGGGGTCCGCTGCACCATAAAGCCAAGGTCCCGTCCATCGGTGAGGAGGAGATCGGGTAGGGCAAGGGTGGCCCGCTCATCCTTGTGTTGGAGGAGGGCCATGGCGGCGTTGAGGCGGATGGTGAGGTCGCGGCTGGCGAGGAGGCTGGCGAGGGTGGGCTGGCTGCCGTCGACCTCTCCAAGGGCAGTGATGGCGTAGGGGTTTTCCTGCAGAGCAAGCCGCTCGAGCTCCCCTTTGGCCCCCTCTTCGCCGAGGCGATGAGCTGAGAGGAGGGCGGCGATGCGAACCGTCTCGTTGGGGGAGCGCATAAGGGGGCGGAGCTGGGGAAGGGCGCTGGTGTCCTTTAGTTTGCCGAAGGCGATGGCGCAGGCCTCTTGGAGGAGGGGGTCGGTCCTCCGCGCAAGGCTTCGGATCTCGGGGAGAAAGTCATCGCGCCCTGTCTTGACGAGGCTGTCGATGGTGGCAATCTCCATGAGGGGGTGGGGGTCGGCAAGCATGCGGCGCAAGGTGCGGTCGGCTTCGGGGTTTCCAACGATGGCAAAGAGCTGGGGGAAGAGGGGGTGAACTTGGGGAGGGAGTTTCACCATCAGCGATTCGATGTGGAGGGGGGCATCGGGGTGGTGCTTTAGGGCGAGTTGGAGGGAGGCCTCAAGCCTTGTGGTGGGGTAGGGGGAGGACATCGCCTTGAGGAGGAGCTCATCGGCCTCATCGTGGTCGAGGCCGGCGAGTAGGCCGACGGTGGCCGCTTGGACTTCGGGATGGACGCTGTTTAAGGTGTTGCGCAAGAGGGGGAGGACTCGAGCTTGGCCGGTGATGCTTGCCCCAAAGAGGGCGAGGAGCTGCTCTTCGGGGTTTTGGGTCCCGTAGCCCGCTTCGAGGACCGCATAGGCCATGTTCCGAAGGAGGTCGACATCGTGCTCCTCCCCCACCGATTCAAGGTAGGTGGTGACCCCCTTTTCGGCCTGCCCCGCCTGCATCAGGAAGAGGATTTGCCCCTCAGAAGGCTCGGAGAGGGCCGATAGGGTTGTAGCGGCTAAGAGGAGTAGGGCCAGTCTAATTGCTGCCATAGGTCGAGACCACACCGTTTTAGAACCAGGGCCGCCGCGTGGAGCGGAAGACCTAAAACGTTACTGTAGCAGCCGTAGATCTCCTTGACAACCAGCCCCCCCGCCCCTTCGATCGTGTAGCCTCCCGCCTTGTCGGTTGGGTCGATCGCCCGGACATAGTGGTCGATCTGTGTCTCAGTCAAGGGATAGAAGGTAACCTTCGTTGAGCGGGTCTCGGTTTCGACCTGCCCCTGACAGCGGGCGGTAACAGCGGTAATGACGGTGTGGGTCTTGCCCACGAGCTGGGAGAGGGTCACCTTTGCCCGTTCGATCGTCCCCGGTTTGGGGAAGAGGCGCCCCTCGCAGTAGACGAGGGTGTCGGCCGCCAGCACAATACCCTCTGCCCTAACAGAGCTTGCCTTCCCTTCGGCAAGCTGGACCGCGTGTAGGGTGGGATCTCCTGCAAAGGGGACCGCCTCCTCATCAAAGGAGGGGCTAGTGGTCTCAAACGGAACCCTGAGGGAGGCCAGGAGGCTTTTGCGCCGGGGTGAGGTGGAGGCGAGGATGAGTTTCATTTGGTAAGGGTGATTAGGGTGGCCGCCCCGCCGTCAAGGGGCTTTATACGGGCGGTCGAAAAGCCCACCTGCTCGAGCTGCTCTGCTAAGCGGTAGGGATCGGTAAAGGTGCGGACGCTCTCAGAGAGGTAGGCGTAAGCGGCTCGGCTTGGGGAGAAGAGGCGGCCTAGCAGGGGCACCATAAGGCGGACATGGAGACTGTGAAGCCGGGCTAATAGGGGATTTCTCGGGCGGGTAAGCTCCAGTATCGAAAAAATGCCCCCTGGCTTTAGCACCCGATAGACCTCCCGCCCGCACTGGACGGGGTCGACGAGGTTCCGGATCCCGTAGGCGCAGGAGACCGCCTCGACCCGCTCCCCCTCGAGCGGAAGGGTGTGGGCGTCGGCGCAGAGGTAGGTGGGCCCCTCTCCTCCCTTCCTTTTGGCGATCTCAAGCATCTCTGGGCAGAAGTCGAGGAGGATCAGCTCGGCAGGGGAGCGGCGGGAGTGGGCAAAGGCGATCTCCCCGGTGCCAGCGCAGAGGTCGAGAAGGGTTGCCCCTTTGGGCAGGCTGGCGATGAGGGCCCGGTTCCACCGCTTAAACATCCCAAAGGAGAGGAGGGCGTTGTTCCGGTCGTAACGCTCGGCAATCTCCCCAAAGAGGGTGCGGACCCCCTCACCTGTCCTCCCCTTATACGAGAGCATCAGAGGGGATCTCGATGAGGGCAGCAAAGGTTCGGAGGCCCGCCATCTCCTCCTCTTCTAGCCGGTAGTGGAGGAGGCGAAAGTAGCCCTTAAGCTGCTCGCGGGAGAGGGGGGAGCTCCTCTTTGCCAGGTCGATGAGGGCACTCTCATTGCGCCGCCCCCATTCGTAGGAGGCCTTGATCTGCTGCATCGCCCGGTCAACCTCGGGGGTGACCTTGGGGGCGGCGAAAACGGCAAAGGGGAAGGGGAGGCCGGTCTTTTCGTACCAGGCGGTCGCCAGGTCGACGGTGTAGTAGCCCGGTATGACCGGATTTTCTAAAGCCGCATCGCCGATCAAGAGGAAGGCGGGAAACTCGGTCGCCTCCTCGAGGCGACAAAGCTTGACATAGTGGGGCGCTACATTCCAGAACCGCTCCGCAAGGACCTTGAGAAGACGGGCGCCGCTAGCCGACTCGTCGGTAATCGCTACCGAAACCTTGTCGATCTTCTCTATCCCATTCCGTTTGTAGAGGAGGACACTCTGCACCTCGTCGACCGCGGCGATGCAGTGGCCTGACAAGAGCTTAAGCGCACTCTGGTTCTCTAGGTAGTGAGCGGTGCTGATCAGCCCGATATCGAGCTCGCCCACACTGATAAGGCGGTTGAGGGTGGTCGGCACCTCCCTTACCCATTCGATATCGCTCTCCACCTCGCCTGCAAGGAGCCCCCCGATAAGGGGGATGGTGTTGCTGTATTTCGGTATCCCTACACGCATGCTGCCACCTCATATTAATACCCCGTGTGCAACTTTTTAGCGTCGCTGCCTTGCTTCAGGGGGCAATCTCGCTCATGTCGCTCCTCATCCATAGCTTTGGCTATGGATTCATCGCGCTCTAAGCGATCTTACCCCCTTCGCCTACGGCATCGCCAGCTAAAAAGTTGTACACGAGGTATTCGTAACCCGAATGGACCTCTTTGGGCACCCTTCCGACCGCCTCAATGAGCTGACACATCCGCTCCCGGGTCATCTCCATCCGGATGCTCCCGGCCATCTCGATGATCTGCTCGTCGACGTAGGTGGAGGAGAGGTCATTGCCACCGCAGCCGAGCAGCCGCTGCGCCTCCTCCACGCCGAGGTATTTCCAGAGGAGTTTAAGGCTTGGGATGTTGTCGAGCATCAGGCGGGATATCCCATAGACAAGGGTATTGTCTTTGGGGGGAAGGAGCCGATTCTTCCGCTTTCCGAGTGCATTGTTTTCGCTGTGCCACTTGAGCGGGACAAAGGCGCGGAAACCGCCGGTCCGATCCTGCAGCTCCCTGACCCGGATGAGGTGGGTGATGATGTCGCCCTCCCCTTCGATATGGCCGTAGAGCATCGTGATGTTGGAGCGGAGCCCCATCCGGTGGGCCGTTTCGGTGATGGTGAGGTACTCTTCCGTCGTGATCTTTTGTCCTGCAATCTTCTTGCGCACCTCCTCGACGAGGATTTCGGCGCCCCCGCCCGGCACCGAATCGAGGCCGAAGCCGATCATCCGCTCAAACACCTGCTCGATGGAAATCCCGTGCAATTTGGCCAAAAAGTCATACTCAACTGGGGTGAGCGCCTTGATGTGAAGCTGGGGATCGATCCGCTTAATCCGGGCGAAGAGGTCCTCGTAGTAGCTCAGGTCACAATCGCGCCACAGCCCCCCCACCACATGCACCTCGGTCAGTCCCAAGGGATAGGCCTTTCGGATCCGCCGCTCACACTCTTCGGGTGATAGAAACCAGGCCGTCTTCCAGCCCGGCTTAGCATAGAAGGAGCACATCGGGCAGGAGAGCTCACAGAGGTTGGTCGGGTGGAGATAGAGGGTGGAGGCAAAGGTGACCGTGTCGCCTACGCGCTCCTTTCGGACCCAGTCGGCTAGCTCAGCTACCGCCTTAGGTTCACACTGAAACAAGGAGAGCCCCTCCTCATACGAAAGGCGCTCGCCCGCTCGGACCTTATCTTCAATCGCTTTCATGCTTATCACATAGGGGACAATGGGTTTCGTTGCCACACCTCTCGTCGCGCCGCTGACGGGGATAGCGTCCGCACGCTCCCAGTTGCAGCCGGTTTTTTCCCGTTAGGATCAGCCCCAGGGCAAGGCCAGCAAGGGCTAGCGCAATGAGGATCACCGCAAGCAAGAGCGTTATCAATAGCGGCTTCATGGGGTCAGCCTAACACCTCTTGACTCTGCTGTCTATTGCGGTACATATTCACGGCGGTAGCCCTCTCCTTAGGTAGGTGTTTAGTCCCTGTAGACGCAGCAGGCGCAGTGCGGGCCTGACAGATGCGAGTGGAGCGACGACGAGAGGGGCCGCGCGCCCTGGGGGAGGAGCTCCGCGAAGCAGATGACGGGCCCCCACAAGCCTGCCGCGGCTCAAAGGGACTAAACGCGTACCTCCTTAGGGGCGGGGGTCGCAATCAGGGGTTTAAGCTGAGATCTTTGCAACCCGCGTCCCCTAGTGGGAGGACTCCCCCTTGTGAACATGTACCTGTCGCCGTTAAAAATGGAGCATGGAAACCTTTACCCTCAGCGATGGCCACACTATCCCTGCCCTCGGGTTTGGGACCTACCAGCTGACCGGGAAAGGCTGCACGCAGATCGTAGAAGCGGCTCTTGAGATCGGCTACCGCCACATCGACACCGCCGACTACTACGAAAACCACAGGGCGATCGCGCCCGCGCTAAAGCCCTATCCCCGCGAGGCGCTTTACCTCGTCTCCAAGATCTGGCCGGGAGATCATACCCGGAAGCGGGTTCCGATCGTGTGCAACAGGAGTCTCAAGGAGCTTGAGACCGACTACCTCGACCTCTTCCTGATCCACTGGCCCGACCGGTCGGTCCCCTTTGCCGAGACCCTAGAGGCGATGGCTGCCCTTCAAGAGGCGGGCAAGATCCGCAGCATAGGGGTTTCCAACTTCACCATCCGCCACCTTACAGCCGCCCTGCAGGCGGGTGTCCCCATCGTCGTCAACCAGATCGAGTGCCACCCCTACTTCTACCAAAGGGAGCTTGTCGACTTTTGCCAAGAGAGGGGGATTCGGATCACGGCGTGGGCTCCTCTACTGCGGGGGGAGGTCATCTCTGAGCCTCTGTTTATCGAAATAGGGGAGCGCTACGGAAAGACGCCGGCGCAGGTCACCCTCCGCTGGTTAACCCAAAAGGGGCACATCGCAATTCCCAAGACCTCTCATCGGAAGCGGGCCCTTGAGAACTTCTCGATCTTCGACTTTAAGCTGAGCGGGGATGAGATAAAAAAGATAGAGGGGCTGAACACCGGTGTCCGGCAGTTCAACCCCTCTTTCGCCGACTTCGACTAGGTTACCAGCGGCGACCGCCGCCGCCGCCACCGCCTCGAGAGCCTCCGGAGGGGCGCTCTTCGCGAGGACGAGCCTCGTTGACGCGGAGGGCTCGGCCCCCTGCATCTTTCCCATCGAGTGCTTCGATGGCGGCGTTAGCCTCCCCATCATTGGGCATCTCGACAAAGCCAAAGCCCTTGGATCTGCCGGTATCCCGGTCGATGATCACTTGAGCCGAGCTAACCGTGCCGTAGGTCTCAAAAAGAGCCTGCAGCTCGGAGTCGGTGTGTCCGTAAGGAAGGTTACCTATATAAATTCTCTTTGCCATTGTGGATTCTCCTAACAATCTACTCACGTTCCTAGAAGTCCCACTCTGGACTCGCAGTCACATGAAAACAGCGCCATCATACTACCACAGCCCAATTACTTTCCACCAAAGACTTCCTAAACCGATCCAAACGGCAAAGTTAAGGACACTTAGCACACCGTTTAGGCCCCACCAGGTCTTAAGGGGGACATACCTGGGGCTGTAGAGGATTGCTGCTGGTCCTGAACTGTAGTGGGTTAGGCCGGCAAAGAGGGAGCTAAGGAAGGCAAAGGAGAGGGCGGCCGGCATTCCCGGGACCCCTGCCGCGATCGCCACCGAGAGGAAGACCGGGTAGAGGGAGACCACGTGGGCCAGGACGCTGGCAAAGAGGTAGTGGAGGTAGTAGTAGGCAAGGCAGAGGACCAAAAAGGCCCAGGGCCAGGAGAGCCCCCCAATCCACCCGGCGATATACTGACCCATCCAGCCGATCACCCCCATCTTACCCAGGTTAGCCGCCATCGAGACCAGGGAGGCAAACCAGAAGAGGGTCTCCCAAGCCCCGTGGTGGTCGAGCACCTCCTTCCAGGTCAGGACCCCGAAGATCAGCAGGGCGGAGAGGCCGATAAAGGCGGCCGTCGTCGCGTCCATGTGGAACTGGGGGCCAAAGATCCAGAGGACCAGCATGCCGACGAAGGTCGCCAGCATCACCTTTTCGGGGATCTTCATCTTCCCCATCTCTTGGAGCTTTTCCTTCGCCATGTGGGGCGCGTCGGGGGTCTCCTTGACCGCTGGGGGGTAGAGCTTATAGAGGAGGAGGGGGATAAAAATCAGGCTGATAACCCCCGGGACGAGGGCGGCTAGCGCCCAGCTTCCCCAGGTAATCGTTAGCCCTTTCTCACTAGCCACATTGGCCATCAGGGGATTTGGGGCCATCGCCGTCATAAACATCGTACTGGTAAAGAGGGTCGCTTGCATCGCCACCATCGTCAGGAAGGAGCCCACCTTTCGCGCCGTTCCCAGCTGCGGATCGCTGCCAAACGAGCGGCTAAGGGAGTCGAGTATCGGGAAGATCACACCCCCTGTCCGCGCGGTGTTGCTCGGGATAGCCGGGGAGAGGATAAGCTCGGTCGCCACCAGGCCGTAGCCTAGGCCGAGGGTCTTTTTTCCCACCAGGTGGACAAAGTGGTAGGCGATCCGGCTTCCGAGACCAGTCTTCGTAAACCCCTTCGCGATAAAGAAGGCAGCGACGATCAACCAGACCACCGGGTGGCTAAAGCCAGAAAAGGCGGCGGCAAAGTCGAGGACATTCGCCCCGATGGTGGCCGTTAGGCCGACCAGGGCAACCGCTCCCATCGGTAGGGCGCGGGTGATGATCCCGACAATGGTCGCGATAAAGATCCCCAGTAGGCGCATTGCCTTGGGGCTTAAGCCTTCGGGGACGGGGAGGAACCAAAAGAGGAGGGCGATCGCCACGCAGAGGGCGAAGTAGCTAAAACGGGTCTCAGTTTTCATAGGGGCGGGGCTCAGTTTAAACCACAGCCAGCCAGTCTACACGAGTTCCCGAATTTTTGACCCCTGGGACCGTAGGCCCCAGGGAGAGAACACCACTAACCGTGGTGGGGCTTCTTGATGAACTTCCAGGCTACCGCAATGTAGATAGCGGAAATCCCGACGAGCACATAGATGATCCGATCGATATAGATCCGACCAAATAGGTAGTCGACAACGTTGAACTTCCAAATCCCGACAAGACCCCAGTTGATCCCACCGATGATAAGAAGCGTCAGCG
Organism: Parachlamydiales bacterium; assembly: GCA_050250135.1. Lineage (GTDB taxonomy): Bacteria > Chlamydiota > Chlamydiia > Chlamydiales > JAFEGQ01 > JBFWPF01. Next base: position 20,005 of record JBFWPF010000017.1, on the reverse strand, counting down.
CCAATGCATTGATAAGCTTCATGTTGTTGTTCCTCCACATGTGATTGGACATCCGTGCTGAAACACCAGAGTTTCAACCGGCAACATATTTCGGCCTTATGAAGGATTGCCCCCTTTTGAGGCAAATTTAAAAATTTAGACTAACTCAAGTGATTGGTTGTTAGATACCTAATAGTAGGTAGGTGCCGGCCCCTGCGGCGTAGCTTAAAAAGGCTACAACCGAAATTTTCCGGAGATACCAGAAGAAGTCGACCTTTTCGAGGCTCATCAGGGCTACGCCCGCTGCCGACCCGATGATCAGGATGCTCCCTCCCGTTCCGGCGCAGTAGGCGATCAGATCCCAGAAGGGGCTATCGATCGGGAAGGCCGTTAGGTCGTACATTGACATGGTAGCGGCTACGAGGGGGACGTTGTCGACGACGGCTGAGGCGAGGCCGATAAGGAGGGCGACCACCTCCACATTGGGTATCACGGTGTTGACCCAGCCCGCCAGTGCCCCTAGGATCCCCGCTGCCTCCAGCGCACCTACAGCAAGCAGGATACCCAAGAAAAAGAGGATGCCGCTGGTATCGATCCGCGTTAGGGCATGGGTCATCCGCAGGTGGTCCCGGTCGTGGTGGCCGGCATGACGCAGGTCGGTCGCCATCCATAGAATGCCCACGCCGATAAACATCGACATGAAGGGGGGAAGGCCGGTGACCCCTTTGATCACGGGGACCAGGATGAGGGCTCCGATTCCCAGGAAAAAGGTGAGCTTCGCCCCTGGATGGGGGAGGCGCTCCTCTCCTCGGGGAAAGGCCTCTATCTTCTGCCCCCAGTAGCGGAAGGAGCCGTAGATGAGGGCCACCACAAGGGAGACCAAGCTGGGGATAAAAAGGGAGCGCATCACCGACAGTGTGGAGAGGTTTCCGTGGATCCACAGCATGGTTGTCGTCACATCGCCGATAGGGGTCCAGGCCCCTCCAGCGTTGGCGGCAATCACCACGATAGCGCCGAAAAACCACCGCTCTAGCTTATTCGGGAGGATTTTCCTCAAAACCGAAACCATCACGATGGTCGAGGTTAGGTTATCGAGTACGGCGGAGACAAAGAAGGTGGTCAGGCCGATAATCCAGAGCATCTTGGTCTTCGACCGGGTTCTCATCAGGTCGATGATCAGCTGGAACCCGTGGTGGGAGTCGATCAGCTCGACAATGGTCATCGCCCCCATCAAGAAGAAGATGATCTGGCTGACACTTGAGACATGTTCTGACAGAACGGAGACACTGGCCCCGTGGGCGGCCCTCCCTTCAACGAAGATCACAAACCAGCAGAGGGCGGCGCCGATTAGGGCTGCTGCGGCCTTGTTCACCTTGGTGGAGTGTTCGAAGACGATCGCGGTATAGGCGGCCGCAAACACGACGATCAAAATGTAGCTGGCAAGGGAGAAAACTTCGGACATCCCGCGAGTCTAAACCGGCAGTAGTGTTACTTACAAGCTGCTAAAGCTGAAGCGTAGTCGGGCTCCTCGGAAATCTCGGGGACGACCTGGACGTAGCGGATCACCCCGTTTGCATCGACAACAAAGACGGTCCGGGCTAGCAACCGCAGAGAGGGGATCAGAATGCCAAAGGCCCTACCAAAGGCGGCCTCTCGGTGGTCGGAGAGGACCGTGGCGTTCGCCGCCCCTTCGGCCCCACACCACCGCTTCTGGGCGAAGGGGAGGTCCATGCTGATAGTGACCAGTTGCACCCCACGCCTCTCCACCTCTTGCAAAAAGCGGCGGGTTTGAATGCTGCAGGTCGAGGTGTCAAGGGAGGGGACGCAAGAGAGGATCGCGGGTCGGTAGTCGGCCACCTGGACCTTTTTCAGGTCCATGGTGATCAGCTCACAATCGGGGGCCTTATCGCCCAGCTTTGGGGGATTTCCTACGAGCTTAAGGGGCTTCCCTTTCATCGTCACTTCCATCGTCCACCTCTTGGTTATCCCTTGATTACATGACCTAAGGATTAATCACCAGATCGGGCGTGGTAGGGAATAGCACCTTGCCCTTCACATGGGGGTGCTGATCGCACCCAAGTGCCTCCCGGTTCCACTCCGATGAGGCACTAGGGATGTACACAGTAAACGTCACGTTGTAATGGCCGGGAACACTCTGGATTAGCTGAGCCATCTCGGTGGGGGTCATATTCTGCTGGTTTAGCAAGGCAAACGTCCAGGTGCGCGGCTCTGCGCCGCTGCAGAGCTTGGCGACGGTCTGGCCGATCTGGGCCGGCTTGCCCTCTAATACTAGCTTATTCTGTCCATAGCAATCGGGGTAATCTCGGATAGCCTCCAACGTCACGTCAGATAGCGCTGGGTTCTCTGCTTTCCACCGCTTGTCAACCGCCTTCAGAAAGCAACGTTGAGAACGATTTGCCCTCTCCTCTGCCCAGATGGAAAGGGTAAGCTTGGATAGAGAGGCGGATAGGGCCAAAGAGGGGATGAGGGCCACCCCCAGCTGCCAGCGGCGCGGCCCTCCCACGAGACAACCGATGCCGCTTATCCCCCACGAGACCACAGCGGTAGCTAGGCCAATAATGGCATACTTCTCAGGAAGGTAGGGAGAGCTTCAGCCAGCACTTCACCCCCCTTGTCCAACACCGCAATAGCGACACTCTCAGAACGTTCTGGCCCCACTGAATCGGATTCGGTCCACGTGTGATAGGTCCTCCACGTGGTGCCCAGGGAGTCGAAGAAGGGCTTATCAAGCTGTTAGAGGTCTATCTCGGCCTTGTCCCAGGCATTGGGCCAGTAAAGTAAAATTTCATTCGAATGGTCTAGCTTCCCGGTAGCATCGGCTAGTTGGCTCCGTATCGCATCGGGGTCGCACTTGCTGCCCAACAGGGGAATGGCGGCACAAGGCCCTAGGGGCCCAAGGACGCCCAAGGCGGTCAGCTTCAGGGCCGATAGGCGGGCAAAGTAGGCGATCGGGAGCGCTACGGCGACGCCGCCCCACCAGACCCCGATTCCGAGGAACGCTCTCTCCCGGTTCTTAGTCCTTTGTACGTATTCCGTCGCAAGGGATGTGAGGTCTGACATAGCCTGCTGCTCCGTTTTGCAAAAAGTTTAGCAGATCCCTCGATAAATGGCTAACCTTGGTCAAAATATTATCAGACCGTCGAACCGATCCCTGGTGGTGGCTTGCCATCCAAAAAAAAGTATAGAATCCTACCCCTAAAGCCAGTATTTAGGGGGGAGAACCCCAAGGACCCCCCATGACCGACGACCGAAAGCCGCTGACCAGCTCCAATGGAATTACCCTTCTAGTCCTTATCTCCTCGAGCGCCATTAGCCTTTGGCTGGCCTATTCGGCAGCCGCAGGGCTCTGGGTCAGCTACTTTTCCTTCTTGGTTACCCTCGTGCTGGGCTACTTCTTTTGGCGGCAACGCCCATGGGCAACCAAGGCCCTGATCGCTAAGTACTGCGTGGAGTTCCTCTACGCCGGGGTGATCGCCTTCTTCTTTGTCGACTACCTGTGGGCCATCTTCGAAGCTGCTGTCTCCATCTGCGCTATCGGCCTCCTCGTCGGCAAGCCGTCTGTTCGCCGTTCATACGTTTTTCTGAGCGCCTATGCAGCTCTCCTGGTGTTTGCGGGAGGGGCGATCATCATGATCGTGCAGCAGAAGGGGAAGTATGATCAGCTGGTCACCCACGCGGAGATCTCCGACTTCTACCAAAGCAAGTACCAGTACCAGCTTCAGCTTGAGGAGCTCCCTTGGAAGATCCTCTCCCGGAGCCAGGCGAAGGTTCTCCTTGGGCGCGACATCAAAGATGCCGATCTTAAGCTTGTTCGGGACGACGGGTCGGCCTTTGGCCTTTTCTTCCCTTTTACCTTCAATAACACCCCTTATCATCCCCATTTGGCCGACCAGGTTCAGAGTGAAATTCAGGAGAGGTGGCTTACCCACTTGAGCCGGTGGCAGCGGCACGACCGACCCGATGGCTTTCTCCTTACTGCCGATGGGAATCTAAAGGGAACCGGCCTCAACTATGTCGCCTTTTACAAGCACTTTGGGAACCTCGGTGTCTACGGCGTCCTTTGGGCAGAGAAGGGGAGCGGGCAACGCCTTTATGAGGAGGCGACCCTCCTTTACACCGGCCTCTCAGCCCCTCCTATCAAGCAGCGCCTTCCTAAGCACACCCCCGCCGAAACCTACGCCAACAACAGCGATGCGGTGGTCTTGATCAATGTCTTTGATCAAGATGGCATTCCCGTTGCCCGGGGGAGCGGCTTTAACATCTCCCCTGAGGGGCTTATCATCACCAACCTGCACGTGATCCTTCAAGGGCACCACCTCGAGGTGGTCTTTCCCAAACAGGCCCCTTACAAGCAGGCCAAGGTTCTAGCCCTCAGCACCCCTGAGCTTGACCTGGCTATTTTGACCCTTCATCAGCATAATTTGCCCACCATCGCGGGCTTCAAGACGGTCCCCGTTGCCCCTGGTGATCCGGTCTTTGTTGTGGGAAACCCCAAGGGACTTGTCAACTCGATATCGGAGGGGATTGTGGCCGGTATTCGTGAGGAGGGCCCCCTTACCCTCTATCAGATTACCGCTCCGATCTCGAGTGGGAGCAGTGGCGGCCCCGTATTCAACGAGTATGGAGAGGTGATTGGAGTGGCCAACTCGATTATGGTGGATGCCCAGAACCTTAACTTTAGCATATCGGTCGACGAGCTCGACCGCCTCTTTGTCCTAAGTAAACCCTTAGCCCTCGCCGAACTGATGGACAAGATCAAGTCGGCCACCCCCAAGCCCCATGCAGCCCCTTAACAAGATCTACTCTGGCACGCCACTCTCTTCTACCCATGAGGTAGAGACTTTCGCTGGAGAGACGAGTGATGTCCTGGTTACTTTCTTCGAGAAAGGCTACAAAATCGAGCTCGGTTCCACGGGCTTGATGGCAGAGCTTACCCCAGATCGGGTGAAAGTTCTCACCCTTCAGGGGTACCAGTCTCTCAGCGAAGTAGAAAATGCCCGCTCAAAGCTCATGGAGCTGCTCAAATCGGCTGCCACAATCAACCTGGATCAGGAGGGGGTCCTTTGGGTCCAGCCTTAGCTCACAAGAGCGCGGGCGCGGCTGAGGGCACTGTCGATGTGGGGGAGGATGTTCTCCGCACCAATGAGCTCCTCGAGCCCAAACTGAGCAAGACGGCGCTTCATCTTCTCACTTACCCCCGACAGCAAAAAGAGGGTTCCCTCTCTCTTGCACTTGAAGTAGAACTCCTCGAGTGCATGCATCCCACTGGCATCGAGAACAGGTACTTTCCTTAGTCGCAGGATAAAGAGTTTTGGGGGGCGCTCGATGGCGCTGAGGACGTTCTTTAGTCGATCAGCCACTCCAAAGAAGAAGGGGCCGTTGATCTCATAGACCTCAACGCCCGGTGGAACCTCCTTTTTAGAGATCGCATCGGGGTCCTTTCGCTCTGAAACCTCCTCACCGGGTTCATGGAGAAGGGGAGTTAGGGAGACCGTCTCTGCAAGGACACTCATCCGGTAGATAAAGAGGAAGGCCGAGAGGACCATCCCCACTCCAATCGCTACAGTCAGGTCAACCAGCACCGTCAGCAGGAAGGTCAGGATAAGGATTACCACATCCCCCTTGGGAGCCCGCAACAGGCGGCGGAAGTGGGAGAGTTCGGCCATGTTCCAGGCAACCATGATCAGAATGGCGGAGAGGGCAGCCAGGGGAATACGGCCAACGAGGGGAGCAAAGAGCACCAGTAGGAGAAAGAGGACAATCGAGTGAATGATGCTTGATACAGGGGTTTTACCCCCCGTCTTGATGTTCATCGCCGTACGGGCGATCGCCCCTGTTGCCGGTATGCCACCAAAGAGGACTGAGCCGAAGTTGGCGACCCCCTGTGCCACGAGCTCCATATTCGACTTGTGGTGCCCTCCCATCATCCCATCGGCCACAACGGCACATAAAAGCGACTCGACCCCCGCCAGAAAGGCCACAACAAACGCGTCAGGAATAAGCTCATGCCATCCTACAAAGCTAAAGTGGAGCGATGGCGCAGGAAGGCCTCTAGGAACCTCTCCAAACCGAGAGAAAATGGTCGGAATCGGAAGGGAAAAGCCCCAGCAGACTACGGTTGCCACCACCAAAGTCACAATTCCCCAAGGGAGCCTTGGCACAAAGCGGCGCACCAGGAGGATCAGACCTAGCGATCCTGCGCCTACCGCCAACGTAGTCCCATCCCAGCTTGACAGGGCCCCATTGTAGGCCCTCCACATTGAAAGGAAATCGGCCGGCACCTTCTCAACGTGGAGTCCAAAGAGATCGCGAAGCTGTCCGCTAAAGATCAAGACGGCGATCCCTGTTGTAAATCCGATAATGAGGGGGAAGGGGATGTACTTGACCACCGTGCCCAGTTTACAAAAGCCGGCTACCACCAGGATCACCGAAGCTAGCAGGGTGGTCAGAACTAGCCCTTCATAGCCATTCCGTTGGACGATCCCATAGACGATCACTACAAAGGCGCCCGTTGGGCCGGCAATCTGGACCCGGCTTCCCCCCAACAAACCGACTAACAACCCAGCTAGAATCGCGGTGTAAATTCCCTGTTCGGGAGAGACACCCGACGCGATAGCAAAGGCCATCGCCAGCGGTAGGGCGACGATCCCCACGGTCACTCCGGCTACCAGGTCCTTCCGAAAAAGGGAAAGGGAGTAGTCCTTCAGGCAAACCCATAGCTTCGGTGTAAACTCAGTCTTACTCATCGTCAATTGAAAGTAGCTTAGGGTAATCGTACCTGAAATTGCCAAACCTGAGAAGGGGTATGAGCTGGCAGTAAATTTGCATGTTCTTTACATTATCAGTCGACTGCCAGTCCACCCGTTTGCCCCGGAGGTTTAACATGGAGTCTTCTTGGATCAAGAGCATTGCTCGACCGGTATTTGCTGATAAGCCGACTGGCGATGTTGTGAGATTTTGCCTCGATAAGCGTAATCAACAAATCACAGCGCTCCTAGTCAAGTCAGAGAGCTCAGTTGGTGAAGACTTGGAAATTATAGGCACACCGACACCCTCCTCAAAGTACCTAAAAGTGTGTCAATTTACTTTGGAAGGGCGACGGCTGACCCTCATTAATTCCCAGTCTAAAACCATACAAGAGCCCCTGAGGCCTGAGAGTGGCCATCTTCAGCAGCTTGAGAGCCTGTTTCTTCAGGACAATAAGCCACGTGTAGCGTCTCCAAATGAGCTTGAGAGCCTGCTTTTTGATGCTGTGGTGGGCGCAATTGAGCGGAAGGAGTGGACCCGTTTGAAGGAGGCCTCGCCCTATCTTGGCTTTCTAAAAAGCGATCTCGGGCAGAGCCTTCTCGCTTATTGTGTCGAACGGGGGATGATTGAGCCGGTAGGGGGAGTCATCCACAACCGTATTGAGAGTCTGCTTGATAGCGGTCAATGCGTGGAGGCGTTTCACACCGCAGCTCGACTGGGGCATCTACAACTGTTGGCCATGCTTTGGGAGGTGACAGAAGTTGCAGCTACCGATGCGGAAGGAAAGACGGCGCTTCACGTTGCCATCGAGCATGGCCAAGCCCTAGCGGTCGAGTCATTGGTAAAAAACGGCGCTTCAACACGCACTTGCTTCAAAGGCCTCTGTGCGACTCATTGGGCGGTGGCGCAAGGGCAAATTCAGGTGCTTGACGTGCTGCTTCGCTCTGACGCTAAGACAACCCTTAAGAGCCTGGTACCCGACTACGGAAATGTGCTGCATATCGCTATCCAATTTGCTCAAGAGCCCATGCTTAGGCATCTCCTGACCACCTATATTGAGCAGACTGAGGGCCTTCTGCAGCAGTCCAATGGAAGAGGGTTATCTCCCCTTATGCAAGCGGCCCATTTGGGGGACGGTAAGGCCATTCTCCTTCTAAAGGAGAAAGGGGCTCCTCTTGAGCAGCTTGATCCTGAGGATAGAACGGCCCTCCATTGGGCGGTGCTGGGTGGAAGCCGAGAGGCAATAGCGGCCTTGATCTGCCTTGGTGCTAATAAAGATGCTAACGATCGACAAGCTCGCAGGCCCATTGATCTGGTGCGCGATCGACAGGACCTTCACAACCAACATCTTTTCAACTGGTTGAAGAACCTAGCTGTGCAGCCGCCAGTGGAATTTGATTTGTCGAGTTTCTCGGTCTGGCTTCCGGAAAACGTGGTGTTCCAGGGAGGAGGGCCAAAGGGAATAGTCTACCTGGGCGCCATTGAAGCCTTAGAGCAGGGAAACATGTTATCAGACTTTAAACGAGTGGCAGGCACTTCTGCCGGATCAATCACGGCTACCATCCTTGCTATGGGATGCGATGCTCAGGAGAGCAGAAGACGTTTGGAGGAGACCTCCATTGCCAGTTGGATGGATCACCCCCACGCCCTCAGTCGACTGAAGCAGGTCTCCGAGGGTGCCGCCGCCGTCTTGGAGGCAAAGGGTCTGCTAGGCAAGCTGTGGGCCATAGTGCGCCATCCGATCTCAACTGGCTCTACGATTTGGAGTGCCCGGGCATTAGGGCAAATGCTAGTGTGGCAGCAGGGTATTTGTTCTGGTGAAACCTTTCGTAAGTGGATGGAACACCTAATCAACGAAAAGACCGGCATCGAACATTGTACTTTTGGAGAATTGGATGTTCTGATTAAGAAGGGGAAGCCTTTTAAGGAACTACATGCCTACAGCATCAAAGTGGGGAACAATCCAGAGATTGTTCACTTTCACGCAAGTGATCCTAAGTACCGGGATCTGGTGATCTCGGATGGCATCCGGGCCTCTATGTCGATCCCGGGCGTCTTCATTCCGCACACACTCTACTTTAAGGACGCTCAAGGTAGACGGTATCCTAGACCCGATCTTGGCTCCTATATGGATGGAGGCATGCTTATCAATTTTCCCCTGGGGACCTTTGATCAGATGGGGTATGTTTATGGTGGTCTGACCGAAAAGGAAGCGGCTCTACCTGTCGTCAATAGGCGCACCCTGGGCTTCAGCCTTTATTCCTCTACTCAACCTCTGCTACCTGATCAGCAGGTCGACTCTGTTGTAGAGCTGATCGCGAGTTTGTGCCGGGTCTACTTTCGGGCGGAAGGACTTCTTCACCAGCACCATTCAACGCCTCGGGAGATCAAGATCGACTGCGGTGATGTGGGCTTGCTTGATTTCGACATCAAACCCGAGGGCCAGGAGAAGCTTATTGAGTCGGGGCGTATGGCCATTGCACAGTGCCTAACATCAGGTGCTTCCTTATCAGTAGGCGGCTTTCGCATTTCTCCTAAGCAGAAGGGTTTAGAACCTGCTGAAGGGAATGTGGAACCGCCCCAATCCAGGCCAGCGTTGTTGAACGGGTCGCTACCTGACGAAATCCCAATAGAAAAGCTAGGCAAAACAGATCCATCAGCGTTTGTTTCAACAACGCCTGCCAAATCCGATAAAACCGAGCTCACTCTTGGTCCCAAGCCCACCAAAGAAGAGCTTTCGGGCTCCCTCGATTACCAATCGATGACTCTTCCAGTGTTACAACAGAAAGTCGAGGAACGGGACCATGAAGCCGAGCTAGAATTGGGTCTTCGCTACCTCAAAGGTTGTAGGGGATTCCCTCGGGACAGCGGGAAGGCTTGGACCTTTATCAAGCGGGCGGCTGAGGGAGGCAACGCCGAGGGGCAATACCAAATGGGTTTGCTTGAAAATGGCTCCTGGTCTCACAACTTCCTTAACTACCATAAAACTGGTAGAGCCTGGTTCAATAAAGCGCACAAACAGGGTCATATTAAGGCAACTCACTGGCTGGCGGACAACGATTGCGAACACCAGGAAGGCAGTGGGATGAGCCAACGGTATACGGTGGTTGATCACCAAGAACAGGCCTATTACTACTACTGCGCCGCTCAACAAAATGATCCAAAAGGGAAGCGTTTAGTAGCAACATGTATCGCAAAGGGCATGACTCATTTCGCTTCGCGCTATTTTGAGTATAAGGATGGGTTTAAATTTGCTACAGAGGCTGCGGCGGCGGGTGACCTTGAGGCCTTGCGCCTTGTGGGTGAATACTATGAAAAGGGGATGGGAGTACCGGCCGATGCGACAATGGCTTTTCAGAGCTATAAGAGTGCGGCTGAACAGGGGTGTATTTCGGCCTATTCGGAGCTTGCCCGTTGCTATGCAAAGGGAATTGGCACTCCCGTCGATATGACGAGTGCTAAACACTGGAAAGGCCTGGCGCCTAGTGACATTTGTATTATCTACTAGGCCCATCGAGAGGCGGCAGCCTTAAGTCAATCGTTTCTGTGTTTCGAGTCCCTATTACTGGGCCGCTGCACCTTTCTCCGTTTTAAGGTAGGCTGCCATTGTCCTAATAGGCGAAGAGGAGGCTAAAAGAGAGGCCCCGGAGGACCAGGTCGTTGTTGTGGGTTCCCGTCGTGTCGTCAAACACCTGGTACTGGTTGAACCAGTCCTGAATCTCGTAGCCAAGCTTGAAGGTGATAGGGGAGTAGGCAAAGCTCACCCCCATTAAACCCTGCACGACTAACGAGCCAAAATTCCGCCGGCCCGTTTGGATATCGACACCGGTCCCAAAGTCATCCAGAAAGTGGTCGCTGATACTCCAGTGACCCCACATAAAGGCGGCGCCAAAGTCGGCAAAAAGGGAGAGCTGCCGGCAGAGGGTCCAGTTTGCCCCTAGACTGCCCTTGGGTCCGAAACCCCAAAACTTCTGCTGCAAATTCTCCGTTGCCACTAGCAAAACGGCCAGGTTCTCCCATTCGGTCCTAATGGACTGATAAATCCTCCCTCCCTTTAGCCCAATGGCGGGGCGAAATGAGAGTCGGGGAGTGGCGAAGTAGGTCCGCCCCCCCTCCCAGTCGAGGGTAAGGTAGTCGAGACTCCAGCGGACCCCTCCCGCCTCGTACGGGCCGATCTGGAGGACCGTCGTCCCCAAAAAACCGGAGACCACATTGCCCCTGACCCTGTCCGATGCCCTCGTCCAAAATTGGGTATAGGCCAGTTGGGTGTCCCAGCAGCCGCAGCGGTAGGCAGCCCCAACCCTTAGCCCCGGATCCCAATCGAATGAGATCGTCTGATAAGCAACGCGGGAGGGGTTGGGAAAGGGGGATAGGGTGACCGCCCATTCGGCCGTTTCGGTAGCGCGCCAGTAGAGAGGGCCGCCAAAAAACTCTATAGCGCCAGACTGCGCTGTTAGGAGAAGGGCTACTAGAAATCGCACTGACATCGGAAAGTCACCCCTTGTATGGTAAGGTCGCCATGCAGCCGGAGTTGCTGGAAGGTGGCAATTCTGAGCTGGTCAAACCAGATCTGCATCTCGTACCCCAGGCTAGCCGCCAGGTGGCACCGGCAAAAGGTCTCCCCACGCACCCCCACAAAGCCTCGGAGCATCGAGCCCCCAAGGTGGGAGTGGGGGAGGGTCACCCTAATCTCCTTCCCCAGCGTGTTGCGATAGAGATCGTCAAAGTCCCAATTGCCCCAGAGCATCGCCGCTGAGAAGTCTCCAACAAGGCTCAGGTAGCGGCATAACGCCCACTTCGAGTTGAGGCCACCGCTCGGACCGATTCCCCAAAAGTCCTGCGAAAGATCCTCCGTGGAATCAAAGTTCACAGGCGGCATTCCGCTCGTCTCATTTTGCCAAGAGGAGTGGATCGTTTGGTTGATCCATCCCCCCTTTAGGGCCAGGAAGGGGCGTAAGGTCAGCCCGCCGCATAGACAAAAGGGGCGACCCAGCTCCCAGTCGAACATCCCATAGTTGAGCCCCCACCGAACCTGCCCGCTTCGCGCCTGGTCCCCGTTGACGAACCCTCCGAAGAACTCGGGAAAGATGATTGCCCCTGTATCGGGGAGGGCATCGCGCCCCTTTGTCCAGTACCCTGTCCAGTACAGCCGCAAGTCCCACCGGCCGCAAGTCTGCCCTACCCCCAACCGGACACCGTAGTCCCAATCGAACGAGAGATCGGTCGGCCGGAAGAAGATCTGATTGAAGCCGGCCTCTCCCGCAGCCGTCGCCCAAACGGTCTGGGGCTCTTCTGAGGCAAACCAGTAGAGGAGATCGGCAGAGGCCTCCCATGCCACCGCCGCTCCGCTGGCACACATCACGAGCAAGAGGCGTCTAATAATCGACATGAAGGCCAAAGGTGCCCCCTTGGAGGGTTAACAGGTTATTCATCCTTCCAAAATTCAGTGAGTAGAGCTGGAGCTGATTGAACCAAACTTGCGCCTCATAGCCGGCGCGCAGTCGCACCCCGAGCCGTTTGCACCGGAAGGCCCACTCCACCCCTAAAAAGGCCCTCAAAGTGGTCGCTACACTCTCCACATCGTCCAGTATCACATCTACGGTTGCCGGCTGATCGTTTTGGTAGAGGTCGGAAAAGCGCCAGTGGCCGACCATCAGGGCCCCAGAGAAATTCCCCACCAAAAAGAGCTGCCGAGCAAGCGGCAGGCGGCTATCAACGCCAACGGAGGGCCCGAGGCCCCAAAAGTCGTTCCTCAGATCCTCGGTGCCTCGCAAAAACTCCTCACCCGCCTCCGCAATTGGGTCTTCCCACGTCGAGCAAATGCCCTGATCGATCCACCCCCCTTTAACGCCGATGAAGGGGCGAACCGCTAGCCTCCTTTCCGCACAGAACCAGCGCCCCACCTCCAAATCGAACATGTTCAGGTCTATCGACCATTTGATGCTTGCTCCCCTATAAGAGGGGCCGATCTTCCGATCGGGATTATTGATGTAGAAGTTGCCCAGGAAGGAGGAGGCGATTGTGCCCGTTGTTCTCACCCCATCCCTTGCGCTTGTCCAAAACCCCGTGTAATAGAGCCGGCATCCGCACCGCTCCACACCGGCCCTGACTCCGACGTCGACACCGAACGGGATATCTCGGATCGCCACCGTCTCCCTTAGTGTAGTGCTCCCTGTAAAGACCTGTGCCCAATTGTCGGCTCCACTTTCCTCGGCGTGCCACACCAGCAGCTCACAAAAAGCGCCCATACAATCGGCCCGGAGGGGAGCGGCAAGTACTAGCGTCATAGCGATTATCCAGCGCAGCAGGGGAGTGGGCATAGACGGCCATCCTAACCTATGGCCCAATATCGGTGTGACAAAACTTGAGTTGTCGGACGCGTAACCAACCTGGGATTTCGCAGTCAGATTCGGGTGACGACCCAGCTACTGCCTATTTTCGCGACCTTTGCAGGGATTGTCGGCCAGATTCAGACTCAGAGAGTGACTAGCCCGTCCCTTAACCCTGAAAGCCCCTTTTCCGCCTGGCCAAAGGGGGTTAGATATTCTGTGTGCAGCTCATCATATGGTGTAGGAACTGGTTGGCGCTAAAGGAAGGTGGGCGGTCATACCGATAGCCTTTGTACCAAATCACCTGCAGATTTCGAGGAGCAGGGCCCTGGAGCTTGAGCTGTTGCTGGGGTGAGGGGCCATCCTTTAGCTTGAGAACAAGAAGGCCACTAGGAAGGGGGTGTATTGGGGTGATTTGTGGGCACTTGTGTAGGCTTAGGTGGGCTAAGGATATCTCTGCATAATGGTAAGTTCGGAGAATATCCTATGAGGAGGATCTACTAGTGCAATCACTCGGTCTATTGTTTTCCCTACTTCTGGACACCACTTTCATCTATCAACTGGAACTTGTCCAAAGGCAATAAGCGCAGAGACTCGCGCACTCTCCCTCGAAGCTCACTGCTGGGAAACACCGCTTTTGCGAGCAGCTCTTTGAAGGCCATGCACCAACTGGACCTTTGGGTTAAGGAATAGTTCAGAAAGTCGGCCAGCGCAGCAAGCGCAGCCTGGATCGCTTTCGTCGGCTCCGTTGCTTTGCACTCCTCCTGGAAGTGATCCCGGAGCGCCCCTTCAATCGCACTGTACCCAGGTTGGTTCGCATCGAGGAGGAAGTGAAGGAGAAACGCCAATCCAGCATGCTTGCTCTCGGCTAACGGGGGAAGAAAGAGATCTTCCACATCAAACTTGACCGGCTGGCTGCAGACTCCCCTTAAGAGGTGGGGATAGTCCAGCGGCCTCATCTGAGACATGATCGATTTAAGGTTCTTGGGTGCCACATTCGTCCCTATCTTTGCCCCTAGGCTAAACCACCAAATAGGGCGTGCTTGGGCTTGTAGAAGGGCTCTGGACGGTGCCAGAGGGACATGTACTTCTTGTTCGGGCCGGCAACAGGATTACCCTGGTCGTCACAGTACCCTCTGTCAGCCGGATGAGATCCCCCTTGGTAACTGAACCGAAGGTGGATGTTGGAATTAGACTGGGGAGTTGATGAGGGTCCCTTCGGCTCGCAATAGGGGTTGGAGCCAAAGCCGCTACCAATTCGATCCATTGTACACCTCCAGACATGACATCTTAACGATTCATTAATTTTTGGCAACAAAAGGTACCGAAAAACCCAGCTGAGAGATAGCTATCAACGCCCTTGGCGAACGGGCGACCTGATAGCGATATCTCGACAAAAAATCTTGCTGGCACGATCATCTTAACGACCACTTAATCTGCGCATCGATAGCACAGCGGGTTGTATCGATGCTTAGGCCAACCAGGGGGAGCATGTATGATCAACTACTATCCTGCGGGAACAGCGGAAACACCGGAGAATCTTGTGGCTATGGGTGACGAAGCAGTGCCCTTCCTACAACATACCTTTTCCTTTCTTGATGACAAACATCTTGGGAGATGTCGCCAGGTTGCAAAGGCCTGGAATCAGTTGATCTTGAGCCGCATCGCAGTCGTTCTTACCCCCCCTAATGACATCAATGATGAGGCCTTTAGAGCTCTGCTCCTTCGTTATCAATGTATCAGGGAGATAGACATCAGCTACGCCTCAAATCTCACCTCGTCGAGCTTCGGGGAACTGGGACGCCCCTCAGGGATAATAAAGCTCGACGTAAGTGGGTGCCCGAACTTCTCACCAGAAGAGCTGATGTTTGTGGGCCTGAATTGCAGAAACCTCAGCACGATCTTCCTCGAGGACTCCCTGTGGTTGACCGATAAGGCACTAAAGAACTTCATCTACGGCAAGCAAGGGAAAGCCCTGCAGTCTATAGCACTATCGGGGAATGCGCAGTTGTCGAAAGAAGGAGTTTCCGCCCTTGTCCAGGATGAAAAGGGGCGTCATCTCATTTCGCTACGCCTGTCAAAGTGCCCGCTTGTTGATGACGAGGTATTGAAAATCCTAACTGAATCGTGTCAGCGATTGCAGGCGCTATGGCTTACCCAGACCACCATCACTCATAACGGAGTACCCCTACTAGCCCAGTGCCGACAGCTCGAGATGCTTGACCTAGGCGATAACCCTCAAATCAAGGGCAATCCCTTTGGAGGTGATCCCCAGGCCTTTACCAACTTGAAAGAGGTGAACTTAAAAAACACTGAGATCACCGATGAAGCCCTGATATTCCTCGCCTGTCGAGCAAGGCATCTGCAAGCGATCAATTTGGACGGGTGTCTGCACATCACTGACAAGGGCGTATCGGCCCTGCTTGAGAACTGCCTTGCTCTTCAGAAAATCTCCCTAAACGGCTGCGATACCCTCACAGGCCATACCCTTGCCGCGGCGCTATTGTATGCCCACCATCTAACCTCATTCCAGCTGGGTATAGAGCACGTTAACCAAGATAGCGAGGCGAACAGACTTAGTCCTACCCACCTTGCCTCCCGGTTCATCACCATAGAGGGGACATGGACTCACCCCTCCCTAGACCTAAGCTTGTTTCCTGCCATTACCGACGCAGAGCTCGATGTCCTGGCACAGAGCGCAGGTCACCTCAAAAAGTTGAATGCTTCCAACTGCTTACATCTTTCTCAAGAGGGGATCATCCGCTTTTTGCAGGGATGCCCCCTTTTGGAGGAAATTGAACTATCCGGATGCTCGCAGTTAAACGGCGACCTCCTTACCTACCTCTGCTCGAAAAAGAGAGAAGCCGTAATCCGCTCTCTCGTCTTGCGCAACTGTACCTCACTGACGGCACCCCAAGAGATCAAAGCACTCGTACCCCTTAAGAAGTTGGAATACCTCGACGTTACCGACTGTAAGGGGATGGGGTATTCCATCCTTAATGCCATACTGGATCCCAAGGCACCTTTGACCACCCTCAAAATAGCCGGCACCGCCCTCCCCGACTATGACATCCAGCAGCTTTTAAGAACTTTTCGGACTGTCAAAACACTCGAATGTGGAAGCCAGCTTCAAGACCCAGGTCTAAGCGGCCTAGGGGTCTTTTGTACCTCTCTGGAGAGCCTCTCCATCATTGGGGCTCCCATTACAAGCAAGAGCCTTAAGCTGCTAGCTGAAAATTGCCAGACGGTTAAAGCGCTCTCATTCCAAGGATGCGGCAACCTCACGGATGAGGTGTTTGACAACCTAGCAAAATGGAAGCTAGAGGCACTGACCTTAACGGGGTCACCCCTAGTTTCTTCCTCTGGGCTAGCCGCGGCGCTATCTCAGTTCAAGAGTTTAAGGTCGGTGACTTTAGGCAAGCAAGCCGACGACCACGTAATTTTGGAGCTAGCTAGGACTAATCTTACCGTTCGAAACCTATCCATTCAGGGCGGGGTAGACCTTTCAGTTAAGGGACTCCAGAACCTTGCCCACCACTCAAATTACATTCAGTCGATCAACGTGGACAGGTGCCCTAAGATTGAATTAGCCGACCTAGCCTGTCTAGAGACCCTCCCATTGGTTAGCCTGACATTTATAGGCGACCATTCCAAGGGGTCGACGGTGAAGCTGGGCCACCGCCAGCTCAAACAATTGCAACTGGGTGGGTTTTGCCTGGACCAGGAGATCGTGGAGACCCTTTCTAAGATCGATAGCTTGGAAGAGCTCTCCCTGGTGGGTTGCTCAACCTCTCCGTCCCTTAATTGGGGTCCCTTAAGCTCGCTCTCCTTACTGTCCACTGTAATCATAAGCGAAGTGTCCCTTGGGAATGCGCCTCTCCAATCTCTAGCCTCCTTACCAACACAGCTTAGCAATATCTCCATGGGGCCCGCCTCGCCTCATCCTAAGCAAGATAAACTGCTTCCCCATACCAACAAGGCGATCGCCCTTGCTCTCCGCCAGGCAGACACTCTACACCCGTTGTCCCTTGAATGGTTGCAGGTATGCGCCTTCCTCGACCCCACTGAAATTCCGGTCAGCTTTGCCGAAAAATGGGTAAACCAGCCGCAAAACAATACCCACTCCTCCTTGATCAAAACGCTTGAGGAATGTCACCTGATCCAGCTCAATAGCACTGGCCGGGTCTTTTCCTTGCCCGTTGACCTCCATCCCATTCTAGCAAGCGGCGATCCTAAGACCTTTTTCCAGCATGCAGTAAGGTTGATCCAAAGCTGCTATACACGGAAAAACCCCACTGCCGTGCAGCTAAAACAAAATCTAGCGCTAGTGCCCCACCTAGAGGTGCTTATTCAGCATGCACGGCGGCTGAAAGGCGCTAAAGGGGAGCTAGCCGACCTATTGGAGCTTTCTGGCCGGTTGTACACTGAAAAGGGGCTCTATCCCAAAGCTCTTTGCTGCCTCGAAGAGTCCTTACAACTCCGAATGGAGCTCTCAGGTCCTGAATCCGACGAAACGGCTCAGAACCTCAAGGAAATTGGGCTTGTTTTCTACGAGCAGGCCCGCTACCAGGATGCCGAAGCCACCTTTAAAAAGGCGCTCTCCATATGGGAGAAGGCACTCGGTCCAGACCACCATCGGGTAGCCAACTGCCTGGAGCATCTGGCCTACGTACACGTTGCTCGAAAGGAGTACGATCAAGCTCTCAAGCTGTTCGAAACGGCCGGCATCATAAGGGAGAAGAATCAAACGAGCTGGGTGACCTTCGCCAACCTAGGTCATGTATACGTTAAGCAACAGAAGTTGGACCTAGCTCTCGAGTCCTGCCAAGCAGCCTTGGATAAGCTCGACCAAGCTAGCATAGGTCTCCATCCCCGCCTATCGACCCGTCTAATTAGGTTAGGGCATATCCACGAAGGTAAGAGTGAGTACGAGAAGGCCTTGAAGTTCTATCTAGAGGCCAAAGCTGTCAAAGAGAGGTTGCTAGGTAATAGCCATCCCTCAATACATGTCTGTTTGACTAACATTGCAAGCATCTACACAGATCAGGGACGGCACTCGGATGTCCTCAATCTCTATCGAGAAGCTCAAGTTCTCTGTGAAAATGTATATGGGACAGAACACCCTTCTTTGATTTCCATCTTCGGTTGGATTGGAGATACCTATAGTCTGCTTGAGCAACGGCAAGCAGCCTTGGATTGGCACCTGAAGGCGGTAAATCTTGCCGAAACGCTGCTGGGCCAAAACCACCCCACTTTAGGTTTAGCTCTACACGATTTGGGAGATAGCTATTTAGGTTTGGGTAACTATGAAAAGGGTATTGAGTCGCTACAGAAGGCTAAGCAGATTCGAGAAAGTGTATTTGGCCCTAAAGATCAAATAGCTGTTTCTTGTTTGGAGAAACTTGGCAGGGGCTATAGGTTACTTGAAAAGTACGACGAATCTGTTAAAACCTACTACCAGGTGCTTGAACTACAGAGGGCGATATATGGAGAGGAGAGCAAGGAGGTAGCAAGCACTATGCTCAAAATGGGGAACGTGTATACGGACCAAAAAGACTGGGATACTGCAGTAAAATGGTTTAGAGCGGCTGAGAAGATGTATCGCTTACGAGATGAAAATCGTGGTGTGGCGTCGTGCCTCTATAATATAGGCGAGATTTATCAAGCCAAAGGTGAATATGAGTGGGCCATTCAGGCATTTGCTGAGGCTGCTGAGATAAGGAAGATGGGTCAAGGGGAGGATCATCTTAGTTTGGTTACGCCCCTCGCAGGGCTAGCTAGCTGCAGGAGCAGCTTGGGGCAGCATCGAGATGCACTTGCCTACTATGAACAAATTCAGCAGCTTCTAGTGAAGCTCAATGACCCAGAAGGTGAGCTGGCAGCATTTGTTCTAGCAAAGGTCGCCAACGAGCATACACTGCTAAAGGACGAAAAGACATCCTTGCATTATCGGGAAAGGGCAATGCAAATCGGGGCAAAGGTCCATGGTTATCGCAGCTCCTTTGTCGCAAAGCAGCTACGGGAGTTGGGTAAGAGCTGCTGGCGAATGGACGACTATAAAAAGTCCATTGATTGGTTTTTGGAATTAAAGAAACAAGAACCCGAACCTGTGGAACATTGGCCTGCGGTTATCAGATGGCTCGCTCGAGCGTACATGGGCCTAGGTGATTGCAACAAGGCTGTTCAGGTATTGGAAGAGGGCCTGCAGGGCAACGTAGGGGATTTAGTAAAAAAGCGAGACGACATAGGTAACTATTACCAAGATCTAGGGGATGATTATTTGAAGCTAGGGCGTCATAGTGTGGCCTATAAATGGTACTTGGAAGCCTATGCGAAGCTCAAAAATGGCACGGATGAAGAGCGTGCTGAAAATGCTGTTTCACTGGGTTCCGTTTGCCACAGGCTCGGAAAATATCAGGAGGCTAAGCAATATTGCGTACAAGCCATCGACATCTGTCAGAAGCAGACCTTAAACGAAGAGATGGCCGAAACGTTGAGACGAGCTTGGATTGTAAAATCGAACACCCACGCCAAGCTAAAGGAATGGGGCGAAGACAGGTATTGCACTCAACAAGCGCTAGAACTCGTGAAAAAGTACGATAGCTCTAATCACAAATTGATTCAAGAATGGGAGAAATATCTAAAAGGTTAGGCGGCAACCACTGCTGAAAGGAGCGATTCCACCCCGGCCAAAAAGGCGACCTCAAACGCGTCAGGGATGAGCCAACCCCTCAAGGCTAAAGTGGAGCTAGGGGGCTGGAAGTCCTCTTGGAACCGTTCCAAAGCGGGAAAAGATCGTCAGTCAGGGCGTCGGACATTAGAAAAACTCTTTTAAAATAATTTGCTTGGCCTTCATGATTGTGTTCCCCAACAAGGAGGACGCAAATGCCTAAGCTCAAACCAACTTCAAAGCATATTCAAATACGCAC
>JBFWPF010000016.1:0-41153 GCA_050250135.1 Parachlamydiales bacterium | reverse complement strand
TGCGTATTTGAATATGCTTTGAAGTTGGTTTGAGCTTAGGCATTTGCGTCCTCCTTGTTGGGGAACACAATCATGAAGGCCAAGCAAATTATTTTAAAAGAGTTTTTCTAATGTCCGACGCCCTGCAGTGAATTTCGCGAGCCTCACGCAAAAAAAAAGGCGGCCTCATGGAAACGCTTTCTGTTGCTTGCAAGTGGGGCTGGCGTGGCACTCGCCTCTTGGGGAGTTTGGAATTACTGTCAGGAAGAGGACGAGCGGGGAATGTCGGTTAGCAGCGCCCTCTTAACGGGTGGGATCCTGGCTACGGTTTCTCTGGTTTTATCTTATGCTCTTACGCTAGGGCCGACGCTAAGGCAGGCGGAACGGGATTGTGATACGCTCGCTGCCCGTCACTACAACTCGGGGGGCTCGAACCTATTCGGACTCTTGACCGCTTGGGGAAAGAGGGCTCGCCAATCGTCTTTGTTGGGCGCTGTTTTCTTCGATTCAGATGGGAATAACCGGCTTGGCAGCCTCACCCACCCCACTGAAACCGAGCGTTACGAAAACCTCAAGTAATACAATTTCAACTGGTCTTTCGGCCCTCGCAAGCCTACAAGGCTAGCGTCGGTCGATAAGCTACTATCTCTCTTCGAGGGCTTTGACCCGCTCGAAGAGGCGGTTTAGGCGCATCAGGTTCATGTGGAAGCGGCGGTGGTCGGCAAAGGGCTCTGCAGGAGCGCCGACATACTTGCCGCCGGCGGGAAGATCCTTAATCACGCCGGAGCGGGCAGCAACGATAGAGCGCTCGCCGATGTGGAGGTGGCCGGCAACGGCAACTTGGCCAGCGAGGACAACGTTGTTCCCTGTAGTGGTCGAGCCGGCGATGCCGGTCTGGCCGGCGATAAGGTTGTCCTTGCCGACCTGGACGCCGTGGGCAATCTGGACAAGGTTGTCGATCTTGGTTCCCGCTTTGACGGTCGTGATCCCAAAGCGGGCCCGGTCGATGGTGGTATTGGCCCCAATCTCGACATCGTCCTCGATATGAACTCGGCCGAGCTGCTTAATCTTGTGGTGCTTGCCGTAAAGGTCGGTGGTAAAGCCAAAGCCGCAGGAGCCAATGACACAGCCCGGCTGCAGGACAACCCGGTTGCCGAGGGTGCACCCCTCTCGAAGGGTGGCGTTGGGGTAGAGGAGGCATTCGGTGCCGATCTGGCATTCAGCGCCGATTGAGACCCCCGCGCCGATCTGGGTGTTATCGCCGACGGTCACCCCTTGATCGATAACGGCGTTGGGGCCGACGGTGACACCAGCGCCAAGCTTGGCGGTGGGGTGGATGACCGCTGTAGGGTGGATCCCCTCAAAGCCGGAGGGGATGGGGGGCGAGAAGTGCTCGACGACCTTTTGGAAGGCCTGCGAGGGGTCCTGGGCGATCAGGTAGGTACGGCTATCGGGCCGCTCCATTTCGGGATCGATAAAGAGAGCCCCTGCCTGGCTCTTCTTGATCTGGTTCAGGTACTGGCGGACCGTCCCTCCAAAGGGGCTCCTCATCAGGAAGGAGACCTGGCTCTGGGTTGCCGACGCGATGTCGGCGACCCCTTCCACGATCTGGTTGGGGTCGCCGATCAACGTAGCGCCGGTGAGGGCGGCTAGCTCTTGGCAGGTAAGAGGCATCGCTACTTCTTCTCTTTTTGCTTTTTGTCCTGGTCGAACTGCTTATCGAGCTCGGTGATCACATCCTTAGTGATGTCCATCCCCGACTTGAAGTAGAAGGTGGCATTTTCAGGGAGGACCAGGTCGAGGTTGTATTTTTTTGCCACAACGCCGGCAGCCCGGGCAACGCCCACTCGGAGCTGCTGGATCACCTGCATCTCGGCCTGCTGCATGATTTGGTAGAACTGCTGGCGCTGTTCTTGCAGCTGTCCGTGGAGCATCTGCCCCCGCTGGAGCATCTCCCGCTCGGCCTCAGGGGAGAGGCTGTCCCGGTAGTCGGGGTCTTGGGCCTTCTGAATGATCTCTTGGAGCCCCTTTTCGGTCTCCTGGATGGTGGAGGAGAGCTGAGCCTCGATCGACTTGAGCTGCTCCCCTTGCTCTTTCCCCTCCTTGGAGTTGTCGACACACTGCTGGAAGTCGAGGATGCCGATCATCTGGACTTTCGGCATGGTGGACGAGAGGTCGGCATGAGCCGCCGTGATTGGGAAGAGGGCGCAGAGGGCCCCCAGGGCTAGTTTTTTCATCGTGAACTCCTAAGTTAGAATCTTCCCCCGACGGAGAAGAAGAACCGTTGCAACTCAACATAGGGCTCCCGGTTGAGGGGGTAGCCCCAACCGAGGGTAACAGGGACACTGTCCATCAGCTTGATCCGGACCCCAAAACCGGCTGTGGCGCGCAAGGTGCGGACATCCCAGCTGTGGGGGCTGACATAGCCAGCGTCGACGAAGATAAAGCCATCGAGCATCCGGAAGAAGCGGTGGTTGAGCTCGGCGGAGAGGAGCATCGAGGAGAGGCCGCCGCGTGGGTTGCCGGGGACCGGAGTTCCAGAGACGGGGCTGAGGAACTGGGGACCCATGTCGAAGGGGGCGTAGCCGCGGACCGAGGCCTCACCGCCGAGGAAGAGGCGCTCCTGGATGGGGAGGTCGATAAACTTCTGGCCGGGGAGGAGGGTGACGGTGCGGGCCTCGAAGCGGAGTTTAACGACCCCTTTGCGGTAGAGGGGGTGGTAGTAGCAGTTAAGGAAGGCAAAGGAGGCAAAGCGGAAGTCGCCGAGGAAGCCGGCAAGTTCGGCCTCAAGGACCGAGCTGAGCCCTCGAGTGCGGTAGAAGTTGACCGAGTCGTACGTCACGTTGCCGCCTACCGCCGACACAGTCCCTGGCCGGGTGAGCTCGGGGGGGAGGACCACATCGTCCCGCTTTACATCGGTGTCCATCCAGCGGACCCGGTAATGGGCCCCCGATCTGAGGCAGGCGCTGATCGGGTAGGTGGCGCGGAAGGAGCCCTGAAGCTGTTGGTTGGTGTAATCGTCCGACCTCAGGTTGCTGACCGACTGCTCGAAGTCGAAGCCGATGATCCAGTTGGTGTCCATGAAGTAGGGCTGGGTCCACGATGCCAAGTAGGAGCGTTGTTTCTTTCCGATGTTGGTTCGGATCCTGAGGTACTCGCCTCCCCCTCGGAGGGCAACGAGCCCATCCTTAAAGACCCGGCCTAATCCCCGAATATTGAAGTTCTGCTCGATCAGCTCAAGGCCGCCGAAGATGCTATCGGTGCTCGATAGGCCAGCAAAAAGGCCTATGCTGCCGGTCCCCTTCTCCTCCACCTCGATGTAGACATCGCGGTAGGCGGGGCCGAGCTGCCTCTCCTGAGGTGAGCGGACCGCGTAGACGTTAACGTTGTCGAAGTAGCCGATACTCCGCAGGGTCATCTCGGTCCGCTGCAACTTCCGGATGTCAAAGACCTGGCCGGGGACGAGGCAACACTCGTTCAAAATCACCCGATGCTGGGTCCTGCGGTTTCCGAAAATCCGGATCAGGCCGATCCGGTACTGCTCCCCTTCGTTGATCGTGAAGTTGATGTCGTAGACCGCCTCATCCTGCCTTAAGAGGGGTTCGTAGTTGACGATCGCGTCGATGTACCCTTTCGAGCCGTAGAGGTCGGTCAGCGTCCTCACCGTTTCACGAAGCTTGTCGGGGGCATAGGTCTGCCCCTCTTGGATCCCGATCCGCTGCTCGATTTCGCTGTCTGAAAAGAGGGTGTTGCCGGTGTAGGTCACCCTCCCAAAGTGGTAGCGGGGCCCCTTGTGGGCGGTAAAGGTAACCTGAAGCCCCTTTTGGTCGGGAAGGTCGGCGACATTTAGGTCGACTGAGGCATCGGCGTAGCCCTCATTCTGGAGGAAGTTGAGGACGATAAAGCGGTCCTGCTCGACCGCCTCCTCTTGATAGGTCCCCGCTCCCGTTGCCCAGCTGGTGAGGATAAAGTGCTTTTTGGCGCTGAGCATCTCACTCAGCTCCTTCTCCTCTTTCCTCGAGAAGCCGTTAAAGGTGACCTTTTTGATCCGCCCCGATCGCCCTTCATTAATGGTGATCACCACATCGACCTCGCCCGGCTTCTCAGCGGGTATGACCCGGTAGTCGATCTCCGCCTCGAAGTTCCCCTTCTTTACATAAAGGGTCTTGAGCTTGCCGAAGGCCTGGTTGAAGGTGTGCCGCTCAAAAGGGGAGCCCGCTTCGATGCCCAGTTCGCGCCGAATGCGGGCCGTTTTGATCCGCTCATTCCCTTCAATCCGGATCTGGTGGATTTTGCGTTTAGGCCAGAGATTGAGGGTGATAGCGACCCCTTCTCCTTGTGGCACCACGCGGGGCTCTACCCGGTCGTACTCTTCGGAGAGGTGCTTGAGATCCTCATCGAAATCGAGCTGAGAGAACCGCTCACCCGTTTTGGTCTTCATTTTTGTCCTGACGGCATTGGCCTCTTCCGTTGGGCTTAGCGAGTCGTGGACGGTGATTTCGATTTTCTCAACAGGAAGGGTGCGGGCCGGTTCGAGCTGAGCAACAAGCGAGAGGGGGAAGAGGAGGAGCAGTAGGGCGCGCAGCTTCATTATGACCTATTATCCAAATGAGTGCGCATGATAGGGGAGAAGGACTTAGCGTGCAAGGTGCTCGGAGTTAAATATTCCGATAGCAGTCGCTACGGTGCCCTACTTTTACCACCATGACGAGCACTTGAGAGTCAACTATTTCATAGATGACTCGCCAGTCACCATGACGGATCCGGTAGGTACTAGAAGAGCCTTTGAGCTTCTTACAGTCGGGCGGCCGAGGGTTGATCTCAAGTTCGCTTAGGCGATCGAGAACCCGCCTGGCGACGCTTTTTGGGAGCCGCTTTAGTTGCTTTCTTGCTGCGGGTGCGATTTCTACTCGGTACATCTATTCCCAACTCCTTTGCCATTTGCTTAAGAGAGATGGTACCCTTCTCTCGGGCCTCCTTCAACGCGACCATGGCATCTTGTAGGTCTTCAGTCTCTTCCATAGCTTCTAGCGTCTCTTGAAGGAGCCAAAACTCGTTCATAGAGATCAAGGCTGCGGTCTCTTTGCCATGTCGGGTAATGATAAAGTGCTCTCCGCCGTAGGCAATGCTATTCAATACGTCGGCTTGCTGCGCTCGCAGTTCCCGTGTGGAAATTTCTCTCGGTTCCATGAAAAGGTGCTCCTAAGGGTGCTTTTGTACCTCGTGTACATAATAGCCCATTTGGGAAATATTAGGCAATCTCTGTTAAGCATCTGTTGTTAAACCCCTGATTGCGACCTATCGTCCAGAGGGCATCGACAGCTGGCGGCCATCTAGTGTACATCCCTCCTCACCCAGGTCTAAAGACCTGGCCTCGTCACGATGTACACTATCTGACCACCATCTGCCACGCCCCCAGGACGATAGGTCGCAATCAGGGGCTAAAGGACATGCCTTCCTGAGAGGGCCTGGGCGAGGGTGCCGCCGTCGACATAATCAAGGGGGCTGCCTAACGGAAGGCCAAAAGCAAGACGGGAGATCTTTAGGGGAAGGAAAGAGAGCTGCTGCTTCAAATAGAGGGCTGTCGCATCCCCCTCCACCGTCGAGTCCAAAGCCAATATGACCTCGGTGATTGCAAGGCGTGTAAGTCGATTTTTTAGTTTGTCAAGCTCAAGAAGCTCGGGGCCCCGCCCTTCAATAGGGGAGAGGAGCCCCCTAAGCACCTGGTAGAGCCCCTTGTACTGCCCCGTCTCCTCAATAGCAAAAACCTCCTTGGGGGAGGCGGTGACGCAGAGGAGACCAGAGCCCTTTCGAGTGGTACAAAAGGGGCAGCTCTCCCCAATAAGGACGCCACACTCGATGCAGGAGCCGATTTTGGCCGGGGTCTCCCCAATCATGGCCGCCAGCTCCCGCACCCGCTCACCAGGCCACTTCAAGAGCTCAAAGGCATACCGCTCAGCCGTTTTCCCCCCTACACCAGGAAGCCTTCTGAGAGCATCGATTAACTTAAAAAGGTGGGGAGGATAGGCCATAGGGGCAGCATCTGGCAGAAGGGAAGTTTTGTACAAGTGCGATTAAATATTTTAGATAACTTTACCGTAATCGGGTCCTTTGGTATGCTGGATGGGTAAAGATTATCGAGAGAATTTTTAGATGACCGCAACGATTGTCGCGACCGGCACCTATATCCCTAAGCGGGTCCTCTCCAATGCCGATTTGGAGAAGATGGTGGAGACGAATGATGAGTGGATCGTCACCCGGACAGGGATCCGGGAGCGGCGGATTGCGGCCGAGGATGAGCACACCTCGACGATGGGCGCTAGGGCGGCCCTTCAGGCGCTGGAGCGGGCCGGTATGGCCCCTGAGGAGATCGACCTGATTTTGGTAGCGACCTCGAGCCCCGACTACCTCTTCCCCTCGACAGCGGCCCTGATCCAGAAGGAGATCGGGGCTAAAAACGGGGCGGCCTTCGACTTTCAAGCCGCTTGCGGCGGGTTTATCTACGGCCTCTCCATCGCAAAAGGGGTGGTAGAGGCGGGTGTTCATAAAAATGTTTTATTGATCTGCAGCGAAAAGCTCTCGGCCTTTATCGACTATACCGACCGGTCGACCTGCATCCTCTTTGGGGATGGGGCGGCGGCGGTGGTGGTCCGGAAAGGGGGGGCAGGCCTTGCGATCGAGGGGGTCAAGACGAGTGCCGATGGGGAGCAGGCCGATCTGGTCTGTATCCCAGCGGGCGGCAGTCGACGGGCCCCTTGCGCGGAAACGGTTTCGGCTTGCCAACACTATATACAGATGGAGGGGCGGGAGACCTTTAAGCATGCGGTCCGAGGGATGGCAGCGGCCTGCGAAGAGTGTCTCGCCTCCCTTCAGCTTGATAAGGGGGCGGTCGATTGGCTGATTCCCCACCAGGCCAATATCCGGATCATCGAGGCGTGCGCCAAGCGGCTGGAGCTGCCGATGGAGCAGGTCTACCTCACCGTTCACAAGTATGGGAATACCTCGGCCTCTTCGGTTCCGATCGCCCTTCACGAGCTCCTAGAAGAGCATGGAGTAGAGGGGGGGAAGCGGATCCTCACCTGCGCCTTTGGGGCGGGGAGTGTGATGGGAGCCGCCATGTTACTCCGGGTGACCGCATGAGTAAGATTGCCTTTATCTTTCCGGGCCAGGGCGCACAAAAAGTGGAAATGGGGCTCGATTTTTATCAGACGTTT
Source organism: Parachlamydiales bacterium (assembly GCA_050250135.1). Classification (GTDB taxonomy): domain Bacteria; phylum Chlamydiota; class Chlamydiia; order Chlamydiales; family JAFEGQ01; genus JBFWPF01. Next base: position 33,960 of record JBFWPF010000016.1, on the reverse strand, counting down.
CCAGAGGCCCGGGCGATTTTTGATCGAGCCGATGAGATCCTGGGCTATCCTCTGACCCAGATTGTGTTCGAGGGGCCGCAGGAGAAGCTGACGCAGACCCAATACAGCCAAGTTGCCCTCTATGTCACGAGCATGGCGATTCTGGAGGTGTTGAAGGCCCGCTGCCCCGAGCTAGAGCCGGCGATCTGCGCGGGACTTAGCCTGGGTGAATATACGGCGCTAACGGCATCGGGACGCCTCCCGTTTGAAGAGTGTTTGCCCCTAGTTCGGCTGCGAGGCGAGGCGATGAGCCGCGCTTGCGAGGCCAGCAAAGGGGGGATGGTTGCGATTATCGGACTCTCTGCTGAGCAAGTTGAGATTGGGGTCAAGGAGCTGAATCTGCCGAACGACCTGTGGGCGGCCAACTTCAACTGCCCCGGTCAGGTGGTGGTCTCGGGGACCGAAAAGGGGATCGAGGCGGTGCTGGAGGCGGCGAAGGGATGGGGGGCAAAGCGGGCCCTCCCCTTGCAAGTTCACGGCGCCTTTCACAGCGGCCTGATGGCCCCTGCCCGCCAGGAACTGGCAAAGGCTTTAGAGGGGGTAGCTTTGCGCGAGGGCGAGGGCGACCTGGTGATGAATGTCACCGGCCGAGCCGAAACGACCGATGTAAGGGCTCTGTTAGCTAAGCAGGTGACCTCGCCGGTTCGGTGGGAACAGAGCATTCGCGAGATGGACCGGCAGGGGGTGACCCTTTACATCGAGATTGGGCCGGGCAAGACGCTCGCTGGGTTTAATAAGCGGATCGGACCGGCTGGGGAGACCCTCAGCATTGAAAAGGTAACCGATTTGGAAGGGGTAGCCATATGCAAGTGAAGGATCGGGTAGCTGTAGTCACGGGAGGGACGGCCGGGATTGGCCGGGCGATCGCCCTTAAATTGGCGGGCGCGGGGGCCGATGTGGTGATATTCGGCCGCAATGCCGAGCGGGGCGCCGAGGTGGTTAAAGAGATCGAAGCGCTCGGCCGCAAAGGGACCTTTATCGGGGTCGATGTGGCCGATGCCAGCGCTGTTGAGGCCGCCATCGAGCGGGTCCTCCAGGAGCACGGGAAAGTCGATATTTTAGTGAATAACGCAGGGGTGACCCGAGATGGGCTCCTGATGCGGATGAGTGAAGAGCAGTGGGATGCCGTTTTGGATACCAACCTGAAGGCGGCCTGGGCAAGCTGCAAGGCGGCGAGCCGGGCGATGATGAAGGCCCGCTACGGGAAGATCATCAACATCTCTTCGGTGGTTGGGTTGACAGGAAATGCTGGACAGGCCCATTATGCTGCTTCAAAATCGGGTCTGATTGGGTTTACGAAGTCGCTCGCAAAGGAGCTGGCTAGCCGGGGAGTTTGCGCCAACTGTGTGGCGCCCGGTTTTATCGATACCCAGATGACCGAGGTGTTGCCCGATGGGGTGAAGGAGGTGATCCTGAATCAGGTCCCCCTCAAACGGTTGGGTAATCCCGAGGAGGTCGCCGATGCGGTCCTCTTTTTAGCAAGCGACTGCGCCAGCTATATCACCGGTCAAGTGTTGACGGTGGATGGCGGGATGGTGATGTCTTAATTTTGGGAGAACAAATGGGAACGACCATGGCCACTAAGGAACAAGTCATTGAAATCGTTGCGGAACAGCTAGGGGTTGCGGAGTCAGAAGTAACGCCCGATAAGTCCTTTATCGAGGACCTCAATGCCGACTCGCTCGATCTGACCGAAATCATCATGCGCTTCGAAGAGGTGTTTGGCTACGAGATCTCCGAGGAGGAGGCCGAGAAGCTAAAGACCGTTGGCGACGTGATCCAGTTCATCGACCTCAAGAAGAAAGAACTATCGGGTAACTAAAGCCCAATCAACCCATGGGCCCTGTTCGTGTCTATCCGCGCGCTGAATGTATGGCTGCTCCTCATCGTAGGGCCAGCCCTTTGGTGCGCGGTTTATGCTTATAGCGCCTATGAGTTGCTCCCGAAAGGGGAGGTTGGGGTCCTCCCCGATCTTGTCCGCCAGGAGGTGCTCAGCTGCCGGAGGGCGCTCGCCCGCTACTGCGACGACAACCCCAGGGTTCTCGATGTCTACGAGCGGCTTCTCCTCACCATGGCCTACGATGGAGCCTTTGAAGAGGGGCTGGGCGAATGGGGTACCCTGCTAGAGGCAATCGAGTACGCGGCCCACCAACACCGCACCCAAGTCCGAAAGGATCGGGAGCGCTCTCCCTACATCATCCATCCGTTAGGAGTAGCCCTCCTCTTGTGGGTCGAGGCCGATGTCCGCGATCCTCCCCTCCTTACCGCGGCCGTATTGCACGATACGGTGGAGGACTGCGCAGCAACCCATGAGGAGCTCGTCGACCGTTTTGGCCCCCATGTTGCCGGCATCGTCGCCGAGGTGACCGATGACAAGAGCCTGGCATGGGAGGAGCGCAAGCGCTACCAGATCCTCCATGCCCCCCACCTCTCCTATGAGGCCAAGCTCCTCAAGCTAGCCGATCAGCTCTACAATGTGCGCGATGCCGAGCACGGGGCGGTGATCGTCTGGGTGGGAGACCGAGCTTACCCGTGGAGCGATGAGCGGGTCGATGCCTACCTCCTGTGGGCCCAGGCGGTGTGTGAGGGGCTCAAGGGGACCTCCCCCCGCCTAGAGGCGGCCCTCGAAGAGCTCTTTGAGGCGGGCCGGGCATGCTAACGCTTTTTCTGGCGCTCGTTTCGGTCCTCCATTTTTCCGATGTCGCTGCTGAGGTGACTCCCGAGACGCTTGTCGTCATCGATCTCGACGATACCCTGATCCGTTACCCCTCGCATCTCGGCTCTACCGCCTGGTTTGAAGCGGAGTGGGGGAGGGGCGACTTCCACCACCTCTCCGGGCTTTTGGCCCAGCGCCTTCCAGTTGTGCCCGTTGAGAAGGAGGCTCCACACCTCCTTGTAGGGTTACAAGAGAGTGGCATTGCGGTGATGGGGCTTACCCGGAGGGCGCTCCACCACCCTGGCTGCCCCAATTGGCCTGAAAAGACGGCCGAGCAGGTCACCTCGATTGGGATTACCTTTAATCCCCCTACTTGCGATGGGCTCACTGGCGGCATCCTGATCACCGATGGGGGCAAAAAGGGGGAGGCACTTCTCCACTACCTCGCTGCCCTCGCCGAGCCCCCTCGCCATATCCTCTTTGTCGATGACCGAAGGGGTGAGGCTGAGGAGGTGGAGATAGCGCTCGCCCCCCACTACCCCATCACCTCTGTCTGGTACCGCTATCAGGAGCTGTGCGGGCCCCGCTACGATGCGGAGGCGGCTGACAAAGAACTGGCTCTACTCCTTAGGGAGCTCGAAGCGGATATCTCGCCTGAGGACGAAGATCCCCGATAGGTTGATCAGGAGGAGAAAGCCCCCGGCAATGTTCATCAGGACATAGGCCTGGAGGGGGTCGGAGAAGGCAAAGATGATCAGGACGAAGGCGGCGTAGGTGAGGAAGATCAGCCGCCCATACTTTTTCGAGAGGAACTGAGCGCACTTAAGCCCCACCACAAAGTAGGCGAGGAGGGTCGAGTAGCCGAGGAGGAAGATGAAGATCGGCATAAAGACGTTGATGTAGGGGAAGGTGGTCTCAAGGGCTCGCTGGACAAACTGATCGGCCGGTATGCTCTCGGTCCAAACGCCGGTAACCATCGAGAGGAGGAAGGTTGAGGTGCAGACGATAAAGGTGTCGAGGATGATCCCAAAGATCGCTAGCGCTGCTTGCCTCTCGGGGTGGTGGAGCCTTGTCTCGCTGTGGATCACCGAGGCATAGCCGATTCCGATATCGCCCGAGTAGCTGCCGGTTAGGGCCCCTTGCGCCATTGAAATCATCACAGAGGCGCCTGCAAAGCCGCCGACTGCAGCCTGTCCAGTAAAGGCCGCCTTGAAGATCTGGGCAAAGACGGCGGGGAGCTCCCCGATGTGGGTGGCAAAGATCCAAAGGGACATCCCGACATAGAGGACAACAAAGAGGGGGATTACGGCGCTGCAGACATCACCTACCCGCTTTACTCCCCCAATACCCGCATAGAAGGTGAGGGCTAGCAGCGCTGCGACCACAAGGGGGCGGCTAAGGTGCCAGTTGACCACGAAGGTCTGGGTTACCTGGCTGAACATAAAGACCTCAACGCCGTAGACGCAGAGGAGGAGGCAGACGAGCTTGGGGATCCACTTTCCCGACCAGGCCCGCTGCAAGAAGTACATCGGACCGCCGTCGTAGCTCCCGTGGGCATTCTTTACCCGGTAGCGCACGCCGAGATAGACCTCACTGTATTTAAGGATCATCCCGAGTAGGCCCGTTACCCAGAGCCAGAAGAGGGCGCCGGGCCCTCCTATCTTTAGGGCGATGCTGACCCCGACGATATTTCCCACCCCGATCGCCCCTCCAACTGAGGCGAAAAAGACCTTGATGGGGTGGACGCCGGGCCCTTCGCTCCGCTGCCGGAAAAACTGCCCAAACATCTTGATAATGGTGGGGAGTTTTCTGACCTGGAAGAGGCGGGACTTGATGGTGAAGTAGAGGCCGAGGATAGCCAGCAAAAAGAAGGCGGGGTAGGTCCAGAGCCAGTCCCGGAAGAGGTCAAGGTTTTTGAAGAAGGTGTCCATCACGGAGAGTAGGGTAGCGCTATCTATCTTTTTCGGTAAGGGTGAGCCCTTGCAAAGGCTTCGAGGAGGGTACGGGTGAGGCCGGGGCATTCGGCGAGGAGCTGGTGGAATTGGCCACGGGTCAGGATCAGGAAATGGGTCGGCTGGGTGGAGACCGCCTCATACTGGCGGGGTGAGCCGGTGATCAGCGCCTCCTCCCCGATCAGCTCGCCTGCGCCCACGTTTCCTAGCCACTTGCCTCGGCTATCCCTCAATTCGACCTCCCCCTTAGCGATGAGAAAGACCTGGTTAGGGGAGGGCTCGCTCGCTCGAAAGAGGGTACTTCCGGCATCTACCGCCCCCTCCTCCAGTTTCTGGGCAATTGGCAGAAGGAGGTCGAGCGGGAGGGAGGAAAAGAGGGGAGATTCCTTCAGAAAGAGGGCGCGGTCGATAAGCTTCATGCGAAGGCAAGCTCCTGCAGCGCCTCATCCCGTTCTGCTGAGAGCATATCGGCCACGAGCCTCTCGAAGGGTTTAGGAGAGCGGGCAAAGTGGAGGGTGAGTTGGGCTCCGGAGAGGATGCGCCCTCCCCGTTTCCGGTAGAGCTTGAGCTTCTCGCTGATGGGGCGATCGTCGATGAGGAGGAGGATAAGCTCGCTCAGCTTGGGGGGGGATCTCTTCTCGATCGTCTCAACGGCGTTGCTGTGGGTCTTCTCATCGCCACTCCGGAGAGCGCGACAGAGGAGGTCAGCATCGTGCTGGGAGCAACAGAGGAGGTGGACGATCAGGTCGACGGCGTTCTCATAACCGAGCCGGAGGAGGTCCTGGAGGTGGCCACTCTCCTGGCAGGTGTGGTGGTGGTAGTAGTAGAAGGCGGCCTGCTCGAGCTCTTCGGCAAGGAGGGCGTGGGGGAGGGCAAGGCCCATCTGGGCGAGGATCCGGCAGCTGCTGATCCGCTGGGCGTAATCCCGGCTAGGATCGGAGGCGATCTCCTGGAGGCGGGGGGCGATAGGGGTGCCGAGCTGGAGGATGAGGGCCTCTCCCCGTCTCCTTTGCTGCGGGCAGAGGCGGGGGGCGATCCGTAGCAGGGTCTCGACTTGACCCCTTGGGAGCCGTCCCTCGAGGGCGTCGAAGCAGGCCAGGCGGACCCGGTTGCTCCGCGTGCTGGCTAGGAGCTGACCGATCGACTCAAGCTGCGGGCCCTCCAAATCGGGGACCCGAGCGAGCATCTCAACTGCCCGCTTGACCACACTTGAGGAGGGGTGGCTTAAAAAGCGGCTGAGGAAGGCGACGTCGCGGGGGGAGGCGAGGGCGCCAAGGAGCTGGAGGGCCACAAGGACCTCCTCCTCTCGCTGCGAGGCGGCAAGCCGTCTCAGTAGGGTGTAGGCAAGCTCCCGCTGCGGGTGCCCTTTTTGCCGAAGCACCTGCAGGATCGCCCCTCCCCGGAGATAGGGGCAGTTTGCCGAGAGGGTGCCCCGATCGGGGAAGCGCCCCCACCTGGCCAGGTAGAGGAGCGCTCTACCCCGGCATCTCTCGGAGCGCCTCTCATCCGTCCACCCCTCGATCTCCTCTAGCACCGCCTCATGCCCCGCAAGGCTAGTCCGCTCCAGCAGAGTGAGCGCTTCGGGGAGGGCCCCTTCTGAGAGCTTGCCGAGCCCTTCGAGGAGTTGGGAGAGGGGGCGCTCCCTACTCAAATGGAGGAGGCACTCGATCGCCCCCACCTGCCCTGCCACGCTCAGCTTGGGCAGGCGGGCGAGCAGGTGGCCTGGGAGCCGCTTTCGCTCCTTAGCCGGCAGGGCTCCCAAGTAGGCCCCAGCGCTCTGACCGAGCAAGATCCCCTCTTCCGCCAGGTTGTCGTAGATCGCCCTGGGGTAGCGGTGGCGGATCAGGAGGGCAACGCCCACCGCGAGCAGGGCCAGCGCAAGCCCCACCACCTTTACGTGGGATTGGAAGAGGGCGAGAAGCAGCGATCCGCAGAGCATCCCAATCGGTTGCAAGAAGAGGTCGCAGGTGATCCGGAAGCGGGTCCTCACCCCTTTCGGAACGGCGTTGATCAGGAGGTTGAAGTTGCTGTCTTCCAGAACGGGCAAGATCCCCTCAGCGGCAATCAGCCCGAGTATCGCGATAAAGAGCCCATTCAGCGGGGGACCGGCGATAAAGAGGGTCAGGAAGTAGCCGGCCGAGCAGAGTGAGGCGTTGTTGATCCCGATCCGCTTGATCAATCGGCTGTAGAGGAACATCCCAAAGGCCATGTCTCCCACATAAACCCATCCTCGGGCCCGCCCCAAAAAGCGGGTCACCGCCATATCCCCTTCGCCGAGCACCTGCGTTAAGGTCGACATGTAGTCGAATTCGCAGACCACTTCGATCAGGCCTAGGAGTATATTGAAGAACAAAAGATAGAGGGTAAAGCGGGAAGAGAAGACCTGTTGAATGAGGGGGCGCCATCCCACCTCCTCTTTGACCTCCTCCTTATCCAGCCCCTCACTTGGGCAGCGGAGGCTCATCAGCGCAGCTACTATTACCGCTACCCCGAAGCTTGCCGCTATCCCCCCTACTCCCACCACCGGCAGCCCCACCGCGACCCAGCCGCTTCCCGCTGCGGCGCCAAGGATTAGTGCGGCACTGAAGAGACCAAAGAGCCGCTTCCCATCTTGGAGATCGTAGGCTCTGTCAATGGAGGTCCAGAGGCTGGTCAAAATCGTGAGGAAAAGGGCATCTGCTGCCACTTTGAGTACCACCCAGGACTGGGGGCCCAGAGGAAGGCGGGTGACGAGGCTGACCATCCCATAGAAGAGGGCCGTTCCTACGAGCACCCCGGTAAACAGGAGCTTAGGGGAGGCCCGGTTCATCGCCCAGAGGAGCAGCGATGCTGTCACAAAGAGGGCCCCTGCGGTCCAAAAGTAGGTTAGCGGAAGAAGCCCTGTGCCTGCCTGCTCGAGAAACTGTCCATCGAGGAGGGTGACCCCTCCCATCGACCCAAAAGAGCTCAAAAAGGCGACTAGGGCAAAGAAGGAGGCCCGAAGCCCCTCACCCCTATAAATGTTAAATATACGGCGTAAAACCCCCGCAGCCAACGCAGTGTCCCCACGGTAACTAGTTTAGGCTTAGAGGTTCTGCCTCGAGAAAAAAACTACACAGATTAGCTTCCCTCTCGAGGCAAAAGCTTATCCCGCAGTATATCAGCCTTGGAGTTTATGGGCTACCCATACCTTTCGAGCGCCGTAGAGGAGGAGGAGAGAGAGCCCTACCCCGAAGAGGAGTGCTCCGATCTTGTGCTGGTGAGCATAATGGAGCGTAAGCGCCTTCACAGCCTCTTGATTGCCAACCTCTTTCGCCCATTCAAGGGCGCTCTTCCCTAGCACCTGCTGCTCGGCGTCGGCGCCGGCCCCAATCAGGGCCTCATAGTGCTTGCGGGTGAGCTCTGGATTGGAAATGGCCACCCAAAGGGGACTCTTCTTGTTACCGTTCCAAGCGTTGACATTGGGTTTTTTCGACAGAAAGTACTCCAGAACATCCAACGGGACTTTATGCCTTAGGAAATTAGCCAGAGGGGTGAAATTGTCCTTGTCGACGACATCTAGCTTGATTTTGGGGTGCTCGCAGAGAGCATATAGGATCTCTGGCTTATTCCAGGCTTCGTAAAGGGGGGTCCTAAAACTCTGGTCCCTGGGGTTGGGATCGGCCCCCTTGCGAAGAAGGAGCTTCACAATGGCTGCTTGCCCGTTTTTGCACCCCATAGCCAAGGGGGTGGTCCCCAAGTGATCCCGAGGATAGGGATCTACTGCGGGATCTTCAAGAAGCTCACCTGCCACCTCGGCGGCGCCCATTTCCAATTTGGAATCTAGTTGGCATAGCTGGTGAAGGGGTTGCCTGCCTAGACAGGCGGATCGGGTGTTCCATGCTCTGGCTTTGACAAGACGGCTGGCAGTCTGAAAGTGGCCGCAGAGTATGGCTATGTCCAGGGGCGATTTATTATTATATAAGGAAATTTCGACACCTCGGTCGAAATCGGGATTTTCTAACAGCCGCTCAACAATCGATGTGCCGATATCATCTGGGGGTAAATAGGCGGCAGCATAGATCAAAGGCTCATCTACCGGTCGAGCATTGGGGGATATCCACTCTCGAGATAGCAAGTGGGCGGCAAGCAAGGCCTTATCCTGGAATCTCAGGGCAGCAAATGCTAGGCGCTCGAGTGAATCGCTATCGAGTGTTTTGGTCTTCGCAAGGACCTCGTCGAGACCCTGCGTCTGCATCAGTGGCTCCAATTCATGATTGTACCGATAGGTCTTGTGCTCCTCGTTCCAAGTCTTCTTTAGCCTCTCTACTAAGCCCAACGCCGTTTCGCACCCCTCAACCCTCTCCAGGGCCTTTTGCAATCTCTCCCAGGATATTGGGCCCAAAAAGCTAAAGATATCGCCTAGAAGGTCATTGGGTAGCTCAACGAAGGGGCGGTTAAAGCCCATTGGGGCCTTGCCCTGCAAAAAGAGGAAGAAATTACCCGTTGAAGAGAAATAGATACGCCCTTCCCTCTTGAGAGCGAGGCAGTGGCCACTAGGCTTTCCTGTTAGGGGTTCCATCTCTATGTCCCGTTTCTTTAATGGGAATATTATATAATGTTCTGTGATTTAAGAATATAAAGTAAATATTCTAAATCGGGTAGAAGAAGCCGACAAAAAGGCGGTGGGTTTCAAGGCCGGTATTTTTGGCGTAGACCGTGTACTGGTACTGGACATGGATGTCGCCGTCCCAAAAGGCCCGGATCGCATAGCGGAGGCCCAAAAGGATCCGACGGGTCTGGATCGGCCCGTAGCCATTGAACTGGTGAGGGTTAAAGGGGCGGTCGCCCAAGCCCATATGGCCGTCGACTAGGAAACGGACAAACTGACAGTCCCAGAGGTTGCGCTCCGCGTAGAGGATCCCCTGGAGGTGGGGAGGGCCGTTAAAGGGGATGTGGCAGGCTCCAAAGGCCCAAAGGCGCCACTTCCATGTTGTATAGTAAAAAATTTCCTTGCCTATGGCCGAGTGGAAGGAGAGGGTGGGGAGGTCGAGCTGGTAGGTGGCGGGGCATCTGACCGAGGTGTCGGAGGGGAGGGTAAGGGAGGTGCCGAGGGTCATGCTGGCGGGGCTCCCTTCGAATTCGTTGAGGAGGAGGTAGCGGGCGGTGAGGCGGCCAAAGTCGAAGAAGGTGGTGTGCCGCTGGTGGGTGTGGCTGACGGCGAGCTCGACCTCGGCCGACCAGTTGAACCAAGGGGTGATCATCAGGCTGCCGTAGAGGGTCTCCCTCTGCTCGGTAATGTTGCGCACCCCGAAGGCGGTGTCGGCCTTGGGGCTATAGAGGTAGAAGGCGTCGCCCCTGAGCTCGGGTTGGAAGAGGGGGCCAAACCAGGGTTGGGTTTGGAGAGCCGCTAGGGGGAGAGTGATGAGGAGGCACCATTTAATCATTCTTGGGCGGCGAGCCAGCGCTCAGCGTCGATTGCCGCCATACACCCCGAGCCGGCGGCGGTGATCGCCTGCCGGTAGACGTGGTCGTAGACATCGCCGGCGGCAAAAACCCCTTCGATGCTGGTGTAGCTGGTGCCGGGCTTCACCTTGAGGTAGCCATTTTCGTGCAGGGGGAGCTGCCCGTTAAGGAAGGCCGTGTTGGGGGTGTGGCCGATAGCAAAGAAGACACCCGCCGCCTCGTACTTTTTTTCCTCTTTCGTCTGGACGTTTTGAACGGTCACACTCTGAACGGTGTTTTCCCCTTCGACTTTGAGGGCCACGCTGTTCCAGCGGATAGTGATCTTGGGCGAGCGTTGGGCCCGCTCTCCCATGATCTTGGAGGCGCGCAGCTCATCCCGCCGGTGGAGGATGTGGACGTGGCTAGCGTAGCGGGTCATAAAGAGGGCCTCCTCCATGGCTGAGTCGCCGCCGCCGATAACAAAGACGGGCTTATTGCGGAAGATGGGCATGGCGCCGTCGCAGATGGCGCAGGCGGTGACCCCCTTTTGCCAAAACTCGTCGTCCCGTGTGCCCGGGATGTCGAGCCGCTTGGCGGTGGCGCCGGTGGCAATGATCACCGCATCGGCGGTAAGCTGATGCTTGGTCCCGTTGACCTTGAAGGGGCGGGAGGAGAGGTCGACCGACTTGACATCTTCGGTAAGGAGGGTTGTGCCAAATCGCTGCGCCTGCATCCGAAAGGCCTCCATCATCTTCGGGCCGGTAATCCCCTCGGGGAAGCCGGGGTAGTTTTCCACTTCGGTGGTGGTCATCAGCTGGCCACCAGCCGGGCCCGAGTAGAATCCCTCGAAGAGGACCGGCTGGAGCTCGGCCCGCGCGGTGTAGAGGGCGGCGGTGTAGCCGGCCGGCCCCGATCCGATGATGATGACGCGGTGATGGTGGTTCATGGCTTGTTCCTTATAACGATGGCGGTAGCTAATGTTCTGGAGTGGCTGAGCGAAAGGGTGAGGTGGGGATCGCCAAACCGTTTCTGGGCCCGCTCTGAGAGGGTAACGGTGGGGGAGCCGGTTGCCGTGTGGCCGACTTCGACGTCGTGCCAGGAGAGGTGCTCGCCGATGCCACACTCGAGCGCTTTGGCGACAGCCTCTTTTGCCGCAAAGCGGGCGGCGTAGTGGGGGAGGGGATCGGCAAAGCGGCGGCAGTAGGCGAGCTCGCTTGGGGTAAAGAGCCGCTTGAGGAAGGGCTCTCCCTGCCGCTCGACCGACTCGGCAAAGCGGGCGATCTCCACCAGATCAATTCCGGGATAGCTCGTACTCATCCCTTCTCCTTCGGGAGTAGTCTCCAAACTCCTCTTCCTCGAGGTTGCAGAAGATGATCCTTCCCGCTGTGGTCTGCTGCATCGAAATCACCCGGACCTTTACCTCCTCACCGATATAGTCTCCTCCCCCATTGACGACCACCATCGCCCCCTCTTCGGTATAGCCCACCCCCTGGTCGCGCCCTTTGCCGTAGCGCTGGATCTTGATCACAAACGACTCGCTTCCCTGAGCGATCGGCTTAAGCGCCTGGGCTACCGTGTTAAGGTTGACCACCCGGACGATCTCCTCAGGGGCGAGCTGAATGGGGGTCGGGTCGGCGGTTAAGATATTGGCCCGCGAAAGGCGGGCGAGGCGGACGAGCTTTTGGAAGGGGTCATGGGCGTCGGGGAATTCGGCCTCTGCGGCCCGCATCTCCAGGTGGGCGAGTCCCTGGAGCCGCTGGACCGCCTCGATCCCCTTTCGCCCTCGGAGGCGGACCCCCTCATCGGGGTACTCCGATTGGGCATAGAGCTCGCTCACGACAAAGCGGGGGAGGATCAGCCGCCGGTCGAGTAGCCCTGAAGCGGCTAGGTCGACGAGGCGGGGGTCGGTGAGCGCCGAAGGGCTAAGGAGGAGGTCGTTGCCCCCCTCCCGCCCTTTGGAGAGGCGGATAAAGGGGAGGCTGATGTAGAGCTCGTCGGCCGACCGGAGGGCCAGCAACACCCCCATGTAGGCGCCGAAAAGGAAGAGGGCGATCTTGATCACCCCGTAGAGTTCCGAGGTAGGGGAGAGGAGGGTCGTGGCGACCACCGCCTTAAGGCATAGGAGAAGGGCTAAGCCAAAGAGGTAACCAAAGAAAAGGCCCACCATCACCACATTGAAGGTGCGGAGGTTAACCTTGCGAAAGAGCTGCTCAAAACCGATAAGGGTCCCTCCGTACGCAAGGCCGATCAGCGCTCCGATTCCAATGCGAAGGGGTGTCGGCTGCGCCCCCCCAATGTAGGCAGCCATAAAAAAGAGGCTGAGGAGGAGGAAAAGGGTGCGGACAAAAAGGCGGGAGATCTTCATGGTGACGAAAAAAGGGTTTCTCTCAATATGGCACAGGCCTCTGATTTTCCTAAACCCGCTTATTGCCGAATCGCTGCTCTTATTTGGTTTGGGGTGGCCGCTTGGATGGGGCTTAAGGGAATTTGGCTCCTTCAGGGGGCCCTGCACACCGACGGGGGTCCCCTCTTCGCGGCCCTTACGGGATGGACCGGGGGAGGGGAGTCGGCCGCCTCCCTTCTGATGACTCTCGGGGTCCTCCTTGGCCTGGTGAAAGGGCGCCTGGCCCTGCGCCGCTCAGCCCTCCGGATCGCCCGCCGGATCGCGGCACTGCCGGAGCGGGCCCCCCTCTACCACCTCTATAGCTGGCACCACTACCTCTTCGTAGCCAGCATGATCGCCCTCGGGATCTCACTAAAAGCAATGGGGGTTCCCCCCGAAATCCGAGGCCCCCTCCTCATCGGCGTGGCCGTCTCCCTCACCATTGGGGCACTCACCCTCCTAAAGTGCGCTACTTGTGGTAGGGAGAACCCCTCCTGATCTCAAAGGCGCGGTAAAGCTGCTCGGCGAGGATCACCCGGACCAGCTCGTGGGGGAAGGTGAGGCGCGAGAGGCTAATCATGGGAAAACGGCTCCTGAGCGCCTGCGGAAGCCCCTCCGCCCCTCCAATGGCGAGGGCAAGTCGGGAGCCGCCAGCCTCCAGCTGCTCAAATAGAAAACGGCTAAACTCCTCGCTATCCAGCTGCTGCCCTGCCGGATCCAACAAAACGACCTGCCTCTCCCGCTCGAGCCGAGCGGTGAGCTGATCATCCCCTCTGCAGGCGACCCATTCAACTAAACAATTTCCTTTGAGTCTCTCGATGTACTCTCCCTCCCAACCGCCGCGCTCCCTTCCCACAAAAAAGATCGTAACCTTTAACATAGTCCCATGCTCGCTAGCCTATTTTGGGATCCCGACCCTGTTTTCATCCAGCTCCCTCTGCTGGGCCGCCCCCTCGTGTGGTATGGGGTCCTCTTTGCCCTAGGCTTTTTCCTCTCCTTTCTAAGGAGCAAGCGGCTCCTGGTTAGCCGGATGGCAGAGGGGGGCGTTAAAGATTTTAAGCGAGGTGCCTCCCTCTATGCCGACCGCCTCCTATGGGCGGTGGTGATCGGCACCCTCATCGGCGCTCGCCTTGGCCACATCCTTTTCTACGACCTTGCCTACTACAGGGCCCATCCAGGGGAGATCATCGCGATCTGGCATGGGGGACTGGCCTCTCACGGCGGCGTAGTGGGGATCTTGGCTGCGCTCCTCGTTTTCCAATGGCGGGTGGGGCGCCGCTACCCCGTTTCCTTTCTTCGCCTTGTCGACCTAATGGCCGTGTCGGTTCCGATCGCGTGCCTCTTTATCCGCCTGGGCAATTTTGTGAATCAGGAGATCTTAGGCACCCCTACCGCTCTGCCGTGGGCCGTTATTTTCGGCCACCCAGCTGATCGGAGTATCCCCGAGCCCCGCCACCCCGTGCAGCTCTACGAGGCGCTGGCCTATCTTGGGGTATTTGTCCTCCTCTACCTCGCCTACCGCCGCCCCCCTATTCGCAACCGGGAGGGGTGCGCAGCGGGCCTCTTTTTCTCCCTTACCTTTGCCAGCCGCTTTCTCCTCGAGATGGTCAAGGAGCCCTACACCAGCGGCGCCCTCAACACCGGCCAGTGGCTCAGCATCCCCTTTATCCTAGGAGGGGTCGCTTTAGCGGTCTGGGCGGGGCGCAAAAAGGCCCGTAAGGTCAGCTCATGAAGATCCTTGTCCTATTGCTCCTCTCGGCCTCCCTCTCCGCGGCTATCATCGATCCGGAGCAGCATGGCCGTAACCAGAAGATTATGGGGGAGGCGATCGCCCGCGGCGGCTGGGAGTCGGCTGAGGAGATCTCCCTCAACCTTGTCTCCATTGGGCAGATGGCCTTGCAACGGGGCTTTGATGTCGGGGCCTATGCGATTGATAGGCGGGGAGAGGAGCAACGTTTTACCATGGAGCCGGTCTGGGAAGGGGATCCCCTTCCGGTCACCCTCTTTGTCTACATCTGGCCCCATGAGGAGGAGGCCCTCGCACGCGTACCCGATAGCCGCGCCTACGGCTCGGTGATCCACCGCCACCCGATCCCTTGCGCCGTCACCGTCATCCGCAATTCAATTTATCAGACGTTGTATCGGGAGCTTACCGATGGGACCAACCGCTTAGCCGAGCCGATCAGCGAAGAGCGCCTTGTGCCGGGCGATCTCTCCTACGATGACCAGAGCGCACCCTTCATTCACCGCTTTGTCTCCCGCGCCTCAGGTGAGCCTACGGTAACCCTCCATGCCTACGGCGCCCCGACCGCCGCAGCTGTGAAGGGGATGTTTGAGGAGACCTTTCAGGAGTGCATTTTCCCTTACGTCAAGTGTGGGAAAACAGCCCCTGTATCATCTTATTTGCAGTAAATCGTTCTCCATAATATTGTCTATCCTTTTTGGGGAATAGGTACGTCATGGAACCGATCCGTTCGGGTGGCAGTGTCAAGGACCCGGATACCGGCTCTCTACCCCCTGAGATTAGCAAGAGAATCCATGACCTGCTAGGCATTCAGATTTTTCGGCTAGCTGAGCTTAATAGGACGCTATTCATGGCGATCTACGGGGTCCCCTTTGTCCCTTTGCAGGGGCAGTTTGATTCCTACGCTATTTTGCGGGGGTTTCGTAAGAGACACATCGACGAGATTTTTGAGCAGACGGGGTGGCAGATCACCTGGCCTACGGGTGTTGGCTACATCCTTGCGGAAGGAGGCAGCAAGGGGTCCTCGTGGCAGAAGGAGGGGACTTCGGGGTTTTTTCGAATAGCCTATGCGCTAAAGGCCAGAACTTACATCGGCGTCAAGGTTACTGAGGACAAGAAGTGGGAGTATGAAATTCAAGAGGCTCTTCGGGATGCAAGGCAACTCCTGTGTGCTACCGATTGCTGCCGGATCTCCTCTGAGGGGCTGGGGAATCGGCTTTACCAGTTCATGCCCATTGCCGGTCTTGGTAGCGTCGATAAGCTGGCGCCCTACATCCGCGCTCTTAAAGACACCCAGTTTCAAGAGCTTATTTGGTGGTACTTGACGACCAATCTCTGCATGGGTCTTGAACAGATGCACAAGCGACGCCATTTCCATCTAGACGTTCAGGGGGGCAATCTCGTGGTCACCCACAGAGGTGAGGTCTATCTCCTTGACTTTGGGTGGACCCAGGCAGCCACCAGGCTGAGGAAGAGCTTAATGCCGTCCCCATCCAGCCTATCGGAGAAAGGCGAAAAGAAATTCTTCCTTTCCAAAATGATCCACGCTATTGATGATTTTTTTTCCAATAAATCCTCCGCCCGAGTGGTGGATTTGCCCACGTTTGCTCCCGAGAAATTTGAGGAATCTAATAAAGGGGTCGATTGCTTTAGTGGGCTTCATGGCGGCAACCATTTGCATTTTGCCCCCGAACGGTGGATGGCGCAGCACCAACAGAGGGATCCGATATGCGATGGGGAGAAAATTGACGGATGGTCGGTTGGGGTGTTCCTGCTCAATCTGATTAAGGGAGGAGATGATCCTTTTGACCGGAATGCACTTGAGTACCTCGTGGCTAACACAGGTACGAAGCGGGGGCCCCAGGTCATTCGTACCCATTTTCAGTCGAAATTATCCGCCATTCCAGAACTAACAGACCCGGCTCCCAATTCGCTCTGGTCGCTCATCAGGGGATTGCTTGCCGTCGATCCGGACGACCGCCTCTCCCCTGCGGCAGCGTTGAGTCACCAGTGGGTTAGCGAGACCCTTGAGAGATTCGGTTCTCAGCATGAAAAGGTTGTCAATCGGCTAATCGAGTTTGTGCAGAGCCAGACGTTTGAGGGATTGACTTCTGGGTCTCGCTCTGAGCAGGTGGCAACCATCAACAGGCCTCTTAGCCCGCAGCAATTGCCCCTTCCCCATTTTACCGACTATGTGGAGAGGACGGAGCTCCAGTCCAAGCTAACAAAGCGCCTCCTCGCTCCCACCCTCTCTACCACGATCCTCCAGGGATCGGGCGGCGTTGGTAAAAGCAAGCTAGCTCTCCGCCTTATCCATTCGACCCCGATCAGGGACTACTTTGGGGTCAAGCTCTGGTTTCGCGGGGCGGACCAGAGTAATGCCCTTGAAGCTCAGATCATGACCATTGCCGCGGAGCTAGGGCTTGTTAAAGGGTCCGCAACCTCTGAAGAGGCGATTAAGGCCTTCCATCGCTATCTCACTGATCAGTCCAAACCCTACCTTATCGTCTTTGACAACGCTGAGGACCCAGAGCTGCTTGAGCCCTACCTGCCTAGAGGGAAGGGGCACCTACTCATTACAGCGCGCACTGGGAAATGGCCTGATGCAACCCCTGTTGGGGTGCTGAGTGAAGAGGAGGCCATTAGCCTTGTTAGCGCCCTCCTTCAAGTCCAGCCGGCTGATTCCCAGAAGCTTGCCAAGGAACTGGGCTACCTTCCCCTGGCCATTGTGCAAGCATCCGCCTACATCCGTAACCAGCACCTATCGGTAGGTGACTACCTCACCCTCCTTCGGGAAAATGAATCGGTCATTCTTCAGGCAGACGAGACCCTATTTGGAAAGAACCTCCCCTCCTCAGTGGGGGCCCTTTGGGCGACCACCTTCAAGACCCTCGAGCGGATAGCTCCAAAATCGCTTGCCCTGCTCGACCTCGTGGCCTATGTTGCTCCCGATAATATTCCAAAGCCGTTCATCCACTCCTTAGCAGGAGAGGAGGAGGGCCCGATCGGTGTCCTTGTGGAGTATGCCCTGCTTTCCCATGATGGAGAGGGCTATTCCATCCATCGACTCTCTCAGGCTGTACGGAGATGTTGGCAGCAGCCTCAGTACCAGGGGAACCTGATCGGTGAGGCCATTAGGGTCTTTAATGAGGTGTTCCAGGGGCGGTCATCTAGTAGGCCTCAGGTGCAGCAGTATCTGCCTCATGGTGAGATGCTGCAGCTACGGATGGAAAAGTACGGCCCACTCCCGAAGGGACCCGACACTAAGCCGCTTCTCCTGAAATTCTATGGGAAGATGGGCGATGGGGAAGATGAGTTAAACCTCAATAAAAGAGTTGTTTTCTATTATGAAAAGCACATAAAAATTTCCTTGGAATTGGGTGACCTTAAAGAGGAGGGGAGGGCGTGTTGCTATCTGGGCAATGCTCACCATCGTCTTGGAAAGAGTGAGAAGGCCCTCGCCTTTCAAACGAGGCGACTAGAGCTGGCTGAGAAGCGAGGAGATAGGGCTGAGGAGGGGGCTGCATCGGGGTCTCTAGGTCTCCTTTGGCAGCTCTTTGGTGAATATTCTAAAGCGGTTAAGTACTACCAAAAGGACCTTGAAATAGCGCTCGAGCGCAAGGACTTGGTTAGTGCCAGTGGGGCCGTGTGTAACCTAGGCAATCTCTATACCTTTCTTGGGCAGAGCGACTTGGCTATACAATGCCATACCGATGCGCTTAACTTTGCTGATCTAGTAGGCAATGATCTTATGCGGGTCCGTGCTCTAGGCAACCTAGGGAATGTCTACTACACGATGCAGAATGCGGAACAGGCTATCCAGTATCAGAATCAGTCTCTCGAGTTAGCCAAGGCCATCGGGGATCTTGAAGGCGAGGGAAAAGCCTATAGTGGACTTGGCAACGCCTACGATGTGCTCAAGCAGTACAACATGGCGATAACCTTTCATGAGAAGCGGCTCAAGGTTGCCGAGCAGCTGGACAACCTCCCTTCCATGGGAATCGCCTACAGTAACCTTGGGATAGCTTATCTCAGTCTTGGAGAGTATAGGCAGGCCATCTTCTATGGTCAAAAGGGATATGAGGTTGCGCTGCAGGTTGGCGACTTGTTAGGGCAGGCCCACAGCCTTGCCAATTTGGGAGCCGCTTACAGCTCTCTAGGCGATCATTCTACAGCCGCCGAATACCTGCAAAAGGCTTACCAGCTGATGTTGAAAGTTCTTGGGATGTTTCACCCTCAGACCATTCAGTGTGCCCAGAGCCTACTTGCCTCGCTGCAGCAGATACAAGAGTGATGCCTCTGATGGTGCCCTGTCAAAGATCTCTGGCGATGACGCTGGCGATGGACTGGAGGTCGGAGCCCGAGCGGCGGACCTCCTTCTCAATCCGGCGGACGCTCGAGATGACGGTCGAGTGGTCGCGGCCAAAGGTCTCCCCAATGCCCGTATAGGGAAGGGCTAGCTGCTTGCGGCAAAGGTACATCGCCAGCTGGCGGGGGAGGCTATGCTCCTTCTTCTGGGACTTGCCCATGATCGCCTCAACCGTCACCCCATAATGGCTCGCCACCGACCCAATGATCCGCTCGGGGGTCACCGCCCCCTTCTTCTGCTCCTCAACGAGATCGGAGAGGAGGGCCTGGGCGCTGCTCAGGCCGATGAGCTTCCGATCCGAGGCCTTCTCATTCATGTGCGCCCGAAGGGAGAGGGCCTCGAGCGCCTGGAGGAGCTGCGAGGGGCCCTGAGGGAAAGACTCGAGGAGGTAGCTCTTGACCTTCGGGGAGAGGGGAAAGCCGATCGCCTCGGCCCGCTGCGTGAGGATCTCCTCAAAGGAGGCGCGAGGGGTCGGCTCCATCGAAAGGACAAGACCCCACTCAAAACGGCTGACAAGTCGCTCCTCTACCGCACGGAGCTCGCCGGGCGCGCTGTTGGCTGCCAAGATAATCTGCCGCCGCTCGACGTGAAGGGCGTTGAAGGTGTGGAAGAGCTCCTCTTGGGTCGCCCCCTTTTTGGAAAGGAACTGGATATCGTCGATGAGGAGGGCGTCGACCCCCCGGTACCGTTTGCGAAATTCCCCCATCTCCCCCGCCCGGATGGCGCTGATCACATGTTCGGTAAACCGCTCACATCGGACATAGAGGGCCTTGAGCCCCCGCTTTTGGAGAGCGGCAGTCACCCCCATCAGGAGATGGGTCTTTCCGCTGCCGGCGGGGCCGTAGAGGTAGAGGGGGTTGAAGGTCCCTAGCTCGACCTCACCCGTTTCGCCGGTGCAGAGATCTCGCAGGACCTGATAGGGGAGGGCGTTTTCTTCGGTGGAGATAAAGGAGTCGAGGCGGGCGCAAGGGTCGAGTTCATCGAAGGTGAGGGCAAAGGGCCCCTCAGCCCTTGGCCGCTCCTGCTGCTCTGTTGGAGCGCTCCCCTTAGCTGTCGTCAGGTGGATCCGGACTTTCCGGTGGCTCCCTCCCTGGAGGTACTTTTCGGCCCGCTTCCGGATATGCTCCTCGAACCAGAGGGCCTGAAAGGAATCGGCTGCTTCGAGGTAGAGATTTCCTGCGTCGAACCGGAGAAGCTCGAGGGGGCGGAGCCATTTTTCGACCGTCCCCTTCCCGAGCTCCCCCTCCAAATCAGTTAAGAAGGCTTCCCATTTGCGCACTATGAGGTCGCTTTGGCTTTACTTGCTCCTTTAGCTTCAGCGATTTCCCCTTTCTTGTCCATTCGTTTGTTGGTGATCCACTGCTGCAGTATGCCAAGGCCCATCGAGGAGAGCCAGTAGATGTTCAAGCCGGAGGGGAAGTTGTAGAACATCACCGTAAAGACAATCGACATCACATTGCTCATCAGCCGCTGCTGCCGCTGTTGATCGGTCCACTCGGCCTTATTCTTGGGCAGGGTGGTCGCAAAGCGCTGCTGGATGAACATGACACCGCCGAGGAGGAAGGGGAGGAGGTGGAAGCTCGTTCCAAAGAAAAAGATCGGGGTGTTCCAACTAAAGAGCACATCGGGGGCAGCCAAGTTGTCGATCCAACCGGGGATAAAGCTAGCGCCCCGCAGCTCGAAGGTCGACTTGAGGAGGTCGAACATCCCAATCAAGAAGGGCATCTGGATCAGGAGGGGAAGGCACCCCGAGAAGGGGTTGACCCGCTTGCGCCGGTAGAGGCTCATCACCTCAACCTGCGCCTTCTTTGGGTTGTGCTTGTACTTCTCCTGCAGCGCCTTCACCTCAGGACCAATCAGCTGCATTCGCCGCATCGACTTCATCGACCAGTTGCTAAGAGGGTAGAGGAGGATTCGGAGGACCACCGTCAGCAGGATGATCGAAAAGCCCCACGAGCGGGTGATCGCGTAAAACCCATTCAGGATGACCAACAGGAATTTCGAGAAGGGGGTGGCGATAAAGCGGAAATAGCCGTGGCTTGTCTGGCTAGCGAGGTAGTCGGGGCTTTTCCCCGTCTCCCCATTCGTATAGGTCCGATCGAGGGTTTTGAGCACCTGGCGGGAGGCGGGGCCAGCGATCAGCCGGAAATGCTGCACCCTTCCCTCACCTAGGGGCAACTGGAGCATAAAGCCGGGGAGGTTCTGCGCCTTAAACCGGCTGTTGGTCGACTGCAAGGCGATGAGCCGCGAGGGGACCTCTTCGCCTGGCACCCGCTCAGCCCGGTAGCCGCTTGCCGCCCCATCGAGGGGATCCATAATCAGGCTGAAAAAGCCGTTGGAGTTGGCCAGCCAGTCGACACTCAAAGAGCCCGCCTGAGCCATCTGCCCCTTTTTGGGGAGGCCGATCTTCTCCATACTGGCCTTCTGCCCCCTCACCTCTCTCATCTTGAGGACAGGCACTGGGGAACCCGAGAGCCACTCGACATCGGGTACCCCGCTAGTCAGGTAGAGCCCTTTGGCCGCCTCACTATCCCCCTCGATCGCCACCTCCAGGTCGATCACATAGGGGGATGCCCCCCCGGGCAGACTAAACGTTTTGGTAATCCGCCGTCGACCCTGGCTGCTCTCAAAAACAATCTTATCTTTCTTGAATTCTTTAACCTGGTAGCGCTGCTCGGCCATCTCGGGGAATTTGGAGACGATATTGAAGGCGTAGAAGCGGGGGGCGATCCCCACTCTCTCCCCATTGGCCTCCACGAGGGGTCGCCGCAGAAGGGGGTAGTAGCCCCCTAGGCTCCGCTTCTCTTGCAGGACTGGCCCACTCTCTCCAGGGACATAGTAGGGTCCCTCGGGATAGAGGTCGTTGTAGGGGGCCCTCTCCTCCATCTCTTTGTCAAAGCCGATCTCCTTGACCCCTTGGCTGGCAAAGGGGAGGTTGATCTCGGCCAGGGCCCCTCCCCGGTCGGAGAAGACCAGCTGTTGGTAGCCATTCTCCAGCACATAGAACCGCTCATCGGTGGGTGCCTTAGGAGGGGCTACCACCTGTTCGGTCTTCATAACCGCTGGTGCTGGCGGAGGCGCCTTTTGCCCCTCCCGATAACCAAAAAAAAGGTTAACGCCGATCATGACCAACATGAAGGCGGCGACAAAGAGGAGGCTCCGTTTATCCATCAATCCTTTCCCATGAAGTAAAGAGGCTAAGTCTAGACGATCAGGGGGAAAAGAAAAAGGGTAGTGTTTGCCAAGGAGGGGAGTAAGAGCGCGAGGCGCGGCCTGCCCAGAGGTGATAGATGAACATTGCAGGTAATAGCCAAGGGCTATTTCCAAAATGGTCACCTATTGCGGATGGGTGAGCCCCGCACGCGAATATTACTCGCCTGCCTTGGTAAACGCTGCCCAAAAGAAAGGCCCTCTTCCTTATGGAAGAGGGCCCGTGAGTCGGAGCAGAGGGATTCGAACCCCCGACCTACTGCTCCCAAAGCAGCCGCGCTAGCCAAGCTGCGCTATGCTCCGACCCCTACCATCCTAGCGAACCAAGGCTTTTTTGCCTAGGCGCGTACGGGTAGTGCCCGGCTGTAGCGCCCGACCGCAAAGGCGAGGGCCGCTATCGCAATGAGGGCAAGTCCGTACGGAAGTCTGTTGCTACCCTCAGGCTCTGTCTTGCTACCTGTATCCTTCTGTTCTGGGATCGAGGGCTGCTTTCGAGTCAGCAACTCGATGTGCTTTTCGCAGAGGGCCAAGCCATCAGCGAGAGGTTGTGTTGACTGAAGCTTGGATGTGGGCTCAAGCCCCTTGCTCCTGACAAAGGTGAGCGCCTTCCCGATGCTGATTAGGGTAGCTTTATCCTCCTCGGAGGGGCTTAAGGTCTCCCAGTCGAGGAGCACCTGTCTAACCAAATTTTGGACCTCTCTGAGGCTATCTCTTGGAGTGGTCTTCTCACCCTCTTTTGACTTGAGGATAGCCGCCATGATGGCGACTTGCACCGACATCAACCGGTTGGCTACCGATTTTTCATCCAGAGGTTTGGTCTCTTTTTTGTAGCTTAGCTGCAAGGGAATCGATTCTGGCAGGGTCATGGTGACCTTAACCTCTCCGACAAGGTTCTGCACCTTCCATTCGAGCTTTTTATCCTCAGTAGGATTCGAGACAGGACCGCCGCTAATGGTCAGCGTGAGGTTAGTTCCAATCCTTGACACGGTGTGGTTGCTGGGCAACTGGGGGGGGAGTGCTGAGGGGATCCGCTTCGCCAGACCAAAGCCCTTCTGATCAGCAATTTGGTTCTGGAAGGCCTTCATCAGCGCTAGGCGGCAGGCGGTCTCTTGGGTCTCCCGAGAGGCTGTGCTGAACGACTCCTTCTTGATAATCCCATCGAACTGGTTAAACCCCTGATTGCGACCTATCGTCCAGAGGACATCGACAGCTGGCGGCCATCTAGCGCACATCCCTCCGCACCCAGGTCTAAAGACCTGGCCTTGTCACGATGTGCACTATCTGACCACCATCTGCCCCGCCCGCTGGACGATAGGTCGCAATCAGGGGTTAAAGTCACTTGGGGCTTGTAGGGCTTCACTCATCGTCTACTCCTAGTTTTAGTTTTAGGGGGTGAGGGTGGTCGGCGTGGGACTAAAATAGGTGTGCCGCACGTAGATAGCAAGGGCAGCCAGGGCAACGACAGCGATAACAGCCGCAATGGGCTTCCACTGGGTAGCACCCTCCCCCTCCGGCTTGGGTGGAGGGGCCCCAAATTGCGCCAGTAGAGGTTTACCCTCTTTTTCCCAGCTCTCTTTTGCCTCAGGAAAGACCTTGGTAGCCTCTTGGCTGACCTGCGTGAACAGAATGAGGAGGGCTTGGAGCAGCTCTTTGTAGCCAACTGCTGGGGTGGGGCTATCGGTTGCCTTAGCAACCTCTCCCGTCCAATCGGCGGGGTAGTCGAGGGTGATTTCTACCTGGAGATGCTGCTTAGAGGAGCTATCCACGTTCCAGCTAATGTCGATACCGCTATTGTCTTCCAACCAGTCGGCAAAGTTGATGAGCTGCCCCTCCCATTCGGTCGGCCAAGAGGTCTCTCCCTCAGGCAAGGTGAGGGTGAAGCGGTGGAGGGTGGTGTAGGCAACGCCCTGTGCCAGGATCTCGAGAATCGGCGCAGCCTCTTTGGCGATGGTCTCTTCGTCATCAGGCTGCAGCCCCTTCAGCGTCTCAACAACTTGCTGAAAGATCCCTTTTGGGGTGGTCCCCTTGAGAACGAGCGAACAGGTCTCTCCGATAGCGCAGCTGTTATTGTCCTGCCGGGTCACCCCATACTTCTTGTAAAAGGAGGTGAGCATCCCTTCGAATATAGCCAGGTCGAGCAGTCCAAGGATTTCGTTGGCCCCTTCTGGCCGATTCTTCCCTAGCGATTCAACAAATGCCCCGAACATCTCGCGGACGCTATCGTAGGGATGGGGCGTTGTACCGATTTGGTAGCTGCAAGGATTCTCTTTATCGAAGGAGGCCCCATTGCTGTCGATGAAGGTGGCGATTTTATCAAGGAGGGTTGAGTCGAGGGGCACTGACGCAGCTACCCCCTTCGGCTGCTCGACGAAATGCTTTACCCATTCCGTATGCTCATTGGGCCGGTCCTGGGTCTCATCGGACGGTGGTTGAGGAATTGAGGGTTGCAGCTGGTGTAGAACGCAAGGAATCCGGATGGGCTTGCCATTGAGAAACCTCAGCGAGGAACGGTCTGTGAGGGGATCAACGAAAGCAAGGGCCCCCTTTGCAATCGTGTTCGCTCGATCGTCCCTCTTTTTGGGCCTTGTTGGTTTACTAGATGGGCGAGGCAGTGACTGGCTTGCGGGGCTTGGGATTTCCATTGACGATCCTTCCAATTAGTTTTTTCAGTAACTAAGTTTATCATATGGGGTAAATAAATGCAATGGTATTAAATATTTTATTACATGGTTTTTGGGGGTGCCACTACCCCAAAAATCGGGGATGGGCGATGATCGGCCCTGTATGTTTGGTAAACCCCATTTGAAACCCTACGAAGGGAAGTTTCGCGCGGTCGTCGTTTTTGGCCCCCCCGGCTCGGGAAAGGGGACGCTAGGGGCGGCCCTAGCCTGTGCGGCCGAGATGTTCCACCTCTCGTCGGGCGATATCTTCCGGGGGCTTGACGGCGACGCCAGAGATCTGGCTCCACTACGTCCATAGGCTAATCGCTACCAACCGCTACCACCCAGCTCGGCAGATCCTGCCGGTCGACGGGGTCCCCCGAACCGAGAAGCAGGTCGAGCTCTTTGACCCCTGATTGTGACCTATCGTCCAGGGGGCGCGACAGATGGTGGTCAGATAGCGCACATCGTGACGAGGCCAGGTCTTTAGACCTGGGTAAGGAGGGATGTGCGCTAGATGGCTGCCAGCTGTCGATGCCCTCTGGACGATAGGTCACAATCAGGGGTTGAATCAGTTGTTCCTTGAGCGTTCGGTTAAACCCCTCCACCACACCATTGGTCTTGGGCTGACGCACAAAGGAATGACTCTTGACAAAGCCCCACTCCCTTACTTGTCCTGAAAACGCCTCAGCGATGTACTGGGGACCGTTATCCAGGAACAGCGCTATCCCAGGTGCCACTTGAGGATGAACCGTACCAAATACATGCTTGAGTCCGTTTCCGACTGCCTCTAGCGCAGCGTGGCGATCTCCCTTTTTGGCCACATGCCAACCTAAACACTCGCTATTCCAATGCTCCACAACGGTGAAAAGCCATACCCATCCATCCCGGACCGTTTCTACTCGCGCTCCATCAGTGCCCCACATCTCGTTGGGACATTCGGTAATGATGTGACGGTCATGGACCCGTTCATCACCTTTAGGCGATCGATACGGAGAGAGCCAGCGTTTCTCCTTCATTACCCGGAATACACGATGGCGGCTGACTGGGGCGCCTTGCCTCTTCAACCTAGCCCAAACTTTTCGATGGCCCTCGCCAATAAAAGGGCTTGATTGCAAATCCTCCCCAATACGCTCCTCTAGTTCACCATCGCTAATGTTTGGCTTAGGACCAGGGCGGTCTTTAGGGAGTGGCCCTTTCCTCCTGGAGTTGTAGAGGGTGGAACGGGCAAACTCCCAAACCGCACATACTCTCTGGACTCCATAGGTCTTACCGGTGGCTAAGGAGGTCGCCCCACTCATCTTTTCGACCTCCTCCGCGCTAAAGGGAATTTGCGGCGAATCCTCTCCCTAAGTAACTCATTTTCCATGGCTAGGTCACCGATCTGCTTTTTGGCCTTATCTAGCTCCTCAGCAAGGGGATCGCCCTGACGGTCCTTGAGTCCTACCTCTATGGCATCCAGCGCTTGATCCTTCCACTTCTCTAAGCGGTAGGTTTCTACTCCAAGGTCTCGGCTCACTTCATCTGCAGGTTCACCCCTCATCATCCTGATTACAGCATCCTTCTTGCGCGCCGCTATCCAACGCTTTCTGACGGTTTGGTCCATTTGCTATGCCTCCTTTTCTTAACCGATTCGTCGGCTCAGCATAGCGCAAACCCGTGTCCAAGTTAATTGGGGTCAGTATAATCGCACAGTATGCGTGGTATCTTGCGCCTTGCCTCCTTTGCCACTGGCAGCGCGCCCTCGTAGGTACCATCGCCACCTTGAGCGCTGTGGGCTACGCAACCCGCTGGAAGGGGGAGATGCCTCCTAGCCTGCCAGGTTGGGCTGACCCTTTTAGCAGTCATCGCGACTTACCACCTCTTCGTGCAGCTTGGGTGGATTGCCGACCCATGTCAGGTCTCCTGTCAGGTAAATTCTTTAGATGACTTTTGGTCGGTCTTAACCCGCCCCGTGACTTGTGCGACAGGCCCAAAAGTGTTGGGATTGCCTCTACCGGCTTATAGCGCTGCTCTAGCGGTTACAGTACTGCTGATGACACTGTGGCCTCAGAAGAGGAGAGTGAGGAGGGATCCGAACCCGGACAAGCCCATGGGTGGAGGGCTAGAAATTTAGAAATCATAAAGATGAGTATCCCTAAATTTTGCAATTGACTAAAGTTGGGGCTGACATGAGGTTCTTTCCAATGCAACCGCAACCCGAGCACCTTCTAGACTAGCTTCTCAAATCCTCTTCTTACGAACTTCTCTCCTAATTGAGCCTCTCAAGGTCAACAATTGCTGGTGTCTTCCTTGGGTGTATGACCCAGGTAAAGGAGAGGTTTATGGACATCGTTTCCGTTCAGCTAGCCCCAGAGAGCTTGCCTATCATCCACGATCTTGATCGAGGTACGCAACTTGTAATCACTATTCAGATAGCTGGAGGGGCCTTTACCTTAGAGCCCTATTTGAGCTCTTCTGAGCTTGCGCCTCACAGGGTATCCACCCGGCTACTAGGCTGCCCTTCATCAGGTAAGGTAGAAGAGCTGGGAAAAGCGCTGCAATTTCTAAAGCAAGCTAGGGTGCATGCTACTTGTAGTGGTGTCGCAGTCTCTCCAAAGCTACTAGGTGGCTCGCCTAATGAGGAGGTGACTAAGCAGCTTGTCAACGCCTGCCAAGAAGGCAAAGATGAGCTGGCCTTGAAGCTGCTCAAAGAGAACGCGTTACCCAAAGATCTAAAGGACAGCAAAGGCAACCCCTTAATTTGCTGGATGGCGCAAAACGAAATGGTATCAACCCTCACTTTCGCCCTAGAGAGTGGATGGAGCCCTGATTTGCCTAACACAGGCGGCGTTTACCCCCTCCACTACGCTGCAATAAAAAGTGCCGTTCTTACTAGGGCGTTACTAAAAGCCTCTGCCAATCCTTTCGTCCAAACCCCGGGGGGCATCACTCCAGGTAGGGCTGCTAGTGAGGAAGGTAATACTGAAGCTCTAGATCAATTAATTTTGATTTTAAAAAACGCTCCTCTTCTCGACTGGGCACGCTTTCAAAAAACATATCAAGATTTGAAAAGTCGTCTCAAATGCTTAGATCTAAAGGAATTGATGGTCGTTGCAGAGACGGCACTCTTGCTAGGAGAGAAGGAGGTGCTGGTACAGCTTTTGGACAGGGGCTCATGGAGTGAGCTTATGCCAAAACTTGTCCAGGAATATCCTATTTCTAGGCACGAATTAATAAAAGTTGACAACTATCTCACATCCATAAATAAAAATATAGAGAGCGGATTCCATTCTTATCCATCAAATCAAAGGTTGAGTGATCATGAGATTTTATTCTATGGTTATGAGTTGTTTGAAAAAGGTAAATACAAAGAGGCTGTACCCATTTTGCTTAAGTGCTTAGAAATGCCTGATCTGAAAAACGAGACTGCATTGCGGGCTGAACTCTGCTCGTTTATAGGAGATACTTACGAGAGCCTTGGGGAGTATCGGAAGGCGATCGAATACCATGAGAAGAGCCTCCAAATCTTCCTGAAGCTTGGCGACCTCGCTGGAGTAGGGAGGGCTTACGGCAACCTTGGGAACGCTTACTTTAGCCTAGGTGAGTACTGCAAGGCGATCGAACACCACAAGAAACTTCTTCAGATAGCGCTTAAGCTAGGAGATTCTGATGAAGAGGGAAGGGCATATGCGGGCCTTGGGAATGCTTACGATAGCCTTGGGGAGTACCGCAAGGCGATCGAGTACTATGAGAAATGCCTTCAGATAGCGCTTAAGCGAGGAGATCCTGATGGAGAGGGGGCATCGTACACGGGCCTTGGTGATGCTTACGATAGCCTTGGTGAATACCGCAAGGCGATCGAGTACCATGAGAAATGCCTTCAGATAGCGCTTAAACGAGAAGATCCTGATGGAAAGAAACGTGCGTACACAGGCCTTGGGAATGCTTACTATAACCTTGGAGAGTACCGCAAGGCGATCGAGTACCATGAGAAATGCCTTCAGATAGCGCTTAAACAAAGAGACCTTGATGGAGAGGAAAGGGCGTATACAGGCCTTGGGAATGCTTACCTTAGCTTTGGTGAATACCGCAAGGCGATCGAGTGCCATGAGAACTGTCTTCGGATAGCACTTAAGCTAAGGGATCCTGATGGAGAGGGAAAGGCGTACGCAGGCCTTGGGCATGCTTACCGTAGTCTTGGTGAGTACCGCAAAGCGATCGAGTACCATGAAAAATGTCTGCAGATAGCGCTTAAGCTAAGAGGTCCTGCAGAAGAGGGGAGGGCGTACGCAAGTCTTGGGAATGCTTACTTTAGCCTTGGTGAGTACCGCAAGGCGATCGAGTACCATGAGAAGCATCTGCAGATAGCGCTTAAGCTAGGAGATCCTAAAGGAGAGGGGGGTGCGTACGGAAATCTTGGGACTGTCTACCAGAGCCTTGGTGAGTACCGCAAAGCGATTGAGTACCATGAGAAATGTCTGCAGATAGCGCTTAGGCTAGGAGATCCTAATGGAGAGGAAAAGGCATACAGCAACCTTGGGATTGTTTACCAAAGCCTTGGTGAGTACCGCAAGGCGATCGAGTACTATGAGAAATGTCTGCAGATAGTGCTTAAGCTAGGAGATCCTGATGGAGAGGGAAGGGCGTACACAGGCCTTGGGAATGCTCACGATAGCCTTGGTGAGTACCGCAAGGCGATCGAGTACCATGAGAAATGTCTGCAGATAGCGCTTAAGCTAGGAGATCTTGATGGAGAGGGAAGGTCGTACGGTAACCTTGGGACTGTCTACCAGAGCCTTGGTGAGTACCGCAAGGCGATCGAGTACCATGAGAAGTGCCTGCAGATAGTGCTTAGGCTAGGAGACTCTGCAGGAGAGGGGACGGCGTACACGGGCCTTGGGAATGCTTACGATAGCCTCGGTGAGTACCGAAAGTCGGTCGAATATTATGAGAAGCGCCTTCAGATAGCGCTTAAGCTAGGAGATCCTGATGGAGAGGGGGCAGCGTATACGGGCCTTGGGAATGCTTACGGTAGCCTCGGTGAGTACCGCAAGGCGATCGAACACTACGAGAAGCTTCTTCAGATAGCGCTTAAGCTAGGAGATCCTGATGGAGAGGGGAAAGCATACTCGGGCCTTGGGAATGTTTACGATAGCCTTGGGGAGTATCAGAAGGCTCTCGAATACCACAAGAGACACCTCCAGATCGCTCTGAAGCTTGGCGACCCCGATGGAGAAGGAAAGGCTTACGGCAACATGGCGGTTGCCTATTCAAAGCTAAAAGACTTTCCCAATGCTGAAAAAAATGCTAGAGAAGCCGTCCGGGTCTGTTCTAGCATTCAACACTCCCTCCCTGAAGACAGCTGGAAAATCACCATTTTTGAAGAGCAATCTAGAGCCTATTTTTTGCTTTTGAAAGCCTTGATAGCTCAAGGTAAACAAGTAGAAGCCTTCTTTGTTGCTGACTTTGGCAGGTCACGGGCGCTTTCCGATTTGCTGAGCGATAGGACAAAGCTCACTTGTAGTGCTCAACCTGTACCTACTCCCGATTTACAGAAAATAGATCCTCCCTTCGTAGAAGGCACTAGCCAGCATCAATTTCCTAAAATGACGATTGAAGACAGGGCGCCCCGCTCAGTAGCTAGCCCATTGGAGCACATGCTGACCAAGAAAGATCTCATACAGGTAGCGGTAAATCTAAAAACTACTGTGGTATTTTACTCTTCCGATTGGATGGAAAAGGGCGTGCTGCATGCCTGGATAGTCGATGCGAAGAGCGGCATATCCTACAAAAAGCTCGACGCCTCCTTCCTGCTCCCCAACAAGCAGGAAGGCCCCCCTCTTGTTCCCAACAATAGCAGCCTTACCCCTGATTTACTAGGCCCGGTGAGAAAGTCGCAGAAACTGGGGGCTGCCGCTAACCATCTTGTGTCTGAGCTTGAGGAGGCTAGCCGAGGCGGCCTCAATATGGGCGAGGGAATAAACCGCGACTTAAAGCTCTGGTACAAGTTACTAATAGCTCCTCTTGAAGGCATTTTGCCGACTGAAGAGGGGAGCCGCCTGACCTTTATTTCAGATGCTTCCCTAGGCATTGTTCCTTTTGCGGCTCTCCAAAAAGAGGACAATAGCTATTTGGTACAGCACTATACGATAACAACCGCTCCATCAATTGAGGTCCTATGTAAGCTTGCAGAAATCCACAATCAAGAGAGCAACCAGAAGAAGCTTGGCAAGGGATGCGTGGTTGGTGACCCTCAGGAAAATCTCCAGTGGGCCAAGCAAGAAGGCCTTGAGGTTGCGTCAGCACTCAAAGCTGACCCCATCATTGGCAAGAACGCTTCGATCGAAGTGATCCAAAAAGCCATAAGTGAGGCTCGGTGGATTCATTTTGCTTGCCATGGAGACCCCTCTAAAAGAACGGACATCCACTCGGTTTATGAGGGTGCCCTCGGCTTAGCTCCTCCCACCGAGGACCCCAAAGGGGGATGGTGGCACGCCAACCAAATCCAGAAAATTCCCCTATCGGCGGAGTTGGTTTTTTTAAGTGGCTGCGATACAGGGAAGGGGAAGATTCAACGAGAGGGAGTCATCGGACTAACCCGCTCGTTTTTGGCCGCTGGTGCAAGCTGTGTGATCGCAACCCAGTGGCCCATTGCCGACGAGGCTACGACCAAGCTCGTTGGAAACTTCTATCGAAGCATTTTAAGCACGCGAAAGCCTAAGAAAAAAGCGGAGGCTCTTCGAGAGATGATGTTAGAGGGGATTCACCAAGGGATGCCACCTGAAAAATGGGCTCCTTTCTTCTTAGAAGGATGGCCTGAATAAAGGAGAAGGTAATGGACACTATTACCAAGAAGCTACAATCAGAGTGCCCGCCAATTGTCCGCAATCTTGATGAAGGCAGGCAACTTAGTATCCACGTTCGAATAGCTGAGGGCGGCTTTACCCTAAAGCCTTATCTCGTCTCACCTAAGCTTGCTTCTTACCGAGTGCCCACTCGTCTAATAGGTTGCCCCTCATCGGGGAAGCTAGAAGAGCTTACGAGTGCGCGTTGTTTTCTCAAACAGGCTAGGATGAATGCGACTGCTAACGGGGTCATGATCTCTCCCAAATTGCTAGGTGGATCACCTGTCGAAGAGGCAACCAAGCAGCTTGTCAAGGCCTGCCAAGAGGGAAAGGATGAGCTGGCGCTCAACCTACTTAAAGAAAATCTGTTGCCAAAAGACCTGAAGGATAGTGAAGGCAATCCCTTGATTTGTTGGATGGCGCAACACGAGATGGTAGCAACCCTTACTTGCGCCCTAGACAAAGGATGGAACCCAAACCTGCCTAACACAAGTGGTATCTACCCCCTCCACTATGCGGCTATGAAAAGTGTTCCTCTTACAAAAGCACTTCTTAAAGCCTCTGCCAATCCTTTTGTCCAAACCCCTAAAGGGAGCACTCCAGCTGGGGTTGCTAAAGATAAAGATAAAATTGAGTCTCTATCTCTATTGGTTTTGGTTCTAAAAAACACCTCGTCTCCCAGTTGGGAAAGTTTTGAAAAAAGTTATCGAAACTTTAAATGCCACCTTAGCGACTTGGACATAAAAAGTCAATTTACCCTTGCTGAGGGTGCTCTCCTGTTAGGGGACAATGAGACTTTGAATCTTCTCCACAAAACGGGCTTATGGGGTGAGCTCACACAAAGGCTAGTTCAGGAATATCCTTTTGCCGAGCAAGAGGTGAGATCTATTGATTATATTACCTATCCTGTGATTAATTATCACAATAAAATTAGTAAACATAACAAATCACATTTTAACAAATCAGAAGGAAAATTGAACGACCTAGACGTTCTGCACTATGGTTGGGAGTTGTTCAAGAAAGGCAAATACAAAGAGGCCCTGCCCATTTTGCTTCAGGGTTTACAAATGCCTACTCTGAAAAACGATATTGAAATGTTTGCTGAATGCTGCTCATTTATAGGAGAAGCTTACTTTAGCCTTACAAAGTACCGAGAAGCCATTGAGTATTATGAGCAAGCGCTTCAGGTCTTTCAGAAGCTCCGGAACTCTGCTGGGAAGGGCGATGCTTTTGGAGGCCTTGGAAACGCTTACTACAAACTTAGGGAATACCGGAAGGCAATCGAATACTATAAAGAAGCTCTTAAGATTGCCCTGGAGCTTGACCATCCCGATGGAAAGAAGGCAGCTTACGGGAATCTCGGGAACGCCTACCATAACCTCGAGGAGTACCAGAAGGCAATCGAGTACCACCAAAGGGCTCTTGAGATAGCCTTAGAGCTTAGTAAGCCCGAGGGAAAAGGGAAGGCCTACAGCAGCCTTGGGAATGCCTATTGTGGCCTTGGGCAGTACCAGAAGGCTATTGAATACCACAAAGAAGCTCTCAAGTTTGACGACGCCGATGGGGAGGGGGCGGCTTACGGAGGTCTCGGGAACGCTTACTATGACCTTGGGGAGTACCGGAAAGCCATTGAGTACCACGAAAAGGCCCTTGAGATAGCCATAAAGCTTAGTAAGCCCGAGGGAAAAAGCAAGGCCTACGGCAGCCTCGGGAATGCCTATTGCGGCCTTGGGCAGTACCAGAAGGCTATCAAATATCACGAAAAGGCCCTCGAGATCGACCTGAAGCTTGGGGACCCCGATGGGGAGGGGGCGACCTACGCCAATATCGGAATCGTATACAAAAGTGTTGGAGAGTACCAGAAGGCAATCGAGTACCACGAAAAGGCCCTCGAAATCGCTGTGAAACGCGAACTTCCCGGTAGGCAAGGGAGTGCTTATGGAAACCTTGGGATTGCTTGGGATAGGATGGGGAAGTACCGCGAGGCGGTCAAATTCCACAAAAAGGCCCTCGAGATCGCCCTGAAGCTCGAAAACAAGGCCGGGGAAGCAAGAGCATATTGCAACCTCGGGCTTACTTTCCATCACCTTGGGGAGTCTAGGAAGGCAATCAAGTACCACGAAAAGGCCCTCGAGATCGCTGATAAGCACGGACTTACCACTGGGAAAAGGGCAGCTTATGCAAACCTAGGGCTCACCTATATGAGCCTTGGGCAGTACCAGAAGGCTATTGAATACCACGAAAAGGACCTCCGGATGTCCATCGCGCTGGAGGACCTCCTTGGAGAAGGGAGGGCATATACCAACCTTGCTATTGCCTGTTTAAAGCAAAACGACCTTCCTAATGCTGAAATAAATGGTGGGAAGGCCGTTCGGGGTTTTTTAAAAATCCAACGAATGCTTGATGAGGACAGCTGGAAAATCACCATTTTTGAAGAGCAGTCTCAAGCCTACTTTTTGCTCTTCAGGGCCTTGATAGGCCAAGGTAAGGAAATAGAGGCCCTCTCTACTGTAGATTTTGGAAGATCGAGGGCACTTTCCGATTTGCTGGACGATCGAACAAAGCGCGCTTTGGATATTCAGCCTAAGACTCAGGGTGCTTGACATTAGAAAAATAATTTCAAAACCTTTTCTCTGTACCTTGGGTCAGTAGCTGCCAATAGCCGCTTCCCGGCTTTACCCACCTTCACGGTCTTTTCCTTAGTCAGGGCATTCAAG
>JBFWPF010000015.1:0-41436 GCA_050250135.1 Parachlamydiales bacterium | reverse complement strand
CCTTGAATGCCCTGACTAAGGAAAAGACCGTGAAGGTGGGTAAAGCCGGGAAGCGGCTATTGGCAGCTACTGACCCAAGGTACAGAGAAAAGGTTTTGAAATTATTTTTCTAATGTCAAGCACCCTGAAATTCACTGTGGCCAAGCTCATGGGCGATGATGAACTCTAGCATCTCCCTCTTTTCTTTAGGGGGCTTCTGGATAAAGTCGCAATAGAAGTCCATAATCAAAGGCTTTGGTAGGAATCGTTCGGCCAGATGAGATGGGGAACTTACCCTCTTGACATTGAGCTTCTCATAGACCCACAGTTCAAAGGCAAACAGCCATTGGGAGTTTGCATAGTGGGTTTTGGTGATCTGGCTCACCGCTATCGAAGGCAGGGAGGCGAGCGCCGGAATCGTATCGTTAGGTGATAGGAAAAGGAGTAGAGGGATGCCGATTTCGGGACCTGCCGTAGAAGCGCGATTGTAGGGAACAGGCGCCCAAAAATCGCCGGCTATCTCCGTGTACTTCCTTCCCTGGTGCTCTAAGCACCGGTTTAACACCGGATCGTTTATTACACCTTTCCCTAGAGTCTGAAGGATTTGGTCAACACATTCGTTAACCATTTTGAGCCGAAGCTTCCCGTGATCTAGGTTGGCACTGAGATTGGGTAGAGGGCAGCTGGAGCAATCGCGAGAGTGGGACTTCTGGTGTAGGTCGAGAAAAGCGTCCATGTTAAAAAACCTTTTTACCTTTTCTCATTATAGCAAATTACATCGTTGTCGTTCAGAACCTTAATATTCGCATCCTACTGACTAGGAGCTGCTTGTAAACTTCTTTTTTTGGTATGCTATTGCCCTTTTTGTCAAAATCTTGTAAAGTCCATTTCCAAAGCCAGGAGGGGATAATGACTCATACCGTTACTCAGACCTCTTTTTCTGTTAATTATCAGTCAGTTACGTCGACTCCTCGACTTCCTAACAACGTGCAGGTTCGATATGACAACCTCCAACTTGGAGGGGGCTGGGAGCGAATCCCGATGCCCCCCATTCCTTATTTTCCGAAGACGGTGGAGCCCACCTTCTGGGAGAGTAAGCGACCCTCTGAACTGAACTGGACGGGGAGAACATGGGGGGAGCTTCATTTCTGGGAAGATTTTGAGCCCCCTATCACCGTCTATGGAGCCCCTATCTCTCGTCCTGAAGCGCCTACCAAGGCCTATCCTATTTTTTGGAAGGAGGGGGTCGCTCGGGTCTCTGAGACTCAGCTAGTTGCGGAGGGTACCCTCTATACACTACCAGCGAGTTGGGCTGAAGTGATGCGCCACGCTGAGGAGTACCCGGCTCAGCGAATGCTCTTTTCTCCCTTTACCCGAGAGGCGGAGGAGTGGCTCGCATTTGGGGTTGGCAGCCGACTGCTAAGCTTCCCCCTGGGGCACCCTGAGAGGGCTGAATCGCTCCTCTTACCTAGCGGCATGGGGGTGGTCCAGAATTTGCAGAGAGGTGAGAAGGGTAGCCTCATCGTGAAGGGGCAATTTGGAGTCTATTGCGAGGGCCACCTCCTCTTTTCGATCTACGACCACCTGATTGATGCTCAGCGGGCTCCTTCGGGATGGGTTTCCTTGGAATATGCCCCTAACAATTGGATCTGGCGCAATTCGCTCGCGTGGCGAGATGAGCGAGGTCAGGAGGTGGCTAGGGGGTGGCTAGGAGGTCCAAAAGAGAATTGGGCCCGCGTCCTTAAGCTCGTGACCTGGAAGGGGGAGCACTACCTAGCGGTGTTGGGGCGTCGCGACTGTGAAGTGTGGAAGTGGAATAACCGATTCGAGAAGCTCTTTGCTCACCATCCGACCGAGGCAGAGAGAAGTCTCCAGCCTTGCGCCATTCCCCGTTTTGGCGTGGCCGGGGACTTTCCCTTTGTGGTGACCACTGTGGGCGACTCGGTCCACTGCTGGACCCCTGAGACTGGAGATCGCGTGCTGCTAGAGTCGCAGGAGTGGCTCAGTGATCTAGCCGTCATTTCGGGACGGGAACCCGCGATCTACGTCGCCTACACCAAAAAGGGCTCAGAAACGGGTCAGAAGGTCGATCTGCTGATTCCTGCAGCGAACAAGTAGGCCACCACCCTGTTAAAGCGGTAGGCTGAGATGAGCATGATCAAACCACTCGCCCCAACCACTACCAAGACTGCTCGCCGTCGGCACATGTCGACGCATGGATGAGGGACCATCCAGGTGACTACAGCTACCTGCAGGCAGTTGTTCCTGCGCTAGCCGGGATAGCCCTCGCGCTTGCTTTAGCCGGAGCCACCCGCTTCTGGATGACTACCCGATAGTAACCGCTGACCAGTGCTTAGCCTTTACCCCCCTCGCAAGTAGCCCCTCCTCCGGCTGCAGGCAGAGGACGACCCCTTCTGTCCCTTTGTGATCTTGGATAAAGGCCTGCAGTGAACTCGCCATTCCCGGTTGAGGTGTTTTGGATAGCTTGATCTCACAAGGATAGAGCACACCTCCTCGCTCCATCAGCAGATCAACTTCCGCTCCCTTATGGGTCCGATAAAAGTAGAGATGCACTTTCTGCCTGGAGAGGGAGGCCCGTTTTACCTTCTCCATCACCACCATGTTCTCAAAGATCCGCCCCCCGTCAGCCCCCTTTAAGAGCTGATCCCCCCTCTCAATTCCCAACAGATGGCATAACAGCCCTGTGTCCACGAAGTAGAGTTTGGGGCTCTTAACGAGACGCTTCCCATGATTGTGGTAGTAGGGGCGGAGAAGGTAGACCACATAGGTCGCCTCCAACACGGTTAGCCAGTCCTTGGCTGTTGTCTGCGAGATGCCACACTCCTTGCCAACCTCCGACAGGTTAAGCAAACCACCCGCCCTCATCGCCAATAGCCGCAGGAAGGTTTGAAAGCGGGAGAGCTCTTTAATCGCCCTAAGGCTCCTCACATCCCGCTCCAAATAGGTCGCTAGGTAACTCTCATACCAAAGCTCCCGGTTGATATTGGGCCGCTTGAGCAGCTCCGGATAGAATCCCTGAACCGTTTGCTCCATCGTTGCTAGAGCATCGCCGCTGCTCCCCGCCCTCCCCGGCACCCCCTCGACCTCCTGCCAGGAAAAAGGGTAAAGGTGGAAGATCGCCACACGCCCCGCAAGGGACTCGGAAACTCCGGCCATCAACTGAAAGACCTGCGATCCGGTCAACACGAACTGTCCACAGCGGTCTCGATCGGCATCTATCCTCATCTTGAGGTAGGAAAGAAGGCTCGGCGCGTACTGAATCTCATCAATCACTACCGGAGCCGGATAGGCCTCAAAGAAGAGCTCCGGATCCGCGAGGGCCATCGCCCGCGCCCTCGGGCTATCCAAGGTCACATAGGTGTAGCCCGGCAGGCAGTGCTGCAAAAAGGTCGACTTTCCCGCCTGGCGGGCCCCTGTCACCATAACCGCCGGAAATTGCTGCAAAGCCTCCAAAAAGGGGGCCTCCAGCTCGCGCTTGTAGTATCTCCCGTCCATCCCCCAATCCTAACCGCTGAGCGGTGAAAATTCAAGATGTAACCTTGAAATTGAGAACAAGAACATTAACTTACTTATAACCATAGAGATATGAGGTGAGCTTTGCCAATCCGATCAGGGAATAAGGCTGCCTCTTTCCCT
Organism: Parachlamydiales bacterium; assembly: GCA_050250135.1. Lineage (GTDB taxonomy): Bacteria > Chlamydiota > Chlamydiia > Chlamydiales > JAFEGQ01 > JBFWPF01. The sequence goes on along the minus strand of JBFWPF010000015.1, from coordinate 37,800 downwards.
GACTTTGACAAACATATGTGAAAAACTGGTGCAAATTCAATATGCAACCTTGAATCTGTACGGAGTAGCCGAAAGCAGAGAGGCGGCTTTATTCTGAAGGAATCTCTAAATCAACTTGAGCTGGCTAATGGGCTACTCTACCCGCCACTTTTGCTGTCTCTTATCGTAGGATACGTGAAACTCATCGTTTCTGACTTTCCATACCTGCTTCTCGCTTCTAAAAAGCTCATTGTGGCACCTCAAAAGCTCAGTTAAACGACTATGTGTATCGGCAATACTCCCAAATGCAGCTGAGTGTGCACTCGCCTCTTTTGGTTGGGGCGAAGTAGAGCTACTTTTCCAGAGGCCCAACAGGTTCCCAAGGTACGGGACCGCTCCTTGATCGCTTTGCCCTTTCCTTTTCTCTTCAAGCTTACTAATTTTCTCCTTGATACGAGATATTCTCCTATGCCCTATTGCAAGAAGAGATTCGATTACTTGCTTAATTTTCTCCCGTCTTGAGGTGGCGGTGACATAGGCATCACCACACCCAATTGTCCCACTAACCGCCTGCCAAGTAATTATACCCATCCAAGGCCCCCCTATGATTCCGGCTATGAAGCCAAGAGCTGGAGCCCCGATCATGGTGGTTAAGATACCAGTCCGAGAGAGTGGGTCCCAGTAGATATCCTCCCATAGCGCTTGGATCTCTTTGGACTCGGCAGCAATTTTCTGATTTTCCTCTTTATCGATATGAGGCAGAAAATCATCATTGAACTTCTTTCCACCTACTAGCAAGTGTGCAGAATCGCCTAACCAGCTAGCAAGTACTTCGCTTCCCGATTGCCCATAGATAACTACTTTCGTCATGGCCTACCTCCTGGCTTTGCGATATTTTAATATATAAGCGATAAGCGAGCAAGTGCGCATGAAGCAGATCTGTGTCTTGCCAAAGTACACCAGGACATCTGCAAAGTCTGACTGACGATTCAGATAGGATTTTACCACAGAGGGCACAGAGAGGCACAGAGGGGGTGTAGGAGGCAAAACGGATGTCCATGGGACACGGCCTCTAGTTTAGGCCCATTCCTCCGGAATAGGCCTAAGCAGCCTGTCCCCCGGGGATGGCCCGGGGGACAAAATAGCCCGCCCTACGTTAATGCTTCAATAAATAGGCGATGGGAACGCTGGGATTGCTCCCCAGGGGCCTCCCCCTGGGGAGCAGCTGTGTGGGCTTATTCCGAAGGAATAAGATCACCTCTGTGCTTCTCTGTGCCCTCTGTGGTAAAATTCTCTAATCACCTCGAGGGTAGGCAATGAACAGCTAGCACAGACTTTGCAGAGGTCCTGCAAAGTACACGGGGCCGATTTTTCCCTACTTGAGATGGGGGGCGGCGTAAGTTGGGTGTAACCTTGAAAGGGCCGCTCTGGCTGAAAATCGAGCTGGCGAGCATCGTGAGGCCATGGAGAGCGACTACCCCATTACCTATCAGGAGAGCCCAACCCGGGAGGAGGAGGCACACCTTACCGGCGAGCTCAATCGGGAGGCGATCGCCGCAAAAGGGGTCAGCCCCATCCGCCACTTCGCCCTCCTCTGCCGGAGAGCCGATGGAGCGCTTATCGGGGGCGCTACCGGCGTTAGCCTCTTTGGGGCGCTCTACATCGATACCCTCTGGGTCGACCCCTCCCTAAGGGGCAGTGGCCTCGGCACCCGTTTGATAGAGGGCTGTGAAAAGATCGCTCGCGAGAGGGGCTGCACCTTTCTCTATCTCCAAACGATGGATTGGCAGGCCCTCCCCTTCTACCAAAAGGTGGGCTACCAGATCGAATTTGCCCGCCACGGCTTTGAGAAGGACTCGACGATGTACCTAATGAGAAAGGGGCTCGATCCGGACCCGATGGGCCTCGTCTGAGAGGAGGGCGTGGCCAGCAGGGACCTCACACCAGTGGTCAGGGTCGTCGGTCAGGTACTCTGAGGCAACGACTACGCCCCTACCCCCCTCCTTCCCGATAAAAACGGGCTCCTCCCGCTCAAAAGTGACCGTCGAATGGTACATCGAGATCGGAGGGCGGCTTGGGTCGGAGCTGTAGCGCATTGCGACTAACTCCCGCCCATCGGTCATCAGGATATTGGCCCGGATAATATCGGTGGCGGCATGCTTCCTCTGAAGAGCATGCATCTTTCCCATCGCTTCGAGCAGCGCATCCCGCATCTCCTCAGCCTGATACCGCTCCCGCTCGCCGAGGAGCGTGGCCACTATCGCAAAAAGATGCTCAGAATCGGTCTGCCCCCGGATCCTTCCAAAGTTAAGGTCGTCGATCTCATCAAAGGCATACCGCTTGATCCGGTTGAACTCCTTAATTGTCCCATTGTGGGCGCACAGCAACTTGCCAAAGACAAAGGGGTGGCAGTTGTCGAGCCCCACATTCCCGACAGTCGAAGCCCGGACATGACCCATAAAGCAGTTGGAACGGATCTTTGAGGCAAGTGAGTGGAGGTTGTGCTCATTCCAAGCGGGCAGGATCGACCTAAAGAGCCCCGGAAAGCCATCGATGCTCCGGTCGTACCACCCGATTCCAAAGCCGTCTGCGTTGATCCCCGTCCGCGTCTTCCGGGCCCGGAGGCTCTGCCTCACCAGCGAATTCTCATGGTGGTCCAACAGAGAGCTAAGGACGATCGCCCGCTCCCCATGGTAGCCCATAAATCTACACATCCCCCTTCGCCCCTATATGAATCCGGATATACTCCATGATCTCCTCAGCGATCACCTTCCCCGTTACCTGCTCCATCCCAATAAAGCCAGGGGCCGAATTTGCCTCGCAGATCGTGTAGCCCGTCTCCGTAAACAGCAGGTCGACCCCCGCGATCTCCAGATTGAACAGGCGACACACCTCCAATGCCAGAAGCTCTAGCTCCTTGTCTACCGGGTAGGCCACCACACTCCCCCCCAGAGCGACATTCGCCTTAAAGCCCCCCTTGGAGCGGCGCTCCATACACCCCACGACCCGCCCCCCCACCACAAAGACCCGGATATCCCTCCCCAGGCTCGACTTGACTAGCTCCTGGACGATCAGGTTGGCAGTCGGGCTATTCTCATAAATAAGGTCGGTCAGGTCCCGAAAGGCCTCCCGGTCCTGACAGAGGTGGACCCCCCTCCCCGAGGTCCCGCTCAGCGTCTTGATCACCGCCGGAAAACCGATCTCCCGCTCCACTATCGCCCCATCAACCGTCGGCTTGGCCAGCATCGTTCTCGGCGTCGGCAAGGCGCTCTGCGCCAGCTTCTGGGCAATGTAGAGCTTATCGCTCACATGCTCAATGGTTTGCGATGAGTTGATCGTGGGCACCCCCAGGTGCTCCAGCTGCCGCAAGATCGCTCTGGCATAGTAGGTCGTTTGGGAGCCCATCCGGGGGATGACAAAGTCGGGCAGCTCCCGGGGGACATTGTCGATCAGGATGCTCCGCCGGTCATCCCGGTTGGCCACAATCTCAAACTGCTGAGGCGCAAGCACTTCTAATTCAATGCCTTGCTCTACAGCCGCCTCAACAAGGCGTCGGACGGAGTAGTCGCTCTCCTCCAGCTCGCTCCCTTTTCGAAAAAACAGCACCCACCCCTTCATTGGCCCCCCTTGGTTCAGCAAAATTGTCGACGTGAGCTCCCTATTGGGTCAAAGGAAATCGTCCGGAACGCAACCCTTTAGCCTTAAATGGATTGTATTTTGTGTTGACATTATTTTTTTATAAAGGTAATATTATATTACAACAAAAGCGGTGGCGATCATGGATTCCATTAGACAGATCTTTACGGCAGCCCAGGCCTACTCCCCCGTTGGGATCCCGGTAGCCCTCCTGGGCACTGGGGCGACCTTCGCCTTTTTCGGTTGGAGCCGGGTCTACGCCAACCGCTCCGAGCTCGACTACCTGGAAGAAAGGTGGAAAGCTCGGGCTAAAGATCACACGGCAAATGACCGCCCCTTGCACAAGGAGTTTATTGCCAGCCAGCTGCACGATAGCCGCTACAGCACCTGCGTCAAAGAGGTGCTCAATAACCTTCAGCCAGCCGAGATTAGCCAACCGGTAATAGACTTTGCCGACTGTACCTGCAAGACATGGTCGTCCATGGAGGCTACCTTTGTTGGGAACTCCCCCAAGGAAATGGAAGAGATCATCGCCGTTAAGCATGCTTACGAAGAGCTGAAAAGGGCCCGTTCAAATTTCTGCCGCGAAACCGACCTCCTTTATAAGAAAGTAGTCGACTTTGAGAACATGACCCTACAGGGAGAGACCTTGCAGGTCCGATTGCAGGCAGCATACAAGGACTACCGCCATGCCATCGTTCAAGAGATCGACCTCCCTAGCGCCCTTAGGCAGTTGAGAGAGGAGCACCCCAATCAGTACACCTACCGGCTTCCCCTCCTTTACCTCGGGATAGCTCTCTCCCTGGCCCTCCTCTCCCGCTACCACCTCGCCATAGGGCAAGGGATGCAGCGCATCTGGAACTTGGTCAGATAGGCTCCGGTTTGGTATCCTTGTGGCGCAAAGTCATGAGGTCCTATGGAACCGGTAAAACGCTCGCTCCAGACTGATCCCAATCAGGCACCGGCTAAAGCCTACAAGGTCGAACCTCTGGTGTTAGCCCTGGAGCTCCTCGACTCCCCCCTGCCCGAGATTGTCGAGGACTTAACTTTGACAATAACGGCCGTGGAGGCATTGAAGCTCGCCGAAACGGCCTCCGACCCTCACCAGAAATTCAAGTACTACGCCCATGCCGCCAGCCGAGGAAATGAAGAGGGGCTCTACCAAAAGGGGGTCTGCTTGCAACAGGGAACAGGGGTCGCCGCAAATGGCCAGGAGGCGGTGATCTGTTTCCTCGAGGCAGCTAACGGGAAACACTTTAAGGCGATGGGAAGGCTAGCCGAGTGCCTTCGGCAAGGGAATGGGATCGATATGGACCTAAAGGCTGCTAAACAGTGGTACGAAGAGGCCACCACGTATGACTACCCTCCCGCTTGGAATAATTTGGGGATCATGTACAGCAAGGGGGAGGGGATCGACCCGGATGAGAAGAAGGCCTACGAGTGCTACCTCAAGTCGGCCACTCTAGGCAATGCAGTCGGGATGTACAACGTAGGCATCCGCCTCAAAAACGGCAAAGGGGTGAAGAAGAATCTGACGGAGAGCCGCAAATGGCTCGAGCAGGCGAGTGAAAGGGGCCTTCCCTTGGCTACCCAAGCCCTTAAGAGGCTAAACCAGTAGCACCGCCGGGTTCTCGAGAAGCCCTTACATTTGAAAATAAATTTATCCGTTGATAGAAGAGCTCTTTGGGAGCTTTTATCTGTGTTTTTGCCAAATATTTGCCTAAAGAAGATCTGGATCGTTGCCTGTTTGGCCTCATTTTCTACCCTCTGGTCGACCGGATGGGTTGAGGGGGAGGTCGAGGCGGGTAATCGGCGGACCATCGGCCGTGTGCAAACTCTGGTCCCCGTCTGCTGCCGTGACAACCGGATCGCTTTTGGGTACGCCCGGGGCCTTGTCGACACCAGCCGGGATACTGAGGGGAACTTTGGGGGCGGGATGCGCCAGATGGTGGGCAACCTCGTGATCGGGGGCTACGGCTTCTTTGACGTCCGCTACGTTCGCCACGATGATCGCCCCTATTATGGGGTCTCGGGCGGAGTTGAGGCCTATACCCGCTGCTGGGAGGCCCGCATCAATGGGTATGTTCCCCTCTCGGGTCCCACCACCTACCAAGCAGCAAGCGCCTTCTTTGTGGGGGATACCCCTCAATTCCAGTGCCTTACCCAAGGTGTGCGCAATATGCCCGGCTTCGATGCCGAGGTGGGCTACCGCTGGTGCTGCTCCGACAGGCCCTGCTTTCCAGAGATCCAGCTCTTTATCGGGGGCTACTACTTCCACCGCGCAGGCTATGAAACGCTAGGGGGACCTAGAGGAAGAGCCCTACTGGTCTGGAATAATCTGCCCCGTGGCATCCGCTTCACCTTGGGCGTGACCGGCAACGGCGATGATATCCAGGCCGGTGAGGTTTCGGGGATTGCCCGCCTTGAGATCCCCTTTGGCTGCCGAAAGAGTTGTCCCTGCAGCCTGTGTGATCGCCTCTTCCATCGGATCGACCGGCTGGATACCGTTATCGGCCACAAGAGAGAGATGTGTACCAGCAGCGCCTTCTTTAAGGGATCAGCACTCGGGAGCGCTCTGGTTGTCGATGCGCTAACGGCCGACGTCCCGGCGGCGATAGGTGGCGCAGGGCCAGGGAGCTTTGTGATCGTCGACGGGAGCGAAGGGACCATCACCACCAATGCCACGATTGTGATGCCTACCGGCCAGGTGCTGGTTGGGGGCGCGAGTGTGCTGCAGGTCACCGGCTGTGGTTGCGGCCCTACCGACCTGGTCATCCCCGGCGTCCGGCCCACCATTAACATAACCATGGCCTCGCCGGTTGTAAGCGTCGCTGCGGATGCCACCGTGCAAGGACTTAACGTGACCAATACCAACTTTGCAGCTGGGATACTCGCCAGTGGAGCACCCCGCGCTATGATCCTAGACAACACTGTCCTGAGTACGATAAACGGCGGTGTCTTAGTGATGAATAGCAATGAGGTCATGCTCATTAGCAATACGATCACTTCGCTAGTTGAGGGGGTGATGATTGACAACTCTGATAATGTTCTTATCTCTCTTAACAACATTACCAGCACTGGCTCTATTGGAATAGCAGCGAACCTCGGCGCTCCAAGTGGTGTTGTCATCGACCGCAACATCGTCTCCGCAGGTCTCGCCGGCATCTTGGCCGGAGCCGGAACTGCCGACATTACCATTACCAATAACATTGTCACCAATAGCAATGGCGGTATCCGATTTGATGGCACCAACACCATCGTTAGAAATAACATCAGCAACTCGAGTTCGATCGGAATTTTCGGCTCATCTGCAGTAACCCCAACAGTTGAGGGAAATACCATTACCGCCGGCACCGATGGCATCTTTATTGCCGCTGCCACAACTGCTTCTGTTATCAACAACACTATCGCGCAAGCAGGGTCAATCGGTATCAATGTGACCAGTTCCTCATCGAATACCCTTATCGTGGGGAACACGATCACCTCCAATGGCGACGGGATTTTCACAGCCGCTATCAGCCTAAATAGCATCATCAACGGAAACACTATCACGACGCTGACGACCGGCAATGGGATCAACACGGCGACCATTGGAACCGTACAGATCTCGAACAACGCGCTAGCTAGTATTGCAGGAGATGCCTTCTTTTTTGATGCGGGAGGCGGGACCGTCATTCAAACGGGTAGCGATGGCAACGTCATTGGGACGGTAGCCGGATCCATCTGCGGCAATAATCCCGGTTCTGGGTCGGTCTTCTGGACGCTGGAGAATGGGACGCCCGGCTTCTGCGGCCCCTAAACTAGAAGCACCGCCGGGTTCTCGAGAAACTCCTTAAGCTTCTGGAGGAAGATGGCGCCGTCTACGCCGTCGACTACCCGGTGGTCGGCAGCAAGCGTTAACTGCATCACCTTGCCGGGCACGACCTGGCCATTCTTGACGACCGGGACATCCCGGATGCCGCTCACAGCCAGTATGCCCGATTGGGGCGGGTTGATCACCGCGACAAAGTCGGTCACCCCGTACATCCCAAGGTTGGAGATGGTGAAGGACCCCCCCTTGTACTCTTCAGGCTTGAGTTTCCCTTCGCGCGCTCTCTTGGCTAGGGAGCGGATCTCGGTGGAGATCTGGCCAAGGTTCTTGTAGTCGGCATGGCGGAGTATCGGTGTGATCAATCCGTGCCCAAGGCTAACGGCAATGGAGATGTCGATCGTCTTAAAGTGGATGATCGTGTCCTTTTCGCTGTTGTAGCCGGTGTTAAACTGGGGCACTTCACGAAGGGTGAGGGCGGTGGCGCGGACGATCAGGTCGTTGTAGGAGACCTTGACGCCGGTCGCTTTCAGCTGCTCATGGAGGGTGACCATGGCAGAGGCATCGATCTCTTGGGTGACATAGAAGTGGGGGATCGACATCTTCGATTGCTGGAGCCGCTGGCCGACCGTTTTGCGCATCGGAGTGAGCGTCTCCTCCTCGTAGCTGCCCGGCGCCTCTTTTGGAGCGACATGGCGGCCAAAGGCAACCGGTCCCGCCTTCTGAGCCCGCTCGAGATCCTTTTTCATCACACGGCCATTAGGGCCGCTCCCTTTCACAGTGGTAATATCCAAACCCATCTCCTTTGCGATTTTTTTTGCAGCCGGGGAGGCTAAGACCCGCTCCCGCATCGGGGGTTCGCCGAGGAATCGGTAGTCGGATAAGGGGGGCTCAGGGGCAAATGTGGGCGCGGCGAGTGCGCCTGTTTTTTTGGGAGGCGGCGGGGCCACTTCCTCTTTTTTTTCTTCCTCTATTTTGGGAGCGGCCGGCTTTTCGGGCTGGTAGCTTTCGATGTTTTCTTCTTTGGTCTCGGTGAAGAGGGCGATCGGGACGTTGACAGCGGCCGTTTGGCCGTCGGGGATGAGGATCTTGCGCAGGTACCCCTCATCGATAGCGTTATGCTCAACGGTGGCTTTATCGGTGGCGATTTCCAGGAGGGCCTCCCCCGCTTCGACAAACTCCCCCTCCTTCTTGAGCCAGCGGACGATCTGCCCCTCTTCCATGGTGGGCGAGAGCTTTGGCATGGTGAAGGGGGTGACCATAAGGGCTCCTAGAATAGCTGGCGGGCCGCCTCCACGATCCGCTCGACCGTGGGGAGGGTTTCGGCCTCAAGGGGTTTGGAGTAGGGCATGGGGGTCTCCCGCTGGCAGACCCGGCCAATGGGAGCGTCGAGGTAGTCAAAGCAGCTCTCTTGGATCTGAAAGGCGACCTCCGAGGCGATGCCGGCAAAGAGGTGCCCCTCCTCCACCAGGAGGCAGCGATTGGTCTTCTTGACCGATTCGACGATGGTGGTCCGGTCGAGGGGCTTGATGGTGCGCAGGTCGATGATCTCGCAGGAGCGCTTGAGCGCTTTCGCCGCCTCTTGGCACCGCCTGACCATCTCTCCATGAGCGACCAGGGTGAGTTCGGATCCCTCTTGGACGATGCGGGCCTTGCCGATCGGGACGAGGTACTCCTCATCAGGAATCTCCCCCTTGTCCCCATACATCAGCTCGTTTTCGAGGAAGAGGCAGGGGTTGTTGTTCCGGATGCAGCTCTTAAGGAGCCCTTTTGCATCGTAAGGGGTGCTGGGGCAGACGATGATAAAGCCGGGGAGGTTGCCGTAGAGGGCCTCCACGCAGTGGGAGTGTTGACAGGAGACCTGGGCGGCGGCGCCGTTAGGGCCGCGGAAGACGATCGGGACCGAAAAACGGCCTCCCGACATGTAGTGCATCTTGCAGGCGTTGGATATGAGCTGATCGCAGCCGACAAAGGAGAAGTTCCAGCTCATAAACTCGACGACCGGCCGGACACCGCACATCGCCGCTCCCACGCCCAGGCCGGCAAAACCGAGCTCAGCGATCGGGGTATCGATCACCCGTTTGGGGCCCCACTTGTCGAGCATCCCTTTGGTCACCTTGTAGGCGCCGTTGTACTCAGCAACCTCCTCCCCCATCACAAAGACCCTCTCGTCCCGGGTCATCTCCTCGTCGATCGCCTCCCGGATCGCCTCCCGCATCTCCACTAGTCTCTGATTGCTAAAATTCATGTGCAAATTTTGACTGAGTTTTGTTCACAGATTGGAACCCCTGATTGCGACCTATCGTCCTGAGGGGGCGGCAGGAGGTGGTCAGATGGCGCACATCGTGACGAGGCCGGGTTTGTAAACCCGGGTGAGGAGGGATGTGCTCCAGATGACCGCCTACTGTCGATGCCCTCAGGACGATAGGTCGCAATCAGGGGTGGAAAGTCGCCAAAGGAGGCATACATTTTATGTAGACACCTTTGGCGACTTTTCAAGGTGTGAGAAAAGGCAGCAAAAGGTGCATATGAATTTTGGCAATCAGAGACTAACTTCATGGAGCAAAGACTCCCTCTTCTAACGTCGCGACCTCAGGCCAGGGGCTCTCCTCGGCATACTTGACCGCCTCCACCACCTCGGCACGCGCCTCCTTGTCCCACTCCTTAAAGGTCTCCTCAGTGAGCATCTTCTGCGCCACCATCTCCTCCTTAAGCAGATGGATCGGATCCCGCTCGAGCAGCCGGTGGAGCTCCTCCTTTTTCCGGTAGAGAGCCGGGTCAGAGACCGAGTGCCCCCGAAAGCGCTGGGTCATCATCTCCACTAAAACGGGCTTGCGGTGCTTTTTGACCTCATCCTTCATCTCTTTGAAGGCGCTGTAGCAGGTAAAAAAGTCCATCCCATCAAAGGTGTAGCCCTTGAGGCCATAAGCGGGGGCAAAGTGTTCGGCGATCTTTTTCACGCTGATCGCCCGGTCGACCGCCGTCCCCATCCCCCACTGGTTATTCTCGATCACCACGATAAGGGGAAGATCCCATAGAGCCGCGAGATTGAGCGACTCATGGAAGGCCCCTTGGGCAACCGCCCCATCGCCCAAGAAGCAGACCGCTACCCGATCCTGCTCCAGGTACTTGGCGGCAAAGGCAGCTCCAGCTGCAATCGGAATTTGCCCCCCTACAATGCCGAAGCCCCCCAGGAGATTGTCGGTGTAGAGGTGCATCGAGCCCCCCCGGCCCATGGCATTCCCATTGGCCCGGCCAAAGAGCTCGGCCATAATCTCCTTCGGGGTAGCCCCCAACAGGAGCGCATGGGCATGGCACCGGTAGGTGGTGATCCACCAGTTCTCAACCCCAATGGCCTCCACAGCGCCGGTGGCGATCGCCTCCTGCCCGATGTAGAGGTGGAGGAAACCCCCCACCAGCCCATGCTGGTAGGCCGCCTCGGCCCGGATCTCAAAATTGCGGATCAGGAGCATCTGCCGGAGGATCTTGCTCAACCCCTCCTTACCCAGCTCCTTGACCACCTTAGCCTTATCCATGAAGCCCTTATACCATGCCCGGGAAAAATCGGGAACTCACCCTGGCAACCCAAAAGTAAACTAAAATATTTAATGAATGTTTCATTTTAATAATTCATCGGTTACAATACTTTCAGAAAATTGGACTGCAGAATGGAAAAACCCTCTCCCCCCTCAGGCACTACCTATCAAACGTTAACTGATGGCGCGGCTCAAGACAGGCGCTGCGTCCAGGGTTTGAAGATCGCTGCTGGCCTTGGCCTCTTTATGACCGGCTACACGGCCCTAAAGGGAAAAGGGGTGCGGTGGATCGCCGCTGTGGGGGCAGCTTCAGCAGCCGCGGCCTACGGCGCCTACTTCTTTCAAGGGCGCGCAGCGGGGAAAGAGGAGGAGGCCAAGCGGATAGCCCCCTTCAGGGGAGCTACGTTCGGTGAGCTACTCCGGGAGTACGGCGAGGAGGCCCTGAAGGTGCATCCCGACAAAGAGGGGTTGAGGGCTCGCCTTCTGCTTCTCCCCTACCGAGAGCTGATTGGAGAGCGCAACTCCCTTTGTGAGGCGGTGGGGCTGGGCCAAAGCGAGATTGAGCGGCTCGTGACCTTAGAGGCTGATAAGCTGCCTGTGCTCGACTTTATGAAGCGGCATGGAGAGCTTCCCCCCTTTGTTGACACGCAGAAATTTGCCGCTCGGGTTAGGGAGGCTCTGAATCAGCTTCCCGTTTCGGAGTGGGGCCCCTACGAGCAGTTCGAGGGCATAGTCGCTCTAAAAGAGCTGCGGGAGTGGGCAGAGGCGATTGAGAGCGGCGACAATAGCCAAATCCTGACCGCTCTGAGGCAGCGTGGCTGCAAACCGAAACTCGTTAAAGAGGGGAGGATCCTCCCACGGACCTATGACAAAGCCCGCGAGGCGTGCCTGAATAGGAGTTATCACCTCCTATGTACGATCGAGTTGTTGCTGGGGAGCTGTTTTGGAATCGATAAGGAGGCCCTCAAGCAGAAGGTGAATGAGGAGTGCGAAGGGGCCCCTTCTTTTACAGCTTTCGTCAGCAGGTGGGGCAATTCCGATAAGTGGGATCATTTCGAATCCCTTTATGCAGCCCTCACCCCCGAAAATCAGAAGCACCTGAGAAAGCTCTTTTTGGAGGGACCTCCTGCCCAAGAGGTCCCTGAGCTGGTAGCGAAATTTGGGGTGACAAAGCGAGAGGTCCTCGCCGCGATGAAGGAAGTAGGCTACCGAAAGTCGGGCCTCTACCAGCGGCTCGGAGAGCACTTTAAAATGGATAGCGTCGATCTCTATGGGATGCTGAGGGAGGCGGTCAAGGCCCTCCCCTATTCTGAGTTCTCGGCAAAGCATGGGCTTGATTGGAGAAAGAAACACGATCCCAAGGCCACGTTGGATGACGACCTGAGGGAAAAGCTCAAGAGTGAATTAAAGGAGGCCGACCTGATCCAGCTTGTGACCTACAGGGGAGATGGCAAGTTGCTCGGCGTTCCGTTGGAGAGCTATGCGGAGGGGGCGGCCGAGAGAACGCTCGCCGCGATGCAGAAGGCAGGCGAGCTCCTCACCCTTCCCCCATACGCACTCGAACAAAAATGGGTAACACGGGACCATCTTAAGGTCCGCCGCCTGGTCGTCGACTACCTTAAGGAGGTGAGTACGAAAAAGCTGCTCCAGAAGGAGGACAAGACCTATGAGGAGCTCCTTACCACAGGGCTGATTCCTGAGGCTATTAAGAATCGGATCGAGAAGCTGCGCACCTCCTATGGGCAGCCGTGGGCTCAAATCCAGATGTGCTTTCAGCAGATGCAGGCCGCCAAAGAACGACCGGAAAACCGCCGGCTCAACGAGGTGGGCAGTGGCAACCATCTGTTGCCTGAGCTTCAGAGGATCGAGCAGGAAGCGGCGACCTATTTAAGAGAGTTGGAATAGGAAATGGACATTAGGGAGATCATTCCTTGGCGCGCTGCCTCGAGGGAGAGTCGCGCGCCCGCTATTCGGCTAGCTACCGATCTCGTGCTGGCAGGGGTGTGCTACCCCCTTTTTCGCCGGTCGCCTTGGGTGCAGTGGTGTGCAATTAGCTCCTTCGCGGTGCTAGCGGCAGGAGAGGGTGTGGTGCTCAAAAGGCCCCTTCCCGCCCCCGTTGCCCGAACTGCCTCTTCGCAGGAGTCCTACTATAGAATGAGCTCGCTCCACACCTCTCAACACCCCTACAATCAGACCACGCCCGATCTCACAGGCAAATCCCCGATGTGTTTTACCGGAATCGTTAGTCCTAGGGAGGAGACGCTGAAGGTGTACAAGGGATGGTTCGAACGCGCAACGGCTTTGGAAATTCGTCCTGGCGCGTGGTACTACTACCAAACGGAGGCCGAGGAGTATACCTTCTGCTTCCTAACAAAAGAGGGGCCTGTCGAGCGGAAAAGGGGACCGATGAACCCTCAAGAGCTATCCAGCTGGCTTGGCAAAATAGAGAGCGAGCTTGGGGTAAATCTGGTACCTATCAACTTTGCCCTGATGATGGAAATACAAAACCAGATCACCCTCAAGTTTCAGTGCAAAGAGGAGGAGATCGACTGGACTACGGACCATGTCACCGTGCATATGGAGTGGTCTGACCTACCCCTCACCGAACGCCCGCTCCAAGAGAGCCTTAAGCTAAAGGTAGGCCAGCAGAACTTAAGCCAGAAGATGGCCGTCACCCTCTCTCCCTATGCCCTCTGGCTAGGACAAGAGAAGTTGATCGATTTTGGCACCATTCCCCATAAGGACCTGCTGGACAACAAGCTCCTCAATATGCCGAACGAGCTTGCGAACCGGCTCGCCAGTAAGGTTAAGGTCCGCTCAATCTCCCCCCCGCCTTCCAGAACAAAATTGGAACGAAGACAATCAGTCGAATCCCTTCTGGAGTCAGGAAAGGTGACGAGGAGTCCTTTCCTCACAAACGACGAGAAATAACCTCGCTGAGAAGGACCATCTCTCGCGCGCCGCCAGGTCTCCTTAGCAACTGAGCGATGCGAGAGGTCCCCGCACCGGCACTCTTGTAGGCCGCATCCTCCCCGTAGCGGCTCCCCATCTCCAGCCCAATGGTCGGTTTGAAGGAGGGGGCCCCTGTGGCCTCCATCCCTGCGTATTCCTCCAAAGCGGGGTGAAACTCCCCCACTTCATGCAAGGGGCGCTGCGCCTCTTTTGGTGGCGGAGGAGAGGGGCGGATGACCTTTTCAACGACGGGAGGTTTGATGCTCGGCAGTGGAGCCGCCCTCTTCTTCCTTCCAAAAAGCCTGCGCAAGAGGGGCGACAGGAGGAAGAGGAGCATCAGGAGAAGGCCGATCAGCTCAAAAAAATCCATCAGCCGGGCTGGGGGTTGTCGCGAGGCTCACTCTCCTTGGCAATGGAGGTGCGCATCTCGGTATCGCTCTGGATATTCTTCAGGCGCATGTAGTCCATGACGCCGAGATTCCCTTTTCGGAAGGCCTCGGCGATGGCGGTAGGGACCTGCGCCTCGGCCTCGACGAGCTTGGCTTGGCGGTCCTTGATCATGGCGATGTTCTCCCGCTCAGCGGCAACGGCCATGGCGCGCCGCTTCTCGGCCTCGGCTTGGGCGATCCGCTTGTCCGACTCGGCGCGGTCAGCCCGGAGGCGGGCACCGATGTTCTCGCCGACATCGATGTCGGCGATGTCGATCGAGAGGATCTCAAAGGCGGTCTGGGCGTCGAGCCCCCGCTCAAGGACAAGCTTGGAGATCCGATCGGGAGACTCGAGGACGTCGAGGTGGGTGTTGGAGGAGCCGATCGCGCTGACGATCCCCTCGCCGACTCGGGCGATCACCGTCTCCTCGGTGGCGCCGCCGACGAGCTGGGCAATGTTGGTCCGGACGGTGACCCGGGCACGGCACTTGAGCTGGACGCCGTCCCGAGCAACGGCGACGATAAAGGCCCCCTGGGTCCGCTCAGGGCAGTCGATCACCTTGGGGTAGACCGAGGTCTTAACGGCATCGAGGATGTCGCGGCCCGCAAGGTCAATGGCGGTCGCCTGGCGCCAGTCGAGGGGGATGTTTGCTTTGTCGGCGGCGATCATGGCGGCCACCACCTCGAGGACATGGCCGCCGGCCAGATAGTGGGTCTCAAGGTCGGCAACGGTGAGGGTTTTGAGGCCCGCCTTGTAGGAGTTGATCCGGGCGTTAACGATGACACGGGGGGGGATTTTGCGCAGGCTCATCCCGATGATGTTGAAGAGGGCGATGGGGATTCCCGAAACAAAGGCCTGGAACCAGAGGCTGATAAAACGTCCGATAATCGCAAGGATCGCGATGGCGATCAGGGCGATCACAATGATCAGGATGTAGATTTCGATGCCGATACCGAGGATCATGGCTTTTTCTCCTTAACGATGAGGTGGGCCCCCTGCCCACCGATCACAACAATGGGTGCCCCTTGGGGAAGGTAGCCCCCGCGGGACAACGCCTGATAACGTTGCCCCTCAATGAGGACATGGCCAGCCGGCTTGAGGTCGGAGCGGACGGTCCCCTCCTTCCCCACCAGCTCGCTGGCCCACGCAGAGGCCTTATACCCCTCTTGGTCGCTTTTGAGGAAGATGGGGGTCTCCGATTTCGACTCGCGCATCCGTTTTAGGGTGATCCAGACGGCGAGGAAGAGGGCGGCGACTGCCACTGCAACCACGGCGAGGGTAAGGATCAGCGAGGGGCTGTTTAAGGCAAAGGCGACAAGGCCCATCAGGTAGAGGAGACCCCCTGCCGCCCCCATAATTCCCCCTGGCAGGAAGAACTCGAGGATGATCAGGAGCAGGCCCACCCCAATCATCAATCCGCCCCAGATCATTAGGTTTTCTCCTCCACAATAAGGTGGGCCCTTCCCCTCTCTACTACCACGACTTGTGCCCCCTTGGCAATGTACCCGCCTCGAGTGGTGGCATCGTAGAGCTCCTCTCCAATGGCCACCTTACCCGAGGGGCGCAAGGGGCTTGCCGCCCTCCCTACCGTCCCCACAGGGGGGAGTCTCTCGGCTTCGATCCCCGACACATACCCCTTTGAAGTCTCCTGTTCCCCCTTGAGCACAAGGTGGCTAAAGCGGGAGAAGCGGGGGAGGACAAAGCGGGAGAGGAGAAACATCAGGAGGACACCGACGACTACCGCCCCCCCTATCCAAGCAAGGCGGACCAAAAACTCCTCCCCTGCTGCGTTGAACTGCCCCATGTCAAAGTCCCAGTGGACCTTGCCGATGTTGGGGAGGAGCATGGCCACCAAAGCGACAATGGTAAAGAGGATGCCGAGGATGCCGGTAATCCCAAAGCCAGGAATGACAAAGAGCTCGAGGGCCAGCAGGAGGAGGCCAAGGCCCAAAAGGCCCACCTCAAACCAGTTCATCGCCTGAAGGGCAAAGCTCGAGAGGATAATGAAAAAGAGGCAGACGAGGGCGACGGTGCCGGCTACCCCAAAGCCGGGAGTGTTGATCTCGATGTAGAAGCCCAAGATCAGCCCCAGAAAGAGGAGGGAGGAGACGATGGGGAGGGTCAGGATGGAAAAGAACCCCTCCTTCCAAGTCGGCTTATAAGGGATCACAGTCGCGTCGGCCATCTCCTTGAAAAGGGGGATCTCGCTAAGGGGAGAGTCGGCCAAGGGATAGGGGTGGTGGGTCGGCTCGGCCCGGACCGTCGTGTGCACTAAAAAATTAGCTACACCAAGATCGATCATCTCCTGGGCTTTAAGGGTGAGGAGCTTATCTTTGGCGCTGATCACCTCATCCCCCTTTTCGATCTCCGATTCGCTGTTAAGGGCGATAATCTCCCCTCCCCGCTTGACGACGATCAGGTCGGGGTCGACCATCGCCTCGGCAATGGCGGGACTACGGCCAAAGAACTCGGCCCGGGAGGCAAAGTCGGCCCGGACGACCGAGCGGATCTTTTCGGAGGCGGCCTGGACACCCCCCTCCTGGTTGATCAGGATGGGGAGGGCGGCTCCCATCAGCCCATCCTGGGCGGTCGCGATGTAGCGGCAGGAGTAGGCGAGCATGGCGCCTGCTGAGAGGGCCCAGTTGTCGATAAAGGCGACGACTGGGATCCCATACCGAGAGTCCAGCTCTCGGAGGGCGTCGGAGATCTCTTGGGAGACAAAGACCTCCCCTCCCGGGGTGTTGAGCTGCAGGATAACGAAGGAGGGCTTCTCCCTCTTATAATGGTTGAGGGCCGCACGAACTTTGATCAGCGTCGACTTCGTAATCCCCTCCCGTCCCACGGCAATATAGCCCACTTTGCTCGGCACCTCGGCAGGGTCGGCGGCAAGGGGAAGGAGGAGGGTGAGGAGGGTAAGGAACCATCGCATTCCCCTAGCATAGGCTCAAGGGAAAAAAAAAGCCTCGGGGTTTCCCCCGAGGCTCCAACTTCCAGAGTGGTCAGGACGACTAGTAGCCGACCCGTGCGCCAAAGTAGAGGCCGCCTACCCCAAAGTCTTGGGAGCGGGCAAAGCCATTGAAAAAGTCGAAAGGACGATTCTTCTTCACATTCCAGAAGTAGTGCTGCTCGTAACCGACGAACAGACCCCAGTTAAAGCAACACCAGTTGCACTCATAGAAAGCCTCAAGCTTAGTATCGAGGCCAGGCACGCAAAGCGTTACCGAGGGGTAGTGGATGTGGGTCGTAACCGTGATGGTCTCATCAGCACGGCTCTTCCGATCGCCGATAGCGGCAACGGTGCCCAGTTCTGCAGCGATACCAAAGCCGCCGCAGATCTTATAGTGGCCCCCAACCCCAGCTTCAAAGCCGGCAGCTTGGAACTCACCCCGCTGATGTCGGGTAATCGAGACCTCATTCTCGATAAAGTGACGGCTCCGGTCACGGATGTAGATCCAGGAGATCCCCCCGTATCCATAGAGGCCCCCTTTACAACCCTGGCAGCAGTAGTGACCTACCCGCCCGGAGAGGCGCTGGTACTCGTGATGGATCCGACCGGAGATCTCGAAGTCACTCGAATCGAAGACCCGACCATGGTCGGTCTCATCAAAGTACCAGTAGGTCAAGCTAGCGAACTTGCACTGATCGCAGCTGGTGTACTGCCCCTTGATCTTGAAGCCCCACTCATTGTCGGGCTTAACGGTCCTAAGGTGGCCGTCAGTCTCGGGAAAGAAAACCTCGTCGTCGTAGCAGGTTCTCCAGTAGAGAGCTGCCCCTTCGAGGCTCCAATGGCCACAGCAACCACAGCAACTGGGTTGGCAGCAGTCGCCACAGGGTTGGGCACAGCAACCGCGGTTGCAAGAGCCCCCGTCGGAACAAACCGACCCGGTAGCGTTTCGATAGCCCTTGTTAGTGCCCGTATCGGTCTGGGCAAATGTCATTATGGGGAGCGCAAGGGCTGCGATCCCTCCTATTAGCCAAGTTTTCACCGCTTCCTCCATTTAGAAGTTGATTGGACCCCAAGGCAATGGGTCATCCTAGCTAACCCCGCTATACAAGGATCCTATTTTATTTGTACAGAAAAGAATGCGAGATAAAATGTACGCCTTATGAACGCCTAATAGGGGCAATAAAAAAGCCCCGGGGGAAACCCCCGGGGCTTAAGCTTCCTCAATTCGGGTAGCGACTAGTAGCCGACCCGTGCTCCGAAGTAGAGACCCCCTACCCCAAAGTCTTGGGCGCGGGCGGTGTTCAAGAAGTCGAAGGCTCGGTTCTTCTTCACGTTCCAGAAGTAGTGTTGCTCATAGCCAACAAATACTCCCCAGTTGAAACAGCACCAGGTGCACTCATAGAAGAGCTCAAGCTTGGTGTCGAGGCCAGGAACGCAGAGCGTTGTCGAAGGGTAGTGGAAGAAGAGATCCTGTGTGCCAAGCGTCTCCTCCAATCGGCTCTTCCGATCCCCAATAGCCGCAACGGTACCGAGTTCAGCTGCAACGCCAAAGCCGCCACAAATCTTGTAGTGGCCCCCAACACCCGCTTCAAAGCCGGCCGCTTGAAACTCCCCTCTTTGTCTAGCATCCAATGGGGTGGAGCTATCCACAAAGTAGCGACTGTGATCCCGAATATAGATCCAAGAGATCCCGCCGTACCCGTAGAGGCCCCCTTTGCACCCTTGGCAACAGTAGGCGCCCACACGGCCGGAGAGCCGCTGGTACTCGTGATGAAGGCGACCGGAGCGCTCGAAGTCGTTGGTGTCGAATACCCTACCGTGGTCGGTCTCGTCAAAGTACCAGTAGGTAAGGCTAGCGAATTTGCACTGATCGCAGGTGAGGTACTCCCCTTTGATCTTGAAGCCCCACTCGTTGTTGGGTCTTACGGTTCTTCGGTGCCCGTCGGTCTCTAGGAAAAAGACCTCATCATCGAAGCAGGTTCTCCAGTAGAGGGCGGCCCCCTCTAGGCTCCAATGGCCACAGCAACCACAGCAGCTGGGTTGGCAGCAGTCGCCACAAGGTTGGGCGCAGCAACCACGGTTGCAAGAACCCCCATCGGAACAGACCGACCCGGTAGCGTTTCGATAACCCTTTTGTGTGCCCGTATCGGTCTGGGCAAATGTCATCATCGGGAGCGCAAGGGCCGCGATCCCACCAATTAACCAAGTCTTCACCGCTTCCTCCTTTGGGTGTTGGCTTTGCCCCTTCCTGTATTAAATCCCCTCTTTTTTAACAATAAACGGGTTATTAAAATGTTTTTTTATATCAAGGGCGGGAGGGATTTGGCGAACTAATGGGAAACAAAAAAGCCCCAGGGGAGACCCCCCGGGGCTAGCTTCCTCAATCTCGGGTGGCGCTTAGATGCCGACCCGTGCTCCGAAGTAGAGTCCCCCTACCCCAAAGTCTTGGTTGCGAGCTGCCAAGGGGGTGGGATTAAGCAACGGACTGTTCTTCTTGACGTTCCAGAAGTAGTGCTGCTCATAGCCCACAAACAGGCCCCAGTCGAACCCGCACCAGCAGCACTCGTAGAAGGCTTCCAGTTTGGTATCGAGGCCGGGAACACAGAGGGTTACCTGCGGACGCCGGTAGGTCGTGATGGTGGTGAACCCTACTTCGATCTGGCTCTTGCGATCGCCGATGGCGGCAACACCGCCGAGTTCGGCAGCAAGGCCAAAGCCACCACAGATCTTGTAGCGCGCTCCAACGCCCGCCTCAAAACCGGCAGCTTGGTATTGGCCTCGCTGAAGGGGAAGCTGGTTTGCGTCAAACCGGCTCCGATCTTTGATGTAGATCCAAGAGATCCCGCCGTAGGCATAGAGCCCCCCTTTGCAAGGGTCGTAGCAGCAGTAGTGACCGGCCCGAGCCGATAGCCGCTGATACTCGTGGTGGAGCTTAGCGAAGAAATACTCGTTCTGCCCTAGACCATCGGTCGATTCGATGATGGGAGTGCGACCATGGTCGCTCTCATCAAAGTACCAATAGGTCAGGCTGACGAACTTCTTCCAGTCGCAGCTGCTCCACTGCCCCTTGACCTTGAAACCCCACTCATTACCGGGTCTCACCGTATCAAAGAAGGTATCTCCAAAACCAAGCAGCTCATCGTCGAAGCAGACTTTCCAATATAGGGCCGCTCCTTCGAGGCTCCAATGGCCACAGAGGTTGGGGCAGCAGCAGCTTCCCGAAGAGGGCTGCGCGCAGCACCCTTTGTTGCAAGAGCTCCCGTCGGAACAGACCGAACCGGTTGCATTGCGGTAACCCTTCGCCTCACCTTGGGCAAAGGTCATGATGGGGAGAGCGAGTAGCGCCATCCCCGTTAGTAGCCATCTCTTCACGGTTTCCTCCTTTGGGTCACGTGACTGCCATCTCTTGTAGCAAACGGGAATTTTTCTATCAACGTCCCCATATTGCTTTCACGAACAGTGTCGGGCAATATCGCTCCATATGGCGCTCAGATGGTGTTTGGCACTCCTTTTGCTGGTTACAGCCCGAGCATGGAGCTATGAGGTGGAGATTAGCGGCGCGCCGGCCCCTTGCGTGGAACGGGCTCTGGTGGCCGCCTCAGCCCTTATTGAAGAACAAGGAGCGCCCCTTCCCTCCTTTGCAGCGCTGCAGTATCGAGCGGAGAGCGACGTGACCCGCTTTATCTCTATACTCCATGCGCTGGGCTACTATTCGGCAGCCGCTAAGGTGAGCTACGAGCGGCAGGAGCCGATGGGGGTCACGATCGAAATCACACCAGGACCGGTCTACCCGATCGATTCTGTGAGGGTAGAGGGGGTGGAGAGCGACTACCGGCAGTATCCGGTGGCCACCTTTACCCCCGCCTGTTTGGGGCTGCCGATCGGGAGCGCGGCGGTCTCACAGCGGATTCTCGATGCGCAGCGGTGCCTAATCGAAACGATGGTTGAGCAGGGGTATCCCCTCGCCCGTGTGGTCGATCGGCAGATCGTGGTCGATGCGGCTGAGGAGGGTGTCTCGATCACCTTTATCATCGATAGCGGCCCCTTTTGCTTTTTCGGATCCACCGACGTCACCGGTTTGAGGTGTGTGCGCCGCCGCTTTGTGCTCGAGTGTCTCGATTGGCGCTACGGCGAGCCCTACAACCGGTGCGCGATTACCCGCACGATCGATCGGTTGCGGCGGGCCAATCTCTTCACGAGCATCAACATCACCCACGATGATGAGGCGGAGCCGGGCGGAATTTTGGGGATGAATATCGCCCTTAGGGAGCGGAAGCACCGGACGATCACGCTGGGAGTTCTCTACTCGCTCGACGAGGGGGCTGGGGGGCTGGCGCAGTGGCAGCACCGGAACTTAACGGGGCGGGGAGAGAGCCTCACTTTGCGGGCCCTTGCGGCGCAGAAGCGGCAGGAGGGGGAGGTCATTTACCGACGCCCCCACTTCGTCCACTGCGATCAAGACCTGGTCCTCTCGGGCTCGGCAAGGCGGGTCGATATCCTCCCCTATGGGGAGAGGGCCCTCCTCCTCCATGCGCGGGTGGAACGCCGTTTTTGGAGCCGGGCCTGGTATGAGTATGGGATAAAAGGGGAGCAACTCCAGACCTTCCGCAGCGATAATGATGGGGACTTTACCCTCCTGTCGGCTCCGATGGCCGTTTGGGTCGACACCACTAATGATCTCCTCAACCCGATCCGGGGATGGCGCTTTCGCCTCTTCTGGGAGCCGACCGCGAGCCTGGTCGAAGAGAGGGTCTATTTTACCAAGCAAAAAGCGACCCTCTCCTTCTACTACCCGGTTGATAGGCGGGGGTGGACCGTTGTGGCCGCCTACGCCACTCTGGGGACGATTTTGGGCGCCTCCGACTTCAATATCCCTCCGCCGAGGCGGTTCTATTCGGGAAGCGATAGCGAGCTGCGGGGCTACCGCTACCAGAGTGTCAGCCCACTCAACCCGGTGACGTGGGAGATTTTGGGCGGGCGGTCGATTGCGGTGGGAGGGGTTGAGCTGCGGCAGCGGATCGGTCAGAGCTGGGGTTTTGTCCTCTTCTACGATGTGGGAAATGTCTACGAGACCTCGTGGCCTCAGCTAAACCGCAAGCAGCTCAACTCGGTGGGTTTTGGCCCCCGCTACTACACCGGCCTGGGGCCGTTTAGCTTGGACATCGCATTTCCCCTTAACCGAAGACCCGGTATAGATCGCTATTTCGAGGTCTACGTCAACGTGGGGCAGACATTTTGATAAGGCGCCTTTTCATCACCTCTTTGGTTGTGATCGGTCTTGTGGCCTGCGCAATGGGGATACTCTCGATCTGGCTTCAGAGCGAGCCAGGTATCGCCTTTGCGACCAAGAAGGCGGAGGAGGTGCTAAGCCGAAGCGGCTATCAGGTGGAACTCGAGCGGCTAAGGCTGACCCTCCCCCTCAAGGCCAATATCCGTGAGGTGAGGGTGAAAGAGGGGGACAAGACCCTGCTGAGCGCCTCCTCAGTGCGGATCGATGTGAGCGCCCTTCCCCTCTTGTTCCACCATCTGGAGATCGACCGACTCAAGGCCTCCGAGGTCAAGCTCGACCTTCCAAAAGGGGGAGAGGTAGGCTGGCCCACCCTCCCCTGGAAGATCTCGGCAAGGCGAATTGCCATTGAGCGGCTTGAAACGGACGGGGTCACCCTTGCTGCTGCGGGCAAAGTGAGGGTAGGCCGGGATCTGATGGCCAACCTCTCCCTCGATCTCCTCGAGCCCCCTCTCGGCCACTACCAGGTCGACCTGACCGGCAAGGAGGCAACCCAAGATCTCCATATCAAGGTGGTCAAGGAGGCAGAGGGGCCGTTGCTTAATCTAGGAGGGATCGCGGTCAAGAGCTTTGTGGTGACCGGCTACGGCAAACTCGACAGCTTTGGAGCGGTCATCACCGGGAAGAGCGGAAGGCCAGAGGAGCAGATCATTGGGGACCTGCAGCTGGTCGCCACCGCCAATGCCAAGACCGACCCGATCGCAGCCCGGTTGATCGGAGAGGCGCTCAAAATTCAAGGGGTCTACACCCTCGATGGGACACGAACGCTGCGCCTAACCCCGATCCGAGGGGTGGGGGCCGCTATGAGCGTAGATGGGCAGCTGATCGCTAACCTCAATGGCACTATTGAAAAGGGGGAGCTTCGGATGACCCTCCCCGACCTCTCCCAACTGGATGGCCTGATCGGCCTCACCTATTCTGGCGCCGTGACAGGGCGAGTCTCGCTCTCTGGTACCCTTACAACCCCTACCGTAGCTTTGGACTTGGAGGGTGAGGAGATGGCGGTGGCTGGGCGCCCTATTACTGGCCTGTCAAGCCGCTTTACATGGAATGAGGGGCGGGGCACCCTTGATGCAGAGGCGGTCGTCGCCGACCTCCCCCTTACCCTCCACACCACCCTAGCCAAGAGCGAAGGCACCTTTACCCTCTCCCCCCTTAAACTCACCGGTCCCGAATCGGAGATCACCGGCTCATTGACCTTTACCGAATCGGGGATCGACTCCTTCGACCTTAAGGGGGAGATCGGGGAGCTGTGGGCCTGGGCCCCCTTGCTCCGGCTCGACGTGGAGGGGAGGGCAACCTTTACCGCCACCTACGAGGAGGAGTTGCTGACGGCCACACTCCACACTCCCCTCTTGATCTTCCAGTACCTCACCCTCGACAGGGCGCAGATCACGGCGCGACTGGAGCACCCCTTTACTGCGCCGCACGGAGAGGTGAGGGCCGATGCGGGGCAGGTCTCCTATAAGCGGGTCGCAGCTCAGGAGGTCGCCTTTGCGACCCAGCTGGGAGGTAAGGAGTGGCCCTTCACCCTCACTTGGGAGGGGCTAGAGGGGGTTAGCGGTAGGGCATCGGGGGCATGGCTGGCAACCCTTGACCGGTTTTGGACCCGCTGGGATCAGTTTGGAGGGGAGATCCTCGACAGTGAGGTCACCCTCCTTCAGCCCATCACGGTGGAAAAGGGGCTCGACCAGCCGATCGAGTTCTCTCCCCTCAGCTTGCAAGCGGGGACGGGCTCCCTCTACCTCGCCTACACTGCCGATGCCCTCACCCTCGATGTGGAGCGCTTTCCTCTCGAGGCGGCGGAGCTGATCCTCCCCGGCCTAGGGCTCGTTGGGGAGATCAACGGCAAGGTGGCGATTGCCGAGCTGAAGAGCGGCGGGCAGGGCACCCTCTCCCTGATGGCTGAGGGGATGGAGCTCAAGGAGAGCCCCATAACCGACCTCGGCAGCCTCTACGGCTCGCTAAGCGGGGAGCTGAAGGAGGGGCGGCTACAGGCGACTCTCACCGCCGATAGCAGTCGGGGCTCCCCTCTCAAGCTCACCTTAACCCTCCCCCTCACCCTCTCTAGCCACCCCCTCACCTACACCATCCCCGCCGAAGGGGCGGTCTCAGGGGATGGGCGCTTTGCGGGAGAGCTGGCTCCGCTGGTCCAGTTTTTCCTCCCCTATAACCTTCAGCTCTCGGGCAATGTCGACGCCCGGATGACCCTGAGTGGAACGGCTGGCGACCCCAACCTAAAGGGGCAGCTCCTCCTTAAAAATGGGCTTTTGGAGGAGGCCAATAGTGGGGCCCGGCTGACCGAGCTCGATGCCCGCCTTATCGCTGAGGGACCCCATCTGATGCTCGAATCGATGAGCGCAAAGGCGGGCGAAGGGAGGGTCACAGCAACGGGAACACTCGACCTCGATCCCAAGGAGCACTTCCCCCTCTACCTCAGCGGCGACCTCGAAAATGCGCAGATCGTCGCACTCACCATCGCTCAGGCGGCGGTGACGGGCGATCTTATCCTCAGCGGCCCCTTGCGCTCCCCCATTTTCTCAGGGACGCTCACAACCACGGATGCCCTGATCAACCTCCCTAAGCGGTTTTCTCAGACGGGCTACCCCAACCTCGAGGTTACCTACATCAACCTCCCCCCCTCCAAGCGGGAGATTATCCAGCGGACAAGGCCGGTTCAGCTCGGCCTCGACCTTAAGGTCATCGTCCCCGACAACCTCCGGATCCGAGGTCAAGGGGCCCGCGCTACTCTAGGGGGGCAGCTCGAGGTGGAGGGGACCATTGCCCGGCCTAGCCTCGAAGGGGCCCTTACCCTGAAGAAGGGGGAGTTCACCTTTGGCTCCAAGACCTTCAAGTTGACCGAGGGGACGATCGCCTTTGATGGCCCTGTTGAGGATCACACCCGCATTGCGGTTACCGGAACGATCCGCGTGGCCGATGTCGAAGTGGGGGCAACGATCAGCGGCCTCCTTCCCGACGTTCAGCTCTCCCTCGTCTCCAGCCCCCCTCTAACCGATCGAGAGATCATCGCCTACCTGCTGTTCGATAGCCCCGCTAGCGTCTTGGGTGCGGGAGAGGCGCTCCAACTTGCCGCTGCCTCGGCTGAGGTAGCGGGGGGGAATTTCGGCCCTGGCCTCCTCTCCTCCCTTCCCAAAAGGGTTGGCCTCGACACCCTCACCATTACCTCCCCTGCTGGGAACACCGAGGAGCTAGGCATTCGAGCAACGAAGCGGATCTCCCCTAACTTCGACATCAACATCTACAAGAGCTTTTCGTCAGCCTCAAACCATCTGATCTTGGAGTTCAACTTCTTCCGCGCCTGGTCTTTTAGAGCCGAGCGGATAGAGCCGATCGCCGACGACCCCGGCACCGACCGCTTCTCCCTCAGATGGACCCATGACTATTAGGTAGAAAACGGATAGGATGGTAAACAACGCCCTAACACTATCGGAGGGAATATGAGCGTCAAAGAGAGCCTGCTCAACTGGCTAAAGGCCTCGGCGAAAAGTAAGCACCGAGCGGCACCAGAGGTTGTTGAGGAGAAGAAAGAGGCGACTAAGAAGAGCCCAAGCAAAGAGAAAAAGGGTGAGGTCCGCCGAGATCAATAATGAGAGAGACCTGGGACAAGCTGCTAGCGGTGATCGCCGGGCTGGGTGCCTTCACCCAGCTGATCATCGATGTCACGATCGTTACCTTTCGGCGCCCCCCGGCATGGTCCCTCACCCGCGATCAGCTCTATGGTATCGGGGTGATGTCCCTCCCCGTAGTGGCGGTGACAGGGTTTTCGACCGGACTTATTTTGGCGACACAGGCTTGGTTTCAGCTCTCCGACTTAGGCCTTGCCGGCGCAACAGGGCTAATGGTCGGCAAGTCGATGGTCACCGAGCTGGGGCCGGTGTTGACCGCTTTCATGGTCACAGGGCGGGTGGGCGCCGCGATGTGCGCTGAGCTGGGCACCATGCAAGTGTCGGAGCAGATCGCCGCGCTCCGCTCGATGGCGGTTAACCCCTTGCGCTACCTCGTCGCTCCCCGCTTTGTCGCCGGCTCTTTGATGCTCCCTCCCCTCACCGTCTTTAGCATGGTCATGGGGATCATCGGAGGGTACCTGATCGCCGTCTACTTCTTCGGCATGCCCGCCACAACCTACCTCGATCCGATGCCCCAACACATCACCGCCTGGGACTTTACCACCGGGATGATCAAGGCCCTATGCTTTGGCATTCTGATTTCGACCATCTCCTGTTATAAGGGGATGACGACTTCGGGCGGCGCGGCCGGGGTAGGGAGAGCGACCACCAATAGCGTGGTGATCTGCTACACGATGATCCTCTTTGTGAACTTCCTCCTCAATCTCCTCCTGAACCTGATCCACACCACCTGGAAGTACTGGGTATGATAAGGGCAAACAACATCTACAAAGGCTATGGGGAGAAGAAGGTCCTAAGGGGACTCTCCTTAGAGGTCGTTGAGGGGGAGACGCTCGTTATCTTGGGCCGCTCAGGGGTGGGCAAGAGCGTGCTGCTAAGGCTCATTATCGGCCTTGAAAAGCCCGACGAGGGGGAGATCGAGGTGGGGGATATCCCCATTTCAAAGCTCTCAGGGCCCGAGCTCTTTCGCAACATACGCCATATGGGGATGCTCTTTCAGAGCGCCGCCCTCTTCGACTCGCTCAGCGTAGGAGAGAACACCGCCTTCTATCTGAGGCAGCATGGAAATCCCGAGACAGGGCGGCGCTACGCCGAGCCCTGGATCAAGCAGAGGGTCTCTGAGGCGCTCGAGCTCGTCGGCCTGGCGGGCACCGCAGAGCTCTTCCCCTCCTCCCTCTCTGGGGGGATGCGCAAGCGGGCCGGGATCGCCCGCCTCATCGCCTACCGCCCCCAGATCCTCCTCTACGACGAGCCGACGACCGGCCTCGATCCGGTCACCGCCATGCACATCAGCGAGCTGATCGTCAAAACGCAGAGGGAGCTCAAGGCGACCAGTGTGGTGGTCACCCATGACCTCGTCTCGGCCATGACCGTGGCCGACCGGATCGCCCTTCACCATGATGGGAAGATCGCCCTTGTCGTGCCAAAAGGGGAGTTCACCCAGCAGGAGCACCCGCTGATCAAAGAGTTCTTAGCAAATTCCCTCTTGGCAAATGGGAACCATCACGGATATAAGGCCCCTTAAGATGCAAGAGCAGGCGCGCAACATCATCATCGGAGTCTTTGTCCTAGCGGCGATCTGCCTGGTCGTCTGGCTGATCCTCTTCCTCCACCCTACCGTCGGGGATGGGGACCAGATCCTCCGGGTCCGCTTTGCCAATATTGAGAAGATCTCCCTCGGCTCCCGGGTCACCTATGCGGGTCGGCCCGTTGGTAAGGTAGTGGCGATCAACCAGATCTACGACGCCCGAGCCGATGTCGATACCCCCGATAACCGGATCTATCCCTATGAGCTTGTCCTCGCTATCGACTCTCACGTCAAGGTCTACACCTCTGATGAGATCCTTCTCCGCACCTCAGGCCTCTTCGGAGAGCGGACGATTGCCATTATCCCCCGCCGCCCCGCCCCTGATGAAACGGCTAAGGTGATCAAGGGTGGGGTCGTCTACGCGGAGAATGGAAACGGGATGGAGGAGGTCTTCAACCAGATCTCCTCGGCAAGCAGTGCTATTGAGTCGACCTTTGCTCAGCTAAACGAGGTCATCGCCGAGAACCGAGAGGGGATCCACGACGTGGTCGAAGCCCTTAAGGGGGCGCTCGACGCCATCAGCACCACCTTTACCGATATCAACGAGAGTGAGCTCGTTGCCAATGCCGACTCGGCCGCTGCCAACTTCTCCAAGGCGATGGAGGATCTCGATGTTACCCTCAAGGCGCTCGACGAGGGGAACTTTGGGGAGAACCTCTCCAAGTTTACCGAGACCCTAGCTGGCGGCTTTGACGATCCGAAGGTGATCAAGCGCATACTCACCAACTTTGATGTGACGAGTGGCAACTTCAAGAACATCTCCAATGACCTAGCGCAAGGGAAGGGAACCCTCGGGCAACTTCTCAAGGGGGATGCCCTCTACCTGCGCACCCTCTCTCTGATGAGCAAGGGGAATACCCTCCTCTCGAACATCAACCGGTATGGGATCCTCTTCAACCTCAACCGGCAGTGGCAGCGGCAAACGGCCAAGCGGGAGTGTCAGACGAGAACTCTGCGCGACCCCAGAGCCTTCCGCTGCTGCCTTGAGCAGGAGCTCTCCCAGGTAAATACCGCCCTCGACCGGGTCAGCGAGCTGGTCGACAAGGCCCCCTGCCCTCCTCTGGAGGACCCCTGCTTTACCCGTGAATTTGCCGAGCTCCTCCGCCAGGTGGCGACACTCAAGCAGGAACTGGAGCTCTATAACGAAGACCTCTGCAGCCGCTGATGGAACCTCTCCCCTACTCCCACTTAGCGAAGGGGACCTTCCTTGTGGCCACTCCCGAGATCGAAACGGGGATCTTCTTTCGCGGCGTCGTCCTTCTCTGCGACCATAGCGCCTCTGGGTCGTTTGGTGTGGTGATCAACAAGCCCCTCGAGGTGGAGCTTCCCGAGGAGATCTTAAGCCTTGAGAACATAGCCAACACCGATGTGGAGCTCCGGGCAGGGGGGCCGATCCAGACCAACCAGATGATGCTCCTCCACACCTCCTCTGAGGATCCCGAGCAGACGACCGAAATTTGTGAGGGGGTCCATTTGGGGGGGGACCTCGATTTTCTCCAGCACCTAGTCGACAATCCTGAGGGGGGACCGGTCCGCCTCTGCTTTGGCTACACCGCCTGGACCCCGGGCCTGCTGGAGCGGGAGTTTCTTGATGGCCACTGGTACCTTTGTCCCGCGAGCAAACGCCACCTCTTTGAGACCCCGCCCGCCGAGCTGTGGCGCACCCTCCTCCGCGAGATGGGGGGCAAGTACGCCGTCCTCTCCATGATCCCCGACGACCTATCGCTTAATTAGGTTGGTTAAATCCGAAGCCGACTTCGGATTTAACCAATACGTCGATAATCCATTGACAATGAATGACTAAAGGTAGCGTTTTTTGATGTGGGCGGTCCAGCTTCCGATGCCGAGGGGGCGGCCGGTGGCCCGTTTGGTCAGCTCCTCGCTAGAGAGGCGGGAGCCATGGCCGTGGACCTGATCCCGAAGCCAGGTAAAGAGGGGGACAAAGTTCCCCCTCTGCACCTCCTCAAGGAGGTGGGGCACAGTTGCCTTGGCTGCCTCAAAGAGCTGAGCGGCGAGGAGAGCTCCGAGGGTGTAGACGGGGAAGTAGCCAAAGGAGCCGTCCGACCAGTGGATATCCTGCATGCAGCCCCGCTTGTGATCGGGAGGGCGGATCCCCAGGAGGCTCTCAAGCTCATCGGACCACGCCTCGGGCAGCTCTCTGACCGACAGCGTGCCATCGATTAGCCGCCGCTCCAATCGGTAGCGGAGGATCACATGGGCGGGGTAGGTGACCTCGTCGGCATCGATCCGGATAAAGCCCCGCTCCACCCGCGTATAGTGGTGGTAGAGGTTATCCCCCTCCCACGCGGGCCCCTTTCCATTAAACGCACTTTGGATCAAGGGGGCAACGTAGCCGAGAAATTCGGGGCTGCGGCACACCTGCATCTCAAAGAGGAGCGACTGGCTCTCGTGGAGGGTCATCCCCAGGGCATCCCCTACCGGCTGCCACGCCCACTCTTCAGGAAGGCCAAACTCATACATCGCATGCCCCGTCTCGTGGAGGACCCCCATCAGGGCCGAGGCAAAGTCCGACTCGGTGTACTTGGTGGTGATCCGGATGTCATCGAGACCGCCACCGCAAAAGGGGTGGGCGCTGACATCGAGGCGCCCCCGATTGAAGTCGAAGCCGATCTGCTTCATCAGGGCAAGGGCGAGGGAGCGCTGCTTATCGATGGGAAAGGGGCCCTCAAGGGGGAGAAGTTTCCGACTCCCCTGCTTGTCGATCGCTGCCTGAATGAGGCCGGGGAGGACCCCTGAGAGCTCTCCGAAGATCCGATCGATGGTCGAGACCCGCATACCGGGATCAAAGGCTTCGAGGAGGGCATCGTAGGGGCTTAGGGCGAGCGCCTCCCCTTTTGCCGCGGCGATCTCCCGGACGATCTTGACGATCTCTTCTAGGTGGGGGGCCCAGCTCGCAAAGTCGCTCGTTTCCCTGGCCACTCGCCAGCAGACCTCCGAGGCGACCGCCGCGCGGGCCTTAACCTCAACAAGCTCCTCAGGAATGGCGTTTGCCTCTTTGTAGAGGCGGCGCATGTGGTAAAGGTTGGCCCTCTCCCACTCATCAAGGGAGGAGGTGTCCCTTTCGGCCCGGTCGAGAAGGTCGCCAACATGGGGGTCGCTTGCCATTTGATGGGCGAGGAGGTCGAGGGTCGCCAGCTGCTCCCCTCGTGCACTAGCGGCCCCCGGGGGCATCATCACGGCATGATCCCAGTGGAGAATGCCCGCGGCTCCCCTAAGGGAGTTCAGTCGTTTGAAATGGGATTCGAGCTGCTGATAGGCGGTCATGAGGGCACAGCCTACTTGTTTCTACGATAGTGTCAACAGAAAAGAGGGCCAGAGTAGGATTATCGCTTGCTGAACTGGAAGCTCTTACGGGCCCCTTTGTGGCCGAATTTCTTCCGCTCCCGCTTACGGGGATCACAGCGGAGGTAGCCAAGGGCCTTCAGATCCCCACGCCGATTCTCATCCTGAGCGACAAGGGCACGGCTCAGACCAAGACGGGCTGCCGTCGCCTGCCCCTCAAGACCTCCCCCCTTGCACCGGATGATCAGATCATAGTCCTGACCGAGCTCAAGCTTCTCAAAAGGGCTGAGGATAAGGTTGCGCTGGAACTCGAGGGGGAAGTACTCCTCCATCTTCTTGCCATTCACATCGATCTTGCCACTCCCCTTCCGGAGGCGGACACTCGCTACAGCACGCTTTCTTCTTCCAGTGGCTACGGTCTCTTCAATCTTCTTCATATTAGGCAACGACTAGGGGTTTTTGGGCTTCCATATTGTGCTCAGGTCCGGCAAAAATCCGGAGCCGCTTTAGCTGGGCGCGGGAGAGGCGGGTCTTCTTGGGCATCATCTTCCGAACCGCCTGTTCCAAAATAAAAGTAGGTTTTCTATCGAGCATCACCCGGTAGGGGGTCTCTTTCATCCCACCCGGATAACCCGAGTAGCGGCGGTAGACCTTTTGAGCCTCTTTGGCACCCGTTACATGAATTTTTTCAGCGTTGACGACGATCACCCCATCCCCGGTATCGGCATGGGGGGTGAAAGTGGGCTTGTGCTTACCTCGCAAAACCTTGGTGATTTCGGAGGCCAGACGGCCCAGGGTCTTGCCCTCGGCGTCGATCAGAAGCCATTGCATATCAACGTCTTGCCGACGTGCCATGTAGGTTGTCTGGCGCTTGTGCTGCTCTTTGCTCATCGGAGAATGCTCGTCCTTTCGTTCGATGGGCGCCAGCTTACGCTACGGCCGTTTTTTGGACAAGAGGTTGAGGCCAAAGAGGGTAAACGGCTATACTGGCCAGCTCATGAAGACGTTAAAAAAGTATTTCCTTAAGACCTACGGCTGCCAGATGAACGAGCTCGACTCGGAGGTGATGGCCGGTATCCTGAAGCGGCGGGGGATGGAGGCGACCGAGTCGGAGGAGGAGGCCGATCTCCTCCTCTTCAATACCTGCTGGGTCCGCGAGCTAGCGGCTCGAAAGGTGATGGGCAAGGTGGGCCACTATAAGGACACTCCCCTAGCTAACAAGGTCATTGGGATGGCCGGCTGCATGGCCAATGCCCGCAAAGGGGACCTCTTCGAAAAACTCCCACACCTCGACTTTGTCCTAGGGACCAACAACATCCACGAGCTGGGGACCGTCCTGGACGAGGTGGTTAGCGGTTCTGGGCAGGTGATCCGGACCGATCCCAAGTTCTATGAAGAGCTCAACTACGCCGATGCGGAGCGGCAAGGGACCCTCAAGACCAATGTCTCAATCATTCGCGGGTGTGACAAGTTCTGCACCTACTGCTGCGTCCCCCATACACGCGGTCGGGAGGTGAGCCGGGATCCCGCCTCGATCGTCGACGAGGTAAAAAAGCTGGGCGCAAAGGGGTTTAAGGAGATCACCCTCCTTGGCCAGAATGTCAATTCTTATGGCAAAGACAAGCCCGAGTGGAACTGCCTCTTCCACGACCTCCTCTATAGGCTCGATGGGATCCCCGGCATTGAACGGATCCGCTTTATGACGAGCCATCCGATCGATATCACCCGGGAGCTGATGGAGGCGATTCGGGACCTTCCTACCCTTTGTGAGTTTGTCCACTTCCCCCTTCAGGCGGGCTCCTCGCGCATCCTCAAGAAGATGCACCGGATCTACACCAAGGAGCAGTACTTCGAAAAGGTGGCGATGCTCAAGGAGATCGTCCCCGGGGTGACCCTCGGTACCGATATGATTGTGGGCTTTCCGACCGAGACCGAGGAGGAGTTCCAGGAGACCTTCGAGGCGATGCAGCAGATCGAATACTCGACCGCTTTCCTCTTTGCCTACAGCCGGCGGCGCAATACGCCGGCCTACAAGTGGGTCGATGATGTTCCGGAGGAGGTCAAGCAGGACCGCCTCCACCGCCTCCTCCGCCTCCACGAGGGGATTATCCTCAAGCAGCATCACGGACTGATCGCCGCCGAGATGGAGGTGCTGGTCGACCGGATGAGCAAGGATGGGCGGTTTGCCCGCGGCCGGACCCGCTGCTGGCGAAAGGTCATATTCCCTGGCGACGAATCGCTGATTGGGTCTTTCCAAAAGGTAAAAATCCACAGTGTCACCCACCAGACCCTCATCGGCGAGCGGGTGGCCCAGCCCTCACTAAAGGTGATCTAATGCATACAGGTATTATAGCCGCCGTCGGCTACACAGCCGGCGCCGCCCTAATGGTCGATGGCTTGAGAAGGGACAGCACCGCTGAGTTTGCAGCGGGCGCAGGAGCTATCCTGATAACGACTGCAGCCGTGATCTACCGAGTGGCTACCGCTAAGGTCCCCCTTGAACTGGCTAGCGGAGAGGTTGTCATGCTCTCCAAACGGACCTGGACCCTCGATTTCCCAGGAGCCCTTCCCAAGCGGTTTGAGGACCTAACCGAGTTTCCCGTCCTCCACACGCTGATTTTGCGAGACTGTTCGGAGCTCTCTGCCCTACCAACCGACGCGCTGCTGATGCACCCTACCCTCTCTACGGTTGGCGTTGGGAAAAATACGAATCTGCCTGTGCCGAAGTTTCAGCGCCTTGTCGATCACCTCGAGCAAAACTACCTCAGCTCATTTGAGCGCATGCCCCTGAACCCTTCCTTCATTGGAAGAGCCAAGCCAGAGGACTACCGGGCCATTTGGATAGTCGAGCCCTAAAAATAAGGAGAACGGAAGATGTATGCACGGTTAGCTATTGGAGCGGTTGGTCTTGGAGTCACAAGTGCCCTAGCCCACCAGGCCTATAAGGCAGAGTCTGAGAAGGGGCAAGCCCTCTGGGGTGTGAGCGCTATGTTCAGCGCTGTGGGGACGATGGTTACCCTTATCATCATGGTAGCCAACCGCAACTATGCCCTGGACCTGGGCGGCGGCAAGTCCCTCTCACTCCATTGGGCGACCCGCTCGATCGACCTTAAGGACCTAACGGCCCTTACCGACAACCACCTGCAGGCCCTGGCGCAATATCCCGAGCTAAGGTCCCTCCGTTTGGAGAATTGCCCCCTCATCACTCGGGAAGGGCTGAATAGGCTCGGCGAGCAGTGCCCTGCGCTCCATACGCTGACCGTGAAGAACTGCCCCGAAATAGGGGTGTGGGGAGAGGAGGCCATCTCTCCGGGCCTAATCGACAACCTGGTGAGGCACTATGAGGCTCAGTTTAGCCCTGTCACCTATGTTCAGGAAAAGACGTGGGATGGGTACATCATTTGGGAGATCTACCATAAGCGCTGTGTCGCCGAGCACACCTGCGCCATCGTCGAGCACCTCGGCAAGACCTTCACCTGGACCCGCGAGGCCGTGGAGTGGCGTTAAGAGGGGTTGTGTTCATAAAGGGTCAGGCAGGCCCAGCTAACGTCGGTGACCCACCCAGCAAATTTACCGTCCAGTACCTTGATCCTGACGGCAACATGGTGATTAAGAGCGGAGGTTCCAGGGCCTGGCGCTGTAATAACCCAGGTGCTCTGCTAGCCAGCCCCTACAGCATGGGAAAAGATCGACGGGCTATTGGCAGGGCGGGCGACAGCAACCATACCTATGCAGTATGCCCCGACTATGACACCGGCCATGAAGCGCTCGTCGTCATGCTACGAGGCAGCCGATACCGACGGCTCACTTTAGCAGAAGCGTCGAAACGGTATGTGGAGGAAGACTCCGATCACCTTTCCAAAATCATCAAATTGACACACGGACGACTTAAAACGACCCGTACCATAGAGTCGTTATCCGATGCTGAATTCGACCTCTACTGGCAAGCCATTGAAAGGAACGAGTCTTGGCAGGTAGGCAGGGAGGACTTTATTGAGAAATGGGTGATTGCTGGGGTACATAAACGGCAGGGACGATTGTCGAGTACCTGGTGCAGCGAGGGCGAGAGCGGATTTGGCTTACCAAAGCTGAGGCAATCCGCTGGATGGGTGAACACCGATTAAGAGCCATACTGGTGCGCATGCGAAATGGAGTGCTCTATCTGAGACCCTATCCTGGCACAGGACAATTCAAACAACACAAGAGGAGGGCTAACACGTGATCAGTCGCTTCCTTCTTCTGTTCTCGGTAGTAGGAGGGATTCTCTCGAGTGCACAAGATCCCAATCTCGTCCTATCAGGCACCCTTATCAAGAGAATTTACTCACCACCTACCAAGGTTGACGAGCCGGGGTGTGGATGGTATCTGGAGCTTGACGAAACCTCTTGTAAGACGCTGAGCGCCTTGCACAGCCGGCTAAGCCCTGAGCAGCTCGATGAAACAGCCTGCTGTGACCTGACAACGGATATCATTCAGCTTGTCATTGCAAGAGGTGACGAGCGTGCATGGTGCCTATTGCATGAAGGGATGCTCGTGAAGGTTGGAGGGCCTGTTCCTAATCCCCCATATCCACTCAGCGCGTTACCCACCTATCAGCTTTTCCAACCTCAGTTCCTCCTACCTAATGACGACCCATACACTGTACTGCAATTGAGTGATGCACCCCTTGAGCTGCCCGAGGGACACCCCGAAATTGAGGTAACCTTGGTTGGAAGGCTTCGGACCCGACTATGCCCGGGACCTCCAAACTACACCTCCACTGAGGCCGGGGACTATCCCTCGTATCTTACCTTTCTAGAAATGGAACCGGCATCCCTCAGAAGGGCGCTGCAGAAGCCAGTAGATGGCTTAGGGCTATCTCCACAGGAGATATTGGCTTTTGCAAACTGTAACGAGGTGCAGCTTGTTTTCGACTCTAGATGGGAAATGATGATGCATCAATCCTCCGCCACGGAGATCACTGGCACTCTATGGCATGCTCACACCGCTCACCATCGAGCCCCTTTTGTTCTCATGGTGAAGTCCGCAAGGGCCAAAGAGTAGGGATCAGACTTACTACGAAGTGAACGTCTTACGCCCGACTTTCCACGGAAATTTTCTCATCTTGCTAATAATTAAATACATACAGAATCGTCTATCGAACAGGATTGACATTTGTCATTTCCGTTCGATGAAATCCTCAAAAAACCCGTCGAACAGGATTGACATTTGTCATTTCCATTCGATAAAATCGGGAGTATGAAACCCTTTATTGGCCGTCAGAAAGAGCTGAAGAAGCTCCATCTCCTAAAGAACAAGCGGGCGGCTAGTTTTGTGGTGATTCGAGGGCGACGTCGGATTGGAAAGAGTCGGCTAATCCAGGAGTTCAGCGGCTCAATACCCAGCCACATCTTTTCGGGGCTCCCCCCAACAAAAGGGACGACACGCCGCAGTCAGCTCGATGACTTTGCCAAGCAAATGGCCCGCGTGTTCGGATTACCCCCTTTCAAGGGTGAGGACTGGGGAGAGTTGTTCTACTATCTAGGCAAACAGTGCGAGAGGGGTCCCCAACTGATCGCCTTAGATGAAATTTCCTGGATCGGTTCAAAGGATCCCGACTTCCTAGGTCAGTTAAAAAATGCCTGGGACCTCTATTTTTCTAAGAATCCCGAACTGATCTTAATCGTATGCGGCTCCGTTTCGAGTTGGATCGAACGCAATATTCTAGGCAGTACTGGCTTTCTAGGTCGGATCGCCCTCGATCTTCATCTTCGCGAACTTCCCCTCGAAGAGGCGGCTGAATTTTGGAACGCTCACAAGCGCAAGGTGGCTCCGTATGAGCGATTCAAGATCTTATCGATAACTGGAGGGGTGCCGAGATATTTGGAAGAGGTCCAACCTTCGCTTACCGCGGAGGAGAATATCGAGCAGCTCTGTTTTGAAGAGAGCGGCCTCCTCTATCGCGAGTTTGATCGGATTTTTTCCGATCTTTTCTCTTCGCGTGCCCCCACCTACGCCCACATTGTGCAGATCCTAGCCGAAGGATCAAAGTCGTTAGATGAGGTAGGGCAACTACTGTAGAGGTCGAAGAGCACCCTCTCTTCTTATTTGCATGATTTGATCGAGGCGGGTTTTGTGACTGCCGACCCAACTTGGGATTTAGCGACACGGCGGATCTCTAACCTGAAGCAGTACCGTCTATCTGACAATTACCTCCGATTCTATGTGAAATACATCCAACCGAACCGAGAGATGATTGCCAGTGGTCGATTCCAACTTGGGTCGTTGATAGGTTTGCCCTATTGGGAGGCCGTGATGGGGCTTCAATTCGAGAATCTCGTCCTCAACAACCTGGTGACAGTTTGTGAGGCTATTGGAATTGCCCCCTCATCTGTTGTGCGCTGGGGACCCTACTTCCAACGGGCGACAAAGCGGAGACCGGGATGTCAAGTGGACCTGATGATCCAGTCTCGGTACCGCATCCTCTATCTTTGCGAGGTTAAATTCTCAACCGACAAAATCGGGGTCCGCGCCGGCCATGAGATGGAGGCCAAGCTGGCAAAAATTGCGTTTCCGAAGGGCTGGTTGTGCCGCGACAATTATCTTTGCCGGCTGACGACAACTATCTTTGCCGGTTGGCGATGATCAGCTGAAAACAAAAAAGTCCTAGCATCTTCTACCATCAAGGCTTTTCGGCCTTCAGCAAGAG
>JBFWPF010000014.1:0-44850 GCA_050250135.1 Parachlamydiales bacterium | reverse complement strand
CAAAGTGCTCCTTCACCTTTTCGGAATGGAGCAGATACAACGCCATCTTGCTTTTGCCAGCGCCTCCCATCCCCTGCAATACCGTGAGGCGCTTGTTGGAGAAGAGGCTCTCTTCCAGGGTCTTTTGGAGAGCTAGTCTTGGGATAAAGTCGGTAAAGAGGGGCAGTGGGAGGGTAAGGGGGCTGAGGAGGTCTTTTGGAGCCGCTAAGGGAACTAAGATCTCAGCAGGAGGGGAGAAATCCATTTCGTCGGAGTAAGAGCGGTAACGCCCGAAGCCAACATTGGGAGGATCCAAGTCCTCGCCCGAAAAGCGCAATTCGTCGGGTAGGGATTGGGCATCGGTAGGAAGTTCGTCTAGATCAGGTCGGCTAGGATAGGGGTCGACCGGGTAGTCGCCAAGGGAGGTGAGGCTGGGCTCTTCAGATTCTTCCATCAGGATGAGTGGTGGGGAGCCTTCAGGCTTTTCTTGGAGAGGGGCTTCCACACGCTTTTGTCGGACTAAAAGCTGGCCAATTGAGGAGGAAAAGCCCTCCATCCAGGCCCTTCGTTTGTGCTCGCGGACCATTTCGCTCAGCCGGCTTTTACATGCGGGGCGCCACTGATCGGCTGTTTTACCCATTTTGAGGATCCAGGGGTGCTGCAAGACCTTGGTTGCGTTGGGCCGGTTGGAAGGATCCACGGTGAGGAGGGCGCTGATAAAGCTCCCCAGACTATCGGGAGTGGGATCCTTTAGCACCTCGATCCCTTGAAGGCGGGAGTGGTAGCTCCCCTCATCTCTGAGATAGCCATACTGCTGCATGTTAAAGGGATTGCCCCCAGGATGGACAAGCTCAAGGAGGGTGATTCCCAATGCCCAGATATCGATTGTGGCAAGGAACAAAGGCGTTTGGTTTTTCCACTTCTCACACACCATCCTTTCAAAGGGATAGTAACGCCGATCTCCGATCAACTTGACGGCATCCTCCTTTCCCGTTTCAGATAGCCCTGAGCAGCCAAAGTCGATGATCCATACCTCCCCATTGACATCGACGACGAGATTATCTCCCTTAAAGTCCAGGTGGTAGAACTGACTGCCATGCATCGCCTGGAGGCCCAAAAGGGAGCTATGGGCAATGTGGTAGATCAGCTGCTCCCGGAATCCGTGGTCTTTTAGCCCTTGGATGAGCTCGCCAAGGGTGGGCTTGTGAGGAGCCTCAGGGTTGCGCTCCCTGGAAAGGTTACCTAAGCCAGCTAGGGGCATGGCTTGGAAAAGCCGAAGCCGACCCTCGACTCTCGCTGTTCTATAGTCGAGGGAGGGCATCAGGTGGGGGAGGCCAGTCAGGGCTTCCTGGATTTGGGCTTCCTTTTCGATCTCCTTGCTATTTTTGGTGATCTTGATTCCGACATAGCGCTCCTCTCCCACTACTTTGGCGATGCGGAATTCCCCAAAGCCCCCCTTGCCAATGAGGAGAGGGACTTCCTGTGCGGTAGGGGAGGGGAAGGAGATCTCCATCCCGATGGCCTCATTGATCTTTGCGGCCTCTTCTCGGTTGACCTGCCAGAGGATCTGGTAGCGGGAGTAGTGGTCTCCCTTATAACGACCAGGGATCAGAAGGTTTAAGCCATCAAGTCGGATGATGGGGGTATGGCCCTTGATCAGCTTGTACCAAGCGTTGTTGATCTGCGAGCAGGCGCTGAGCGTTTTCGGATCAAACAACTTGGCGATCTTGACGACGACCGTGGGAGGGAGCTCAGCCTGCCCAAACAGGGTGGCAAAGAGTGGCTTTTTTTCAGATGTAACGTTTTCCATGAACGTACCCCCAAAAACGGTAAGTTGGTCGGAAGAATAAAGAAATCACAAATTTCTGGGTAATTATTTTATTTTGGCAGGGCGAGGGGCCTAAATGTCAGGGCTAGCGCAACAAAATTTAGCTTTTCATTTTAGGGCTGAGAAGGCATCACATTTACCTCCCCCACCAAAGGGGTAATACTGTGTCAGCCAAGCAAAAAACCAGCCCAAGAGTCGTGGAACATTGTGACTGTGGTTACCCATCAGGAGCTTTCGATGGTCCCCAAGGTCCTAAAGCGGCTCGATCGCCCAGCGCAATGGATTGGAGCAGCTCCCGAAATGACGGCAAAGGCAGCCACACCTAGTCCCAGGGCTAAAAGGGGTCCGAAGCCCCCCCGGAAGGGGCGGCCCTCCTCGTCACCCAAGGGGGCAATCGCTCAGCGAAAAGGGGCAGGGCTCTGGCGACCGCAGCGGAGAAAGCTCTCTCGCAAGCGCTCGCCCGTTTAGGCGGTTGCCCGTCTGGGGATGAGGGCAGCCGCTGCCCAGCAGAGGAGGGCGGTGAGGGCCATCGGGAGCCAGAGGAGGGAGCCGGCTGGGGCATAGAGAAGGCCTGCAGTAACATAAGCAAAGGCGCTGAGGGAGGCCCCCGCCCCAAGAGCCCGCCCCTGGTAGGAATCGGGCGCCGACTCGGAGACGAGGGCGGTGGTTTCAATGTAGGCGCAAGCCCCTCCAAGTGTGAAGAGGGGGATGATCACCAGGATGGACCAAAAGGGGGCTGGCAGAAGGAAGGCCAGCATCGCCCCCCCGACTAAGAGTGAGCCCAAAATCGCGGCTCGTCGGGTAGGGAAAAGGCGGAGGAGGAGCTGGTTGAACATGAGCGCGCTCATGATCCAAAAGAACTCCTGATAGGTAAAGAGAAGGCCGATCTGTTGCGGGGAGAGGGCGAAGCGGAAGTAATAGAAGGCTGGCAGGTAGAAGACAAAGAGGCGCCAGGCCAGGATAAGGAGGGCGTAGACCGAGAGGTAGCGGCGCAGCGGGCTCATGCGGTAGAGGAGCTTCAGCTCCGAGAGGCTCTCTCCAAGCGTGCTCCCCTTAGCAATGCCTGGTTGGGCATTGGTTTCGTGAAAAAAGTGGGCGATCGCTGCAAGGTTGAGGAGGGTGATCGCCCCGCAGAAGAGGAAGGGAAGGCTCCCCCCCAGCCAATCGGGGAGGGCGAGGAGCCCCCCAATCGCTGGGCCAAGCAGGTAGCCCACCCCGCCCACCCCTGTCAAGTAGCCGAGCGCCTTGGCCCGATTTTCCCGCGGTGTAATGTCGGCAATACCCGCTTGGGCGATCCCCAGGTTACCCGAGCAGGCGCCGAGCCAGATCCGGCTGATCAGGACAATCGAGAAGCTGTGGAGGTAGACCCCGAGTGCGGTGAGGAGGTAGCCAAGTGTGCTCAAGCCGACCGTAAAGAGGAGTGCCCCTTTCCTACCGAAGGTATCAGAGGCCGCCCCCAGGACGAGCGCCGCAAAGAACTGGGCAACCCCGTAGACCACAAATAGGAGACTGATCATCGCCAGCCGAAAGGTCTCTGAGACGCCAGGGGAAAAGAAACCGTACTGGGGCTCTAGAATGACCGGCGTCAGGACCGGAATCACCACCGTTGCGCCGATCAAATTGAGCGTGTAGGCGGTTAAGAGGGTGAAAAAGGCGTAGGTCCCTTGCCGGTTGTAGAAGAGCATAGGCTCAACCTACCGTAAGGCGCCTCTTTTGTCAGGCTGGCTTCACAATAAAGTCGACGGGGCCGTTGGCGGTGAGCTGGATGGTGCTGTCGGGAGGGACATCTCCCTCCAAGAGCGCTTTGGAGAGGGGATTGACCACCTGGCTCTC
Organism: Parachlamydiales bacterium; assembly: GCA_050250135.1. Lineage (GTDB taxonomy): Bacteria > Chlamydiota > Chlamydiia > Chlamydiales > JAFEGQ01 > JBFWPF01. Next base: position 41,210 of record JBFWPF010000014.1, on the reverse strand, counting down.
GATCAGTCGTTTGAGAGGACGGGCGCCAAAGGTAGGGTCGTAGCCCTCAGCGGCAAGGTGCTTGAGGATGGTGTCGTTCCACTCGAGGTTGATGTGGCGGTCGGCAAGCCGCTTCTTGAGGAGATTGAGCTGGATGGCGACGATCTGCTCCATATCCTCCTCCCGGAGGGGATGGAAGGGGAGGATCTCGTCGAGCCGGTTGAGGAACTCGGGGCGGAAGTGCTCTCGGAGTACGGGACGGACCGTTTCGAGGATGTCGGTCTTGCCCGCCTCGAGAGCCTGGAGGATCAGGTCGGAGCCGATATTGCTCGTCATGATGAAAAGGGCATTGCGGCAGTTGATATGGCGCCCTTTGGCATCGGTCAATCGCCCATCGTCGAAGACCTGGAGGAGCATGTTGAAGACATCGGGGTGGGCTTTTTCCACCTCGTCGAGGAGGATGACGGTATAGGGGCGGCGGCGGATCGCTTCGGTGAGCTGCCCCCCCTCTTCATAGCCGACGTAGCCAGGAGGGGAGCCAATCAATTTGGCGACCGAGTGTTTTTCCATGTACTCCGACATGTCGAGGCGGATCATCGCCTCCTCGGTGTCGAAGAGCAGCTCAGCAAGCGCTTTGGCGAGTTCGGTTTTGCCAACGCCTGTCGGGCCGAGGAAGAGGAAGGCGCCCAAGGGGCGTTTGGGGTCTTGGAGGCCCGAGCGGGATCTGCGGATGGCATCGGAGACGGCGCGGACCGCTTCGTCTTGGCCGACCACCCTTTGGTGGAGGAGCGATTCGAGGGAGAGGAGTTTTTCGGCCTCCCCCTCGAGCATCTTGTCGACCGGGATGCCGGTCCATTTGGAGACGACCTGGGCGATCAGGTTTTCATCGACCTCCTCCTGGAGGAGGCGGTTGGGCTGCTCCGCAAGGCGGACGTTGGCTTCGGCTAGCTCCTTTTCAAGGGCCGGTATTTGGCTGTAGCGGATCTCAGCAACCCGGTTGTAGTCGGCCCTCCGTTCCGCCTCCTCCTCTTGGAAGCGGAGCTTTTCGAGGGCATCTTTTTTCTGCTTGAGGGCGTCGATCAGGCCTTTCTCTTGGTTCCACCGGTCGCGCAGGTGGGCAAGCTCCTCTTTCTTCTGAGCGATCTCTCCGTCGAGCTTGGAGAGCTCCTCTTTGGAGACCTCTTCGCGGCGGAGCGCCTCCTGTTTGACGATAAGAGCGGAGAGCTCCCGCTCCTTTTGGTCGATCGGGAGGGGGCGGGAGCCGAGCTGCATCCGGATCATGGAGGCCGATTCGTCGATCAGGTCGATCGCCTTGTCGGGTAGGAACCGGTCGGTGATGTAGCGCTGGGAGAGGAAGACGGCGGCATTCAGGGCCGATTCGGTGATCTTAACGCCGTGGAAGATCTCGTACCGCTCCCGCAGGCCGCGGAGTATCGCGATGGCGTCTTCGACGGAGGGCTCCCGGATCATGACGGGTTGGAAGCGCCGTTCGAGGGCGGGATCCTTTTCGATATGTTTCTGGTACTCACCAAGGGTGGTGGCGCCGATGCAGTGGAGGGAGCCCCGCGCGAGAGCCGGTTTAAGGAGGTTGGCCGCATCGATCGCCCCCTCCGCTGCCCCTGCGCCTACCAGTGTGTGGATCTCGTCGATAAAGAGGAGGATCCGCCCATCGCTCTCCTCGATCTCCTTGACCACCCCTTTGAGCCGCTCCTCAAACTCCCCTCGGAACTTGGTGCCCGCAAGAAGGCTCCCCATATCGAGGGCGACAACCTCTTTGTCCTTAAGGGAGTCGGGGACGTCGCCGCTGATGATCCGCTGGGCGAGCCCCTCGACGATGGCCGTTTTGCCGACGCCGGGGTCCCCGATCAGCATGGGGTTGTTCTTGGTGCGGCGGGAGAGGACCTGGATGGTGCGGCGGACCTCATCGTCCCGCCCGATCACTGGGTCGAGCTTCCCCTTTCGGGCGACCTTGGTCAGGTTGCGGCAGTACTTGTCGAGGGCCTGGAGGGCCGACTCGGCCGAAGGGGAGTCGAGGTGGCGGTCCTTCCGGAGCCCCTTGATCGTCTCCTCTACCTTTTTTAGGGAGATTCCAGTGGCTTTCTTCCAGCTGGCAAAAGGCTCGCCTGCCCCCTTCCAGTAGGAATATAAGAGGTGGTCGGAGCCGACAAAACTATCCTGCCACCCCTTAGCCACATTTTGAGCGTCGAGGATCCGCTCCTGGAGGCTCCGCCCCGGCTGGGGAGCTTGGGGGGTCTCGAGGATGGGGGCATGCTCCAGCGCCGCCTTCACCCCCTTATGGAGGGGAGAATAGTCGACCCCCAGGGTTGAGAGGAGGCTGACAAAGTAGCCCTCCTGGTCGGCAAGAAGAGCCATAAGGAGATGATTCTCTGTCACTTCAGCGTGTCCTACCCTTTGCGCCTCGGCAAAGGCGGTCTCCATCGCACTCGTTACAGCGTCGGTAAAGTTGGCGGGCATGGGCTCCTCCTTTTAGCACTTAACATACGAGAGCGCTAATTTTCCGTCAACCTCTCGTGCGACAAGAAAATAGTTGAGTATTGAATTTAATTGGGGTTTTGTTTACAATTTTGGAAAAACCAACCCCAATATGTGAACATGGAAGTTCAATTTGACCCAAATCGGGATGTTCTTATTCCCATACAAAATGGGAGTACCAATCGGTTAACCCAGCTGTGGGAGGCGATCGTTAAGGACCTCTCAAAGTTCCCCTCCAATCCTAAGAAGGGGCCGCTTATCTTCGAAGACCTTCAAGAGGCCCGTACTTGGCAGGCGAAGGGGAAGGGGGAGGCCTATCGGACCTCTCGCGGTATGCTGGTTAGCCGCGGCCCTAATGGGGAGATAGCCCTCCACTTCAAGAACCGGTTCCTCCTCGAATCGGACGGGAAGATGAAAATCCCCTACCCGGCTGCTGGGATCACCTGGGATGGCCGCTATTTTCCCCTAATTGATCTCACCGTCAGTACGAAGAACTGCAAAACTGGGAACCTGGCCGAGTTTAACAAAGAGGTGGAGATTGAGGATAATAATGCCCGCTACATTTTGAAGAAGAGTGGCGATAGCCCCTATCTGTCGGGGGGGAGCCTCTGGCGGGTCGGGTACACCGGATCTAGTGGGCAAGAGAAGCTCTCTCTCCTCCACAGGCGTGCCGTTTGTGATTTCTACTGGGTCCTAGGGGAGATCGCTGAAGGACAGGTCACCCTACCCCAGCAAATTGGCTATGCCAGGCAGATGATCTGGGCGGTTCAGGCCCTTGAGTCGATGGGCATTCTTCACCGGGACATCAGGCCCGAGAACTTTCTCCTCTTTCCCGATGGGACGGTGAAGCTTACCGACTGGTACTCTGCAGTGGACGAGCTGGAGGCAGTGGAATTGCATACCGGGGAGGTTACCGGGGCTAAGCAGTATCTGCCGGAAGGGGCCTTCAATGAGGGAAAATTCCGTTCCGATTTCAGATGGACGCGTGGGGTAGAGCTCTATAGCTTGGGCAAGACCCTCCTAGCGATGCAAGAAGCTAGTCAGACGCCCACTCCAGCTAACCGGTGGTTTAAGGAGATCGGTAAAAAGATTCGGGATGAAACGCTCCATCTTCGGAGGGCCATTGAAGAGCTTGACCAGCTGCTCCTATTTTACAACTCCCCACCAAAGGTAAGCTCCGTAAAGGAGTAGGAGTAGCCCTCCCTCCCATCGGACAATCCGTTTGGAAGTGAGCATCATCAGCCAGAGGATGGCGCTTAAGGCCAGCATCACCGGCGCGTCGATGGTCACAAGGCGCGGCACAAAGGTGATCGGAGAGATGACCGCCACACCCCCCGCAATAAAGCAGGCGTTGAAGAGGTTACTCCCGACCACGTTGCCGAGGGCAATTGCGCCGTGGCCGCGGAGGGCAGCAACGAGTGAGGTCGCCAGTTCAGGCAATGAGGTGCCGATCGCGACGATGGTAAGGCCAATCACCCGATCGCTCACTCCTAGCTTTGTGGCAAGGTCGATCGACCCCTTAACCAATGCCCAGCCGCCAAAAACGAGGGCCACACCGCCGCTGACCAGGATAAGGAGGTCGATCAGCCAGTGGCGGCCAGAGATGTGCTCGGCCTCCGCCTTCAGGGCGGGATCGAGCGCATTTTCCCGCTTGCCGATCACCGCCTGCCACACCAGATAAGCTGCTATGATGAGGATCAGGACAACGCCGCCGCCCCGCCCCAACCGGTCTCCCACCATAAGGAGGGTGAAGATCACCAGGGCGCCGAGCATGATGGGGGTCTCCCGGTAGCGGAGCGCCCTTGAGACCTCCATCGGGCGGGACAAGGCCGCCACTCCCGCGATTAGCCCGATATTGGCGATGTTGGAGCCGACCACGTTTCCCATCGCGAGGTCTCCTAGCCCCTCGTTCACCTGAGCGATAAAGCTGGCGACCGCTTCGGGCATCGAGGTGCCGATGGAGACGACGGTTAAGCCGGCCACAAGGGGGGTCATCCCGAGGCGGATCGCAACGCGGTAGGCCCCATGAACCAGCCCCTCTGCCCCCCCGTAGAGGAAGGCGATCCCCAACAAGATCCAGAAGGTATCGCTCATTCGGGGGCGGTCCGTTTTAGCTCGAGCCGGAGACTCTTAAGGGGGCGGGGGAGCTCTCCCTCGGCAAGCCCCTCGGCCCGCTTGAGCTGAGCCCAGGCGTTGGGGTAATTCAGCCGCTCAAAGTTCAGCACGGCGAGGTAATAGGCGACGGTCGGGTCGTCGGGGCAGAGCTCTTGGCAGCGGGTGAGGGCACTTTGCGCCTCCTTATGGCGGGAGAGCTGCAGATAGGTGACGGCGAGGTGGAACCAGCCCGCCCTAAATTCGGGATAGCGGGCGAGGACCTTGCCGATCCGCTCCTGTTTGGCCACAATCGACTCCCTCGCCTCATCGACCTGCTGAAAGATCGCTGCCACCCCCTCCCCATCAACCTTTCCTGCGAGAAGATCCTCCGCCAGCGTCCGGTCGGCCCCCCGCCCCACGATCCCCAGCTTTTGGGCCCGCTGGAGAACGACCCGGGCCTCCCGCTCCTCTCCGGCGCTCCACTTGCAGTAGGCGAGCAGCTCAAGTGTCAGCGGATCATCGGGGGTGTAGAGGAGGGCCTTTTCATAGGCGGCGATCGCCTCCTTGGCTTTCCCATTGTGCCAAAGGGCCCCCGCCTGGTTGAAGAAGGTAAGCCCCACCGTCTCCTTCATGTCGCGCACCTTGAGTTCAGCCCCCGTTGCCCCTTTATAAACCGCTGTCGGGACATGGATCCCCCGTGCCGTCGTCTCGATATTGATCACCCGCTCCCCCTCTCGGTAGCGGACATAGATGTGGCCAGGGGGGGTGATGATCTCGAGCGGCAGTCCCACCCGCTGCGCCAGGCACAGGTACAAGGTCGAGACCCCGAGGCAGACCCCGCGGTGGGAGTCGAGGATCGCCGGGAGGAAGGTGTAGAGGTCGATCTCCTTGGCATACAAGGAGTGAGGCGGAAACCGCAGCCCAAGCTGCTTAAAGATCAGGTGATTGAGCGCCTCGATCTTCTCTTGAGGAAGGGATCCGAGCGGCGCTCTAGCGAGTACCTGGAGGGCCATCAGGTCGAGTCCCGCCTCGTAGGAGGCGATCTCCTCGCGCGCCCCCTCACCCATGAGGCTGATCAAAAGGCCCCGAGAGAGGTCGACCTCTTCAGCGCTCAGCTCGAGCACCTCCCTTTCGGTCCAGCAACCGTGCCCTTTGAGCTTCCGGTTGGGCAAATGCCGAGCCAACCCCTCGATAAACCGGCGCTCTTCTGCCGAGAGCTTGGCGCCCAGATCGAAGCGTTGTTTGGCAAAGAGGTCGGCCAGTTTGGCTAGCGGAAGGGTGCTCAGGCCGACGCTAGAGGAGGGGTCGGTGATGCCGAGGAGTTGGCAGACCCGCTCACCGGCCATCTGCCCCTCTCGCGAGGTAGGGTAGAGCTCGTAGAAGGCGAGCTGCTCCGAGACCGAGTGGGGGTCGAGGCTATGATAGAGCCCCTCGGGGGAGGGGAGGGCAGCGCCGAGTGCTAAGAGGAGAGCAAACATCTCCCCACTCTAGGGGCTCCCCTTCCGTTTTGCAAGGACCTAAACGAGGGTTGCAAGCCTCTTCGCTCTGTTTGCGTAGTCTACAGCTGCCTGGTCGGGCCCTTTTTTGCTCTTGGGGTCCTTGAGGAGTTCAATACCCACACAAGGTGGGAAACGGCAGTATTATACTGCGGGCTCCTGGCTATGGGATCAGCCACCAACACTCTCTCCTTCAAGAAGACTTGGGCCCAGGATTCGACAATGCCGATGAGCTCAACGTCAAACTGGGAAGATTCCCCCTCTCCCTTCAACTTTTCTAGACTGGCCACGGCATGAGTGGGCAGTGGGGGCTGTGATGGGGGGATTTCGGGCAGAGCGGCAAGCTCACAATTTTCAACAACCTGCTCATGTTCTCTTCTCATGCGGGATGTGACCGCCTCTTGCCGCAGCTCGGCCACCTTTTTGAGGCCGGGAGGCATCCAGGTGTGAGCCTTTCCCATAGACTTATGGCTCTCTTCTAGGAAGCTATCGGGCACATTTGCCTTGCTTCTCAGGTAGGAGGGAATGGCCCAGTTGGCCAGTAGCGGCAGGCTGCTCCCTGCTCCAAAGAGGATGACCGCTGTTGGCTTTGAGAGCCATCCCTTGTAGGCGCAAAGTCCGGAGAGTAGCCCCCAGCCGGCTGCCCATAGGCCCAACCGCTGATAATTTATTGGAAGGCTATTTCGGTAGAGGTGGTTTACCGCTATAAAATATTCAGCCTTCTCGTATCGATTAAGATTAATTTGGCTCATCAGGTCCCCCTGTATTGTGTTAATTTAGCTCGGGAATCGGGCCCTTCTCGACACCATGGAGTCGGGAGCCCGGCTCAACCTGCCATGCGGTCATGTAGGTCTCAAGTTCGGGGTTGTGTAGAGCGGTGAGGTGATAGTAGAGGCGCTTAGCGTCATAAAACTCTCGATTCTTGAGGAACACGGCGGCATGCACCTCGGTCCAATGGAGGAGGCTCTCCTCAATCTTGGGGGGCAGCTGGGGCTGGGTCTGCGGAATAAGGGATTGGAGGAGGGCAACGTCAGGCGAGGGCGCCTCAATCTCACTCAACTCTTTGAGCGAGGGGAGGGGCCAAAGAGGTGCCGGCCGCTTTAGCTCCTTTTCCATTTCAGCTCGTTGGTTCCGGTACACGTCCCACGCGCCAAAGCCTAATAGGGCACTGGCTCCTCCCACCAAACCGGTGAGTACGGTGACGGGCCAACCTGCCCATTTGGGGAGCTTCCCGTAGGCGGTTAGAGCAAAGGCCCCTACAGCGCCAATCAAAAGGCCCCCACCAACCTTAAGGAAAGGGGAGTGGAAGGTAAGCATCTTATTTTCGGCTTCCAGCGTCTGGTATACCCCTTGGGGTTTGATGGTTGTTGGTAGCGCCATGGTGATTTCTCCCTCCATTAAGGCCACTAAGATAACCCCTTCCAGAAATAAAGTAAACAGTAGTTTAAAATTTAATTTGGCAATAAATCGGCCACCTTTTTGGAGAAGGTGGGGTGGTGGAGGAGGGTCTCGATGGGGCAGGGGAGGCGCCAGGACCAGTTGAGGATCGAGAGGGTGCCGGGGAGGTTGACCCGCTCCCGCTCGAGCGAGCGCGAGGTAAAGTCGGGCTCTAAGGCGAGGTACTCTTGGATGGGGTTGACGTGGAAGAGGCTGCTCGTTGCATGGCTCCACTTGAGGATCTGGGCGAGGTGGTCGGTAGGGAGGACCCGCTCCCACTTGAGGTTTAGGAAGTGGGCAAGTTCTCGGGAGTCACCCGGGTAGCGCTGCCAGTAGAGGCGCATGTTCTCGGCGTCGTGGGTCGAGAGGGTGGTAAGGCTGGCGTGGGGATAGCTCCTTTGGGGAGTAAAGGGGCCGTGCCCCTCGGGCCACCGCTCCCACCGGAGGACCTTGGTGCCAGGGATGCCGAGGAGGGCGAGGGTGCGGCGGACGACAGGGGGGATTACCCCTAGGTCCTCGCCGATGGGGAGGAGGGGCGATTTGGATAGGAGCATCCGCATGAGCTTGACCCCCTGCTCGTACCAGTCGGGAAAGACCCCTGGGGTAAAGACCCCCTCGCTGGCCGGCTGCTTGAAGGGGATCGCCCAGATGCGGAAGAAGCCGATGATGTGGTCGACCCGGTAGAGGTGGAAATGGCGGGCCACAACGCTAAGCCGCTCCTCCCACCAGCGGAAGTTATCAGCTTCGAGGACCTCCCATTGGTAGCAGGGGAGGCCCCAGTTTTGCCCGTCGGCGGTGTAGACATCGGGAGGGGCGCCGGCGACCAGGTCGAGGTTAAAGTAGTCGCGGTGGCGCCAGACATCGCAGCTGTCTCGGCCAACGAGGATCGGCACATCCCCCATCAGGAGAACCTTGGCCTTGTCCGCAACGTGGCGCACATAACCCATCTGCCGGTCGCACAGGTACTGGAGGAGCTGGTGGAAGGTCGCCTCCTCCCGGTGCTCCCGTTGGAGGGCCTGGAGGTTTTCCTGGGAGGGGTTTTGCTCCCGCTCGGGCCAGCTCTCCCACCCGCGGTGGAGGTTTTTTCGGTGGAGGGCGCTAAAGAGGGCGTAGTCGGGGAGCCACGGGCTGCTTTGAACATAGTGGCGGTAGTCGGGCTCGGCTAGGAGCCGCTCCTTGTGCCGCTGGCAATAGGCGCGCAGGAAGGCCATCTTGAGGTGGCGGACCTCGGGGTAGGCGATCCGGGTCCCGCCATTGTAGTCCTTAAGCTCCCCATAGGCGGGGTGGGATCTGTCCTCATCGTCGAGGTAGGGGAGGGCGTCGAGACCCAAGTAGATGGGGTTAAGGGCAAAGGCGCTGAGGGCGGCGTAGGGGCTAGCGTCGAGGCCGGTGTCGTTGATCGGGAGGAGCTGAATGATATCCATCTTGCACTTAGCGCAGAGCTCGATGAGGGGGAGGAGGTCGGTAAACTCCCCGATGCCGCAGCTGGTGGTGGAGCGGAGGGAGAAGAGGGGGACGACGATCCCATGGTGGGGATCGGTGCCAATGCGGCGCCAGTGTTCTCCCGCTTCGCTTGCGTAGAGCTCCTCTTCAACGGAGGCGTAGGGGAGGGGATGGGGCACCTCCATTACGGAACCCTCCCCGCTTTAATGGCCTCCTGCCACTTTTCCCCCTGCTCGACTAGCGAGAAGATCCAGCCGGCGAGCTGCTCTCCATTCAGCTCCTCCATCGGGATCGCCTCGGTCAGGACCACCTGGTCGAGGGTTTTGCCGTAGGAGAAATCCCCAAAGCGGGGGTAGGGGCGGCCGTTGGCGATCAGCATCGCTCGGAAGAAGTTGGCCCTTCCGGGGCCGGGGGAGATAGTGCCGATTTTCATCGCGATCACCACCTTCCCCCCTTCAGGGCTGAGGTGGACCTGGGGCCCTTTGGTAAGCTCCAGCAGACACTCCCCATGTTCGTCGGGAGCAAGGGGAGCGCCCATTACCTCACTGAGTTCGGAGAGGAGCTGCTTAAAGTCCACCCTCTTCCTCCTCCTCTTCTAGCTTTGTCTCCAGCTCCTCGAGCGCCTCGATGATGGCCATCAGGAGCTCATACCGGTGCTGGAGGGAGCGGTAGATTCGCGGAGCCACGCCCCGGATCGCGTCCCGGAACTGGGAGAAGATCACGATCTGCGCCGCCACCTCTTCGGAGATCCCCAGTTCTCTAGCTAGGGAATAGAGCTTGGCAGCCGAGGGGTAGCGCTCATCGACCAGCTCGACAAAGGTGCGGGAGAGCGTTTGGAAGTCGAGCTCCTCGGGGGGGACGTAGCCGATCTCCGCCATTAGCCGGGCGATCATCCCCTCTCTCCCTTGGAAGAAGAGGTAGATCTGGAGTATGGACTGCAGGACCCTCGCCTCGGTCATCAGCCGGTAGAGCTCGCCGCGCGAAATCGAGGGGCCCTTGGCCCGCAGGTCGGCGCCCAGAGAATGGAGGAGAAAGTCGATCACATCCCGCAGCTGCTCAAACTTGTACTGAGCCGCAAGCTCCCGAAAGAGGGTGTTGTGGTCGCGGGGATTTCCGGTGATGTCGCGGTAGAGGTCGCGCAGCTCGGTCGCCGTCCCCAGCCCCCTCTCGCTGTAGCCCCGCGCCTCGGCTGCAATGTTCCGCCCCGCCGCCACCTCCCGCCCCATCCGCTCGTTCAGCAGCCCCCGGGCCGCATGGACCGTCTCCTGGAGGTCCCCCTCTGTGGTCTCCAGCAAGAAGTCGAGGGCCTCGTCGGCAAGGGAGGGGTCGGGGAAGACCTTAAGGACCTCTTCTAAGAGGGCCTCCGGGTCGGTTAGCCCCCGCCCCATCAGGTACTCCAGCAGCCTGAGCAGCTGGTCCTTGTTCAGCTCGGGGTTTAGGTTCTGCTTCTGGTCGGCAGCTGAGTCGGCCTCTCCCTTCGCCTGAACCCTTTGGCCGACCATTTGCTCCTCCCGACTCAGCTCTCGCCTCCGCTCGGCTAGCGCCTTAAACTGGGCCTTTTTATCGGCTGAAAAGGGGTTGAAGGCCTCCTCCATCTCCCCCTTCATAGCGCGCCTTGCCGCCAACTGACCGGCCAGCTTTTGCTTGGCCTCGGTCCGCTGGCTCCGGAGAGCCGCTGCAATCGCCTGGTCGGTGGGGCAGACCCCCCCTGAATCGGTCATAAATAGTAAGCAAACTTTTTCCTTACCATATAGGGGAGGGGCTAGCGAGTGCAAGTCCCTTTTTTGTTGAGGCAAATTCTAGGCGGCCCTATTTTCGACCTGACGCAATCAGGGGTAGTATGGAGATTACGTTAGCCGCTAAGATCTTTCCCTATCAGCAGCTCCAGAAAGCAAAGGGGGGAGAGGCTCAGTTTAATAAGGCTTCAGGCGAGCTCAAGCAGCTCCTACAGACGTTGTGTGCAAAATTGCCGGAGGCAAAAAAGCTCTTGGTGCCGATCGCCACTCTCGATAGGGCATGCACCGAACTGAGCCAGAATCTCAAGAGGGATGGGTTCTACGAACTACAGGTGGGGCCCTGCTTCGGTGCCTTCCGTAAGTTGTTGAGAACCCTTAATACCCAAGAGGCCAATTACCCCAAGTTTGCCGACTTTGAGAAGATCGAGGTCGCCCTTTTTCGAAGGGAGATCGCCTGTGAATCGATCTGGACAGCCTCCCTTCCCAATTGGGCCGGCAACCAGTGGTTCCATGACATTCTGCGGCGAGATCTTGATGACTCCGATCCCTTTATCCTCCGCACCCTCGATTTGTTGATCGAGCTGGATGCACTTAAGCCCTCTGTAGAGCAGCGAAAGTCGCTTGGGAGCCTCGAAGGGTATTTGACGCAGGTAGCTAGCCTCGTCGCTGAGAAGGCCATCAATGAGGGAAAGATCAGCGCGGTCTGGGAAAGGAACGTAAAGCGTGCCCTCCTTGATGCCAAGGAGCTGATAGCGAACATGGACCTCAAAACCCGTCTTACGCAACGCGTTTGTGTGCTGATGTCTCGGTGGAGCACGCTGTATCCGGCCGTTAAGGAGCTCTTAACTATCCCTAATGGGCCTGAGAAGCTCCTCTCGGATCCCTTTGCCTCCAGGAAGGCCTTTCCCCACTCTCCCTTGCTGAAGAAACCGCAGCGGAGCGCCACCGCATTACCCCTACCCCCAACCCACCCTCTTCCTGCAACACCGCCCAGTGGCCCCTACTCCTGCAACACCGAAAGCGGCCCCTACCCCTGCGGTCAGTAAGCTGGCTGCCCCCGCTAAGACCTGGAGGCCGGCGGCCCCCACCTCGACCCTGCAAAAACGGATTGACGCTTACAAGCAAGCCACTGAGCAGGGCTAATCTAGCGCTCCAATGCCAGAGCACCGAGACGTCGGGGACTCCACCTTGATGCGCTTGGGCTATTAGCCGAGTTGGATGCGGCCGAGGGGCTGGATCTGAATCTCGGGAACAATTTCTTGGTAGGAGAGCACCGAAACATCCGGGAACTCCATCTCGATTAGCTTGCGGACGAAGCGGCGTACGTCGATGGCGGTGATGAGGACAGGGGGCTGCCCGCCAGGGGGGGGGGGGACAATCACTTTCCGCATAGCCGAGAGGATGAGCTGGACCGAATCGGGGTCGAGGGCAAGGTAGGAGCCGGCCGAGGTCTGCTTGATAGCACCCCGGACGATGTCCTCGATCTCGGGGTCGAGGAGATAGACCGAAAGGCTTGATTGGCCTTGGGAGTGTTTGTAGCTGATGTAGCGCTTAAGGCTGGAGCGGACATACTCGGTAAGGAGGACGGTATCCTTCTCCGACTGGGCCCACTCGGAAAGGGACTCGAGGATGGTGCGCAGGTCCTTGACCGAGACCTGCTCCTGAACAAGGCGCTTGAAGATCTCGGTCAGCTTCTGGAGGGGGATAAGGCGGGTGACCTCCTTGGTAAGGTCGGGGAACGACTTTTCGATAAACTCGAGCATCGCCCGAACCTCTTGGATCCCGACAAACTCGCCGGCATAGCTGCGGAAGAAATAGGAGAGGTGGAGGATGATCACCTCAAGGGGCTTCCAGTACTTGATCCCTGCCTTGTCGAGGAGGGGCTGGGCCTTTTTATCAACCCAAAGAGCGGGCATGCCAAGGGTGTTCTTGTAGCTGGTGAAGGGGATGTTGTAGTGGCGCAGGTTCTCCTCCGATTCGTTGGTGAGGAGGTGCTCTTCGAGAACTTTGCCGCGAACGACGGGAACCTCGTTGAGGAGGAAGCGGTACTCCCCATTGCCGAGGGAGGGGGAGTCGGTGCGCACATGGACGCCCGGGAAACGGACCCCCATGTCGTGGTAGAGGGCCTGCCGCATCCGGGGGATCATATCCTCGATAAGCCCCATGCCAGGACGGGAGCGCTTGACGAGGCGGGAGAGGGTAGGGCCGATCTCAAGGATGATGGGGAGGGTAAGGGCATACTCATCCCCCTTACCGCGGATCATGGCGTGCCCCTCGACCTCGGTTGAGATGGCGGCGCCCGCCTCCCGATCGGCGGTCCGCTGCTTGGCCTTGCGGGCGTTAGCATAGAGGCTGTAGGCGATAGACCCTAGAACGGCCGACATGGGGAAGAAGACGATCTTGGGGAAGCCGGGGACCCACCCCATCAGGAAGACAACGCCGGCTGCAATCATCAGGGCTTTGGGCTGGCTGAGGAGCTGGGAGGCGAGGTCGGCGCCGAGGTTGGCCTCCCCCTCCTTATCGGAGGAGACCCGGGTGGTGACGATACCGGCGGTAAGGGCGATGAGGAGGGCGGGGATCTGGGAGACGAGGCCATCCCCGATCGAGAGGAGGGAGTAGACCTGGGCCGCCTGGAGGGCGCTCATCCCCTTTTGGGTGACGCCGATGATCAGGCCGCCGACGATGTTGATCAGGGTGATCACAATACCGGCGATCGCATCCCCTTTGACAAACTTCATGGCACCATCCATGGCGCCGTAGAGCTGGCTCTCCTTTTGCAGGCCAGCTCGGAGGCGGCGGGCGGTCTGGGAGTCGATCATCCCGGCCCGCAGGTCGGCATCGATCGCCATCTGTTTACCCGGCATCCCATCGAGGCTAAAGCGGGCGGCAACCTCGGCTACCCGTTCGGCACCTTTAACGATCACGATGAACTGGACGAGGGTAATGATCAAAAAGATCACACCCCCAACGACATAGTTGCCACCGACAACGAAGGTACCAAAGGCCTGGATGATGTAGCCGGCGAAGGCCTGGAGGAGGATCAGGCGGGTTGAGGCGATGTTGATCCCGAGGCGAAAGAGGGTGGTGACCAGAAGGAGGGAGGGGAAGATCGAGAGGTGGACCGCCGAGGGGATGTAGAGGGCGATCATGAGGAGGGCGATCGCAATGGTGAGGTTAACCCCGATCAGCAGGTCGATGACGTGAGGGGAGACCCGGATCACGATCATCATCACGATGCCGACGATAAAGAGGGCGAGAACGATGTCGCTCGAGCGGGTGATGCTCCTTAGCGCCCTGTCGCTACCCAAAAACCCTAATACCGACCCGAAAGCCTTCTTCACTTCTGCTCCAGTGCAATCACCCAGCGGAGGATTTCGGCCACCGCTTCGTAAGTGTCTTCAGGAATATAGTGGTTTACCGCTCCTTGTGCAATCAATTGTCGCGCTAGCCCTACATTCCGCATAATCGGGACATTGTACTCCTCAGCGATCCGGATGATCGCATCGGCTATCGGCCCCACCCCCATGGTCAGGATATAGGGGGCCGGGTTCTCCTCCATCTCATAACCCAGCGCAACGGCGATGTGTTCGGGGTTGGAGACGACGGCCTTAGCGCGGCGGGCGGCCCTCGGCCCCTCGTCGTAGGCGATCTCCTGGGCGATCTGGCGGCGGCGTCCCTTGATCTGGGGATCCCCCTCAATGTCCTTGTACTCCTGCTTGACCTCGAACTTTTCCATCTTCATCTCTTTGGCAAAGACCCGCTTCTGGTAGGCGAGGTCAAAGACCCCGACGGCGAGAAAGAAGATCCCCACCCGGATTGCCACCTTTTTCAAAAAGTCGGCCACGACATAGGCCGATTCGAGGGGGGTGAGGGCGGCGGTGTTGATGATGCTCTGGATATCCCCCTTCACCACAAAGTAGATGATGATCGCGGCGATCGTGATCTTAAGCAGCGACTTGATCAGCTCGACCACGGTCTTCATCTTAAACTTCTGACGAAGTCCCTGGATCGGGTCGAGCTTTTTGATGTCCGGTTTCATCGCCTGGACCGAGAAGAGGGGGCCGATGATCAGGAAGTTGACGATCACACCCACCGCCGAAACAAGGCCGGTGATCGGCAAACTCACCGCCAGGATAAGGCCGAGCAGGTCCTTACCGAGGATGCCGAGAGCCCCCTTGACATCGACCCGGGGGCCATACTCGAACATCGCCACCATAAAGCCTGTCAGCTTATTGAAGGTGTAGTGGGAGAAGGCCACCAACAGGAAGAGGGAGACCGCAAAGGTAAACGCTGCGGGAAAGTCTTGCGACTTGGCGACCTGCCCCTTTTTCCGGGCATCCCGCAGCTTTTTCGGGGTCGCCTTTTCGCTTTTCTCGGCCACTAATTGACCTTCCCCGTAGCTGTTTTACCCAACACTATGCTATACTCTCCCCTTATGGCCAAGCTTGCATGTGGAATTGTCGGCCTCCCCAACGTGGGGAAGTCGACCCTATTTAACGCGCTGACGCAGAAGGGGGCTCCTGCCGAAAACTACCCTTTTTGCACCATCGACCCCAATGTGGGGGTCGTCCTCGTCCCCGATCCCCGCCTGGCCAAGCTAGCCGCCATCTCTAAAAGTCGCCAGATCCTCCCCACCACCATCGAGTTTGTCGACATCGCTGGCCTTGTCAAAGGGGCGGCCGAGGGGGAGGGGCTGGGCAATAAATTTTTAGCTAATATCCGAGAGACCGATGCGATTGTCCATGTGGTGCGGTGCTTTGAGGAGGCCGATGTGGTCCATGTGGCGGGGATGGTCGACCCGATTGGGGATATTGAGACGATTGAGCTGGAGCTGATCCTGGCCGACCTCCAGATGATCCAAAATGCCCTCCCCAAACTGGCCCGCCAGGCTCGCGGTTCTAAGGAGATGGCGCGCACGCAAGAGGCGCTGCAGAGGATCGAAAGGCACCTCTCCGACAATCAGCCGGTCCGCGCCCTCTCCCTGTCCGATGATGAGCTAGAGGCGATTCGGGGCTATCCTTTCCTAACGGCCAAGCCGACCCTGTACGTTGCTAACGTTGGTGAGGGCGATCTCCCTTCGATGGAGAACCGCCACGTTGAGCGGGTTCGGGAGCATGCCCTAAAAGAGAACAATCAGGTCGTTACGATCTGCAACAAGCTTGAGTCGGAGATTGCGCAACTTGAAGAGGCGGAGGCCCGTGAGTTTCTTGCCGATGTGGGGCTTTCTGAGCCGGGGCTTAACCGGCTCATCCGCGCCTCTTACCAGATGCTTGGCCTGATCACTTTCCTCACCACGGGTGAGCAGGAGACCCGGGCCTGGACGGTTCAAAAGGGGGCGACTGCTCCTGAAGCGGCCGGCAAGATCCACACCGATATCCAGAAGGGGTTTATCCGGGCTGAGGTGTGCGGGTACGACGACTTTATCGCCTGCAACGGAACGGCGGGCGCCCGTGCAAAAGGGCTTCTCCGCTCTGAGGGGAAGGAGTACCTCGTCAAGGATGGCGACGTGATCCACTTCCTCCATAATTAATCATAGGGGCTGAGCACCCTTCCTGCTTGCTTGTAGTTGATAAGTTCGATTTCCCCAACGGCTTGCTCTTGCTCTCCAGCATAGATCAGGTAGGCTTTGGGGCACCGCTTTCCGACCAGGTCTTGAAAGGAGAGAAGGCCCTTTGCAAGGCGCTGATTGTAGGTTTGGGCCCCCTTCACCTCTATGGCGATAAGCTCCCGGGCATCTTGGAACAGAAAGTCGACCTCGTTCCCATGGGCATCGCGCCAGTAGAAAAGGTGGGGGTCTAAGCCCCGGTTAAGTCGCGTTTTCATCAATTCGAGAAGGACAAGGTTCTCGATGAGATTGCCCCTCAAGGGATCGCGGGCGACGTGGGTGGTATTCTTGATCCCTAGCAGGTAGCAGGCGAGTCCAACATCGGTAAAATAGAGCTTGGGTGATTTAATGATCCGCCTGCCGAAATTCTCATGGTAGGGCTGGAGCCGGATAATGATAAAGGAGGCCTCGAGGATCGAGAGCCATTCCCGAACGGTAGCGGGCGATACCCCGACATCTCCAGCAAGGCTGTCATAGTTGACGAGCTGCCCAATCCGGCCGGCGCACAGCCCGACAAAGCGCTTAAACTGGGTGAGGTCCTTTACGTGCATCAGTTGGTGAAGGTCCCTTTGAATGTAGGTTTGGAAGTAATTCCGATAGGTTCGGGTAGGGGTGAGGCGTCGACTATAGATTCCAGGATAGCCGCCAGTGTAGAGGGCCTCGTCGAGGGAAAGCTCGATTCCTGATTGGGTGAGTTCGGAGAGGGAAAGGGGAAGGAGGAAGAGGAGGGCGGTTCGGCCGGCAAGCGACTGGGTAACGCTCTCATGCAAGCGGAGTTGGTGGCTCCCCGTAAGGATGAACATCCCCATTTGCCCTGCCTCGTCCACGATCACTTGGATGTAAGAGAGGAGGCGGGGGGCCTGCTGGATCTCGTCCAGGATAGCCCCTTTTGGAAAGCGGCGGAGAAAGGCACGGGGGTCATTGACCGCTACAGCGAGAGCCTCAGGGTCCTCCAGGTTGACATAGGGCTTGTCAGGGAAGACCTGTTTGACAAGGGTGGTCTTGCCAGATTGCCGAGGACCTGTGACGGTAATCACGGGGTATCCCTTCGCAAGTTCCTCTAACTCAGCCTCTATCTCTCGCTTGTACATGATCAAATCCCGGACAATCCAAGGTTATACTACCGATTATCCCAATCTGTGAGCATTTGTCAATGGGATAATCCAAGGTTAGGCTTCGGATTGTCCGGGATACCGGATAAACAGGAAAGGGAGTATAATTTCTTCCCTATGACTCAAGATGTGCCCCTATTTGTTACCTCAATCCCTGGCCTCGATTCGCTGCTAGTGGCTGAAATCGAGTCGCTTGGGTATGAAGCCAAAGGGGGATGGGGCGGGGCCTACGTGGCCGAAAAGGGGCAAGAGGTCATCGAAACGCTCAACTACCGCCTCCGGATGGCCCACCGGGTCCTCCTCCCCCTCGCCGCCTTTCCCTGTAAAACAAAAAAAGAACTTTATGAGGGGGCGCGGGGGTTTGAGTGGGGCCCCTACCTCAAGCAGGGGTGGACGGTGGCGGTCGATGTGAACGGGGTGACCGATGAGCTGCGCAACACCCAGTTTTCGGCTCAGGTAGTGAAGGATGGGCTATGCGACAGGCTGAGGGAGGAGGGGGGGTGGCGGCCGAGCGTCGACCGGAAGACCCCCGATGTTCAGCTCGCCCTCCACCTCGACGGGGAGCGGGCGGTCCTCTACTACGACACCTCCCGGGTCCCCTTATATAAGCGGGGCTACCGGCGGGAGTCGGTCCGAGCGCCCGTCCAGGAGAGCCTTGCGGCCGGTATGCTGATGGTAGCGGGCTACACGGGGGAAGAGGTTCTTTGCGATCCCTGCTGCGGGAGCGGCACCCTCCTCATCGAGGCGGCTATGATCGGCTCCCATATGCCGGCTGGTTTCTTTCGAACCGGTTGGGGCTTTCAGCGGCTCCCCGGTTTTGACCAGAAGGGGTGGGAGGGGCGGCGGGCCGAGTGGGATGGGGCTAGACGCCCCCTGCCTGGCAGGTTAGTGGGGATCGACAAGTCGGGTGAGGCGGTAGCGGCCTGCAAGGCCAACTTGCAAGGGGCAGGGATTGGTCGGCGGGTTGAGGTCCGCTATGGGGAGTTTCAGCGGGAGACTGTGAAGGCCGATCTGGTAGTGGCTAACCCCCCTTACGGGATCCGTTTGGGGGGTGACCTCCCGCCGCTCTATCGCGAGCTGCAGGATTTTATCAGACGTAGCGAGGCCCATCTTGCTCTGATTCTAAGCGGTTGGGAGGGGGCAAGTGATCATATTTCCCTCCCGCTTGTGCAGGCAACGCCGGTATTGAATGGGGGGCTGGAGTGTACCCTCTACGAACTGGAGGGGTCCCATGCCGGTGCAAGTCCGTGATGTCGGGTATGGGAAATTTCAGAAGGTCGCCGCGAAGGTAAAAGGGGCGGCGGCCGAGGCAGACGGGCGGCTGACCGAGTACAAGCTGTGTGCGGCAGCGGCGATCTTGCTCCACCTGGGTGGGGGACGATTGCTGAGCAATGGGCTGAGGGCTCTCGACTCGGTCCGGATCATCCGCGCCTCCTATCTGACCATTGGAGCCCTACTCTTACAGGGGATCGCTCATGCTCGCCTCCGGTGGGCTCAGGATCGCGCGGAATCGGCGAGCAAAAAGCTAAGGGAGCGCTTTGCGAAGGAGCTAAAGGGGAGCACCACCAAGGGGGTTTCGGAGAACCTCCCTGAGCATGGGGCCCACCTTTTTGGAGAATATGGCTCGCTTGCCCCCATCGGTCTCAAATATGCTCAAGGGAGTGTTTCGGCCAATTTCAAGCTGCTGGCGAAACGGGGTGCTGCTCTGAAGGGGGAGCGGGAGCGCTACCTCCTCTTGGGGCGGGTGGCGATGGGCGTGGGGGTAGGAAGCCTCCTCATGATCGCTGTGCTTCTCTGGCGGCGGTGGGGGCTTACGGTTGCTTTGCCGACGGCGCTAGGAACTACCTTTGCTTCGGCCGCAGCCGGCGCCTACTTTTCGGGGATTCGGGCGTGGAGGGGGTGGGAAGAAAAGGGGATTGCGGAGTCGCTAGCGCGGGGCATAAAGGGGTGCAATGGCGAAGGGGTCGACTGGAAGCTTGTGGGACCTCACCTGAAAAGGCTCTCACTGGTGGGAAAAGAGGCCCCCCTAGCGGAACTGCAGAGCCTCAAAACCCTCTCTTTGAAGAATAGTGTCCTCTCCGAGGTGACCCTTCCGCCGAAGACCAAGCGCCTTACCCTACTCACCCTTCCTCAGAAGGTAGAGGGGCTCAAAACGGTGCAGTCCCTCCACCTTCAGCTCGTCACTGGAGAGGCGATGAAGAGGGTGGTGCAGCTTCCGATCACCGAACTGAGCATCGACAATGCAACGCCCCACACCGACCTCCTTACCCTCCCCGAAAAGCTGGAGAGCCTCTCCCTCCCCACCTTCCCCAGTCCGCACGGTGAAAATCCCTTAAGCCGATGCCAATACCTCACCAAAGTGACGATGGCCACCTGGGGCGTTGGGGCCGATGAGGCGCTAAAGGGGCTCTCGGTACTCAAAGAGCTCAAGGTTAAGGATGGGAAGCGGCTCCTCTTTCGCGAAATCGAGTGGATCACGGGTCACCATGAGATCAAGAAGGTAAAGATCGGGAATTTCAAGGCGGCCCTCCTTCGTCTAGAGCATCTGGAGGAGCTTGACAAGACCTTCCTGGTCTATGTGAAGGGAAAGTCCGATCCTCTGGAGCAGAAGGAGCTGGGAAAGGCGCTCACAGCAGAGCGGGTCACCTTCGACGCTCGCTACTGATTTCTTGCAAAAAAAACGTTAAGAGGTAATGGTGTGAGGGCGGGAGGTTGCCCATGGACATTAAAGCAAGCCCCATCTCGGAAAACCCGGTCTCTGCTGCGCAGAGGTGGTACAATCCTGATAAGCTAGACCTGGTTTCTTTGGCTACCCCGATGCTGTTTCATAATAAGGTGGGGTACACCCACTTCAAGTGGAGACTGGAGCGTAGCCGTTACGACCTCTTCTACTCGAATCCTCGGCGCTGGTACTCCCACTATATCCTCTGCAGCTACTTGATGGAGATGGGAGAGCTCGTCGACGAAGCTAAGAACATCCCCATAATGGGCCGGCTCATCCCAAGCAAGGAGGCCCTATTGCTACCTGTCTGGATTGTGGCGGTAGCCGCCCTCTCCATTGAGTGTTACGACAAGGCGATCGAGGTCCACAAGAGTCGCCAGGAGTATGAGCGGAAGCGACACAGTCAACTAACGCCTAAGTCATTACGACTTCCTCCCGCCCCCTCTTTGGGAGACCTAAGCCCTCGAAGGCTCGCCAGCTTCACTCTGTTCTATGGGTCTCGGCTATCAATCGGAGCTCTGTTTGCGGCTCGGGAGGCCCCCACTTACGTGCAGGACAAGGTTGAGGTAGTGACAAAGGCATTTGACCAGACGGCTGAGAAGATTGAGCTTGGACAGGCCTACTACGAGCTCTTCCTAACGATGATGATGGATCCCCTTGCCCTCTATCAAGCCCTGATCCGCTTTCCTGAGCACATGGAGACGATTAAGCAGCGGGGCCCCAAGGTGCTGGAAGCGGTCTTTACCGATTTTCTGAAGAGGGTGGAAACTGACACCTGGATCAGTTCCAAATTCGATCTGGGTGTGCTAAAGGGCAAGAAGCTCTCATGGGTAGAGGGTAGCTTTACCCAGTACGAGGAGTGGATCGGTAAGCTAACGCCCTTCACCCCGGAGGAGGAGAGGCTCTCTCAGCTCCAGCTAGCCCCGCCCCCCTCTCAGGCAGAGGCCGAGGGGAAGTCGGCCCCTAGTGTACCTCTCATTCCAGCAGATGCCTCAGTGGTTGAGTCAGCGCAGCCCCCTGAGCCTGGCGCACCGCACCACCTCCTTTGGGCCTCTGCTACTTTCTTAGCCTTCTGGATGGGGCGGCGCTACTTCGGGCGAACGTCTACTCCCACCTAGCCCATTTGAAGTCGACTTGGCTGAGGTTGCTCAGGAAAACCCCCTCAAGGCCCTCCCTCTTTAGGTAGGCGTCGCGGATGCTAAAGAGAGGGATGACCGGCATCTCCTCCATCAAGAGCGCCTCAGCTTGCTGCATCAGCGCCTGCCGGTCGGCCATTTCGACCACCTTTTGAGACTTGGCAAGGAGATCGGAGTAGGCTGTGTTTTCCCAGCGGGTCCGGTTAACGCCGATATCCCGGGCATCGAAAACTTGGAGGAACCAGATAGGGTCATCGATCGAGGTGACCCAACTCATGGCCCCTAGCTGATATTCCCCGCGGCTGATCCGCTCGTAGTAGACATTCCACTCCTCCCTGCGGAGCTCGATCGGGATCCCAAAAGCGGCCTGCCACTGGGCCTGGAGGGCCTGGTTGATCTGGTGCTTCAGGTCGCAGTTGCGGCTATAGAGGGTGATGGGAGGGAGCTGGTCGGCGCTCATCCCCATCTCCTCTAGGGCCTCGTGAAAGAGCTGTTGGGCTCGGACGATGTTCCCATCCTCAAAATAGGGGGTGCGAGTTAGCGCCATCGACCTGGGGAGGAGGGCCTGGTTGGGGTGGGCGAGTTTGTTGAGGAGATTGGAAGAGATGGCTCCCCGGTTGGTCGCGTAGGCAAAGGCCCGCCGCATCTTGGCATTGTTGAAGGGGGGAGCCTGGGTGTTCACAAAGATCCAGGCCACCTCACTGGATGCGCACTCGTGGATCCCATACCGCTTGTCGAGTGCGGGGATCATGTGGTTGGGGAGGTAGGTGAAGGGGGCCCCAAACCAGTCGAGCTCCCCGCGCTCAAAAAGGCTGGCCTGGGTATTGATGTCGGGGACGATCACCACTTCGATCTGCTCAAGGTTTACCGACTGCTGGTCCCAGTAGCGGGCATTCTTTTTCACCACAATCCGGTCGTGGGGTGCATTGACAGTGAGGACGAAGGGGCCGTTGGTGATCGGGAGATTGGGGCAAATCCCCTCCCGAGCATTCCTGTGGACCGGAAAATAGGCCGACATGGCCGTCATCTCCGGAAAGGTGGGAAGGGGGTGCTTTAGGCGGACCCGAAGGGTCGTTTCATCGAGCGCTTTGACCCCGATGGTGTCGGCAGAGGCCCGCCCCTCGAGTGCGTCTTGAAGATTCTCAATCGCGGCCAGATAATAGGCGCCGAGGGCATGTTCGGGGCGGGCAGCCCGTTTCCAGGAGGCCTCGACGTCATGGGCGGTAAGGGGATCGCCATTGGACCAGGTGCTCTTGCGGAGGGTGAAGGTGTAGGTGAGGCCATCGGGCGAAACGGTGTGGGAGGTGGCAAGGCCGGGGGTGAGTTTCCCTCCGGGGCCCATCCGATAGAGTCCCTCTCCAATCATGTCGAGGATCTGGCAAGAGGGGTCATCGATTCCGACGAGGGGATCGAGTGAGCGGGGATCGCCCGTAAAGGCTAGAGTGAGACTCTGCTTCGGCTTCACAGGAAGAGACTCCTTCTTTTGGCATCCAATGATGGCAGTGGCGATACAGGCTAACAGAATTGCCCTTTTCATGGAGTCCTCCAAATGTATCCCTTCCTATTCTACGGGATCTTTACATTTTTTTGAAGAAGGAATGGGCCTCAGAAATGTCGGCCGCAATCTGGCTCTTGAGGGCCTCGGGAGAGGCGAAGGTTCGCTCAGGCCTGAGGAAGTGGTGGAGGCTTACGGTGAGCTCTCTGCCGTAGAGATCCTCGCAGGTATCGAATAGGTGGACCTCAAGGAGGGGTCTGCGGTGCTGGTGGAGGGTGGGGGCGACGCCGAGGTTGGCGACCCCTTTTGTCTCCCCGACGGTGACGACATAGACGCCGAAGGGGGGGAGGAGCTGGTGGGCGGGGTCGACATTGGCGGTGGGGAAGCCGATCCGCCTCCCCTCGCCCGGGCCGTGGATCACCTCACCCGTAAGGGTGTAGGGGCGGCCAAGGAGGCTCTCTGCAAGCGCTAGCTCGCCCGCTCCAACGGCCCGGCGGATCCTCCCGCTTGAGACGGGGCTCTTCCCTCCCACCGGTGCCAGGTACTCGACGGTGAATCCCTCCCGCTCGCCAATGGCCCTAAGGACCTCCGGCGTCCCCTCCCGGTTTTTACCGAGTCGGCCATCATGGCCGAGAAGGAGGTGGCGAAAGGGGAGCTCCTTTCGGATCATCGCGATGAAGGATTCGGCCCCCATTTCGGCGAGTTCGGGGGTGAAGGGGAGGGAGATCACCCGGCTGACCTGTTCTTTTATGCGCCTTAGCCGCTCGGGGGTGGGGGTGAGGAGGGGAGGGGGGGCGCCACTGATCACGCTGAGCGGGTGGTTTTCAAAGGTAAGGCAGACCGGTTCGCCTAGTTCAGAGAGTCGCCTAAAGAGGGCCTGGTGGCCGAGGTGGACCCCGTCAAAAAAGCCAATGGTAAGCGCAATCAGGGGTGTCATCCCTCTTTCCTGAGGTAGGGAGAGAGGTCGAATCCCGCCTCCTCGAGACGGGCTCCATTTAAGCACTCCTCCAGGCGAAAGGGGCCACTGCGGAGGCGGACAAGCTCCCTCAGGTAGCCGCCACACCCGAGCTGCTCACCCAGGTCAAAGGCGATGGAGCGGACGTAGGTCCCCTTGCTGCATTTAACGTGAAGGCGGATTAGGGGATAGGTGTAGTCGAGTAGGGTGGTATGAAGGGACACGGGGCGGGGAGGGCGCTCCACCTCGATCCCCTTCCTCGCCAATTCGTAGAGCTTCTTTCCCCCCTGTTTCTTGGCCGAGTACATCGGAGGAGTTTGGAGCACGGTCCCTTGAAAGCGGCAAAGCGCCGCCTCCACTTCGGTTGGGGAGGGGACCTTGTCGGAGGTGGTGAGAACTTGTCCGTCGCAGTCGTAGGTGTCGGTGGTCTTTCCCAGTTCGATGACCGCTTCGTAGTCCTTGTCTTGTTCGAGGAACTGATTCGAGAGGCGGGTGTAGGGGCGTCCGATCAGCATCACCATAACGCCGGTGGCAAAGGGGTCGAGGGTGCCGGCGTGGCCGATGGTGCGGATGTTGGTGAGGCGGCGCAAGAGACGGACGAGGGTGAAGGAGGTAGCGCCCCGCGGCTTGTCGACTAAGAGGAGCCCTTCACCCGTTTTCATCATCTCCCCCTCGAGCCTGTCGCTCCTCCTGGAGGGCATTCGCGATCTTGATGATATGGGCCTGCTTTTCGGCGGTGTCGTCAACGTAGAAGACTAGCTTGGGGAAGGTGCGGATAACGACCTGCTTGCTTGAGGCGACGGCGATGAAGCCGGCTCCCCGATTTAGGGCGTCGACGGTCATTTTGCGCTCTGCATCCTCGCCGATGACGCTCACAAAGACCTTAGCCATTTCGAGATCCTTGGTTACCTCGACGCGGGTGATGGTGAAGAGGGGATGGACGCTCGGATCTCGCACCTCTTTGCGGATCACATCAGATATCACTTCGCGGAGGAGGGAATTGAGGCGGAGAAGGCGCCTATTCATGAGTTGCCGGATCGGTTGCATATATTCACGGGAGTAGCCCTCTCCCTATGGGAGGGGGTCGCAAATCTCTCAACTTGCAGTCGTCGCCCATAGCTATGGCTATGAGCTCCTCCTTTAAGCTGAGGTCTTTGCAACCCGCATCCCCTAGTGAGAGGACTCCCCCTCGTGAACACGTACGCTAGGTTCATAGCTCTTGAGCTTTGTAGACGACCTCGTAGGCCTGGATCAGGTCGCCGACGGCGATATCGTTTTGACCGGCAAGAAGGATACCACACTCGACTCCCGCCTTCACTTCGCGGACATCGTCGGCCTCCCGCTTAATCGAGGCGAGCGACCCCTTCCAGACTACCTCCCCGTTGCGGACAAGGCGGATCTTGTGGTTGCGGTGGATCGTCCCTTCGGTGACCAAGCAGCCGGCGATCTTTCCAAGCTGAGAGGCCTTGAAGACCGCTCGGATTTCGGCAACGCCCCGCTCCTCCTCTTCAGCAATCTTGTCGAGGGTGCCGGTCATAATCGCCTTCACCTCGTCGATGGCGTGGTAGATCACATCGTGGAGGCGGACCTCAATCTTGTGTTGCTTGATGAGAGGCTCGGCGTGGCTCTCCACCTGAGTATGGAACCCAAGGATAACGGCACCCGACGCCATGGCAAGCTGCACATCCGATTCGGAGATCGCACCTACACCGGAGAAGATCACCTCGAGAGAGGCCTTGTCCGATTCGATCTTGGCGAGCGAGGCCTTGAGGGCCTCCAAAGAGCCCTGAACGTCGGCTCGGATGACCAGGTTGAGGATCTTCTTCTCCTCGGTCCCTTGCTGCAGGAAAGACTCGGTCGTCGCCCGCTTGCGGTGGGCAAGGCGCTTCTGCCGGCTCTCTTCGCTTCTCGCTTCGGCGATCTCCCGTGCCACCTTTTCGCTTTCGACTACGATAAACTCGCTCCCCGCTTCGGGGAGGCCTGAAAGGCCGGTAATCGCAACGGGGTAGGAGGGGCCAGCCTCTCGTAGGGAGGCGCCATGCTCATCCTGCATCGTGCGGGCCCTTCCCCAGAGGTCGCCGAAGACCAGCGCATCTCCCTGGCGCAGGGAGCCGTTCTGGACAAGGATCGTGGCCACTGCGCCGAGGCCGGTGTGCATCTCTGACTCGAGGACGGTACCCCGAGCTCGGGTGTGGGGATTGGCTTTAAGCTCGAGAACCTCCGCCTGGAGGGCGATCATTTCGAGGAGCTCATCGATCCCCTCGCCCGTCTGGGCCGAGCAGTTGACCGTCACGATGCTGCCGCCCCATTTTTCGGGGAGGAGTTCGGCCTCGGAGAGTTGCCGGTAGACGTTTTCGGCATTGAAGGCAGGCTTGTCACACTTATTGATGGCGACCACGATGGTGACCCCTGCTGCTCGGGCGTGTTGGATCGCCTCCAGCGTCTGCGCCTTAATCCCCTCATCGCCAGCGACGACGAGGACAACCACATCGGTCACTTCGGCCCCGCGTGCCCGCATAGCGGTAAAGGCCTCGTGGCCCGGGGTGTCGAGGATGGTGATCGGCCCCACCTTGGTCTCACAGCGGAAGGCTCCCATGTGCTGGGTGATCGCCCCTGCCTCGCCGGCGGCGACGTTGCTCGAGCGGATCCGATCGATAAGGCTAGTCTTCCCGTGGTCGACGTGGCCCATAAAGGTGACTACAGGGGCTCTGATGACCAACTTCTCCTCTTCGACCTCAGCGATCTCCTCGCGGATCGTCTTATCGGTGATCCGAATCCTCTCTGCCTCGGAGGTGTCGATGGTGATCTCACACCCAAACTCGTGGCCAAGAAGCTGGACCGTTGTCTCGTCGTCGAGGAGGTCGTTCAGGGTTCGGGTAACCCCCTGCATAAAGAGCTTGGTGATCAGCTCCGAGGCCTTAAGCTTCATCGCAGAGGCCAAGTCCTTGACCGAGATGGGGAGGCGGATGGAGAGCTCGGTCGGGCGAATCGTCTTCTCAAGATCGATCGGCCTGCCCCCTTTAGACTTGCGGGGGCGCCTACGCCGCCACCCCTCCTCTTCCCCAGCGCTGAGTCCATATCGGTCTCGCGAGTCAAAGGCCTTCATGGCGGGGCGCTTGGGCTTAAAGTCGCGAAACTCCTTGGCCCCCTTCGCCTTCCCTCGCAAATCGCCCGCCGCCTCCTCTTGTGGAGGGGGTGGGGTGGGGGGCGCTGCCTTCGGCTTAGGAGGGGGTGCCTTAGCTTGCTTGATCTCCCCAACGCGGGGAGCAGGGGTCGCCGTCTCCTCCTCGACCTCCTCAACAACAGGGGGCGCCGCTACCTCCTCCTCCACCTCACTTTCGGGCTCGGGTGGGGGGGGAGGGGAGGCCTCCTCGATTGCTTGCCGCCCTTCGGCGGTAAAGGCCGACTTGGTCCGTGCCCGGACCCGCCGCTTTTGGGGGGCCTCGGCCTCAGCGGGCTCTTCCGCCCTCTTCTTGGCCGGCTCCTCCTTCTCCCCCTTGCTCGCTAGTTTTTCCTTTAAGCCCTTAACATTAAGCGCCTTAGCGATCTGTGCATTCTTGATGTTGAGCTTAAGATTCTTAGCCAAAACGTCCTACTCTTTCTGTTCTTCGCCTGCTGCCGCTGTCTCGGCAAAGTGGTTGGTTACCTGCCCCAGGATCCGGTCGGCCATTTCTAGGCTGATTCCTGAGATCGAGGCGAGGTCTTCTGGCCCTGCCTGTAAAACCTTACGGGGAGTATCATAGCCCCCATCGATCAAGTTTTCAACAATAAGGGCACTAATTCCTGGAAGGGTGAGCCGCTCATCAAGTAAAGGATTATTTGACTCGGCCAATTCGAGCCGGGTGACGACCATTAGCTTTTGGTATTCGCCAAGCTTTTGCACCTCGAGCTGGTAGCCGATCAGCTGTCCGTTGAGGCGAGCATTCATCCCCCCCCGGCCGATAACAGCGGCATAGTTATCATCCTCAACGACGATTGAGATCACCCGATCCTCTTCGTTTACCGCGATCTTCCGGATCTCGATCGGATCGAGGGCATTCTGGAGGAGTTGGACCGGATCATCGGAGTAGGGGATGATGTCAACTTTTTCGTTGTTGAGCTCGCGGACGACCGCCTTGACCCGGTTACCCCGTACGCCCACACAAGTACCTACTGGATCGACCCGCATATCGGAGCTTCGAACGGCGATCTTGGTTCGGTAGCCGCCGATTCGGACAATCTTCTCGATCATCACGACCCCTTCACTGACCTCGGGCACCTCTTGCTGGAAGAGTTGCCGGGCAAAGTCGGGGCTATTGCGGGAGAGGATCACCTCAGCCCCGCCATTTTCGAGATCCTGGACGGCCATCAATAGCGCGGTGACCCGATCGCCCACCTCATACCGTTCGAGTTTGGGGTACTCGCGTGCGGGCATCAGGGCTTCAACCTTCCCCAGGTCGACCACGAGGTTAGCGCCGCGGGCGAATCGTTTAACGGTCCCTGAGACGATCTCACCGACTCGGTGGCGATACTCTTCGTAGATCACGTCTCGCTCAGCTGAGCGGATTTTTTGTCCGATGATTTGGCGGGCCGCCTGTGCGGCGATCCGCCCTAACCCTTCGGGATTCATTTCGATGTCGATGAATTGACCCAGTTCGCAGTCGGGATCGAGCTCTTGGGCATCTTCCAAAGCGATTTGCGTTGCAGGCTGGGCGACCTTGCCCACGATCTCCTTTTCGCAGTAGACCTCGATCTCACCCGTTTTGGGATCGATATGGGCCGAGACGTTGGCTTCCGCCCGCATCCCCTTTTTTGCGGCGGTCACGAGGGCCTCTTCGATGGCGTGCACCATCACCTCTCGTTTAATCCCTTTCTCCCGCTCCATGTACTCAAAAATCGCAACTAGGTCTTTGTTCATTGCTCCTATATCCTATAAAAAAACCGGGAGTTAGCTGTCGGCCCTAAAACCCCTGATTGTGACCTCTCCTCTCGAGGGCACCGACAGTGGGCGGCCATCTAGCGCCTATCCCTCCTCACCCGGGTTTACAAACCCGGCCTCGTCGCGATGCGCGCCATCTAACCACCCCCTGCCGCCCCCTTGGGACGATAGGTCACAATCAGGGGTCAAAACGGCATGGTACCGCCCTCTTGCTGCATCGGTCACCTTGCCTGGCTCGCTCCTCTCCCATAGCGCTTTGGCTATGGGCTTCGTCGCGATCCCGACAATCTGCCTCGATTCGCAAAGAGGTCGCCTGCCATACCGTTTTAAGGACCAACAGTTGCCCCCGGTTATTTCCCTTAAATTAACCTATTTAAGGGCGCGAGGGGGCTAGTCCCTCCCCCCCACGTCAATCTCATCGCTCTTCCCTTTCCCGTCGCCGAGGAAGGCCTTGGTCGAAACCGCAATCTTCTTGTTCTCGGGATCGAGGCGAAGAACCTCTGCCTTTACCCGATCGCCAACGGAGAGGATCTCCTCCACTTTCCCGAAGGGCCTATCGGAAAGCTCGGTAACGTGGATGAGGGCCTCAACGCCGTTGTCAAGCTCGAGGAAGGCACCAAAGGCGGCGATTTTGGTGATCGCCCCTTCGACAATCGAACCGGGAGGGAGATCTTTCTCGATCGAATCCCAAGGGTTTTCGGTGAGCTGCTTCATCCCGAGGGTGATCTTCTTGCTCTCTTGGTCAACTGAGAGGATCTGCGCCTTTACCCTATCGCCCACCGCCAGAAGCTCGGAGGGGTGGGAGACCTTCTTGATCCACGAGAGATCGGAGATGTGGATCAGGCCATCAACACCGGGCTCGAGCTCCACAAACGCGCCGTAGTTGGTCAGGCTTCGCACCTCGGCGTCGACCTCTCTGCCGATGGGGTACTTGGTCTGGACATCTTCCCAAGGGTTGTGCTCGACCTGTTTCATCCCAAGGGAGATCTTTCCCTCGTCCTTTTGCACAGCGAGAACGACCGCATCAACGTGCTGCCCTTTCCGGACGATTTCGCTAGGGTCGGTGATATTCTTGGTCCACGACATTTCGGAGATGTGGATCAGCCCCTCAACTCCCTCCTCCAGCTCAATAAAGGCGCCGTAGGGGACGAGGTTGACGATGGTGCCGCTAACCCGCTTGCCAGGGGGATAGCGGGCCTCGATCTCCTCCCAAGGGTTGGCCTCCCGTTGCTTAAGGCCGAGGGCGATTCGCCCCTTCTCCTTGTCGATGCTCAGGATCATCACCTCGAGCTCTTGGCCAAGCTCGACCATCTCGCTCGGGTGGCGGATCCGCTTCCAGGTCATGTCGGTGATGTGGAGCAGGCCATCGATCCCATCGAGGTCGAGGAAGACCCCAAAGTCGGTGATGTTCTTAACCACCCCTTTCCGGATGTCGCCCACTTCCATTGTGTCGAGGAGTTCGGCCTTCTTGGAGAGGCGCTCTGCCTCGAGCACCTCCCGTCTCGAGACGACCACATTCTTCCGCTCGATATTGATCTTAAGAATCTTGAAGTCGAGGGTCTTCCCGACAAATTCGTCGAGGTTTTTGATGCGGCGGCTGTCGATCTGGGAGCCGGGGAGGAAGGCCTCCATCCCGATGTCGACCATAAGGCCGCCCTTGACCTTCCGCAGAATTTTTCCGGTGATGATGGTCCCTTCGTCGCAATGCTCGAGGATATACTCCCACTGCCGCTGACGGCGTGCCTTTTCTCGGCTCAGGACGATCTGTCCCCCCTCATCTTCAGTCGCTTCGAGAAGGACCTCCACCTCGGTTCCGAGGGCGAGATCGGCGGGATCAAATTCGGTAACGGGGACAAGCCCCTCCGACTTTAGGCCGACATCGATGACAGCAAAGTCTTTCGCAATCTCCACCACCCTTCCCTTGAGCAGAGAGCCGGGGGCAAACGAGGTGCTCTCCTCCTCTTCGACACCTAGAAGCTTCCTAAAATCCTGTAGCTCCTCTTCTCGAAAATCAACGTTGTTAAGGAAATTTTTATCTTCCCAGGTGAAGGTTTTGTGTGGCATTGCGTATGGGTTTCCTATAGGGTTTCGACTCCGGCAGAAGGGTAGCAGAGTAGTGTCAAATCATGCAACATATAGGCAATGACCAGACCTTTAGTGATGAAGTTCGGTGGTGGCCTGTTGACCGAGCCCGCCTCTTATGCGGCCCTGGCCGAGCAGATCATAAGCCGCCGCGCTAGCCGCCCCCAGGTCGTGGCGGTCGTCAGCGCCATGGGGGGGGTGACCGATGAGCTTCTCGCCCTAGCGGCTAAGGTCCACCCGACCCCGCCGCCCCGCGAACTCGATATGCTCGTTTCGGCGGGGGAGCGGATCAGCATGGCCCTCCTGGCGATGGCCCTTGCCCGGCTGGGGGCCCGCGCTATCAGCTTAACTGGAAGCCAGTCGGGGCTGATCACCTGCCCACGCCATAGCGATGCCCGGATCATCGATGTCCGCCCCACCCGCCTAAAAAAACATCTTGATAGCGGGGAGCTGGTCATCGTCGCCGGTTTTCAGGGGGTGAGTGAGACCAAGGAGATCACCACCCTTGGCCGTGGGGGCTCCGATACGACGGCGGTGGCCTTAGCGGTTGCTTTAGGGGGCGATGTTGAGTTCTACAAGGATGTGGGGGGGATTTTTACCTCAGATCCCAAGCGGGACCCCGACGCCCAGCCCCTTCGCTCCCTAACCTTCGATGAGGCCTTCAAGCGGTTTTCGGGCCACCGTCCGATCCACCCCCGTGCCCTGGCTTTGGCGGCCGCCAACGCCCTTCCCCTCCAGATTCTGGGTCTTGGGGAGGGGGAGGGGACCGAGATCGGCCACCGTGAAGAGAGGGGAGCGGTCTACGAAGCGGTTAGTACTTAAACCTCATTTGGTCGAGGGTGAACTGGTTCCAGTCAGGCAGCTGATTCCCTTGGGCGATGAGCCCCTTGCAGTGGATCCGGTAGCACCCCTCACGATAGGCCTTTTCAAGGAGGTTCTGCCTCGGTTCGCGTTCGCACTCGTTCACCTGCCGCATGACCTCTTTCTCCTCCTCCGATTTAGCTTTCTCGATGGCCGCCTGATCTTCCTTATCGAGTCGCTCGCCTAGCGCCTTAAGGACGGAGGCGAGGACAAACTGATCCCTATCCATCATCCCGTAGGCTCCTACCTGAAGATCGCTTGCCACGCTTCCAAATGAAAGGGAGGAATGGGGATCTAAGGGGACCTTGGCGAGTTGTTCATTCGCCCAATGGAGGGTCCAAACTCGGGCGATGCCGATGGCAGGGGGGACCGCCAGCCAGAACAGATACCGCTTCCACTGGGTCTTGACGTGGGTAAAGCTACGGTTTAAGAGAGAGCGGCCGATAATATTAAGGGCCATTATCCCGCCAAGCCCGAGGGTAAGGCCGGCGGTAACGTCACGCACTTCGTTGATCAACTCGTTCCTCTGCCACTCCCGCCGGCCACCCAGCCTGCAGGCCCATTCATACCGCCTTCTCTGAGTTCCATAGAGCGCTAAAGCCTGGTCTCTTGCCATGCCACATACCGGGAGCCGTCCCGCCATCCGTTCGAAGCCGTTAGTCCCGATCACGAAGGGAATGAGCTCGGGCATCCCCGTCGGGCCAAAGCGCTCTGGTGCGTGCTTCATAATCCACTCGCAGAACTTTCGGGTGGCTGTACTGACATTCCATAGGGCTGGTAGATGGAAGTTATCCACGTAGCGGAGAAGGACCTGCATCGCAAGATCATGGGGGATTTCGTAGTCGCCCAAAGCCAGGTTGGGCTTTTCTGGTTCTTTAGGGCCCTCTTGGGAAACTAGTGGTGCACTCTCCATTTTTTCACCTAAGGGTATTGAGGTTGCATCTGTTGAAGGGAAAAGGAGATGTCGTTGGGGTTTTTGCAGTGAATGTAAGAGCACCCCTTCCAGTAGGCGGTATCACGAGCTGTATTGAGGTCTATCAGGTTTTGATTGCTGTTGTTTTCAATTGCCTCAACACTTCCCCCATTACGGATCTTCTGTCCCTCCTCCTCCAGGAAGTGCTTTCTTAGCCCCCAGACCGTGTAGGCAAGGACAAACTGCTTTTGGTCCATCAGGGCGTAGGTTCCAGAACGCCTCAGGCTATCTTCCGAAAAATTATCGAGCGTCTCCTGATGGGGATCTTTAGGGAGATCCCTCAGTTGATAATACCCCCAGCCCACTGCTAGGGCTGCCGAAGCCCCGACAACTGCTGGGCTCAACCACAGACCCAAGTAGCGCTTCCAACAGTTCCTGATGTGGTCAAAGCTCCGGTAGTAGATCGACCGACCCAGGATATTGACCCCACCCCCTAAAAAAAGGACTAAAGTGGCTAATGTAGAGACGCCGCTGATGATCTCAAACCGCATGTCTACGACCGAATAATCCCGATCCCCACCCAACCGACCGGCCCATTTGTATCGGGTCGTTTGGCTCTGGTAGAGAGAGCGCGCCTCGTCCGCTAATTGGGTCGCCTTCCCCACCCGCTCCTCCGACAAGGGCTGGTTGTCCCACTGCAGCAGATGGGTTAAAGAGGGCATCTCCTGAAGAATTTTATTGTCACTAACGGCACTCATGGGCATCACACTTAGTTGTTGAGAGGGATATTGTACTTCTCCTTGCTCTTATTTTCAAGGGCTCTCTTGGCAAAAAAAGGGGGAGCTCCTAACCTCCTCGATATGAAACTCCCTATCCAAGTTGCCCCCTCTATCCTGGCTGCCGACGCAGGGCGGATCGCCGAAGAGGCGAAGAGGATCGAAGCCTCTGGGGCCGATTTCCTCCACCTCGACATTATGGACGGCCACTTCGTCCCCAACCTGAGCTTTGGCCCCCCCACGGCCGCCGCCATCAACCGAGCGACAAGTATTTTTTTGGATGTCCACCTGATGGTCTACAACCCCCTTGACTACGTCGAGCCCTTTGTCAAGGCGGGGGCCGATGCGATCACGATCCATCTTGAGGCGACCGAGGATGTGGCCGATATCTTGAAGTACATCCGGACCTGCGGCATCCAGGCGGGGCTGGCGATCAACCCCGAGACGCCGGCCGACCTGATCTTGAGGTACCTCCCCTTGTGTGATAAATTTCTTTTGATGACGGTCCATCCCGGTTTTGGGGGGCAGCCTTTCCTTGAAGAGGTTTTGGAGAAGATCCGTTTTGTGCGGAGCGAGTGCCAGAAGCTGGGGAGGGGGGATTTTCCTATTCAGGTTGATGGAGGGATCACTCTTGAGACCGCCAAGCGGGCCTACGAAGCGGGGGCCAACCTCTTTGTGGTGGGAACCTCCCTCTTCAAGGAGCGTGATATGAAGGGGGCGGTGGCTGCTTATCGCCAGGGCGTGTAACCCAGTGGGTTTACCTTTTGTCCGAGGGGAGATGGGTTCTCAGAGCTGTTTCTCGCGTCGAAGGGCAGGGCCAATATCCACCGGACAAAAGGGAGAGATATTGGATTACGCGCCCCAGCTTGCCGGTTAACGGAGAGCCCTTTATCCTTCGGAAAACATTTGGAGTCGCCATGGCCCCTGCCAACCCTATCAGCCCCGGTATGACTATCTCCCTCGACGGGAAACTCTACCGGGTCGAGTCGAGCGTTAAGGTCGCTGCGAAGGGGAATCCCTTTATCAAGACCAAGCTGCGCGACCTGATCACCGACGAGATCATCGAGAAGAACTTTAAGCCGACCCAAAAGGTTCAGGAGGTCTCAGTCTCGGAGCGGCAGCTCGAGTTCCTCTACCTCGAGGGGAAGGAGTACCTCTTCCTCGATATCGATGCCCTTGAGCGGGTGAAGGTCCCCCCAGCGGTGGTCGGGGACCGGGTCGACTACCTTAAGGAGGGGATCCAGCTCAAGGCGACCCTCTACGGCGATACCGTCTTTTCGGTCGAGCTCCCCCCTTTCCTTGAACTGAACGTGGCCAAGATTGAGGAGAAGGAGAGGTCCCGACTCGGGGTTTCTACCGTTACCAAAACCGCCATTCTGGAGACCGGCGCCCGGATTGAGGTCCCCCCGTTCATCGAGGTGGGGGACCTGATCAAGGTCGACACCCGCGCCGGGGAGTTCATCCAACGTGTCTAATAAAATGTTTAATGTGATTTGACCCAGTAATAGCCCTTTGGTAAAATCGTTGTCTAACCCCTATTAAAAAAGGTTTAGGATGGAGATCGACCTAGAGCAGATAGAGGCCTTGATGGAGGCGATGGGGCGCCATGAGATCGCCCAGCTTAAGATCCGTGAGGGGGAGCGGGAGATCAAATTGGAGCACATGAGGGGGAGGGCGGCGCCCGCCCCTATGGCCCACGTAGCCCCATCGGCACCGGCCGCCTCACCGATCGAGGTCCCCGCAGGCCAGCCCGCCTCTACCGGCAAGTGGATCCCCTCACCCATGGTCGGGACCTTCTACCGCTCCTCATCTCCCGACTCGGCCCCCTTTGTGAAGGAGGGGGATACCGTGACGGCAGATACCGTCGTCTGCATCGTTGAGGCGATGAAGGTAATGAACGAGGTCAAGGCAGGGGTAGCAGGAAAGATTGCCGAGGTTCGCCCCAAGAATGGGGACCCGGTTGAATTTGGAAGTGAACTTTTTAGGATAACATGAAAAAGGTCCTTATCGCCAATCGGGGAGAGATCGCCGTCCGGGTTATCCGTGCGTGCCGAGACCTCGGCCTTAAGACGGTTGCCGTCTATTCCGACGTCGAGGCCGATGCCCTCCATGTTATCCTTGCCGATGAGGCGATCTGCATCGGGCGGGCTCCCCCCGCCGAGTCCTACCTCAAGTTTTCCAACATCCTCTCCGCCTGCGAGATCACAGGGGCCGATGCGATCCATCCTGGCTACGGTTTCCTTGCGGAAAATGCCCACTTTGCCTCGATTTGTGAGAGCTGCGGCGTCAACTTTATCGGACCCTCTCCGGCCGCGATTGAGGCGCTCGGCGATAAGGCCCGGGCCAAGGCGACCGCTAAGGCGGCCGGCTGCCCGATTATCCCCGGCTCTGAGGGGATCGTTCCCGACATCGCGGCGGCTGAGAAGGAGGCCGAGAAGTTTGGCTATCCGCTCTTTATCAAGGCGGTAGCGGGAGGGGGCGGCCGGGGAATCCGCATCGCCCATAATCTCGACGAGCTGCGCAAAGGGTTTGTTGCCGCCCGCACTGAGGCTGAGATCGCCTTCGGCAACCCCGCTGTCTACCTCGAGAAGATGATCGTCAAGCCCCGCCATATCGAGGTCCAGATTCTGGCCGACAAGCAGGGGAATGTGATCCACCTGGGCGAGCGGGATTGCACGATCCAGCGGCGGCGGCAGAAATTGATCGAAGAGACCCCTAGCCCTGTGGTCTCACCCGCGCTTCGGGAGAAGATGGGGAAGGCGGCGGTAAACATCGCCAAAAAGGCGGGTTACTACTCGGTCGGCACCGTGGAGTTTCTCCTCGATAGCGACGGGCAGTTCTACTTTATGGAGATGAACACCCGGATCCAGGTGGAGCACACCGTGACCGAGGAGCTCACCGGGATCGACCTTATCCGGGAGCAGATCCGGGTAGCAATGGGGGAGAGCCTCCCCCTCACCCAAAAAGAGGTCACCTACACGGGCCACACCATTCAGCTCCGGATCAACGCCGAGGATCCGAGCCGCAATTTTGCCCCGACGCCCGGCAAGATCGACTATTTTGTCCCTGCAGGGGGCCCTCACGTTCGGGTCGACACCGCCTGCTACACCGGCTACAAGATCCCTCCCCACTACGACTCGATGATCGCCAAGCTGATCGTCCGTGGCAAAACCCGGGAGGAGGCGATCCAGCGAGCAAAGCGGGCCTTGGCCGAGTTCCACGTGGGTGGGGTAAGCTCGACGATTCCGTTCCACCGCTACATGATGAACGACCCCAAGTTTGTCAGCGGGGAGGGGTACGACCTGGCCTACATCGACACGCTGATGGCCGAGGGCGCCTCCCTTGTCAGCGACGAGTAGCGTCGCCCTCTTCAAATCGGGTTCTCGCTACGGCGCCGGGGCCCACTTTATCGACACACTCGCCCTCGCCTTCAAAAACCTTGGCGTGCCGGCCACCCTCCTCGACCCCCTTGCCGATGACTTTGCCGATCAGATAGCCCATCTCCTCCGCCACCCTCCCGATGCTTGCCTCGCCCTCAATGCCAACAGCCTTGAGTTTCGCGTCGAGGGGAGGCCCCTCCATGAGCTGATCGGCGCTCCCCTGATTGGCCTATATATCGACGATCCTCTCACCCTAACCGACCGCCTCTCCCATCCCCAGCTGGCTACCTTCCCTTGCCCCCGCCTTGCTGCCTGGGCGAGAGAGCGGTTTGGGATTCCCACCGCCTGCCTCTACCATGGGGCCACACCGGGGGAGGGCTCCTCTGAGCGGCCTATCGATCTTCTCCTCGCCGCTACCTACGAGCCCCCTCAGGTCGCGCTTCCGGAGGAGTGGATCACCGACAACAGCCCCCTCTCTGGCCATTGGTTGCTCGATGAGGCCCACCGCCCCCGCACTGACCTTGCCCTCCGCGCCTATCGCCGCGAGCGACTCCTTCAAAAGGTCGCCGAAGCGGGCTACACCGTCACCCTGGTAGGGGAGGGGTGGGAGCAATGCCCCGCTGCTGCTGCCCACCACAACCTCGGCCCCCTCCCATTTGGCCAGACGCTCGAGCGGATCGCCCAGAGCAAAGTGGTCCTCCATGTGCAGCCCCCCTTCTGTGAGGGAAGCCACGAGCGCCCCCTCAATGCCCTCCTTCGGGGCTGCGCCGTCCTCTCCGATAGCACCCCCTTTCTCTCCCAGCAAAAGGGGCTCCTCACCTATTCCTGGAACAATCTCGAAGTCCTTCCCTATGCCCTTAAAAACTGGGAAACGCTAGGCAAAGAGGGGCGACAAGGGGTAGAATATGCCCACCTGTGGGAGCACAGGGCAACTGAACTCCTGGAGATGATCCGTGAAGGTCGCCACCTTTGATCGGCTGATTAAGCTGAAATCGACCCTTTTTGTCCTGCCGCTGACACTTGCCGGGGCCCTTCTCCCGTTTGCCATTACTACCCCCACTTGGGACCTCTGGCGCTGGATCGCCATCATCGTCGGTTTCACGGCAGCGCGAACAGCAGGGATGGCCTTTAACGAGTGGATCGACAAGGAGATCGATGCTAAGAACGCCCGCACCCTAGCTCGGGTCCTTCCCCGAGGAGAGATGGCCATCTGGCAGGTTGCCCTGATCGCTTGGGGGGGGATCGCCCTCTTCCTCCTCATCGCCGCCTCCTTCGGCAAGGCCCTCTTTATCGGCGCCCTTGTCCTCTCCACCCTCATCGCCCTCTACTCCTACACCAAGCGGTTTACCTCCCTCTGCCACTTCCTCCTTGGCGCCATCCTTGGAGCTGGCCCCGTGATGGCTTTTTTAGCGATGACCGGCACCTTTAGCCCCCTCGCCCTCCTCCTTGGCGGGGCCACCTTTTGCTCCCTCTCCGCCTCCGACATCATCTACGCCATTCAGGATACTCAGTTCGACCGGATCGAAGGGCTCCACAGCATCCCTGCCCTCCTCGGCGACAGCCAGGCCAAGCGTCTCTCCCGCCTCCTCCACCTCCTCAGTATCGCCCTCCTCCTCTTCCTGGGATACCAGGCCCACCTGGGCCCCCTCTACTACCTGGGCCTAGCTCTCCTCACCACCCTCCTATTCCGCTTCCACCTCCTCGTTATGCGCGAGGACCACAGCCGCTACACCCGCCTCTTCTTCCGCTGCAATGTCGCCTTCTCGAATCTAGTCTTTCTGTCCATCCTAGGAGGTCTATTGTGGCCCATATCGTTTTAGGGATTTCGGGAGCATCGGGGATGCCCCTCGCGAGGCGGACCCTCTACTGGCTCAATGCACTCGGACATGAGGTTGACCTCGTCTTCTCCCGCGCCGCCCTCCTTACCGCCTCCGAGGAGCTTGGCTCCCATTACGGACGGGCTCAACACTGGATCGAAGGGCTCTCCAACGTCCACCTCTATTCTCCAAACGACTTTACCGCCCCCTTTGCCAGCGGCTCCAACAGGCGTGATGGGATGGCCATTGTTCCGTGCAGCATGGGGAGCGTAGCCGCTATCCGCCTAGGCCTTGCCGATAATCTCCTTCGGCGCGCTGCCGATGTGATGATTAAGGAGCGGCGCCCCCTGGTCCTTGTCCCGCGCGAGACCCCCCTCTCACCGATCCATCTCGAGAATATGCTGGAGCTTGCCCGTTTGGGCGTTCAGATCCTCCCGCCTATGCCTGCCTGGTACCTAAAGCCACAGACGCTAGA
Organism: Parachlamydiales bacterium; assembly: GCA_050250135.1. Taxonomy (GTDB): domain Bacteria; phylum Chlamydiota; class Chlamydiia; order Chlamydiales; family JAFEGQ01; genus JBFWPF01. The sequence goes on along the minus strand of JBFWPF010000014.1, from coordinate 2,285 downwards.
AGAGGTTGAAGATGCCGTTGTGGGCCGGCTGTTCGATGCCCTCGGCCTTCCCGCCGATTTCTGCATGCGCTGGAAGGAGCCCCTACACCAAGAACTTCCGCTTTCCTGAGGGGCGCTTGCGGGTGGCGGTTCCATCCCCTTTACCGCTGATCACCTCGTGCAGGTTCTCGACCGCGATAAAGGCCCCTGGATCTTCACGCTGGATCAGCTCCTTCAGGGCGGAGAGCTGCAGACGCTCTACGATCACGTAGATGATCTCCTTCTCCTCACCCGTATAGCCCCCTCGGCCATACATCAGCGTTACCCCCAGCCCCAGTTCGTGAACGAGCAGATCGGAGAGGTGGCGGGGGTTGGTCGAAATAATGGTCACCGACTTAGTCTCATCAAGGCCCACAATGACCGTATCCATGATCTTGTAGGCGACGATGTAGGTCATAAAGGACTGCAGGGCGGGGTGCCAGTCCCTCTCAACCACACCTGCAACGGCGAAAATAAAGATGTTGAAGAAGAAGACGATCTGCCCAATGGTATACCCCTTCTTCTTGTTGATCAGGATCGCCAGGATCTCGGTTCCATCGATCGCGCCCCCCATCCGGATGATCAGCCCGCCCCCTATGCCTAAGGCGAGGCCGCCAAAGACGATCACCTCCAAAATGGTCGCTCCGAAAATGGGAATTCCTGAGAGGAGGTAGCTGAAGAGGGCCAGCAGAATAACCGCCGCGATCATCTTGATCACAAACCGCTTGCCCACCTGCTTGTAGGCAAGAATCACAAAGGGGATGCTGAGCACGACTAGGAAGTAGGAGAGGTACTGCTTCCCAAAGATGCTCGCGCAGATCATCGAAATACCTACCACGCCGCCGTCGATCAACTGAGCCGGCTGGAGGAAGAGCTTAAGGGCAACCGCAACGAGAAACGACCCCAGCGCTATCCAGCTGTAGGCGATAATTTTCGCACCAATCGTCTTGGGAGTGGAGGAGGCTTGCCCTGCCATAGGTTACCTGCGATTTCGGCCGCACCATACCCTTAGGTAGGGAAAATGGCAACCGATTTTAACCGCTACAATCCCATCCAGGACATCTGCAAAGTCTGACTGACGATTTAGACAGAATTTTACCACAGAAGGCACAGAGAGGCACAGAGGGGGTGTAGGAAGCAAAACGGATGTCCATGGAGCACGGCCTCTAGTTTGGCCCATTCCTCCGGAATAGGCCAAAACAGCCTGTCCCCCGGGGATGGCCCGGGGGACAAAATAGTCCGCTCTACGTTAGGGCTACAATAGATAGGCACCCGACTTGCTAGTTACAAATGCCTTTTATCCGAGGGGGGATTGGTTTCCAGAGCTGATTCTGAGCCGCAGGGCAGGGCCAAAGCGCCCTGTCCAAGGCGAAGAAACAGCGCTGGGAGCCAATGTCCGCCGGAGAAAAGGCGTTAGTAACTAGCAAGTTGGGTATAGGCGATGGAAACGCTGGGATTGCTTCTCTGTGCCCTCAGTGGTAAAATTTTTTAATCAACTTGAGGGTAGGCAATGAACAGCTGGCGCAGGCTTTGCAGATGTCCTGCCATCCCGTCGGGCGCTCAGCTACGATGGGAGGTCTTTTGCGGATTATATACCGAAATGAACTTGTCCCTTCCGAACTCAAGAAGCTGCTTGTCTGCCGTAACCAAAATGGCGTTGTGTTCCCGTGCTGACGCGACGAGAATGCGATCAGCGGAGTCTCCGTGGATATTTCCTGGTATTCGAGAGCTCTGAATAGCAACTCGAGGGGTTAGAGGAAGAAGCTGAAGCCGCAATCGACTTATGCTCTCCTCCACCCAGTCTAGGGGGTCCTTCTCCAGGTCGATCCGGCCCTTAGCGGCCAGCATTCCAATTTCCCAAGGCGAAATCGTCGCTCCGAATAGAAGATCACGCTCACTTGCTTGTTCAGCTGCTTTCCGAAATGAGGGGCTAAGTTCAGTGAGCCCGCCGGCCAGCCAAAGCCAAACATGGGTATCCAAGAGGAGCTTCTGTTGGCCTAGCCGCTTAACGATCGGCATCCCACTCCTCCTCGATCGGGGAGAGAATATCGCCACTAATATGTATTGTTCCCTTCATGCAACCGAAAATGTACCGTTGCTCTTCCTCAATTGGGACAAGCTTGGCGACAGGAACATTTCGCTGGCTTTGTCGTATAAATGTTTCTAGACAACATGACGGCTTGTTGCTTGCTCAGTCAAATAGCATTCAAATGGCGTAACTTTCAGGCCTACCTAGACGGGTAAAGGTGTTCAAAATCCCCCACTTA
>JBFWPF010000013.1:0-47405 GCA_050250135.1 Parachlamydiales bacterium | reverse complement strand
AAGCGACTTTGAAAAATCATCTAACTCAAAAAAGGAGGAACAGGTAGAATAGCGAGGTGCTGACTCACTGCCATGAAAGCGGCAAAGATAGTTGTCGCGACCGGCAATGATAATTGACGCTGTACAGAGGCCCTCGCTTCACAATCGCAGCATTGTTGACCAGGATATCCCAAGCCCTGTGTTCGGCCTTAAGCCTCTCAAGGGCCCTCTCGATCGCCTCCTCCTTGGCTAGGTCGGCTTCGATTGCCAAGCACTGCAGCTCCCGCCTCGCCTCTTCAAGGCCATCGATGTCGATCAGGGCAATCTCGGCGCCCTCTTTCTGGAATGCGCGGGCAATCTCCCTTCCGATGCCACTCGCACCGCCGGTGATGACCACTCTTTTTCCCTTTATGCTCATGCTTCCCGTTTATGCCGCAAAGCAAGAATAGGTTCACCTATCGCCCCTCTTGTAATTCGGAACTGGTTCAGAGCAAAAAAAAGGGCCTCCAGCTGTAAGCTAGAGGCCCGAAAAAAAGAGGTCGGTGGAGGGCTTGGAAGGGCTTGAGATTCGAGCCCATTTTGATTCGAGAGGGGGAAGCTGCGACGAAGGTAATAGCCACCGGCTATTTCCGAGGAGCAGACTCACCCTATCGGACCAAAATGGGCCGAAGATCAGGCCCTTCCAAGCCCGACACCGACCTCATGAAAAAAAGACCTGGCAGCGACCTACTCTCCCACACTCTTGCGTGCAGTACCATCGGCGATGAAGAGCTTAACTTCTGAGTTCGGAATGGGATCAGGTGTACCCTCTTCTCTATTGCCACCAGGAGGAAAATCTTAAGAAGCATTACTAACCCGAGTTTTGGGTTGTGTCCGCCCTATCTTCAGCAACCTTACTCTCCATGCAGGGTGATTTTGTCCTCGCCCGTAGCGCGGTGGCTACGAGCTTCGTCCAAAACCGCCCAGCCTGAAGAGCAAATTCGCCAAATATAGGGCATACACAACCCAAAACTCCGGTTACTACTAAAAACAGCACTCAAGGATACTGTGACATGCTAGCCTCATCCGATTGCTCGGATGAAAAAAAAAATCAAGCCAATCGACCGATTAGTACTGGTTAGCTCAACGCATCGCTGCGCTTACACACCCAGCCTATCAACCACGTGGTCTACATGGGGTCTCATGGGATACCTTATCTTGAGGGAGGCTTGGCGTTTAGATGCTTTCAACGCTTATCCTTTCCGAACATAGCTACCCGGCAATGCCCTTGGCAGAACAACCGGAACACCATTGGTTCGTCCACTTCGGTCCTCTCGTACTAGAAGCAGCTCCTCTCAAGTATCCTACGCCCGCAACAGATAGGGACCAAACTGTCTCACGACGTTTTGAACCCAACTCGCGTACCGCTTTAATTGGCGAACAGCCAAACCCTTGGGACCTGCTACAGCCCCAGGATGCGATGAGTCGACATCGAGGTGCCAAACCGCCACGTCGATATGAACTCTTGGTGGCGATAAGCCTGTTATCCCCGGAGTACCTTTTATCCGTTGAGCGACGGCGATTCCACTTTCCACCGCCGGATCACTAAGTCCTACTTTCGTATCTGCTCGACTCGCTGGTCTCACAGTCAACTTACCTTATACCTTTACGCTCCACTCGTGATTGCTATACACGATGAGGTAAGCTTTGAACTCCTCCGTTACTTTTTAGGAGGATACCGCCCCAGTAAAACTACCCGTCTGACAATGTCCGGCCCCCAGATTCATGGGGTAGCGTTAGATTCCCAACCTGACACAACCGGTATTTCAAGGTTGACTCCAGAAGCCCTGACGAGCCCCCTTCAAAGTCTCCCGGCTATCCTACATATGTCAGATCAAAAGCCAATATCAGAGTATAGTAAAGGTTCACGGGGTCTTTCCGTCCCATTGCGGGTAAACGGCATCTTCACCGCTACTACAATTTCACCGAGTCTCTTGCCGAGACAGCGCCCAGATCGTTATGCCATTCGTGCAGGTCGGAACTTACCCGACAAGGAATTTCGCTACCTTAGGACCGTTATAGTTACGGCCGCCATTCACCAGGGCTTGAGGTTCATGCTTCGTCCCGAAGGACTAACACTCCCCTTTGACCTTTTGGCATTGGGCAGGCATCACACCATATACTGCGCCTTCACGGCTTTGCATAGTGCTGTGTTTTTGCTAAACAGTCGCCTGGGCCATTTCTCTGCGACCGCCAAGTGCTCATGTCGCGAAGACAATCACACCCTGCGGCTTCCCTTCTCCCGAAGTTACAGGAATAATTTGCCGAGTTCCTTAGCAAGAGTTCTCTCGCGCGCCTGAGAATATTCATCCCACCCACCTGTGTCGGTTTTGGTACGGTCGCCATCGACGGTTAGAGATTCTTTCTTGGAAGCCTAGCGCCACACCATCGGTTCCTCCGAAGATTCCCCTTGTCTATTACCTGGGATCCCGCTAGCGGATTTGCCTACTAGCCTCCCTCATAACAGAACGGACACTTCCAGCCGTCCGCGTGCTTAACATACTCCGTCATCCCATTCACCATAGTCTTAGGCGGCACAGGAATATTTAACCTGTTTCCCATCACCTACGCGCTTCCGCCTCGGCTTAGGGGCCGGCTAACCCAGGGAAGACGAGCTTTACCCTGGAAACCTTGGGTTTACGGCGAGGAGGATTCTCACCTCCTTTATCGTGTACTCATGCCATGCATCATCACTAGTATGCCCTCCAGCGCTCCTTACGGTACACCTTCAGTGGACATACTACGCTCTCCTACCGCGCTAGGTTATCCCTAGCACCCGCGATTTCGGCTCTATACTTAGTCCCGTCAATTATCGGCGCAGAGTCTCTCGATTGGTGAGCTGTTACGCACTCTTTAAATGATGGCTGCCTCTAAGCCAACATCCCAACTGTTTTTGAAACTCCACTTCCTTACCCACTTAGCATAGAATTTGGGGCCTTAATCGGCGATCTGGGCTGTTCCCCTTTTGACAACGAAGCTTATCCCCCGCTGTCTATCTCCCGAACTCTGATCTGGTATTCGGAGTTTAATTCCCGTTGGTAGGCCGGTAGGCCCCCTTGGGGATTTAGTGCTCTACCCCCAAACCATTAATTTCGAGGCTAACCCTAAAGTTATTTCGAAGAGAACAAGATATTACCGAGTTTGATTGGCCTTTCACCCCTATCCACAGCTCATCCAAAGATTTTTCAACATCTACTGGTTCGGTCCTCCACAAGGTGTTACCCTTGCTTCAACCTGGCCATGGATAGATCACTCGGCTTCGTGTCTACGCCAAACGACTATATGCGCTATTCACACTCGCTTTCGCTTCGGCTCCGGAACGGTGTCCCTTAACCTTGCCGTTTAACGTAACTCGCTGGCTCATCATGCAAAAGGCACGCCATCAGCCATTCCTCCAAAATGAAGGCATAGGCCTCTGACCGCTTGTAAGCTGCTGGTTTCAGGTTCTATTTCACTCCCCTATAAGGGGTTCTTTTCGCCTTTCCCTCACGGTACTAGTACGCTATCGGTCATCGACGAGTATTTAGCCTTGGGGGGTGGTCCCCCCGGATTCAGACCGGGTTTCACGTGTCCGGCCCTACTCAGGTGCCAGTCGGCCCAAAACGTCCTTTTCGCCTACGGGGCTATCACCCTGTATCGCCCCCCTTTCCAGAGGGTTCGACTAAAAACGTTTTGTAACACAATGACTGGTCCTACAACCCCGAGGCCAGAGACCTCGGTTTGGGCTCTTCCCACTTCGCTCGCCGCTACTACGGGAATCTCAATTGATTTCTTTTCCTCTGCTTACTGAGATGTTTCACTTCAGCAGGTGTCGCTTCCCTATCCTATGGATTCAGATAAGGATGACGGGTGATTAACCCGCCGGGTTTCCCCATTCGGAATTCTCCGGATCAAAGCCCCTTTCCGGCTCCCCGAAGCTTATCGCAGGTAGGCACGTCCTTCTTCGCCTTCCGATGCCAAGGCATCCGCCAACAGCTCTTAATAGCTTGAAAAAACAAGCTAGCATTTGAGTCACACAATTGGCATACCCAGTTAAGGGTATGCGCCATATCCTCAAGCACTGATTTTAGTAGTAATCTAAAATTAATGCCTTTACCGGTCCACACACAAACGTGTGTGGACCTTATATATACTTAAGATTTTCCAAATCTGTCGAGATAACAACGTGCCGTCTCGGCAGCACGAAAGAGAAGACATACAAGTCGCAAGGCTTGTTCAACCTAGTAAGGGATCCTAAGATCCCTTCCTTGTCCTTAAAAGGAGGTGATCCAGCCCCACCTTCCGGTAGGGCTACCTTGTTACGACTTCATCCGAGTCATCAGCCTCACCTTCGGCGCCTCTCCCCTTGCGGTTGAGTCAGCGACTACGGGTGAAACCAACTTCCATGATGTGACGGGCGGTGTGTACAAGGCCCGGGAACGTATTCACGGCGGTATGGCTGACGCGCCATTACTAGCAATTCCAACTTCATGTAGTCGAGTTTCAGACTACAATCCGAACTGGGGCCAGTTTTGGGGATTTGCTCCACCTCACGGTCTTGCTGCCCATTGTACTGGCCATTGTAGCACGGGTGTCGCCCCAGACATAAGGGCCATGCTGACTTGACATCATCCTCGCCTTCCTCCCAGTTAACCTGGGCAGTCTCACCAGAGTTCCCACCATTACGTGTTGGCAACTGATGATAAGGGTTGCGCTCGTTGCGGGACTTAACCCAACACCTCACGGCACGAGCTGACGACAGCCATGCAGCACCTGTGTAGCGGCTCTTGCGAGAAGCTCTATCTCTAGAGCGGTCCACTACATGTCAAGTCTGGGTAAGGTTCTTCGCGTATCATCGAATTAAACCCCATGCTCCACTGCTTGTGCGGGCCCCCGTCAATTCTTTTGAGTTTCACCCTTGCGGGCGTACTCTTCAGGCGGTACACTTAATGCGTTAGCTACGACACAGCCGGGGTTGATTCCAGCTACATCTAGTGTACATCGTTTACGGCAAGGACTACCAGGGTATCTAATCCTGTTTGCTCCCCTTGCTTTCGCGCTTCAGCGTCAGGAATAAACTAGAAAGCCGCTTTCGCCACAGGTGTTCTTCCACATATCTACGCATTCCACCGCTACACGTGGAATTCCGCTTTCCCCGTCTACCCTCAAGAGATCCAGTTTCAAACGCTCTTCCGGGGTTGAGCCCCGGTCTTTAACGCTTGACTTAAACCTCAGCCTAGGCGCCCTTTACGCCCAATAAATCCGATTAATGCTTGCACCCTCCGTATTACCGCAGCTGCTGGCACGGAGTTAGCCGGTGCTTCTTTACCTAGTACCCTCAAATTAGCTGGATATTAGCCAGCCTCTCTTGTTCCCAGGCGAAAGAGCTTTACAACCCGAAGGCCTTCTTCGCTCACACGGCGTCGCTTCGTCAGGCTTTCGCCCATTGCGAAAGATTCTCGACTGCAGCCTCCCGTAGGAGTCTGGGCAGTGTCTCAGTCCCAGTGTTGGCGGTCAACCTCTCGGTCCGCCTAGACGTCTTAGCCTTGGTGCGCCGTTACCACACCAACAAGCTGATATCCCATGGGCCCCTCATTTACCGCGAGGACTTGCGTTCCCCCGCTTTGATAAAGACAGGATGCCCTATCTCACCTCATCGGGTATTAGCGACCGTTTCCAGTCGTTATTCCCGAGTAAAAGGCAGGTTACCCATGTATTACTAACCCTTCCGCCACTAAGCTTCCCCGAGCAAGCCCGGAGTCGCTTCGTGCGACTTGCATGCCTCATCCACGCCGTCAGCATTCAATCTGAACCAAGATCAAATTCTCATTGAAAAAAAATTAAATCTTAGCGATTTGTCTAAAATTTTTAGAGCCAATCGCACAAGCCTTGCGCGGCCACCGGAGTGGCCGCCTAGTACTTGCACATCTTCTCTCTCATACTGTCCAAACAACACTAGGAGGCACACAGGCGCTCCTTTCGTGTCGGAAGATTAGGACAGGGAGCCTTTTTCCTGCAATGGCTTACGCAAAAAAACCAAGGCAATAGGGTCCATTTTCGTCTCATCTCCCTCATTATGATGGAGTTAAAAGAATGACCAAAAAGTGGGGATCAGCAACGTGGCGACGGCAAGTTGCGCCACGGAAAGGGGGGCGCCGAGCCTAGCAAAGTCGAGAAAGTGGTAGCCCCCGGGGCCGTAGACGATCGTATTGGTCTGGTAGCCGATCGGGGTGAGGAAGGAGCTAGAGGCGGCAATGGCCACGGTGATCCCAACCGCCTTAATCGCGGTGACCGAGTCGAACCCGGCCAGCTGGACGGTCTCTAGGGCTATGGGGAAGAGGATCAGGGCAGCGGCGACGTTAGTGATCAGCTCGGTCACGATCATAGTGACGAGGAAGATGGCGCCGATCAGCCAATAGGGGTGGGCCCCTACGACCTGGAGGACTCCCCTAGCGAGCAGCTCGGCCACCCCCGTCTTCTGTATCGCCCCTCCGAGGCCAAAGGCGCTCGCGATCAGAAGGAGAAGGCGCCAGTCTATTCCCTGGACGGCCTCCCTGAGGGTAACACTTCGGGTGATCAGCAGGAGGGCGGCCGCGCAGGCGGAGACGATGATCATGGGCACGCCGGCGGTGGCGGCGATGACAAGGGCGATCAGGACAGCCGATACCCAAATCACCCGACGGGGAGTAAAAACGGGAACGGCGCGGCTGTCGACGACGGGGTAGAGATCGGTGGCAAACTCCCGCTGGACGGTCCAGGGGCGGTTGGCGAGCAGAAGGAGGGTATCTCCAGCATGAAGGACAGCATCTCCGACGGGGCCGGGAACTCGCTTCCCCTGCCGATAGACCGCTATTACGGAGGCGCCGTATCGGGAGCGGAAGAGGGCGCTCTTAACCGTCTTCCCGACCAGCCAGGAGTTCAAAGCGACCGCGACCTCGGCAAAGTGGGAGGAGGAGGGGTCGATCTTGAATTTGGGATCGGCAAGGGAGGTGAGCCCAGGAAGGGCGTGTAATTTGGCGATCTCACTCACATCGGCCGCGAGGACAAGGCGGTCCCCCTCTCTGATGAGCTCATCGGGCGCTGGGGAGGCGATCAGCTCCCCCTCCCGCCCGATTTCGATCAGGTACTCCTTGGCAAAATAGCCGCGGGCCGCCTCCTGCACCGTCTTCCCGACAAGAGCGCACTCGCGGCCGACGCGAAACTCGGCGATAAATTCGCGGGTCTCGGCAGCGGCAGAGAGGGTGGGCTCCCGCCGCTCTGGCATCCACTGAGCGCCAAGGGTCAGCATGTAGAGATACCCGATCACAAGACCGGGAATCCCCACTAGGGCAAGCTCAAAGAAGCCATACCCGGCAGCCGGATTGATCGCCCGCAACAGCCCATAAACGACCAGGTTGGTCGCGGTCCCAATCAGCGTGCACATCCCGCCGTAGATGGCGGCAAAGGAGATAAACATCAGGTAGCGGGAGGGGGCCTCTCCGCGATCGAGGGCCCACCGGCGCACGACCGAGGTCATCATCAGGACAATGGGGGTGTTATTCAGAAAGGCTGAGACGCCGCTGATCGGAACCATCATCGAAAAGAGGGAGCGGCGGTACCCCCCCTTCTTAGGAAACAGGTAGCGGGCCACAAAGTCGAGGATCCCATTAGCCCAAACGGCCCGCACCACCACAAAGAGCATCGCCAGGGTAAACAAAATGGGCTGCCCAAAGCCGCTCAAGAACTCGGAGGGGGTCACCACTCCCGTGACCATCAGGATGCTGGCCCCGACTAACATGACAATAGCGGGACTGATCACCTCCTTAGTGAGGAAGACCAAAACGAGGAGAACAACGGCAAGGGTGAGCCACCCCTGCCAGGCAAGGACTAGGGTCATAGACCCGACTGTACGATATCGTGCATTTTAATTAGCCCGACTAGCTGCTCCTCTTCGAGAACCGGGAGGACGGTGAAGGGGCGCTTGGGATCGGCCTCCATGGCCCTTAGCGCATCGTAGGCGAGGGTATCGGCTGCGATCGACTGGAATCCTTTGGACATCAGCTCCTCCAGCCTCTCCGACAGCACGCCCCCCCCTTTAGCTTGCAAGGCCCGCCTGAGGTCCCCATCGGTAAAGATCCCCCGCATCCGCATCTCCTCATCGACGACACAGAGACAACCACACCGCTTATCGGAGAGCTCATGGAGCCGGTCCTGAAGCTTATCCCCCAACTTGGCTATGGGGAGGGCCTCCCCTTTTAGCATCAGGTCCCGGGTCTTCATGGTGATCCGCCGGCCGATCCTTCCCGCTGGGTGATTCTTCGCATACTCGGTGAGTTGGAAGTTACGGGCCTGCATGAGCGCCACCGTAAGCACATTCCCAAAAAGGAGCTGGACGACATCGGAGGTCGTTGGGGACAAATCAAAGGGGCAAAGCTCCCGCTCCAGCGGCAAATAGACCACCAGGTCGCTCCCCTTCTCGAGCCGACTCCCCTTACTCGACACCCAAGAAACAATATGGGCCCCCTTATTCCTCAAAAAGGGAAGAAGGTTAAGGAGCTCGTCCGACTCCCCACTCTTGCTCAGGCAGATAAAAAGATCGCCTGGGGAGACGATCCCGAGGTCCCCGTGGAGGGCGTTGGTCGGGGGGATGTACCACGCCCGAACCCCAATCGAGACCATCGTCATGGCCAACTTTTCGGCGATCATCCCACTCTTCCCTACCCCTGTAAAAAAGAGGCAGCCCTTCGACCGGACCATGAGCTCAAGAAGCGCCTCAGCCCGTTCATAATCAAGGTGATTAAAAAAATAATCTATATACCCCTTCTGGGTCTCAAAGAGTGCTTTCAGCATAACCTTGCAGGATAGCACTCAGGGCGTTATACGTCATGGCATGGCAAAGAAGATTCCGATCACCGTGGCCCATGGAGATGGTATTGGCCCTGAGATTATGGAGGCGACCCTCCATATCCTTAAGGAGGCGGGTGCCCCCCTGGAGATTGAAACGGTAGAGATCGGGGAAAAGGTCTACAAAAGTGGCCATCTGACCGGCATTGAGCCCAAGACCTGGGAGTCGCTTCGGCGGACCAAGGTTTTTCTTAAGGCGCCGATCACTACCCCCCAGGGCGGGGGCTTTAAGAGCCTCAACGTCACCGTTCGGACCTCTCTCGGCCTCTATGCCAACGTCCGCCCTTGCGTCGCCTACCACCCCTTCGTCAAAACCAAGCATCCCGGAATGGATGTGGTGATCATCCGAGAAAATGAGGAGGATCTCTACTGCGGCATTGAGTACCACCAGACCCCCGATACCTTCCAGTCGCTGAAGATCCTCTCCCGTCCCGGTTCGGAAAAGATCTGCCATTACGCCTTCGAATACGCCAAGGCGAACGGGCGGAAGAAGGTCACCTGCTTCACCAAAGACAACATCATGAAGATCTCCGATGGCCTTTTCCATCAGGTCTTCGACGAGGTCGCCGCCCACTACCCCGACATCGAAAACGAGCATTGGATCGTCGATATCGGAGCGGCTAAGCTTGCCGACACCCCTGAAGCTTTCGACGTCATCGTCCTGCCCAATCTCTATGGGGATATCCTCTCCGATGTCGCCGCTCAGATCGCCGGCTCGGTCGGTCTTGCGGGTAGCGCCAACATTGGGGAGCACGGCGCCATGTTTGAGGCGATCCACGGCTCAGCCCCCCGCCGAGCTGGCCAAAACCTGGCTAACCCCTCCGGCCTACTCCTCGGCTCGGTCCTCATGCTGAACCATATCGGCCTGCCCGATACCGCCACACAGGTCCACAACGCCTGGCTGACGACCCTCGAGCAGGGGATCCACACCTACGACATCTTCAAAGAGGGGGTCAGCAAGGAAAAGGTGGGAACCCGCGAGTTTGCCCAGGCGGTCGCCAAAAACCTTGGCAAGGAGCCCCAGCAACTCAAAGCGGTCCACTACAAGAAGGGGAGCCCCACCGGCACCTATACTCCCCAAAAGGCTCCCTCTCAGAAGAAGACCCTCCAGGGGGTCGATGTCTTTATCCAGTGGGAGGGGGACCTAGATGCCCTGCGCAAAAAACTCGCCGGCGTCAAAAGTGACCTGACCCTTTCGATGATCTCCAACCGGGGTGTGAAGGTGTGGCCAGAGGGGATGACCGAAACGTTTTGTATCGATCAGTGGCGGTGCCGCTACAGCGGCGATGCTTCCCACCTCAAGATTGCCCATCTCCTCCAAAACCTAGCCGACTTGGGGCTCGACTTTATCAAGACCGAGAACCTCTATGCCTTCGACGGCAAAGGGGCCTACACCGGAGCCTCTTCCTGACGTAAAACCCCTATCGCTCTATCCTGGCGGACAGGAGGCGACCATGGAACCGACAACAAGACTCAAACGCAGCACCTCCCTTATTGGGAAATTCACCTCAGCTATTGCACCCCCACGAAATCGTTCTGTGTCCATCTGCGATGAACCCCGCTATTCCCTCCCCCAGCGGGCCGAGGGGATAGAAGCCAAGATCCTCCAAAGCCGAGATCCCGAGTTCTTTGGCCATTTGCGCCACTACCTACTGAAAAAGGGGCACTATGACCACACCTTCCTCGTCGATTTTATCCAAGACTGGGTCAGTGAGAGGTCCCCAGAGGAGATCGTTGCGACCCACCTGGCACTCGATGAGGAGGCCAAAGGGGAGCAGGTACTCCCAAAGGGGCTCTACCCCCTTTTCTGGCGCAACATAGGGGAGAAAATCGACCTAGAAAGGGTGAAGAGGCGGGCTTTGACCTTCCTGAATGAGCAGTATTTCCGGGGGGATCGCGACCCCGTTTACAGCCAAAATGTGTGGACAGAGATTTCCCAGTCTCTCAAGACCCCCATTCCGAACTTTGATCCATCAGAGATGGAAACGACCTGTAAGCGGCTAGCTGCCCATTGGGTGTGCCTCACTAAGCCACTGGAGAGCTCAGCTTATGAGAAGTATGTGGGCCAAAAAGGGGCCCAAATTTGGGCTGCCCTCCCCTACTTTCTCCCCACTGTAATTGCTGCTTTTCCTGAAGAGCTGTTATCCCCAAAGGAGAAGATCGGAGAGCTCCTGGCTCACAGTACACATAAACAGATTGTGCTGGCCTACCAGGCCTGGATGGGATCGCTTGAAGTCGCTAAGGAAAGAGTCCGTCAAGCAATCAAGTCGGCTGAAGCACGACTCCTGGTCAGGGCTGAGATACGCAAGAAACGGCTCCCGTTTTCTCTTCCCGAGCCGCCCGCGATTGACCTGGCGGAGTCGCGACTCAAACGGGATTTTGTCATGAATGAGATCGTCTTTAGCGAGATGTTTATCCAGGGAATCGCCTTCGATAGGAGGGCCATCTCGGAGGGCAATCTCTCTCTGTCCGTTATGCACTGGATCGTCTCCTGCTGTGCGAAAGCCAGGGGAGATCAGGGGGAGATCAGCTTGGAGGAGGTCTCTCAACTGCTGCAGAATCCGAAGGAAGCGAGCCCAGAAGCGCAGATTATTCGGAAGGTTCTTGCCACCTGCACCATCGGTTACCGAGCAGGGATCGAGAGGGAATGGCAAGAAAAGCTAGGCCCCCTCAGGAAACCCCCTTTTACTAACGGACAACTCGGTGATTCCGGAGGCATTGCCTATACGATCGATTTTCAGGGGAAAACGGGGGCGACAGCCTCTATTATCCAGGAGTATGCGATCTCCCACGTACTATTCGGTCGGGTAGCGACCTATCAGCGCATCCTCTCCTTTGTTCTCGATGGAGAGGGCAATCCTACGAGAGTTGAGGTGACGATTCCCGATATTCAGTTTGAACCAGGGTTACATAGCTGGGTCAACCGATCGGTCCGAGCAGCGTTTAAGGAACTCTAGCGCTCTAGAGCCCATATTCGTCGTACAAAAGGGAGAGATAATGGGTTACAGGCCCGTGCTTACTGGTACCAGGTCAGGTTTGCAAAGGTGGAATTGTTATTATCCGCAGGACCGCTCAGCTCAACCAGGGCCACTGTCAGCCCTGCGATGACCCCTATGCCAATGCTCGCCCCGCACGCCATCGCACAGAAGATCTGGGCTAGGCCACTGCGACACCAAGAGAATTCCCGGTGCTTCCAAGAGTCTTTTGCGAGGGCTCTAATCCGTTCATTCTCGCTCGGCTCTATTATTGGGGTATATTCATTTATTTCTTTATAACTTTCCTTATTAACTTCCATATCATCACCTCATTTGCTAAATATACTAACAGACTAGATAAAATTACACAAGCAATGGTGATTTTGGGCGCTCAACCAAGCAAAAAAAACAAAGAAGACCTCAAAAAAGGCCTGCCATCTATCCATTAGAATTTTCTATAGTTTTTTGGAAGGCGCTGAGGAAGGAGCCGGCGTACATGCCGTCGACAGCCCGGTGGTCAAAGGAGAGGGAGGCGTTGATGACCTGCCGCTCCACAACCTTGCCGCTTACAAGGGCAAGGCGCTTCTGAATAGCGCCGATGCCGATGATGGCCACCTCGGGATGGCGGATGATGGGGAGGCCAATAGCGGCCCCCGACATCCCAAAGTTGGTGAGCGTGACTGAACCGCCCATCACCTCGTCGGGCTTGAGACTTTGTGTACGAGCACGGCCGCCAAGGTCGGCGATCGCACGGGCAAGGTCGGGAATCGACTTGGATTGGCAAGCCTTAATGACAGGGACGAGAAGGCCATCGTCGACCGCCACCGCAACCCCTACGTTAATGTCCTTTTTGATGAGGAGGGCATCGCCGTCGAGAGAGGCGTTGAGGTGGGGAAATTCCTGGAGGGCCGTAGCCATCGCCTTGATGATGTGGGGGGTGATGGTCAGTTTTGCGCCGTGCTGCTTGAGGAAGCTCTCCTTTTGGCGACCGATTTCGGCCAGAAGGTCGGTGATGTCGACCTCGGTGACGAGGTAGGCATGAGGCGCCTGGTAAAAGGAGCGGGTCATGTTGTCGGCGATCGCCTTTCGCATCGGAGACATGGGGAGGCGGGTAACCCCCTCAACCGGCTGGCTCTTTTGGAAGCGGCCGCGGGCGGTGAGGTAGTGCTCGACATCCTTTTTGGTGACCCTTCCCCCTCTGCCGGTGCCAGGGATTTGGTCGAGTTCGTCGAGGGGGATCCCCTTCTCCCGAATCATGTGGAGGACGGCGGGTGAGATAAAGCCGGAGGAGGCGCTCTCCCCCTCTTCAGCGCGGGCTTTGTAGGTGGGCTCAGCGCTTTCGGTCTTAACGGCGCCGCTAGCGGAGAGGACAGCTAGGGGGGCGCCGATTTCGACAAGATCATCGGGGGCAACAAGCTGCTCGGTGATCACACCAGCAATCGGAGAGGGGATCTCACTGTTGACCTTGTCGGTGGCCACT
Source organism: Parachlamydiales bacterium (assembly GCA_050250135.1). Lineage (GTDB taxonomy): Bacteria > Chlamydiota > Chlamydiia > Chlamydiales > JAFEGQ01 > JBFWPF01. Next base: position 34,070 of record JBFWPF010000013.1, on the reverse strand, counting down.
TCAAGGAGGGGTTCATCCTGGGCAACGGTGTCGCCCACCTTTTTGAACCACTGAACCACAGTGGCGTTCATGATGCTCTCGCCAAGCTTGGGCAGGCGGACGGTAACTGGTTCCTTACTCACACCTCACTCCCCTCATAGCCAACCACCTCGGCCCGGTTATACTGGTCAATATCGAGCTCCCCTTCACCCCGCGCCACCCACACAGCGGCAATGCCATCACCGATGATGTTGACAGCGGTTGAGACCATTTCGCGCAGGCGGTCAATACCAAAGAGGATCGCAATTCCCTCGATCGGGAGGCCAACAGCCCCCAGAACGACAACGAGCATCACAAAGCCGGTACCCGGAATGCCAGCGGCTCCGACGGCGCAAAGGACGGCGGTGACGGTGATGGTGAGGTAGGCCTCCCAGCCTAGCGTAATCCCGTAGGCCTGAGCGATAAAGACCGCGGCAATCGCCTGGTAGATAGCGGTCCCGTTCATGTTGATCGTGGAACCGAGCGGGATCACAAAGCTCGAGATGTTCTTGGAGACGCCGAGGTTTTCCTGGACGCAATGAAGGGTGACGGGAACCGTAGCGGTGCTGCTGTTGGTCGACATCGCAAAGGCGATCGCATCTCCCATCCCCTTGAAGAAGTGCCAGGGGTTTACCCGAGAGAGGAGCCAGAGGATCCCCACGTCGACGACAAAGACCTGGATCGCGCAGGCGGTCCAGTTGGTGAGGAGGAAGGTGACGAGGGAGAGGAGGGTTTTCCACCCAAAGGTCCCGGCGACCCATGCCATGATCCCGAACACCCCGTAGGGGGCGGCCTCCATCACGATCGAGGTAAGGCGGTACATCGCCTCCGCCAGGGATTCGAGAATCCGCAGCAGGGGGCGCCCCTTCTCGCCGCAGAGGTTGAGGGCGATGCCAAGAAAGACCGAAAAGACGATCACCTGCAGGATTTTGGTGTTGTCGGTAAAGGCGGCAATCGGGTTGCTCGGGATAATGCCGAGGAAAAGGTCTTTGAGGGTCATCCCCTTAGCTGCCGCGATCGAGGGCTCTACCACCTGCCCAAGTTGGGCTCCGACCCCGGGCCTTACAATGTTGGCGAGCAGAAGGCCAATCCAAATGGCGATGACGGTGGTGACGAGATAAATGCCAAGGGTCTTCAGGCCAATTCGGGTGAGCTTTTTGGGGTCGTGGATGGAGGTGATCCCCACCGTCATCGAGGCGAAGACGAGGAGGACGACCAGCATATTGATCAAGCTTAGGAAAATCGTCCCAATCGGCTTGAGGTAAGCGGCCTTAGGGCCAATCACCCATCCCACAACGAGGCCAAGGACGACCCCAATGATGATTTTTACCCAGAGCTTCAAGCGTACTTCCTAAAGATTTAGCTTTCGTTAACCCGCCTATCCTAACGGGTCCTGGGTAAAAAGCGCAATCGGGTAGTGCTAGCCGTGTAGGTTAGTAGGCGCGCGCCGCGCGGCCTAGGCAGATGGGAGAGGTCAACATTGCAGGTAATAGCCACAGGCTATTGCCAAAATGTTGCCCTGTTGCAGATGGGTGGGCCCCGCAAGCGAGGCTTATTAACCCTACATGGCTAGGGCTACCCGGAATCAGATCATCTTCGTAGGAGGGCGCTGTCGGTACTTGCGGGCGATGAGGGCGTCGAGGCTGATTCGGCCGGGTCCGCTGATGAAGAACCAGAAGAAGAAGACAAAGTAGTAGAGGGGAATTTCAAACCCATTGTTTCCAGCGCTGAAGCCGTTGTGCCAATGGACGGTGAAAATCGCAACCAACACGGTGACCATGAGAGGGATCGAGATAATCCGTGTGAAGAGGCCGACGACGAGAAGCCAAGTGCCGATAAGCTCGACCAAAAGGGTCACCCAGGCAAAGAAATGGGGGGCTGGAACATTCAGGCTATGAAGAAAATTCCCAAAACCCTCGGGGTCACCCAATTTGTAGACCGCTTTAGGCCAAAGGCCAAAGGCCACAACAAGGCGAGCGAGAAGGGGGGGGATATCCCCAAGCTTGTTCAGTCCATTGGCAATGCTGATCAGCCACTTCATCGCTTCTCTCCCTGTTGCACCGGCTTTTTCAATTTTTTCGGAGCCGGCTTCTTTTTCACCTTACAGGCGGAACACTCCTGCTTTTTTTCCGACTTAGGGGGTTGCTGCGCTGCAAGAGAGGTCACAGAAAGGGCAACGAGAAGGGCAAGACGCACCGCTTCCTCCTTTTTTCTTTCACTCTACAAAGATAAATCTAAAGTTGTCAAGGGTGTGACCTCCAAGTGGAGGTAGGTGTCGGCCCACTCCCCTTTGACCCAATCTTTTTCGGTGCAGAGGAGGAGGTCGGGGGCGGTGTTGCGGAGGGTCTGAATCTGCTTAAGGGTAGGAGCGGTATGGTCGGGGAGGGAGAGGGTCGCGACTATCTCAGCCCCAAGGTCGCGGACGGTGTTGAAAAAGCGCTCGGGCCGAGCAATACCGCAGTAGAGGGCGACCCTCTTTCCCCTAATCTCCTGACCGGCAACAGAAGCGGTAAGGGTAAGCTCAACCACCTGGTCGGCCCGTTTTAGGGAGGAGCGGGGCTCGCGCAAGGGGCCGCGGGGGAAAAGGTAGCGCGCCTCTGGGGGTGGAGCGCAGACGAGGTCGAGATCGCGGGAGAGGCGGCGGTGCTGGAAGCCGTCGTCGAGGATGAGCCGCTCGGCGCCCAGTTCCTTGGCAAAAGCGGCCCCCCGAACCCGGTCGGCGCACACGATGACGAGGGCGTTGGGGAGGCTGCGGGCGAGCATGAGGGGCTCATCCCCGACCTCCTCCCAGCTATCGGTCGGACGGACAAGGGTGGGCCTTCGCCGCTTTTCGGCGCGGCTCCGGTAGCCTCGGGTGAGGATGGCGACCTTGCCGGGAAGGTGCTGGGCGATGTAGCGGACAAGGGGGGTCTTGCCGCTGCCGCCGATCAGGATATTGCCGACGCTGATGGTGGGGAGGGGCGAGGGGTGGGTCTTCAGGAGGTGGGCATCATAGGCCCAGTTGCGGAGGGCAACTCCGGCGCCATAGCCCCAGCTCAGGAGGCGGAGGAGGGGACGCCGCTCCCCCTTGATCGCCTCTAGCCACCACCCCTCTAAACGGGACACGGTGAGAACAGGAGGGCTTCCACCCCCTCGATGATCGTGTGGATCGCAAACATATGGGCCTCCTGGATCCGTTCAGAGGTGGCAAAGCCCTCGATGAGGAGTTCGTAGTCGGCAACACCCCTCAGCGCTCCTCCCCCCTTGCCCAAGAAACTGATGGTGGTGAGACCCCGGATGGCGGCCTCCTCGAGGGCACGAACGATGTTGGGAGAGTTGCCGCTGGTCGTGAGGCCGACAAAGCAGTCGCCCGGTTTTCCGTAGGCCTCGACACCGCGGGCAAAGACCTCCTCAAACCCCATATCGTTGGCCACACAGGTGAGGTGGCCCGGCTCTGTGAGGGCAATAGCGGGAAGGGCGGGGCGCCGCCTCCGAAACTGGCCGGTAAGCTCTTCGGCAAAGTGGGCGGCGTCGCAAAGGCTCCCCCCGTTCCCCGCAATAATGACTTTACCCCCGAGGCGGAAGGTGGTGGCGAGCCGCTCGGCCACCTCCTCGATAAACTGGAGGGCCTTTGGGCTCTTGAGCTGCTCGATAGCCGCGATCCCATCATCAATGGCGGCAAGAATTTTTTCACGCATGCCAGGCATTATGATCCCGAGGGGCCTCGACGGTCAATGCCGTTTTTTGGGTCGGATGGGGAAGGGTGCACCGGATGTGGGCGAGAAAGATGCCGGGATGGTCGCAAGGAGGCCCCCCATACTTGGTGTCCCCGATGATGGGGGCTCCGTGCGAGGCGAACTGGACCCGGATTTGGTGGTAGCGGCCGGTCTCTAGGAAAATCTCGTAGAGCCCCGGTCCCTTGCGAAGGTAGCGGAGGCGGGCCCGCTTGGCGCCAGAGGTATCGGGGGTGACGACCTCGCCCCTGTGCTCGCGATGGATCAGGTAATCCTCCAGCACCCCCTCCTGACCTAAATCGCCGGCTACCCAGGCGAGGTAGACCTTCTCCATCTTCCCCTCTCGGATCGCCTCCATCCCCCGCTCAAGGGCCTTCGAGGATTTGGCAAAAAGGACGATCCCCTCCGCAGCCCGATCGAGCCGGTGGAGGGCGTGGAGAAAGACCTGTCCGGGCTTGTGGTCCCGCTCCTTAAGGTAGGCTTTGGCAAGGGCCTCCAGGCTCTCTTGGTCGGTCCCACTCGGTTGGGTGAGCATGCCAGGGGGTTTGTCGAGGGCAAGGAGATGGTTGTCCTCGTACAGGATCTTCATCGCTGCCGGAGCGCCTCGTAGAGGAGGACAGTGGTGGCGGTGGCGACATTGAGGGAGTCGGCAGCTCCCCGCATCGGAATCGCGACCTGGATGTCGGCCGCTTCCATCCAAGCCTGGCTGAGGCCCAGCTGCTCGGTCCCGACCACGATCGCAATGGGGCCGCTGAGGTCGGCTTCGGTGTAAAGCCGCTTTACATGGGGGGTAGCGGCGACGATCTGAATCCCCCGCTTCTTGAGCCACTCCCGAGTCTCCTCCCCTTCGGCTTCGACAACAGGTTGGGTGAAGAGGGTGCCGACACTGGCGCGAACAACGTTAGGGTTGAAAAGGTCGGTACACCGGTCGCAGAGGATGACACCGTCGACGCCGACCGCATCGGCGGAGCGGAGGAGGGTCCCCAAATTACCGGGCTTTTCGATCGCCTCGGCTACCAAGAAGAACGCCCCTTCAAGGGAGTTCAGCCCTCTGTGAACTTGGGGAGCGATGGCGAGGAGGCCGTCGGGGCGATCCCGGTAGGAGAGTTTCTCAAAGACCCGCTTCGAGCAGACCTCCACTTCGGTCCCTCGCGCTTTGAGGCTCTCGATCAGAGCGGGCTCATTGGTCCCGAGAAAAAACTCGGGGCAAACAAAGAGCCGCTCGCAAGGGAACTCCCCTTCTAAAGCGCGGGTGAGCTCTCGGTACCCTTCGATCAGGAATTTCTGCCCCTTGTCGCGGGCCCGCCGTTCCCGCAGCCTGATCGCCTCTTTCACTTTGGGGTTCTGCAGGCTAGTGAGCATCAGAGGGGCTCCCACTTAGCGTAGGCGCCCATAGGAACGGACAAGCTCTCCCCCTCGAGGACCAATTCCCCAGAGGAGAGCTCTCCCTTGGGCAACACCTGGGACAAAAGGTGAGAGAGGACAAGGGGGGTGTAGCCAGGCGTATGGCACGAGAGGTGAACAAAGCGGGGCGTATCGGAGAGGAGGTCGGCACACTGCTCAAGGAGTGGAACAATCTGCTCATCGATCTTGAAGACCTCCCCTTGCGCTCCCCTACCATAGGAGGGGGGATCCAACACGATCCCATCGTAGACCCGCCCCCGCCTCTTTTCCCGTTTGAGAAACTTCATCACATCGTCGACGATCCAACGGATGGGGGCCTCCTCGAGATGGCTGAGAGCGGCATTTTCCCGCGCCCAACTCACCATCCCTTTTGAGGCATCGAGGTGGCACACCTCGGCTCCCGCCTTAGCGGCAGCTAGGGTGACCCCTCCTGAGTAGGCAAAGAGGTTGAGGAGGCGGAATGGGGGCTTGATCGTCTGCTGGAGCCAACGGAAGGTGGGGATCTGCTCGGGAAAAAGGCCGAGGTGGCCAAAGTCGGTGGTGTGGAGGCGGAAGGTGAGCCCCTCCGCTTCGACGGTCCACTCATCGGGGAGCCGTCCGCGCCACCCCTTTTTCTCCTCACGGGTAAAGTGGGCGTCCGCTTTGCTCCACTTTTCGGGAAACTGCTTTTTCCAAACGGCCTGGGCGCAGGGGCGGGCGAGGAGATAGGGGCCAAATTGCTCGAGCTTCTCTCCCTCGCCGCTGTCGATCAGTCGGTAGCTCATCGGACCCTCTTGAGGAGTTCCCCTAGGGCGTAATAGAGGGAGCGGGTGATGATCGCCGCCCGATCGCCCCGGGCGTTGAGTAGGCTGGTGACCGGCTCCTCTCCCCTTTTGCCGACTGCAATCCAGACGGTGCCCACCGGCTTCTCAGGAGCGCCACCCGTAGGGCCGGCAATTCCCGAGACGGCAATCCCATAATCGCTCCCTACGCGATCGAGGAGGCCGAGGACCATGGCGCGGACTGTCTCTTCGGAGACCGCTCCGTGCTTTTCCAAAACCCCCTCAGAGACCCCTAGGAGCCTGTTTTTAACCCGATTGGAATAGGCGACGACCGAGCCGAGAAAGTAGTCGGAGGCGCCCGGGCGGGCGGTGAGATGGGAAGCAATCGTGCCACCGGTGCACGACTCGGCGGTAGCTAGTGTTATCTGCTTAGCCACAAACTGCTCGTGAATCGCCCCCTCCAGTGTGCCATCGGAGGAGGTGAAGAGGCGCCCTTGAAAGGCCTCCTGGAAGACTTGCTTGAGGGGGAGAAGGGCGGCAGCGCTTGCCGGGTGGTAAAGTCGGAGGTGAACAACGCCCAAACTTGGGTAGATCCCAAACCGCACCTCAGGGTAATCGGGAGCGAGTTTCCGCATGAGAGCGTCAACCTCAAGCTCCCTTACCTGGAAGAAGTGGAGGCTTTCAACCGCCTCCCGCTGGCCAACGGGAAAGCGCTTTTGCAAGTAGGGAAGAACCTCCCGCTCGAGGAGAGAGCGCATCTCAACTGGAACGCCGGGAAGGAGGATCAACACCGACCGCTCCTGCTCGAACAGTAGGCCGGGAGCTGTCCCCACCACATTGTGGAGGGGTTTGGCAAGGGCAGGGATCGTTGCTTGGTCTTTAATGCCGACATCGACATCCCCATAGCGCTCCGCAAGCCGCCTGGCGACCTCCTCGTCGTAGCGAAGGGGACACCCTAGGAGCTCGGCAACCGAACGGCGAGTGTTGTCATCCATGGTGGGGCCGAGCCCCCCTGTGGCGATCACAAGGTCGTGCGTTTTGAGTGCATCAGCGAGGGTCTGCTTAATGGCACTCCGCTGATCGGGGATAACACGCTGCTCGACCACCTTAAGCCCGATCTCTCCCAACTTGTGGGCGATATGGGCTCCATTCCCATTCACCGTGTTGCCAGAGAGGACCTCATCCCCTATTGCCACAACGAGCGCCTGCCTCATACCGCTACCTCCAACGCCCCGAGCTCAGGGTGCCCTCCAATCCAGGAGAAGCACCCCTTGCCCAAGCGGATCGGGACATTCTTCCTCTTCCCGTCGATCACAAAAGGAACGGGAAGGGTGTGGTGGCGGACCCACCGCTGAAGGGTCTTAAAGGGGGCAGTGTTGGGAAAGCGGTCGTCCACCTTTTCAATGGCACTCCCCCGTTGCAGGAGGGTGGGGTAGGAAAACTCAAGCCCCCAGGAGATGCCGGGCGACATGGAGCGGATCTGGCCGTCGAGGGGAGAGTAGTGGATAAAGTGGGGGCGGAGCTGGATGACGGGGAGGGAGATGCGGATGAGGGTGCGCCCCCCAACGGGCTGTGTGTAGAGGGCGTCGGGTGTCGTGCTCCAGACAGAGGAGAAGAGGGTGCGCGTTGCCTCCCGGTCGGGGATCTCTCCCCTCTTGAGGCCTGCGATGTAGCGACGATAACTCTCCAGAAATTCGACCACGCTTACCTCGCCCCGCTCGACGACCCCTGATGTCAGGTAGAAGGCACCCCCAATCTCGTGAAGGAGGGCCTCTAGCTCGTCCCCCTCTAATAAGACGGGGACTTTTAGCCACTTGGAGGCGGAGTACCGCTCTGGTCTACTCGACCGAAGCATGGGGCGCCTTCCTTTTAAAAACGGAGAGGACAACCAGTGTGCCAATGCCAAGGAAGATCGCAATATCGGCGACGTTGAAGACGGGATAGTGCCACCCCCAAAGGACAAAATAGAACATGTCGATCACATGGCCGTAGAAAAAGATATCGAGGACATTGCCGAGGGCTCCGGCCACGATCATCACCAAGGGGATCTGCGCGATAAGGGGGAGAGGCTTAACCATCAGGTAGCCCACAAGCGCCCCCACAAATCCCAGGCGGACAATCAGGAGGGCGATCGGCCAGCTGGAAAAGAGGCCCCAGATGGCGCCGCTGTTCGTGGTGTGGATAATCGACCCCTGGACCCCTAGGAAACGCTCCATCAGCCCAATCCCCCCATAAGGGTAGCCGAAGCTGGCCGATGCGAGAGGAAGGTGGGCCTGCACCCCCCATTTCACCAGGGCATCGAGGCCTATAATCGCTAAAGGGAGGAGGACGAGGAGGAGACGCTTCACTGGAGAAGCCCCCGCTCCAATTTTTCCTGAGCATCGCGGGTCATCGTCGCATAAGGGATCGCCTCAAGGCGCTTCAGGGGGATCTCCTCTCCGCTGACATCGCAGATCCCATAGGTCCCCTCTTTTAGCTTCTCGAGCGCTCTGTCGACCTGCCGGAGGGTATCGGCCTCCATGCTGGTAAGCTCGATGTTGATCCGCCGGTCAAAGTCCTCGGTCCCCTCATCGGCCTGGTGCTGGGAATACCCCTTGGCCTCCTCGGGCGTCTGGACCTCTGCTTTGGCCCCTTTTAGGTGTTGGGTCATCGCCGCCCGGAGCTGGAGAAGCCTCTCCTGAAATTCATCGAGTTGTTTCTTTTTGAGAGCCATTTGACTACCCTCGCTTTTTGGATCAATGGATCCGCAACCCTACACGAAGTCCCCTTTTTCGGGGAGGAGAGGTTTCGGCATGAAGAAAATTCTTTGCTTTGTCGATGAGGTCTATGAGGATCTGGAGCTTTGGTACCCGAAAATCCGCCTCGAGGAGGCCGGCTTTGCGGTAGTCGTTGCGGGACCTGAAAAGGGGCACCTCTACAAGGGAAAGCACGGCTATCCCTGCCACTCCGATGCGGCGATCCGGGAGATGAAAAGTGCAGACTTTGTCGCCCTGGTAATTCCGGGTGGCTTTGCTCCCGACAAGCTAAGGCGGGATCCGAAGGTACTCGAGCTCACAGCTGCTTTCGATAGGGAGGGGAAGCCGATCGCCTCGATCTGTCATGGGGGGTGGATCCCCATCTCGGCAAAGATTGTCAAAGGGCGGCGGGTCACGAGCACCCGAGCTATCAAGGATGATCTGGAGAATGCGGGGGCGACTTGGGTCGACGAGGCGGTCGTCGTGGACCGGAACCTGGTCACCAGCCGGACCCCAAAAGATCTAGCCGATTTCTTGAAAGCCCTCTTACAAAAATTGGGCTGACGGAGGAGGTGGGATTCGAACCCACGGTACGCTTTTGGCGCACACACGCTTTCCAAGCGTGCTCCTTCGGCCACTCGGACACTCCTCCAGAAGGGCCTTGAGACTATCCGATTGAAAGGATGAAAGCTAGTCAAATTTGAACGCGCCAGGCATACTTTTCCCTGTGAAGCGCCTAATCCTCCTCCTCCTTTTCTCCTGCCCCCTGCTGGCAGATAACATTTTAGTTGATGTCAGCCTCCCTCCATTTACCTTTTTCATTCGGGAGATTGGGGGAGAGGCCTTCCAGCCGATCTCCCTTGTACCCCCAGGGGCAAACCCCCACGCTTACGAACCGACCCCAGGGCAGGTCCGGCAGGCCCAGAAGGCAAAGGTCTGGTTTCGGATCGGAGAGCCCTTCGAGGAGCGCCTCCTCCCCGCCCTTGAAGGGGCCGGAGTAAAGGTAGTCGACCTCCGCAAGGGGCTCGATCTGATGAAGGGGAACTGCCCCCACTGCCGCCACGGCGAGGATCTCCACTTCTGGATGAGCGTGCGCGAGGCCAAGATCTTTTCTAGAACGATCGCCGATGGATTGATCGAAGTGGCTCCCGACCAGCGGGCGCTTATTGAAGGCCGCCTCAAAGACCTCGAGATCCGCCTCGATCTCGAAGACCAAGAGCTCAAGGACCGATTGGGGCAGTGCGGCGTCAAGGCGATTGTGGTCTCCCACCCCGCCTTCGGCTACTTCTGCCGCGACTACGGGATCGTTCAACTCTCGGTCGAGGTGGAGGGGAAGGAGGGGGGACTCAAGCAGATCAACCAGCTCATCGCCAGAGCAAAAGAGCTGGGGGTTACGCGGGTGATCCTGCAGACCCAATTCGCCAATAAGGGGGCCCGTCTCGTTGCGAAAAAGATCGGGGCAGAGACCTGCACCGTCGATCCCCTGTCGGAAGACTACTTTGAGATGCTCGACCATCTGGCGGAGTGTCTATGCCCGTCGTAAGCTTCGAGGGGGTCGATTTCAGCTACGGGCGCTCGCCCGTCGTTAAAGGGGCAACCTTCTCCATTGAGGCGGGGGAGTTCATCGGGTTAATCGGCCCAAACGGAGGGGGGAAAACGACCCTTCTAAGGTTATTGATGGGGCTGTTGGAGCCCACCCGGGGCGAGATTCTCCTTTTCGGCACTACCCCCCAAGAGGGGATCCGAAGGGTCGGCTACGTCCCCCAAAACCTCCCTTTTGACCGGCAATTTCCGATCTCAACGCTTGAGCTTGTGCTAGGAGGGCGCCTCTCCCGCACCCCCTGGTATGGGCGGTATGGGCGGGGAAACCGGGAGGCGGCGCTCGGTGCTCTCGACCTCGTAGAGCTGCGGGGCAAGGCCTCCTCTTCGGTTGCCTCCCTCTCGGGGGGGGAGCTGCAGCGGGCCCTGATTGCCCGCGCCCTCGCCTCCGAGCCGGAGCTCCTCCTCCTCGATGAGGCAACGGCCCACGTCGACCACCCGACCCAGACGCTGATCTACAACCTCCTAAGCCACCTGGCCGGGAAGACCACGATCGTCATGGTGACCCACGACCTCGAAGCGGCGATCCACCGGGTCGACCGGATCCTGTGCGCCCAGCGGGAGGTCTCCGCCCTGAGCAAGGAGCAGGTCTGCGAGCACTTTGCCCTCGGCCTCTACCACCCTCCGCTATTGCCCGAGGAGCCCTCATGACCCTCCTTCTGATGACCCTTTTCGCTGGGCTTTTAGCCTCTATTGCGGGGGGTCTCGTCGGCTCCTACGTGGTGGTCAAACGGATCGCCTTTATCAGCGGAAGCATCGCCCATGCGGTCCTCAGCGGGATGGGCCTTTTTCTCTGGCTGAATCGCCGCTTTGGGATCGAGTGGGTCACCCCCCTCGAAGGGGCGGTGCTGGCCGCGATCCTCTCGGCCCTGATTATCGGCTGGGCCCGCCTCCGCTACCGGGATCGGGAGGATTCGATCATTGCCGCGGTTTGGGCCCTCGGGATGGCGGTCGGTATCCTCTTTGTGAGCCTCACCCCCGGCTACAATGTCGAGCTCCTCAGCTTCCTCCTCGGCAATATCCTGTGGGTTGCCCCCAAAGATCTCCTCATACTCGGTGGACTCGACCTGATCGTCCTTATCATCTGCGGCCTCCTCCACCCCAAGCTTCTGGCCCTTTGCTTCGACGAGCAGCAGGCCCGCCTTCAGGGGATCGCCGTCTCGAGGCTCTACCTCCTGCTGCTTGTCCTCGTCGCTCTCACGGTGGTCCTGCTCGTGCAGATGGTCGGGATCGTCCTCGTGATCACGATGCTTATCCTTCCGCCCACGATCGCCGGCCTCTTCACGACGCGGCTGAGCGCCATGATGGGCCTTGCGGTTATTCTGGGTGTGCTCTTTTCAGCGGCCGGAATCGGCCTAAGCTTCCTGCTCGATTGGCCAACTGGGGCTACCATCGCCCTCTGCGCCGGCCTCGTCTACCTCTTCTCGCTGCCGCTCCAAAAGCGCGCGTAGGACCGGCTCTAGCCCCCTATTTTCAAGGGTCGAGACCTCAAAGAGGGTATCCTCAGGAAGGGCGATCGCCTCGCGAAAGGCCGCAATAAGATCGGCCGACTCAGGAGCATCGATCTTGTTGAGGAGGACAAGGGAGGGGCGCTCGAGAAGGGCCGGGTCGTAGGCGCTCAGCTCTTCGCGCAATACCCGGTAGTCATCAAGGGGTGTCCTCCCGTCGATCCCGGAGGCATCGAGGAGGAAAACGAGGAGGCGGGTCCGCTCGATATGGCGCAAGAACTCCAGTCCCAAACCCCGATTGTGGGAGGCCCCAGCGATGATTCCGGGAATATCGGCGATCAAGCACCGCTCGTGGCCCACTCTGAGATAGCCCAGGTTGGGCTTGAGGGTCGTGAAGGGGTAGGGGGCGATCTTAACCGGTGTGTCGCAAACGGTCCGGATAAAGGTCGACTTCCCTGCATTGGGGAAACCGACGAGCCCCACATCGGCGATCAGCTTGAGCTCAAGCTCGAGGAGCCTCTCCTCACCTGGCTTTCCAGGGGTAGCAAAGTTGGGAGCCCGGTGGGTCGCCGACTTAAAGGTCGCATTCCCCCGCCCCGGATGGCCCCCCTTCGCTATCAGAAAGCGCTCGCCAGAGCGGGTGAGGTCGGCCAAGACACTCCCCGCCTCATCTTTCACTAGGGTGCCGCAGGGGACCTTTAGGATCCGATCCTCTCCCCCTCTGCCTGTCTTTTGATTGGCCCCCCCATCACCTCCCTTCTGGGCTTTGATGAGGCGGCGATTGCGAAAATACTCTAGCGAGGGGACACCGGTAGAGGCCTCCAAAAAGATTGAGCCCCCCTTGCCCCCGCTACCGCCGGTCGGCCCCCCCTTGGGGATATACTTCTCCCGCCGCCAAGCGACAACCCCGTTGCCCCCTTTTCCGGCGGTGAAGCGAACCCTAGCCCGGTCGGTAAACATGGCGCCCTACCCACTCGTCACCGGGAGAACCGAGACATAGGTTTTGCTCGATGAGCGGAATGAGACCTGCCCATCGATCAGAGCGAAAAGGGAATCATCATTGGCCCTCTTCACATTTTTCCCTGGATGCCATTTGGTTCCCCGTTGGCGAACGAGGATGCTCCCTGCCGTCACCATCTGACCGCCGGAGGCTTTAATGCCGAGTCGCTGGGCGTTCGAATCGCGCCCGTTCCGGGTCGACCCTTGCCCTTTCTTATGTGCCATCGACTACCCCTCAATTGCTGTGATTTTCACCCGCGAGTAGGACTGCCTGTGGCCCACTTTGCGGTGGTTATTCTTGCGGCGCTTGTATTTGAACACGATCACCTTCGGACCTTTGATATCCCCTACAAGCTCCCCCTTAACGGCAGCGCCATCGACATGGGGTTTACCCACCTTGACCGCCCCTCCGCTTGAGAGAAGGAGGACCTCGCGGAATTCGACCGGTCCCTCCTCTTGCCCCAGGAGCTCAACATCGACCACATCACCGGTTGCAACGCGGAGCTGCTTGCCGCCCGTGTGGATAATCGCAAACTTCTCTTCTTTAGACATGGGAATTCCTCCATAAGTCAAGGGGGACTATACGGCAGCCGCAGGTTGTGGTCAATAGAAGAGATCTCATAAGCTGCAAGGAAAACCTTTCCTGCTACTGTGCCCACTCTCCTCCTCCGCGACCCCCTAGCTCCGGCCGAACTCAGACTCCTCCACGACGAGTTCCCTCAGTACAATATTCGCCTCTCGGGGGAGTCGATTACCGATGAGGAGTGGGCCGAGGTCGAAATCCTCTATGGGGGCCAACTCGACGCCGAGGAGCTTGACAAGGCCCCCCGCCTCCGCTGGATCCACCTCCCCTCAGCGATCACCTCAAATCTCTGCTTAGCAAAGATCCATACGGCGACCAACCTGGTCGTCACCGCCACCAAAAGTCCCGACGTCTACCAGACCGCCGAGTATGTCATCGGGGCCCTCCTCGCCTCAGCCAAGGAGCTCCCCTTTTGGTCTCAAAGCCGCAAGGAGAGGGGGGCCCTGTGGGAGAGCCCCCACCGGAGCCTCCTCTGGTCCCTTAAGGGAAGAACCCTAGTCCAAGTCGGTCTCTCCCCCCGGGGCCTTGCGATCGCCGACTATGCCACCCGCCTTGGGATGAGGGTCCTTGGGGTCACCGAACACAAGACCTTCCACCCCTATTGCCATAAAAATTTTGATACCAATGAGCTCTCCTCCCTCCTGCCCAACGCCGATGCGGTCTCGATCCTTCCCCCTATCCCGGGCTTTAACAATCACGACCTCACCCTAATCCGGGAGGGGGCGATTGTGGTCCTCCTCGGCCTTGAGGGGATTGACCTAAAGCTCCTCGAAGGGCTCGCCACCGCCGGTAGATTCCGCCACCTCTTCCTTGACGCCCCTCCTACCTTCCCCGCCAAATCCCCCCTTTGGGACCACCCCGATGTCACCCTTACCCCCGCCATTGCCCCTTGCCCAGAAACGGAGGGGCGCTTAGCCTTCCACCAGTTTCAGTTCAACCTCAGGCGCTACATTCACAGCGACTTCGACCGGATGAGGAACCATGTCTAACTACCGAACCCACACCCTGGTCAATCTTCTCATCGCCCTTCCCCTCTCCCTCGCCGGCGTCGCCCTCTTTACCCACATCCCCTCCCCCCTCACCATCACCGCCGCCATCGCCTTTGTCTATGGCACCCTATATTATGAGTCCCGACGTCGATCTGGCCTACCAGATCCCTCTCGGCTCCCTCCGCGGGGTCCTCTCTTTCCCTTTTCACACCTATGCCTTTGCCGCCTTCTACCTCATCCACCTCACCTTAGGGATCAAGCTCTCTCTCAAAAAGTGGCTCCTTCACTACCAGCCCTACTTTATTGCCGCCTTCGCCGGCCTCTTTGTCGCCGACAGCTGCCACCTGATCCTCGACTTCCTCAGCTCCTACAGAATTAAAAAATTGTAATTTAATTCGCTTTCTTTTAAAATACTCACAAAAATCAAGGGAGCTATGGATCGCGCTATTGCCTATCATGAACGCGCCCCCCTTCCACGCCCACCCCACTGGGGCGAGCGAGTCGTCATAGGGGGAAGTGCCTTCGTAGCCGCCTTGATTATCAATAAGCTAGGGGTCCGGCTTCCTTACGCCCTGACCGATGCTGTCCGCCTCAACAACCGGATGGTCAGTGTCTTAGGGCTAACAGGCGCCCTTCTCGGAGCCCTCTACCTCGCCACCCCACCCTCTACGCCCCCGGTGTTCCCCGAGGAGCCCCTTAAAACAGGAGATCCGGTTGGGAACATGCCCCTTGGGGACCTCTCCGTTCTTTCGGCCGATCTTTTAAAGGAGCGACTGGAGACCGACTATTCCGAGGAAGACCTGATCCGGCTCTCCCAGTGCTGCCGAGGGCTGCGAAACGCGGTCTGCGCCCTAAACTGGCATAAACTCCTCGCCCGATTCTACCCTTATTGCCCTCAACCTAAAGGGGTTAACTCCTATATTTTGGGCACCCTTCAGAGGGTTGCCTTTGCGGGAGCGGCAAAGGGGAAATGGACATGGGGAGAGGTGGCGGTTCCCCGAAAGTTCCGCTTGGAGCACGGCTGTTTTGCGGCTACCCACTGGCAGGGCAGACCGGCGCTGCTGACTGCCAGTCTAGCACCCTATTTAATGCAAGGAGGTCAACCGGCTAGCGTTTGGGATCTCCACACAGGGGAAGAGCTAAAAAGCTGGCCGGCCCAAGGAGGAGGTCGACGGCTTATCTCGTGTTTTCCCCTGATCACTTTTTGTGAAAATGGAACCCTTTATTCCATTGATCCGGCCACGGGCCAAGAGAGCTCATGCAACACCAGTCAGTCCGTCAGCTTGACCTCAGGCGACCTCGGTCTTCGGCAGCACCAGGGCGCATGGTATGCATTGACCCGTTTTTGGCCCGACTTTGCCCCTCTTCTCAACACCCAAACCGGCGAGGTTAGCCACCTTTTCCCTCAAAAATCGCAGCCATGCTGGGTCGATCTCGAGGATGGAACAGGCGTAGCCTACTACAACGGTGCCCAGTCAATCGAGATCGTATCCCTCCAAGACCCAACCCGTCCCCTATACACCCTTTCGGGATATCCCCAGTGCCCCTCCCTCCTAAAGTCCTGTGGACCCCACCTCTATATCCATGCCAAGGGGCAGCCCTCGAACGAAAAGGTGCTGGTCGTGGTGGACACAAAAGAGCTCACCGAGCAGAAGATCCCCTTTTCCGGCAATGCCGTTCGATATGATCAGGCGACCCCGCTCCGCTTCGGAAACCGTGAGGGATTGCTCCTTTTTGACTCCCATAACCGCGACTGGAACGCCTGCCAAACGAATAAGGGTCTTCTGCTCGAAGACGACACCCTCCGCTTTTGGGACCTCAAGACCCGTCAGACCACCACATGGCCCATCCCCAAATCGGTCCCGTCGAAGGCGACGTTCTTTGGGCCGGTCTTTTCCCTCCTCTCCAATGGCTACCCCAGCTTAGTCATTCAGTCGACGGTGATGAACGACGACTACAATGCCCTTCACCACCTTACCTTTGACCAAAAGCTCCCTTCCCTCTTTCAGTAACCTCGAAAATCCACCACTTGGTGGTTGAATATCCACCACTTGGTGGTGGATAGTACGGGTTACCATGACCACCCTTCTCCTTTTCACCCACGACCTGCGGCTAAAAGATCACCCAGCGCTCACCGCTGCGGCTGAGCGGGGAAAGCCCCTCCTTCTCCTCTATGTGTGGCCCAGCTGGACAATAGGGGAAAGTCAACAGTGGTGGCTGAGCGAATCCTTAAGAGCACTCGATGCTGCCTTGAAGGAGGAGGGACACAGGCTGGTGTTTGAGAAGGGAAAGCTAGAGGAGGTCGTGCTCCGCGTGTGCAAACAGGGGGGTGTAGAGGAGGTCGTTTGGAGCGAGCCCTACGTCCCCCCCTACAAGGAGCCGCTCGATCGGCTTGAGAGGCGACTTGAGGAGCGGGGCATCGTCGTCACCCCCCACGCCGGCACACTCCTTGTGGAGCCCGAAAGGCTCGGGAAACCCTACCAGGTCTTCACCCCCTTCTGGCGGCAGGCCTCCCAGTGGATCGAGGGCGATGTTCTTCCCAAACCCAGGCTCAGCCGCTGCCCCTCCTCACCCTATCGAGGGGAAGGTCTGCCGAAGGTCACCTCTCCCCTCTCCGACTACTGGACACCCGGAGAAGAGGGGGCCCACAAGCGGCTCCAAGCCTTTCTTCGGGGACCCGTTCGACACTACGGCCGCGATCGGGACCGCCCCGACCTCGACGGAACCTCCCGCCTCTCCCCCCACCTCCACTTTGGAGAGATCAGCCCCCGCACCCTCTACCGGAAGGTGAGCAGTGAGCCCTATCTAAGGGAGCTCGGCTGGCGGGAATTCTGCTACCACCTCCTCGCCCACCACCCCAAGCTCTATACCGAGAACTTCAACCCCAAGTTCGATCGCTTTCCCTGGAAGGGGAGCAAGGGGGATCTGAAGCGGTGGCAGGAGGGGAGGACCGGCTTTCCCCTGGTTGACGCGGGGATGCGGCAGCTTGCTGAGATGGGGTGGATGCACAACCGGGTCCGGATGGTCGCCGCCTCTTTCCTTACTAAGGATCTGCTGATCGACTGGCGAGAGGGGGCCGCCTGGTTTGAAAGGCACCTAGTCGATGCCGATCTGCCCAACAACTGCATGGGGTGGCAGTGGGTGGCCGGCTGCGGCGCCGACGCGGCCCCCTACTTCCGCATCTTTAACCCCACCTCGCAGGCCGAGAAGTTCGACCCTGAGAGGCGGTACGTCGAGCGGTGGGTCGGCGAGGATGTGGTGGAGCCCATGCTCGACCACGCCGAGGCTAGAGAGAGAGCCCTAGCTCTATACAAAAACCTCCACTAGACGAACGCCAAAGCGGAAGGGGGAGGGGGTTGGGGAGAGAATGGGTAGAGATCGCGACGCGCGGCAGGTGCCAGCTCCAAAAGCCGCGACGAAGGCCATAGCCAAAGCGCTATGGCCGAGGAGTGGATTGAAGGAGATGGCCCTTGCCCCGCGAGCGAGGTCATCCATTCTCTCCCCAACCCCCTCCCCAAAGATGGCCAGAGCCGGAATCGAACCGGCGACACAAGGATTTTCAGTCCTCTGCTCTACCGACTGAGCTATCTGGCCAAGTGTTGGGGTAGTATAGCCCTTCCGCGATTTGGTGCAATCACTATACTGGGGTTACTATGCAACCGGTCTCCCTTAAGCTCGAGAACTTCCAGGGCCCCCTAGAGCTCCTCCTCCACCTCGTACAAAAGAGTGAGATCGATATTCTTGAAATCCCCTTGCACACCGTCACCTCTCAGTTCCATGAGCTGCTCGAAGAGGAGGGACTGCTGGAACAGGGGGGCGACTTTTTGGCCCACGCCTCCCTCCTCCTCCTCCTGAAGAGCCGCTCCCTCCTCCCCGGCGCCAAAGGGGAAGAGGAGGGGATCGATGTCCGCTTAGAGATCCTCGATAAGATCCGAGAATACTGCGCCTTCAAGCTGCTGGCCAAAGACTTAGGGATGCGCGAGGAGCTGCAACAAGAGCGCCTCCCACGGGGCTTTCGGGAGGAGCATGCGCCGGTGGAAACCGAGCTCAAAACGGCCCTCACCTCAGCGGACCTGGCCGAAATGGTCGCCGACCTCCTCCGAAAAGCGGCCTTCCGCCCCGCCCCTATTCAGGAGGAGGAGTGGCCCCTCCCCGAGGTCATGACCTACTTCCGGGAGCGGATGGAGCGGGACAACGCGGTGGCCTTCGAGGACCTCTTTGCCCCCTCGAGACCGAGAGGACACCTGATTACCCTCTTCCTCGTCCTCCTCGAGCTGATGAAGCACCAAGAGGTGATCGTCGTTGATAGAGGACAAAAAAATATTTGGATTGAGAGGCGTCATGGGTGAGATCAATTTTTTTGAGGAGAAGATCTCGGAGGGGGCTAAGACCCTGCTGAAGAGTGAGGTCAAGGCTATACTCGAGGCCGTTCTTTTTGCGACCGATGAGCCCATTGCCCTCTCGAAACTAAAGGCAATCGTCGAGCCCTTTCAGGACCTTCCCCCCAAGGCCATTGGGGCACTGCTGCAAGAGATGCGGGACGAGTATGCTTCGGCCGCTCGCGGCTTTACGCTTGAGGAGATCGCCGGTGGCTACCTCCTGAGGACCAAAAAGGAGTATGCCCCCTTCCTGGCCACTCTGGCGCCCGGAAAGCGGACCGAGCGGCTCTCCGCGGCTGCCAGCGAAGTGCTGGCGATTGTCGCCTACAAGGGGCCGATCACCCGCCCCCAGATCGAGCAGATCCGAGGGGTCGACTCAGCCGGCTCGGTAACCGCCCTGCTCGAGCGGGGACTCATCGACGAGGTGGGCAAAGGGGAGGGGCCAGGCAAACCCACCCTCTATGGGGTCACCCCCCGCTTTTTGCAACTCTTTGGCCTTAAGACCATTAGCGACTTACCAAAACTTCCTTCAACTTAATTGATCGTTAGGGTATAATTTCCTTGCAAAAAGGAATTTTACACCCATGGCTATTGCGGTTCGTTTCTATAATGACCATCCCACGATCCCCAGAACCGTGGTGGGAGTGGGCACCGCGCTTACCCTCTACAACCTTGTCCGCTGGGTCTTTGCACTGCCGAGCGGAAACGCTTCCACCCTCTACCGACTAAAGGGGATGAACATCGGCTCCCTCATGGTGGTGGCCCATATCTTCAGCGCCAGATGCAGCTATGTTGAGGTCGACCTTAAACCGGGGTTCGAGAAAGACCCCTTACTCTACAGCGGCCCGCTGTTAGATGGGCTTATGGTGAAAGCCAGTTTTGGGTATCCCGACCCCAAGCCCGTCGTGACCTTTTGGGAAACCGAGGAGACCAAAGGGCCCGCCATTGATGCAGGGGGTCCAGGGCGAGTCTTTCTGTACCTGTTGTGTGAGAGCATTAAGGACAATCTGCAGGGTTCCAAAGAGCCCCCTCTGTATCTCCCGGCTGGCAAAGCGTTGGATACCCAGAGAAGTGACCTTCATCGCCATTGGGGCTTCCTCCTCGCCTACTGCTACCATTCGAGACCTAACAACGTCTTTCAGCCGATGGTCGATTCTACCCTCTCCACTGGCGTGCATGCCGACCCCCGCCTCTTCCAGGCTATCTTCTCCCTATCGGCAGAGGAGGTAGAAGGGAAGATCGACAACCTCCCAGTTCAAAGGCAGGCCGAGCTCTACCGATCTGTTATCGACGCCTTCGTTCCTAGCACAGAGGGGTACTCCAAAATGCTAGCCTCTGTGACAACGGAAGAGAAGGCTGCAAAGTTCCTTCAGGATACGCTGGTTGACCGAGATGAAACGCCCAGCGCCCTGGAGCAGCTTTTCAATTACGCGGCCGGTGAGCTAACGCGCTACAACGTGCGGGAGCGCCTCCTGGAGATCCAGCGAATGGCTAAGGGGATGAAGGAGTGGTGTGACACCTACCCCGATTATCCCGAGCGCTCCTGGGAAGCGGTTCGGAAAATTGACCCCATCGACTTTAGCGAGAAGGCCCAGGGATTCGCCGATCGAGAGAAGCTGGCGGCACGGATAATGCTCTTCTTGGCCGAAGAGGTCGCTTACAATGATGTGGTCGATAAGATGAAGCAGTGGATCAAAAACCCTAGCACCTCGACCAAAAAAATCGATATATTTTTGCGTCTAGTCACGGGAACCAATGGGCTAAGACCTGACCAGCAGATCACCCTTGCCAGTGCAGATGTAGTGGGTGAACCTAGGTTTGATACCTGCGGGACAAAACTTTGGCTTCCCCTTAAAGAGCTGGTGAAGCTCAACCAAGAGGACTTCGACTCCTACATGAATGACCAGATCGCTGTTGAGATAGAGAAGAAATCCAGAACATCAGAATTCACGGATGGCTAGCAAACATGCCTATTACCTTCGATAATCTCGCCACCCGGTACCAGAGCAGCCCCGAAATACAGAGTTTAGTGATTACCGGAGGGCTGACCTCTCTCAGCTATTCCCTATGCGTTGCCCTCTCCCGTCACCTGCTAGGCGTTACCCCTCGCTTCTCCCGTGCTCAGGTCTGTTTGATCGCGCTAGGCTCCGGCCTCCTCATCGCTCACTCTAGCCTAGAGAAATGGGACCCCCACGGCGGGGAGCTGAAGGTGCGGCCCGCCTTCGACTCCCTTACGAATCGGGATGTCATCCGTATAACCGTTACCCCCAACAAGATTACCCAAGACCCTGGGGGTGTGATAGGCCAGATACTCCCCCTCCTCGACGAGTTTTCTGGGAAAAACAGCGACGGCCCCCTCCTCATGGTTAACTTCTGCTGGAAGGGCAAGGGGGGAGAGGTACACAAGGGGGTCGAGCAAGATGCGGGAGGCCCCTCTCGTGAGTTCTTATGCCGCGCTGCGATGAGCCTACGGGATAAGCTCAGCGGGGCCACTACAACTGAGCTCTACAAACCCACCGGCTCCCTCGACAGCGATCGCCTGACCCTCCTCGAACACTGGGGCCGCCTCCTCACCTATTGTTACTCTTTTCGCCCCCCGAAACTTCCCAGGGAACTCACTACGAACTTGGATAGAAGCTACCTAACGGGCATATACCTTGATCCGGCTGTTCTTGAGATCGCCTTCTCAATGACCGGAAAGGAGGTGGAAACCGAGATCGATCAGCTCCCCCTTACGACCAAGGCCCGCCTCTACCAGATGACGGTGGAGAAATTCCTCGCCAAGGAAACGGCCTGCGACAAATCGCTTGCTTACATCGGATATGGGGAGACGCGTGCTGCCGATCACCTTGAGGGTCTCGATGAAACACGTGATCCCAAGCGATCTGCTCAGCAACAGCTCTTCGATTTCCTGGAGGAGAATCTCAAAAGGCATAAGGTGGAGGAGCGGCTTCGTGAGTGCCAGGCACTGGCTAGGGGGCTGAAAAGGGGGTGCGATGCCCTTCCACGTAACGAGCTCTCGTGGGACAACATCCGAAAGGGGGGCGCCCTCCCCTTTAGTAACAAGGCCCAGGGGGTGATCGATCGTGCCCAAATTGCCCTGCAGATCAGGTCCGCACACTCGCCGTCCCCTGAGTGGGGGAGCCTTTTCAACCCCCTACAAACTCATGCCGATCACTTGGCGGGTCGGGTAAAGGCTTGGATTCGCAGTGACAAGACACCTATCGAACTGGTTCGCCTCTTCTTCCAGCAAATCACCGGCGCAACCGCAGTTACGAGCGGTCAAACGATCAAAATTGGGCTCAGAGCGCCAGAAGATCCCCACCGCACGCTGAAAGATGACGAGGATCCCGAGGCCCTGGCCCTTGAGGCAACCTATTCCCGATTCGATTCCTGCAGCTCACAGATCCTTTTCCCATTGGAGCATGTAAAGACGATGAGCGAGCAGCAGTTCTTCGACTACCTAAGCGAACAAGTTCGCTGCTTCGGCGGCTTCTCCCGCGCCTAATCGTACGTGTTCACGAGGGGGAGTCCCCTCACTAGGGAGCGCGGATTGCAAGGATCTCTGCTTAAAGGAGGAGCTTATACCCCTGATTGCGACCTATCGCCCAGAGGGCATCTACAGCTGGTGGCCATCTAGCGGACATCCCTCCTCACCCAGGTCTAAAGACCTGGCCTCGTCACGATGTGCGCTATCTGACTACCATCTGCCGCGCCCCCTGGACGATAGGTCACAATCAGGGGTTATAGCCATGGCTATCGGCGACGACTGCAAGCTGAGAGATTTGGAAGCCCCGCCCCTAGTGAGGGGGCTACCCCCGTGAATATCTACGCCTAATCCGGCCTCTTGACATCAAGCGGCAGCTCCGGCATTAATCTCCCGTGAAGAGTTCCCATACCCGCCAGATTATCAAAGCCAGCCTTGCCCTTTTTTCGATGTTTTTTGGGGCCGGCAATATCGTCTTTCCCGTCATGATCGGCGACTTTGCCGGCGGGCGTGTCGCGACCGGAGCGGCCGGCTTTGTGGTCGGAGGGGTCCTCGTC
Source organism: Parachlamydiales bacterium (assembly GCA_050250135.1). Classification (GTDB taxonomy): domain Bacteria; phylum Chlamydiota; class Chlamydiia; order Chlamydiales; family JAFEGQ01; genus JBFWPF01. The sequence continues at coordinate 11,398 of JBFWPF010000013.1, read as the reverse complement.
GCCTTTCTCGGCCTTGCCACCATGATGCTCTGGGGAGGCGAGTACCGCCCCTTCTTCTGGCGGCTCGGAAAATGGGCCGGCACGATCCTCTTTACCCTCCTCATCCTCCTCCTCGGCCCCTTAGGCTCGATCCCCCGCCTCATCACCGTCTCTTATGGGACGATGGAGCCTTATCTCCTCGGGATGAACCTAACCCTTTTTAGCCTGATCGCCGGGGCCATCACCTTCTTTTTTGTTTTTCAAAAGCAGCGGGTCGTCGGCCTCCTCGCCTACGCCTTGACCCCCCTCCTCTTGATTGCTCTGGGTGTGATCCTCTGGAAGGGGCTGGTGACGAGCGAGACCCTCCCCGAAGCGACCCATGGAGCGGGAGCGGTCTTCCGCGAGGGGCTGGAGCTCGGCTACAGCCTCCTCGACCTCATCGCCGCCTTCTTCTACGCCGCTATCGCCCTCACCGCCCTAAGGGACCCCGGATCGGAGGCGACCCAGCGGGAGGCGATGATCCACCGGGGCCTCTGGTCAAGCCTCATCGCCATCTGCCTGCTCAGCGCCGTCTACATCGGCCTCGCCTATGTCGGCGCTTACCACAGCGGCCACGTCCAAAGGGATGCCCCCCCCGAGCAGATCGTCCGCAACTTCTCTTTGGCCCTCATTGGCCCTCGGGGCGGCATCGTCGCCTCAGTCGCCGTAGGATTGGCTTGCCTGACAACGGCCATCTCCAACGTCTTTGTCTGCGCCACCTTTTTGCAAAAAGATCTTTTCAGGGAACGGGTAAGGCTCTGGCTCCCGGCGGTGATCACCCTCGTGGCCGCCATTGCGATCGCCAATCTCGGTTTTAGCGGGATCGCCACCTACATCCGCCCCCTCTTGAGCCTCCTCTACCCGGCCCTGATCGTCCTCTCCCTCTGCAACCTCGCCTACCGCCTGTGGGGATTTAAGCCCATAAAAACCCCAGTCCTGGTAACCTTCTTGCTCACGATTGCGGCTTATCTTTTCCTATGAGTCAACGAAAACCCAGTACCTTTGTCAGCGGCCTAGCCCTTTTTTCCATGTTTTTCGGCGGGGGTAACCTCGTCTTCCCCCTAGTGTTAGGGGGGGTAGCCGGGAGCAAAACCCCAGTCGCAATGCTCGGCCTCTTTGTGACCGCCATCTTCTTCCCCCTGATCGGCCTTTTTTCCCTCATGCTATTCGAGGGGGATTGGCGGCAGTTTTTTGGACGCCTCGGCGTAAGGGTTGGGGCTCTAGTCTTCTTTATCATCCAGATCGTCCACAACCCCATGGGAGCCATCCCCCGCCTCTACACCGTCTCCTACGCCACCCTTGAGCGCTACCTCCCCACCGGCAGCTTTTTCCTCTTTACCCTCCTCGCCTCCCTCCTCCTCTTTATCTGCGCCTGGAAGCGGAGCAGGGTCATCCAGCTCCTCGGCTATGTCCTGACCCCCATCCTCCTCCTCTCCCTCGGCACCATCCTGATCTTGGGCCTGGTTAACCGCCCCCCCGCGCCCCCTGTTGAGACCCCCTCCCTCCTGGTCTTCGGGAAGGGGCTCACTACCGGCTACTTTACCCTCGACTTTATCGCCTCCTTCTTCTTTGCCACCCTCGTCCTCACCGATTTTAGGCGCTACACCGACCACCTCGAACCCCGAGAGGGGCGGAAGGTCCTTGCCCGCCAGTTCTCCAAGGCCAGCCTTATCGCCGCCATCCTCCTCGGCCTTGTCTACATCGGGATGGGCCTTGTTGCCGCCTCCCATATCCCCACCTTGGGCGAGGTCAAACCTGAAAACCTCCTCAACTCCATTGCCGTTCACCTTCTCGGCGAGGTCGGCGGCTTTATCGCCTCCATCGCCGTCGCCATGGCCTGCCTGACCACCGCCATCTCCCTCGTCTTTATCTTTGCCGACTACCTCGGCAAGGACCTCTTCAAAGGGCGGATCGGCAAGGCCCTTCCCCTCGTCATTACCCTCGTCAGCTCTGCCTACCTGGCCAACCTCGGCTTTAGTGGGATCGCTGCCCTCCTGTTCCCCATCCTGAGCATCCTCTACCCCGCCCTTATCGTGGTCGCCGCCCTCAACCTCGCCTATAAGCTTTACCAGTTTCGACCAATAAAAATTCCATTTTACACCGTCCTCCTCCTCTCCCTCTTCCACTATTTTTGGGCTACCCGTTGAGGGAAATGGGGGGTGGGCGTTAACCTGTTGGCCTGATTGGTATTTTTGGAGATTTGAGGCGATGCCTACTGTTAACCAGCTCGTAAGAAAACCCCGCAGCCCTAAGGTTAGGATGACCAAGTCCCCTGCCCTTAAGCGATGCCCCCAAAGACGGGGGGTCTGCCTGCAGGTCAAGACCAAGACCCCTAAGAAGCCTAACTCGGCCCTCCGAAAGGTGGCCTGGGTCAAGCTTTCAAATGGGCAAGAGGTGATCGCCTATATCCCTGGTGAGGGGCACAACCTCCAAGAACACAGCATCGTCCTTGTTCGGGGTGGCCGAGTAAAAGACCTGCCCGGTGTCCGCTACCACATTATCCGAGGTACCCTCGACTGTGGAGCGGTCCAGAACCGGAAGCAGGGGCGGTCAAAATACGGAGCGAAGCGACCCAAGAAGTAATGCCGGAAGGCCTCGATAGGTTTTCCCAAACGGATCGAAAACTTAAACCTTTAAGTTGTCGATGCGTTGGCCCTTAGGGGGGGTGAAGAAACGCTAGGAAGTGAGGAACTATGTCCAGACGTCGAAAAGCTGAGAAGCGGGAGATCGCCCCCGATCCCCTCTATCAAAGCGATGTGCTCGCCAAATTCATTAACAAATTGATGCTAAACGGGAAGAAAGCGGTCGCGCGGCGGATCGTCTATAACGCCCTCAAGGACTTTGCGGGCCGGATTAAGACGAGCGACCCCCTCGCCGCTTTTGAGCAGGCCTTAGAGAACGCCAAGCCCTCCCTTGAGGTTAAATCCCGCCGAATCGGCGGTGCTACCTATCAGGTGCCTATCGAGATCGCCCCTGGCCGGCGAGCAGCTCTTGCCATGCGCTGGATCATCAACCACTCCCGCGCCAAGGTTGGCCGCTCGATGGAGCAGGGGCTCGCCATGGAGCTGGCCGACTGCTATAACCATCAGGGAAGTACCATCAAGAAAAAAGATGATACCCACCGCATGGCCGAAGCAAACAAGGCCTTTGCCCACTTTAGATAGGATTTAGGAAGAGATGCCCAGAGACAAGCGCGACCAGTTACAGAATGTCCGAAACATCGGCATCATGGCCCACATCGATGCCGGGAAGACCACCACCACCGAGCGAATCCTCTACTACACTGGCCGCTCCCACAAGATTGGGGAGGTCCACGAGGGGGCAGCGACCATGGACTGGATGGTCCAGGAGCAGGAGCGGGGGATCACCATCACCTCTGCCGCGACCACCGTCTACTGGAAAGAGTGCAAAATCAACATCATCGACACCCCGGGACACGTCGACTTCACCGTTGAGGTCGAGCGCTCCCTTCGCGTCCTCGACGGCGCCGTCGCCGTCTTTGACAGCGTCTCGGGTGTTGAGCCCCAGTCGGAGACCGTCTGGCGGCAGGCCGACAAGTATGGCGTTCCTCGGATCGCCTTCGTCAACAAGATGGACCGGATGGGGGCCGACTTCTTTGCCGCCGTCGAAAGCATGCGGGAGAAACTAGGGGCCAACGCCGTCCCTGTCCACTGCCCCATTGGAGCCGAAGCCGAATTCGCCGGCATGGTCGACCTGATCACCATGAAGGCCCTCGTCTTCAAAGAGGAGACCCTCGGCGCCGAGTGGATCGAGCAGGAGATCCCCGCCAACCTCAAAGAGAAGTGTGCTCAGCTCCGCAGCAGTCTACTCGAAGAGCTCGCGACCCTAGACGAGGAGAACGAGGCCTTTATGACCAAGGTCCTCGAGGCTCCCGACACCCTCACCGAAGCGGAGATCCACGCCGCCATCCGAAAAGGGGTCTGCAACAACCAGATAAACCCCGTCCTCTGCGGCAGCGCCTTCAAGAACAAAGGGGTTCAGCAGCTCCTCGATGCCGTTAAGAACTGGATGCCCTCCCCCCTCGACCGAGGCATCATTAAAGGGCACGAGATCGACAGCGACAAGGAGTTCTCCCTCCAGCCCGACGACAACGAAAAGCTTGCCGCTCTCGCCTTCAAGGTGATGACCGACCCCTACGTTGGCCGCCTCACCTTTGTCCGGATCTACAGCGGAACCCTCAACAAAGGGCAATCGCTCGTCAACACCACCAAGGACAAAAAGGAGCGGGTCTCCCGCCTCCTTGAGATGCACGCCAACGACCGGAAGGACCGCGACGCCTTCTTTACCGGCGACATCGCCGCCTGCATCGGCCTCAAGTACACCACCACCGGCGATACCCTCTGCAGTGAGGGGACCCCCCTCGTCCTCGAGAAGATGGAGTTCCCCGAACCGGTGATCTCCATGGCCATCGAGCCCAAATCGAAGGCCGACCGGGAAAAACTCTCCATGGCCCTCTCCGCCCTTTCGGAAGAGGACCCTACCTTCCGCGTCTCGACCCATGAGGAGACCGGGCAAACCATTATCGCCGGGATGGGTGAGCTTCACCTCGACATCCTCCGCGACCGGATGTTCCGTGAATTTAAGGTCGAAGCCGACGTCGGTAAGCCCCAGGTCTCCTACAAAGAGACCATCACCGCCCCTGCCAAGTCCGATACCAAGTTCGTCAAGCAGACCGGCGGCCGTGGCCAGTACGCCCACGTCGTCCTCGAGATCGAGCCCAACGAGCCCGGCAAAGGGAACGAGGTCGTCAGCAAGATTGTCGGCGGCGTTATCCCCCGCGAGTACATCCCTGCATGTATCAAAGGGGTTAATGAGGGTCTCCTCACCGGGGTCCTAGCCGGCTACAACCTCGTCGACGTAAAGGTTGCCATCACGTTTGGTTCCTACCACGATGTCGACTCTAACGAGATGGCCTTTAAGATCTGTGCCTCCATGGCCGTTAAGGATGCCGCTAAGAAGGGAAAGGCGATCATCCTTGAGCCGATCATGCGGGTCGACGTCACCACCCCCGAGACTTGCATGGGGGATGTCATTGGTGACCTCAACCGGCGCCGAGGGAAGATCCAGGGACAGACCAACACTAAGGGCGGTGTCATCATCCGAGCAGAGGTTCCCCTCTCCGAGATGTTTGGCTACTCGACCCAGCTCCGTTCCATCAGCTCTGGCCGCGCCACCTACACCATGGAGCCGAGCCATTTCGAGCGGGTCCCTGCTAAAGTCCAAGAAGAAATCATGAAGAAATAGGTAACCTATGGCTAAAAGTGCAAAAATCCGAATCCGCCTGAAGGGATATGACCAGCGGGTCCTCGATCTCTCTACCAGTGACATTGTCGAGACCGCGAAGCGGACCGGTGCCCGTGTGGTTGGCCCCATTCCCCTTCCTACCCGGAAGGAGGTCTACACCGTTATCCGTTCTCCCCACGTCGACAAGACCTCGCGGGAGCAGTTTGAGACGCGGACCCACAAGCGGGTGATCGACCTCCACGACCCCACTGCCCACACCATCGATGCCCTCAAAGGCCTAACACTCCCTGCTGGCATCGACATCAAGATCCGCAGCCACACCTAATGGCCCTATTGCTTGAGCTTGGGCTTCCGGCTGTCCCTTTCCTCCCCTTTGCTGGCGGCGTGACCAGCAACGACAAGTTTCTTCAGAGTATTGGGAAGTTGGCGATCCTCACGATGGTAGGGATCATCGGCTACCGAGCCTACCAGTACAACTACGATCTCCCCAACCTCAAACGGATTAGCGACATGCAATTCCCCTTCGTCGGCCGACTCTTTGAGGGGATGGGCATTCCAGCAACCAGCTAGGCCTACTTTCTGAGGGGAGAGAGCAAGTTCACTTTGGTGAAGCGGGGGTGGTGAAAGGGCTCCTGATGAGCCTTGCCCCCATTCTCAATCATGTGCTCCGTATCGAGAATCGCCTCGAAGGCATGCAGGTTAGCCGTGGCAATTGGAGTCTCCTCCGTATTGAGCATCTCAAATCCTACCCAGGCCATCATCCCAATCTGCCCCTGCCGACCTAACGCGCCCATATCCCAGCTCCTTGCGCAGACCAAAGGGGCCATCTGATGAAAGGAAAAACCGGCTTCAGGGTGGGTCTGACCTGTAAGCTTCCTGTAAGCGCTACACGCTTGATCCCTCTTTTGCTTGATCCCGTAATGGACGGCAAACAGGGCTATGGTAGCGACTAATACCCCTGATTGCGACCTATCGTCCAGAGGACATCGACAGCTGGCGGCCATCTAGCGCACATCCCTCCGCACCCAGGTCTAAAGACCTGGCCTTGTCACGATGTGCACTATCTGACCACCATCTGCCCCGCCCGCTGGACGATAGGTCGCAATCAGGGGTAATAGAGCCCCGACTGGGGCAACTCCCGCCCGGTAGAGCAGCATCACCCCCCGCGGCACCTCCTCTCCCAACCATTCCAACTGGTGCTTTCTCAACCCCACCAGCAGCAAAAACAATAGAGGACCGTAAGCCCCCCACCTGATCACATCGGTTAGGCTATAGATCCTCTGCTGCCAGGCTGCTAGATTCTGTATCTCTTCGTTAAGGGCCTTTACCCTATCGTTGTAATCCTGCAACTCGGTCGCCCAAAGCGGCTCATTCTTCTGCCAAATCTCCTCGATTCGGTCCCTGTGGTAGGAGATCCCGAACTTGTCGAGGTGAAGCGTCAGTAGGCCAACCGAGGGCTCTGGCGCGCGGGCTATTTCAACGATCTCTGCCATAGCGGTTAGAGGTATTGTCCCTGACTATTTCTCATCGAAGAGGTGTTGGGAATATTGCCAAATAGCGGATGATAAAAGCCGTTCCAGACCTCTGCGCCGCTTTTCTTCTGCTTCAGGATGTACTCCGAGTCTAGCACCCGCTCAAAGGCTGCGATCTTCTCCTGCGGAGACTGCGTGTTCCTCAGACGCACTGAGAAGCCCTTTATTGTCTCTGTATAAGTCGTCTCCCCCTGCAGATACTCGGGCTTAAGAAGCTCGTAGGCGACCCAAACCATGACGCTAACCTCCCCCCGCTCACCCAGCTCTTTCATTGAGAGGGGGCACTCAAGGGACCCTATCTGGGTCTTGATCTTTCCAAACCAAAGGTCGGGCCGGTCGAGCGCCGAGCCCCCCTCTTTGAGCGTAACCGTATCCAAAAGAACTTCCCTAGATGGAGAATCGTCGTGTTTATACCCCGTTAGCTTCTCATAGCTCATGAGGTTAGAACTCCACTCCTTCCTCGCTGCCTTCTCCTGACTATAGGCAATGCCAAAGCCCACAGCGGAGAGGAGAAACGCCCCTGCATCAAGCCCTAGGGCCCGCTTGGCCCAGGTGGGCAGAGAGCCCCTCGACAGAATCAGAGCGATCCCCCCAACGGGAAGACCCAAGGCAGAAATAAGAGCCGGCAACACCAGCCTCATGCCCCACTTTTCCCACCGCTTAACCTCACCTGTCAGCTCGGCGACTGTCGCCTCTAGGGTCCCTTTTGGCTCTTGAAAACCCAGGGTGTTCCACTGAGGCTCAAGGCTATCCCAGAGCCCCTTAGCCCGCTCCTCGTCAAAGGGGACCTGACTCAACTTAAAGTCAGCCGCAAGTCGCTGTAAACCAGACTCTTTGGATATAGTCAGACTCATCATCCCCTCCCTTTTGGCTTAAAATTATAATACGCAAGCCCATTAACGTCAACATAGACCGAATTACCCACAATGTAGGATAATTGGGGGGTACATGGAGGTTAGTAATGTTTTCTAGAATGTTCAGAAGGATCTGCCTCACCAGCTGCATTTTGCTGACGTTGGGGGCGGCGGCTATGCCGGCCAAGGCTGAGGCGCGGGGAGGCGCGGGTGTAGCGGTCGCAGCGGGAGCTGGGGGGCTTATTGGGGGCCTTATCATTGCTGATATGGCTCACCACAACAAGGGTCACTGCAAGCAGAAGCGGTGCGTGGCTATTCAGCAGCAGACGATGCGCTATGTTCTCAACAACTACAATCCCGCTTTTCACGAGGCTTGGGTTCAGTATGTGATTGTCGATTGTTGCGGTACGTTAACGCCGGTGCAGCAGCATCAGCTCTTAGGGATCATGGATCAGAAGCGGGCCCAACTCGGCCACCCCGTCTGCTGCCTTCCCCGTTAGAGCCTATCGCCCTGGTGGGGCGGCGGGGGGTGACCTTCCCTTTTCGGCCTGCTTCTTCCAGATCTGCCCTTTGACGACGGTGCGGAGCTGGTCGACGCTGGCCCACTCGGCGCGCAGGGTATAGGTCTCCTCCCCCCGCTTCTCATAGACCTCAAACCCCTCAAAGCCATCATCCCCCCGGTCCCGAAACTCCCAAGCAATCACCTGGTCGTCAATCACCCCAGAGCCCTCCACCTCGCCCAAGACAGCATTGCAGAGAATCACCCGGAACTTCTCCTCCCCCACCTCGCTAAAGAGAAGGTTGTTCTCCATCCGCTCAGGCACACCCTCGATCTCAATCTCCTGAAGGCAGTCGATCATCCCATCCCGCTCCGGGGCGATCGTCCAACGGCAGTAGAACTTGAGCTCCTCGGGAGACTCGGTAAACTTGATCGTCCCCTCCCCAAGCCAGCTCCCCGGGCTGAGGATAAACGGGTGTGTCGCCATCAAAACATGAACCTCCGGCTATAGATGCTCTGCAGGATGCCCAGCGCCGCCATCGTCACAAAGGTCGACGAGCCCCCGTAGGTGACCAGCGTCAGCGGCACCCCCGTGATGGGCAACAGGCCACACATCATCCCTACATTCGTTAATACATGCATCCCGATATAAACGGTAATGCCGGCGGACAAAAGGCGGCCGAAATAGTCCTTGGCGACGGCGGTGACCTGGAAGCCAAAGGCGAGAAGGGCATAGAAGAGGAAGAGGAGGGCAAAGGCTCCCAGGAGGCCAAACTCCTCGACAAAGGCGGGGAAGACCGAGTCGGTCTCGGCAGCGGGTAGCCACCCCTTGCCGCTGTAGGTCCCCTTTTTCCAGCCACTCCCGGTGATACCGCCCGAGCCAATGGCGATCAGGGCGGCCCGTTGGTGGTGGGTGTCGGGGTTGAGCCGCTCGTACTGATAGGGCTTCATAAAGCGGGTCATGGTGGGACGCATCTCCTCGTGGTCGAGGAGGCCGAGAAAGATCGAGAGGATCAGGGCAAAGCCGAGGGCACTGGCTACGACCATCCCCCGGAGAAGGCCTGGCCGAACGCCGCCGAAGTAGAAGATGGCGAGGGTGATCGGCCAGAGGACCATTGCGGTTCCCAGATCGGGCTGCTTGAGTATGAGCAGAAAGGGGACGCCCGCGATGAGGCCGGCTATTGCGGCGGTCCTCCAGCTGGTGGCGCGGCTCCGAACCCTTTCGAGGTACCAAGAGAGGGCGAAGACGACGGCGAGCTTGGTCAGCTCTGAGGGCTGCACGCCGACGTGGATGATCGGAAGGGTGTACCACCGCTGGACCTGGTGGCTTGAGCGGGTAAAAAACAGGCCGAAGAGGGCGAGCAGGCAGAGGCCGTAGAAGGGCCAGGTGGCCTCGCGGAGCTTGCTGTAGTCGAGGCCGACAAAAAAGAGGTAGACGACCGACCCCATCGCAAACCAGCGCAGCTGCCCTAGCGCCTTGGGGGAGAGGAGGCGATCCTCGGCCAGATCGACTTGCCCTAAAGTCATCGAGGAGATCACCATCAAACTGATGGCCATAAGCGCCACCAGAATTGGAAGAACGCGAAAATCGATCCGTGTTAAGTAGCGACCATCCCAAATCCGCCCTGCTGCCATGCTCCCCCTAAAAACGCTCCACTTTACCTCACTTGAGTCTACCATGGAGTGGGCAAAAGCTCACCAAAGAGAGCTCGATCCCGCCGCTCTGACCCGGATCACCGCCGATACGCAAACGGGGGGGCGGGGGCAATTTGGCCGCACCTGGCACTCCCCTCCTGGGAACCTCTACGCCTCCTTCTGTTTTTTTGTCCCTCCGGGCTGGCCCGACCTTCCCCATGCCGCGCAGGTTCTTGCCCTCTCTGCTGCAACGGTTCTCGAGCGCTACCACCTCAAGCCGACCCTAAAGTGGCCCAACGATCTGCTCATCGAGGGAAAGAAGGTGGGCGGGGTCCTGGCGGAGGTGCACCACACCCTTGTGGTGGATGGGATCGGGATCAACGTCTCCCTCACCGAAGAGGAGTGTGCCCGAATCGACCAGCCGGCCACCTCCCTCTCCCTCCTCTGCCAGCCGACTCCCAGAGTTGAGGAGGTGTGCGATGCCATTACCCACACCTTTCAGCGCGATCTGGAGCGCTTCCTAAAAGAGGGTTTTGCCCCCTTCCGCGACCCCTTCGAGAAGCACCTAAATTCTAGAGGATAACCTCTACTTTTTAGGCAATTCGAGAGTGTTTGACCAAACGGCGTCTCTTTATCAATTTGACTGTCAATCTGTTGCAGACATGATTGACATCACCTAATATTTAGAGGATAATCACTAAAAAACAGGTGATAGCCGTGCTTGAGGCTCTATTTGGCACTTCGACTATTGAGAGGATCCTCCTGTTCCTTTTCGCCAACGACAAGACCTATGCTTCGGAGATTAGTAAACGCTTTCACTGCTCGCTCACTGCGATGCAGAATGGCCTCGACCGACTCGAGGCGGGTGGGATAATCGTCGGCTTCCCCATTGGACGGACACGCATCTATCAGTTTAATCCCCGCTACCCCTTCCTAACCGAATTAAAAGCCCTTCTCGCCACGGCCTATCAAGCGCTGCCTGACTCAGTGCGAGCAACCCTTTACGAACCTCCCATTAGACGCCGGCCCCGCAAACGGAATAAGCCTTTATGACCACAGACCTCTCAAAGCTAGATATCACCGAGCTGGCAAGCCTTATTTCTGCCAAATTTCAGCAACGTGGGATCACAGCTATTTTGGTTGGGGGAGCCTGTGCCACCATCTATTCTGACCAGCGCTATCGCTCATTCGATTTGGATTACGTTGCCTACGACGGAAATACGACGGTAGATTCCGCGCTTCAGGAGCTTGGTTTCTACCGAGAGGATCGCATGTACAGACATGACAAAACTCCATTTTTGGTGGATCTTGTTGTGCCACCCGTTGCAATAGGCAGTACAATCATCACTCAATTTACCCGTATCAAAACTCAGTACGGCGACCTAATCCTACTAAGTCCGACCGATTGTGTGAAAGATCGATTGGCTAGCTTCTACTATTGGAATGATAGACAGGGACTAGAACAAGCGTTATACCAATCACAAAAAATAAGTTCACACATTAGCCCAAGCCCTTGAGCAGAGCGACGCCACGTTTTTTGGCACGTCCACAAAAGCATTCCAGGCACTACAGCAAGCACTAACGATCTCCTCATA
>JBFWPF010000012.1:0-49117 GCA_050250135.1 Parachlamydiales bacterium | reverse complement strand
TCATGAAATTGCATATCTTGAACCATTTTAGGGCGTTAGCTTGGCCAAGTTCATACGCCGTTTAAACGCCTTATCTAGGACAACGCCAGCCCGGCTTTTCTTGGAAGTAGATTTAGGCAACAAAGCCGCTTTGTCCTTTGCTTGAGACCAATCCCGCTTTACAACCCATCACCCTGTTGGAGGAGATCCAAAAGCGCTATCCTGGGGAGTATCCCGATTCTACGTTGCGCACCCTCCAAAGAAGGGTCAGGAGGTGGAAGGCTCTCCATGGAGAGGAAAAGGAGGTCATTTTCCGGCAGGAGCATCCTCCAGGCGGGCAGGGCCTCTCCGACTTTACCTGTGCCAATGGGCTGAGAGTCACGATTGGAGGCGATCCTTTGGACCACCGATTCTACCATTTCCGCCTGGCTTATAGCGGGTGGGAACATGCTCAGGTCATTTTGGGGGGCGAGAGTTTCACGGCCCTGGCTGAGGGGCTCCAGAATGGCCTTTGGGATCTAGGGGGCGCTCCCAAGACCCACCGAACCGATAGCCTCTCTGCAGCCTATCAGAATGGTAAGGAGGAGTTTACTCGAGATTACGAGGAGCTATGCGGCTATTATGGGATGAAGCCTACTCGGAATAACAAAGGAGTGAGCCATGAGAATGGGACGATAGAGGCCTCTCATGGGCATTTGAAGAGGCGGGTTGAGCAGGCCCTATTGTTAAGGGGCTCAAGGGATTTCCTCAGCTTGGAAGAATATCGGGACTTTGTCCGTCAGATTATCCAAAGGCACAACTTGAGGGTCGAAAAGCTCGTGATGGAGGAGCGCCCCTTGCTCATCGAGCTACCGATGGCCAAGACAGCCGATTACACCGAGGAGCGGGTACGGGTGACCTCGTCGAGCACGATCACCGTCCGGGGGGCGATCTATTCAGTCCACTCCCGCTTGATCGGGATGATCCTCAAAGTCCATCTCTATGATGATCGTCTTGAGTGTTTTGTGGGGGGTGATCCGGTCATTACCCTGTCTCGTGTCCGAAAAGGGGACCGCGCTATCAACTACCGCCATTTGATCGGATCTTTGAGTCGCAAGCCTGGAGCTTTTCGCAACTACATTTTCCGCGACGAGCTTTTTCCCACTTTAGCGTTTCGCCAGAGTTGGGAGGAGCTCGACCATCGACTAGAGGACCGCGTAGCCTGTCGGGAATATGTGGCCCTCCTCAAAGAGGCCGCCGACCGGCAAGAGGCGGTGAATGCCTATCTCGAATCGTGCCTAGCAGATGGCAGGCTCCCAACAGCTAAAGGGCTCCCGAAGTCCCCAGTCGAGCTGCCTACTCTTGAACAGACCCCTGTAGACCTGCGTCCCTACGAGGCACTGCTAGGAGGTATGCGATGAAAGAAGCCATTTTGCCCCTCCTGCTCAAGGAGCTTAGGCTGCCGAGCATTGGTCAATTTTGGGAGTCGTTTCAGAGGCAAGCGACCTCAGAGAATTGGACCTATGGCCGCTACTTAGCGCATCTCTGTGAGCAAGAGCTTTCAGAGCGTCACACCCGGCGCCTTTCTCGGCATATGAATCAATCCCGTCTTCCTCGCGGCAAGTCGCTAGAGAGCTTTAACTTTTCGAGCTGTGGTCTCAATAGAGCGGAGGTAATCGCCTTAGCCTCAGAGGATTCCTGGGTCCGATCGGGGAAGAACGTCCTGATTTTTGGTCCCTCTGGAGTTGGCAAGACCCATTTAGCAGCGGCCATAGGGGAGCAACTAGTCCAGCAAGGGGTAAGGGTATTATTTACCCGGACAACTGAGCTAGTCCAAGGCCTCCAGCAAGCCAAGCGGGAGCTCACCCTCTCGGCCACCCTGGACAAGCTCGACAAGTACGACTGCATCATTTTGGACGATTTTGGCTACGTCAAGAAAAGTGAGCAGGAGACGACGGTGCTGTTTGAGTTGATCTGCGAGAGATATGAAAGACGGAGCCTAATGCTGACTTGCAACCAGTCATTTAAGGATTGGGACAGCATCTTTTCGGACAAGATGATGGCCGTAGCAGCGGTAGACCGTCTTGTACACCATGCGCTGATATTGGAGGTACGAGGCGAAAGCTACAGACGCAAGGCAGCGCTAGAGAGGGGTGGAGAGCCATCCGCCCCGGGCGCTGGCCCCTATGTAGCCAGTGGCGAGTCGGGGCGGGCGGCTCGACCAAGCGACTTTGAAAAATCATCTAACTCAAAAAAGGAGGAACAGGTAGAATAGCGAGGTGCTGACTCACTGCCATGAAAGCGGCAAAGATAGTTGTCGCGACCGGCAATGATAATTGACGCTGTACAGCAGCGGCTGTTTCAGCAATCTCCCTTTTGAGAGACAAACACAACGCTCGATTCCAGCCACTGACTAACGAGGGCCTTATCCGCACTCCTTTCTGTCCGAGCGGGTTCCCCAGATTGTTACCCATTGATCCCCCTGCTTTGCTGAGCGAGGGGTACGGGTTTGCTTTGCAGATGGTCCCAAACGTGCCTCTATCAGAGTTGCACTATGCCTTTAAACTGGATGAATTGGCCAAACGGGGACTTGTGTCGCGCAATCAGTTCATCGCTGCTAAAATCCTGATCCAGATGCAAGAGGATAAGCTTGCCTTATGGTTAAACCCCTGATTGTGACCTATCGTCCAGAGGGCATCGACAGCTGGCAGCCATCTAGCGCACATCCCTCCTTACCCAGGTCTAAAGACCTGGCCTCGTCACGATGTGCGCTATCTGAACACCATCTGTCGCGCCCCCTGGACGATAGGTCACAATCAGGGGTAATAGAGGCCCACGCCGATGGAGGCAAAGCCGGCTGCACGGGTCAACTTCGCCATTTTTAGGAGCTCAGGCTGCTTCCATTGCTCGTTTCTCACCAGGACTACTCCTAGCCCAACTAGGAGCAGGCCAAACCCTGCGGTGCTTATCGCAATATCGTTGAATCTCTCAGCGCTTAGCCTTCTCTGCCGAACCTCTTTGAGCTTGTCTCTTGCGGATTCAATACACCTATCAACTACCTTCAGGCGCTCATCGATCAACTCTTTAGCCTGATTGACCTCTGACTCGGTCTGCGGGATCTGGATCTTAAGCAGTCGATTGAGTTTTTGGCTGAGTGAGTAGTCCATAGGGACTAGTCCTCTTGCTCTTGGGGTTTGATGGGCTGTCTCAGGTTGTCGAGCTCTTCTTGCTTCTGCCGAGCAGCCTCCAAGAGCAGCTCGGACTGCTGTGCCAGCCATTCCGAATCGTTTAGGTGCGTGTCAGCATCCTGGTCTCCCTTTCGTGCTTCCTGGATAAGCTCAGACGTCCTATCCTGGAGCCCTTTTACCTGCCATATGCGATAGATCCCCCCACAGATAAGGAGGGTGCCTACCAACAGGGGGGCTAGACTCCGCTTTTGGAAGATAGGGTTCCCCTTTGAGTAGTCGAATGCGGCGATACTGAGGCCAACCAGGAGAAGGGCAACGCCAGAAAAATAGAGGGCCCCCGCTTGGAACAAGGCCTGCTCGGCCTCGACCCGTTTTGCACTGGCCTGTTCGATCAGGTCTTTAGCATCGTCCACACTCCTTAGACCTAGTTTGTGCTGGTCCTTGGCGTTCTCAAGGGTTACGAGCCCCTGGAATCGTGCTTGGTGAAATTCGTGTTCTGCTCTCTTCATAGGGTCCCCTTTATACCTCATTTTTCCTCTAAAGTCAAGTTGAAGAAATAGAAGGGGGTCGCTATACTGCTCCGAAATTCAAACCCCACAAGGAGAACGCCATGGCTAAGGAAAGAACCCTCTCGATCATCAAGCCCGATGCGGTAAGAAAAAATTTAATTGGCGAAGTCATTCGTCGGCTTGAAGGGGGAGGGCTGAGGGTCGCTGCGGCGAAGATGCTCCACCTGACCAAGGAGAAGGCCGAAGGGTTCTACGCAGTCCATAAGGCACGCTCCTTCTTCCACGACCTGACCACCTTTATGAGCTCGGGGCCCGTTGTGGTGATGGTCCTCGAAGGGGAGGGCGCTATCGCCCGGAACCGGGAGATCATGGGGGCCACCAACCCCAAAGAGGCGGCTAAGGGGACGATCCGAGGGGACCTGGCCGACAGCATCGACGAGAATATGGTCCACGGCTCCGACGGCCCCGACACGGCCCGCCAGGAGATCGACTTCTTCTTTAAAACAAGTTGTTGTAAGTGATCGCTGAGAAGTGTCTCCCTACAGGGGCGGAGGCGCCAACCCTTTGAGCTTGCAGTCGTCGCCCATAGCTATGGCTATGAGCTCCTCCTTTAACCCCTGATTGTGACCTATCGTCCAGGGGGCGCGGCAGATGGTAGTCAGATAGCGCACATCGTGACGAGGCCAGGTCTTTAGACCTGGGTGAGGAGGGATGTCCGCTAGATGGCCACCAGCTGTAGATGCCCTCTGGGCGATAGGTCGCAATCAGGGGTTTAAGGTGCAGGACAAGGCCAAAGTGGGCACCATTAGATGGACCATAGAGCTGGACAATCACCTTCTCAACACCAGGGATCTGGATTAACAGCATGAGAGTAAGCGACAAGTGGGCCCGTATTGATCAGGAACTGTCAGCAGCATCTGGCCACCTCAGTCGGCATCGCCCTCTATGAAGCGCTGAGACAACAAGACTCTTTGCGCTATCTTTAAACTGCCAGTCGGCGCCATCATATGAGAACCTGGAGGCCGAGTATGACAACGCCACCCAACATCTCCCCTCAAGAAATCCACTACGCAATGGAAGCGGCCTACAAGCTTCAGCAGCTTGCCCGCCCGTCGATTGGCACCCTCCTCCCAGTGCCCTACTACCCCACCGAGCCGACCCCAGAACTAAACCATTTTGTCTTCAAGCACCTCCCTGGCTGGGAAATAGCGCTGGTCTCTTCGCACCACCACCATCCCATCCTAGTTCTCAGAAATGTGGCAACCAGCCAGGCAATGATCGTGATAAGGAGCACCCGTTCTTTCTCCCTTCGCAACCTGCTCTCTTCTGAGTTCTGGCACAACTGGCTTCGCAATATCTCTAACGAGCTGGTGGACCGGTCCACTACGAGATCGCGTCAGATGGGAGCTGAACTTCAGGAGATGTTCGGCCAAGAGGCTGTTTGGCCAGCCTACTCAGGTGTTCTTCCAGACGTCCTGGCAATGGGGCCGAAGGGGCTAGTCATTGGTTATAATACTCACACCCCTAAGGGCGAGCTTCCCCCTAATGTCCAGCTCTGCCGGTCGGACGAGGACTTCCTTACTGGAAAGCTGCTCCCACACCGACATCGGGACGAGATGCCTACCCTCTTCAAGGGGCCTCATGGGATCAGCTCTATGAGCTCTACAGTCACAGCTGAGACCACCCTTTCCGACCTTTTTCCTGATCGATTCCCAAAAGCGAAGGGGCCATTTGAAGGGCCCATCCGCACGATCACACCCGATCAGCTCCCTCAGCCCAAGGATGAGAGCGTTAGGGCCCTCTCTGAGAGGGTCAGCAAACGGATCTTGCAGGAGAAGTACGAGCGATATAGGGAGGACGTGTTTAAAAGAGCTTATGAGAAATACGATGCAAACGACCCGAAACAGCTGCGTAAAATCCCGGACGAGATCAGGAAGGAGTGGCAGCTCGCTAAGACCAATCCTCTATATCCCGATCAAAGGAAATTAGGAAAACCGACCAACTCACTGATCCGCGCTCAATTTAAAGGAGAGGCTGCTCGGGAGCTCAAATTTGACGCTGAGTTCATCCGAGAGCTCGAGTTGATTCAGGAGAGGGACAGGGTTCAGCTTGAGCTGAATCAGGGCCTAACTGTTGTTGTCGAGCCAGTAGCCGACCCCGCCACCAGCTGCGAGGAGATGCCGGAATTGCCACAAGAGACCCCGCCCACGGAGGTGGTGCCAGAGCTATTGGAAGGGGTTGGAGGTGCTTTTGTCGACTCCGCCATATGGGGAGGGGCAACCTCCCTCTTATTCCGTTTGGCGACAAACCCCTTCAAGAGAAAATCGCACCAGCAGTCACTTGGGGAGATGGCATGGGAATCAGGAAAAGAGGGCGTCCGACAGGGTGTGGTAGCCGCCTCCTTCCGCTTCCTCGGAAACGGCCTTTGCCGGCTGGGTTACTTAAGCGCCGAAACGGCTAACTACTTTGGCCCGATGTGCTCCAGTCTCGTTTCGAGCCTATCGACCTTCTGGCAGCTCGGTACCGACGTGGTCGAGGTAACCCGAGTACCCCTACGAGAGCCGGTCCTCCTCCCCCTATCGCCCGAAGTGCAGGCAGCCCTGCAACCGATTTCCCCCATCCGAACAGAAAAGCTAGGGGGTATTACGGGAGAGGTGTTCAAAAGGGCGCAGACCACAAGCCTGATTGAACGAAACGGCAAAGAGCCACCTAGTGGCTCTTACAAAGACGTTATTTATGAAATCCTTGATGAGGAGTATGGCGGATGGACGTGATCTCTCTAAAGAGGGGCGAATATGGCCCAAAAGACCTCTACCCACAGGGAAAGCCCCTACTGCCTCTGAAAGCCCAGCTCCCTTTTCTCCAGAAAATCGAGGAGGCCCAGCTCCCATCGCTGACCGGGCGAAACGCAATGCCCGACCTGGACAGAAAGTTTAAGCGGCTGGAGATCGGCTATAAGGAGATCGGCCGTCATCTTCTTACTGGGATCCAGACGAGTAGCGCTTCCTACTGGCTGAGCGGCCCAGAGATTGCCCTTGCAATGGGCTCATTCCATACTACTACAAAATTTTTAAATAGCGCAAAGGACCGGGAGACTAAGCTGTACGAAGCCTGTCGGGATCAGTGCATCCGGGTACTCCAGCTAGCCCAGGGGCGGGTAGTGGCGATGGCAGGCGCCCTCAAGAAGATCGAGCGGAAGATCGATAAGCGGTGCCAACAAAACGAGGGGCTAAAGTCCGAGATGAAGTCCCTTTGGATCCCCAAGGAGCTCCAGAACACAACGGAAGAGACCCTCATCCAGGCTCTTCTTAACATCCGCTCGCAATTTGGCGAAGACGATTGGAAAGGAGAGTATCACACCGAGGGCTATCGACAGCTTACCACTCTCATCAACGAGTTGAAGCAGTGCCAGCAAGAGCGGAGTGGGCAGAGGCGGTGCTTTAACCAGGCGGCGACCACTATCCACAGCCTTGCTAAGGAACTCGAGCAGCAGAGGGTACCCCTCCTTCTTAGTGACCTAGTCAGGGAGGAGATTCTCGCCGCCGTTTGCCAGCTTCCCCGCTCTTTGTATGAGGCCAGGCCCTATGATCTCCCCTTCTTGACCACCCATTGCGCCTTTTCGATGGACCGGTTGCAGCAGGCATTGAGAGCCGAAGCCTTCCCAGAGGGATTAGAGGAGTTTTGGAAGCCTCTAATCCGAGGTTACAGACAGACCCTTAAAGAGCAGATCGGTCAAGGGCACAATCTGGAGCGGGAGTTGAACGGCGCCGTCAACTACTTGGAGCGGACCGTTGAACTGGTCCACGGTCAGACCGCTGAAGAAGGGGTCCTTCAACTCATCACATCGGGTGCACGCTCCCAGCTGGGCCTGGACTTGCCAAACACCGAGGAAAAACTAAAACCGGTGTTTGCGTGCTTGTTAGCACTTTACTTTTTCAACTATCCGGCAGCCCTTTTCTTTTCCGCCGCTCTGATTGTGGCTAATCGGCTATGGATGCCCTCCATCCGTCCCCATCTCCCTAATTACTTCATCGATGTACCGACCATCGTCAGAGAGCTAGCCCTTTCTACCAAAAAGCTTGAACCCCAGATTGGGAGCTCCCTCTCTACCTGGTTCGGTACCTACAAGCAGGGAGTTGAGGCCCTAGCCGAGCGGCAGCAGGTCTACAACGAGGGAGCGAGCTGCCTGCTCAAGTTGAGTCGCTTACAGAGTGCCCTTAAGGACCTGAAAGGGGCCTTCCAGAGGATCGAAGGGAAGAATTGCGATGAGTGGCTCGCCCAGATCAAGGGGAAGATCAGAGAATACCATCCCATTATTGTCGGTAGCCACAGCTCCTCTATCACCCTCGACAACAACCTTCAGGATGTTGACCACTTAAAGCAACAGCATGAGGGGCTGCGAAAGGCACACGAGCGGTACCGGAAGCGCTTTGAGGAGCTGGCTTCCGCCCCAGTGCTTTGGGAGGTTAAAGGCCATGAGTTTGTCATCAGCTATCATAAGAGCAACGCCTGTTTCACAATCCAGGATCCCCAGACACAGCACCTGCAGCTGATCCAATAGCTGAGGCAGCAATGCGTTCACAATCAAGGACTTAGTTGATTTTTCAGCAGAGTTGGGCAGTGAGTGCTAAAAATGCTTGACCCAGGCTTAATGGGTCTGGTAGCATGGGAGGCATGATACCAGCAAAGCGTGGAAAAAAAGGGGACCGGGAGCTCAAAGTCCTTAAGGGGCTGATTGAGCTCTACTTGGAAGAGGGTAAGCCAGTCGGCTCCAACACCCTCAAAGAGCGCCTCTTCCCCACCATCAGCTCGGCCACCATAAGAAATTACTTTGCCAGTTTGGAGGAGGAGGGGCTGCTAGCCCAGCACCACACCTCGGGAGGGCGGGTGCCGACCCAAAAGGCCTTCCGCCTCTACGCCGAAATGGTAGCGGGAGCCGGCTGCTCCAAAGAGGATGAGAGGGCCCTTGCGGCGTTAGATAGGGAGAGCAAGGAGGTGGCGGTCTATTTGGAGGGAGCCGCTGAATTGCTCTCGCAGATGACCGGCTACGCGGTCTTTATGACGACCCCCCGCTTCGACCACGACTTTGTGCTGGAGATCAAATTGATGCCCCTCGATGTGAGCCGGGTCCTCTGCGTGCTCGTTACCGACTTTGGCTCGATCCTGACCGAGACGATCCAGGTCCCCCACAAGGTCTCGGTGGCTACGGCGGGCCGGCTCGAGGACTACTTCACCTGGCGCCTTGGGGGAGAGGAGCCCCAAGGGCTATCAGAAGAGGAGCGGAAGCTGGGCCAGGGGCTCTACAACGAGCTGATGGTCCGCTACATCACCCGCTACTCCTCCTTTACAGCGCAAGAGGTGATCCGGTGCGGCTTCTCGCAGCTACTGAATCACCCCGAGTTCCACCATGCGACAGCGTTGGCGAATGGCCTAGCTCTATTTGAGAGCGAGGGGCGGATGCGGGCGGTGCTCGGAGAGGTGGTGAAGCGGCGCGAGCGGGGGGTCTGGATCGGCGAGGAGATGAAGGCCTTTGTGCCAGGCGCCTCCCATTGCGCAGTAGTCGCCCTCCCCTACTCCATTCAGGGGGTAGTGGTTGGCGCCATTGGTGTGCTAGGGCCGATGCGGATGGACTACAAGCGGCTCTTTGGGCTGCTGGCGCAATTTAACGAGAGGATGGGCCAGTCGCTGGCAAAGAGCCTCTACCGGTTTAAGATCCACTACCGCCAGCCCGAGGCTAAAGGGCTCTACCTAGAAGAGAAAGAGAGGTTACTCATTGAGCAACGAACAAGAGACTAACGAAGAGGGGCCAAAGAGCATCTCCGAGCTGGAGCTAGAGAGCCTGCGAAAGGAGGCGGCCGAGTACAAGGACAAGTACTTCCGGGCGATCGCCGAGGCTGAGAATAGCCGCAAGCGGATGGGGCGGGAGCAGGGAGAGCGGACCCAGCACGCGATTGCTGAGATGCTGCGCGACTTTTTGCGCCCTCTCGATCAACTGGAGAATGCCCTGGCCTATGCGGAGAAGGGGTCTCCCGAAGTGGCCAACTGGGCCCACGGCTTCCAGATGATTGTGGGGCAGTTTCGGCAGGTTTTGGAGAGCCACGGGATCACCCCGTTTGCCTCGGAGGGGAAACACTTCGACCCCCACCACCACGAGGCGATCGAGATGGTTGAGACCGAAGAGCATCCCGAGGGGACAATTTTAGAGGAGCTGGTGAAGGGCTACCGGATGGGTGAGCGGACACTGAGACCCGCCCAAGTCAAGGTCGCCAAAGCCCCCACAAAGAGTGAAGAACAAGGAGAGCGCCATGAGCAAGAAGAAAAGCAATAAAATCATCGGAATTGACCTCGGCACCACCAACTCGTGCGTGGCGGTGATGGAGGGAGGCCAGGCAAAAGTGATCGCCTCGGCCGAAGGGGGGCGTACGACCCCCTCGTTTGTCGCGTTTAAAGGAGATGAGCGGCTGATGGGGGTCCCCGCCAAGCGGCAGGCGATCACCAACCCCGAGCGGACCCTCTTCTCGACCAAGCGGTTCATCGGCCGCAAGTTCGACGAGGTCGCCTCCGAAATCGCCACCGTCCCCTACAAGGTGACCCGTAACGACAATGGGGACGCGGTCTTTGAGGTTGATGGCAAACTGTACACCCCTGAGGAGATCGGCGCGCAGGTCCTGATCAAGATGAAGCAGACCGCAGAGGCCTACCTCGGCGAAGAGGTGACCGATGCGATCATCACCGTGCCCGCCTACTTTAACGACTCGCAAAGGCAGTCGACCAAAGATGCTGGGCGGATCGCAGGCCTCAACGTTAAGCGGATCATCCCCGAGCCCACTGCTGCCTCCCTCGCCTACGGCCTCGACAAAGAGGGCGAAAAAAAGATCGCCGTCTTCGACCTCGGTGGAGGGACCTTTGATATCTCGATACTCGAAATCGGGGACGGGGTCTTCGAGGTCCTCTCGACCAACGGGGATACCCACCTCGGCGGCGACGACTTTGACAACCGGATCGTCCACTGGATGCTGGACGAGTTCAAGAAGGAGAATGGGATCGACCTCTCCAAGGACAAGATGGCGCTCCAGCGCCTGCGCGATGCCGCTGAGAAGGCCAAGATCGAGCTCTCCGGCACCGCCTCAACGGAGATCAATCAACCCTTTATCACGATGGATGCCTCGGGACCCAAGCACCTCGCCCTCACCCTCTCCCGCTCCAAGCTCGAGAGTCTGTGCTCCGACCTGATTGACCGGACCCGGGAGCCCTGCCTCAAGGCGCTCAAAGATGCCGGCCTCAATAGGGAGCAGATCGATGAGGTGATCCTGGTAGGCGGGATGACCCGGATGCCCGCTGTCCAGAACATCGTTAAGGAAATTTTTGCACGGGAGCCCCACAAAGGGGTTAACCCCGACGAAGTGGTCGCCGTTGGAGCCGCCATCCAGGGCGGGGTCCTTGCGGGCGACGTCAAGGATGTCCTCCTCCTCGACGTGATCCCCCTAACCCTCGGGATCGAGACCCTGGGCGGTGTGATGACTCCGCTAGTGGAACGGAACACCACCATCCCAACGCAAAAGAAGCAGATCTTCTCCACCGCCGCTGACAACCAGCCGGCGGTCACCATCCGGGTCCTTCAAGGGGAGCGGAAGATGGCCGACGACAACAAGGAGATCGGCCGGTTTGACCTAACCGACATCCCCCCTTCTCCTCGTGGCACCCCCCAAATCGAGGTCGCCTTCGACATCGATGCAGATGGCATACTCCATGTCTCGGCTAAGGACAAAGCGAGCGGGAAGGAGCAGAAGATCCGGATCGAGGCCTCCTCAGGACTTAAGGAGGAGGATATCAAGCGGATGGTCGCCGACGCCGAATCCCACAAGGAGGAGGATGCCAAGCGGAAAGCGGCTGTTGAGACCCGCAACCAGGCCGATAGCCTCGCCTTTAGCGCCCAGAAATCGCTCGATGAGTACAAGGCCAAGCTCCCTGCCGACATCGTGACCGATGTCCAGGGCAAGATCGATGCGGTCAAGGAGGCCCTTAAGGGGGACAATCTCGACCGGATCAAAAAGGCCACCGATGAGCTCTCAACTCACATGCAGAAGATCGGTGAGGCGATGCAGAAGGCCTCCTCCGGCGCCCAGCCTCAGCAGGAGGGAAGGCCCGAGGAGAACATCGAAGAGGCCGAGATCATCGACGAGGAGCACAACAAGTAGGGGAGCATTCTAGCCTAGCGCTAGGCGTACGCCCTTAGAAATTTATGGCAGGCGGCCTCTTAGCGAATTGAGCCAGGTTGTTGGGATCACAATGAAGCCCATAGCCAAAGCGCTATGGGCAAGGAGCGAGATCAACAAGATGGCCGATGCAGCAAGAGGATGACGCCAGAACTTTTTAAGGGCGTACCGCTAGGCTGGTGTCGAGCTGATAGATCTGCCGGAAGTGATGGAGGACATCCCTAAGGCGAAGTTGCTTTAGCCCCAGACTATTCAGATCGACACCCCCCTCCTCAAGTCTATCGAGAAAGAGGATCATGTCCTGACGTAATGCAGAGGGAAGGTCGATCCGACTCGCTGGAGAGAGGAGTTGATAGAGGCGTAAGATATCGTTCTTGTGCTTGCGAATATCTCGGCTATCAATCGGCTCTCCCGCTGCTTTTCGCGCCATAAGGTCGATCCAAGCGCGGGACTTAAGAGGAATAAGGTGAGAGGCGTCGACTACAGGCACGCCGTTGATGATGGTTTTGCCCTCCTTGAGAAAGGCATAGTAGTGGTCATCAAGCAGGATAGCCGACAGGCTGGCAACCTCTTCCCCTACCGGTATCGGCGTAAGATGAGTCTTGCCGGATAGCTGCAAACTGTCCGGCACCCGAGAGAACAGCTCTATCATTTGGGGGTAGTCGGGTTGGACAGGTGCCATGAACCGATAAAAAACCTCGGCACCTGAACTCCGTTGCCGGTTTTCATAACCCCCTGCCTCTATAAATCCCCAAAAAGCCTTACCAAAGTCGGCACTAAGCGCCTCTAAACACAAAACCATGTCGAGATCGTGAGTGGCGCGAAAGTCCAACCCCCGATCAACCATCACGAGGCTGCATGCGGTACCCCCTATTAGCACATAATGTTCGTTATATCCGGCAAAGTGGGTCGAAAACGTTCCAAGCCCAACTACCATGCTATCTCCTCCATCATCTGCTCTAAGGCCATCTCCACCCTTTCGTCCCCACTTCCTTCCAAGCTCAAATAGAGGGAGAACGGATCGATCCTTCCCTCCACCGCCAAAACCTCAGGAGGATATCGCCAAATCTCCAATTCCACCACCGCTTCGTCCTTATAGGGCACGGAGCTGGCCTCTGTAGAGCTGGCAGCCTTAATAGGAATGGAGGGGCCATTTAAGGCAGACCGTTGGGAAAGTGCTGTCAAACCTGCTTCCATTGCAGCAGTGGCCTGCTTGAGATAGATCCGCTGTTTCACCGGACTGCGCAATAACGGCTTGCCTTGCTCCCAAAGCGCACGTCGACCATCCCTAAAGCGCCAGAGCCGCTCTCTTCCCTGCCGCTCGATCCTTCCGATACCCGCTGTCTCTAGCTCATCAAATGCACGAGTCAAGGTCATCCGGGAATAGGGCAGCGCCTTAGCCAAATCAGAAAGAGATAGCGACCTCTTCCCATTCAGCAAGGCATAGAGAATTACTACTTGAGTAGCAGGACGGACCTTCTCCCGTAGCGGTTTCGTCTGGACAAAGCGCTCCCGCAGATCGATCCCTAAACCAGGTAGATAGAGCTGATTTCCTGGTACAATGAAAGGGACATGCTGCTGAATGAGCCTTTTCCGGTTATAGGCGGGCATCGCCTTTTCGACGTAAATGCACATCCCGTCTCTATTGCGCCCTAGCTCCTCCTGATGCCGCTTAACCTGGAGCGGTGTCAGCGCTACCCCCTCTTTAGCTGCCATCACCACACAGGGTACGCCTAGCAGAACCATCTCGTAAAAATCATAGGTATTCAACAGGTAGAAAGGGAGCCGCTGGGCCCCCGCCCAGGAGGAGAGCTTCAACTGGACATCAAGGACTTCATAAACATAACCCTCCACAGCGTCAATACCTTCCATTTTTCATGGCCCCACAATCACTCTAATCTGCACGATAACATATATAAGGTTAACAAGCAAGCCTGTGTGAATTTATCCAATTGAGCGCTAAAAAGCCGTACGAAAACCTAGGGATTTTGCGAGAAATCTTTACGCAGGCTTGACAATATCAACATCGCTTTGATTCCATGGGGGGTGGCACCGAACACAGGAGTAGCGATGAGCGAAATACCCAGAACCGACTCCCCCTCTAGAAAATCCCCCATTATCAGAACAGCCAGCGAGGAATCGCTCAAAAAGGATCTGTGGGTACAGGTTGAGAAGATCTCCCAGGTGTTAAAAAGGCACCCGCCGCTGATTACCCAGAGTGACCTCCATAATCTGCTAGAATATGCGGCTGCCACCGAGGTGAAGAGCCCCATCTCTGTGGAGTTTGGGTTACCCCTTCACGGATGGACGATCACTCTTATGGAGAAGGGGCATCTCTTCATCCATTTGGTAATGGGGGGAATGCTCGAGAACTTTGGTAGCTGCGGCTTTTATCCCACCCTCGAGGTTTGTAACCGAGCGGTTGAGCTGTGGCTGGGGAGGGTCTCCCAAGGCACATGGACCCATTTTCCCTGGCGTGAGGTCCCTATTGAGGAGCTAAAAAATAACCCCTACTGGAGCCAAGAGGATCAGCAACGGATGGCCTCTAGCTTCTCGTTAGCCAGCGATAGATGCCTCCGCTCGCTTGCCCTTTTGAAGCCCGACTCGAGTGAAGTGACTGAGGGAGTGAAGGGGCTTATCTCCTCCCTAATCGGGCCCAAGTCCCCTGCGTTTGAGTCGCTAGGGGAAAAAAAACAGGTGGTCATCGAGCTTTTAGAGATCAATAATCTAGAGAAGATCGGCCAAGGGCTCGAGCTGCTACAAAACGTGCCTCTTCTAACGGGCACACCCGGTACCCTGCATGTTGGGTGGGTCGAAAAGTCGTGGGCCGCCGAATTAGGCAGCACCTCGATAGAGGAGTATCCTGCTAAAAAGCGGCTCGAAGAGCTGCGGAGTCTTGTGATCATGGCTATCGAGCTCCTCTCCACCTCCGCTCCGTTTATCCGCCCCTCCCCCTTCATTCAACGTGGGCTCCTCCTCCTCCCCGGAAAGGGGGAGCATCCCCCCTTTATGATCGTTACCCATCCGATTCCGCCCCCTCAGTCAAGCGTCCCTGCACCCAAGCCTCAGAGGCGCCGCTCCTTTATCGGCCATGGCGAATACCCGGCCCCCAAAACGGAGTGAGTGCTGGCACAAATCGGCAAAATGGGCTATATTTGGTTCAAGCGACTAACAGGGGGGACCCTATGAGCATCTGGGACCGCAACTACGTTCAAGAAAAAATTGCAGGGGCTAATGCCAGCGCCTTTACCAACCGAGTTTACGGCTGGATGACGGTAGGGCTGCTTGTCACCGCTGCAGTCACCTTTGGGCTGATCCACACCGGCCTCTTTGCCGCCCTCCTCCCCTACTGGTGGCTCCCCGTCTTCGGCACCCTCGGCGTCGCCATCGGGATCCGCAGCCGCCTAGACCGCCTCTCCGTTAAGGGGCTAACAGGACTCTTTCTCCTGTACGCGGTCCTCGAGGGGCTCTTCTTTGGGATGATCCTCCCCCTCTATGCCTCAGCTTACGGGGGGCAGATCATCTGGGTGGCCTTCCTCACCGCTGGCCTCCTCTTTGGCTCCTCGGTCCTCTACGGCCTCTTCACCCGGACCGACCTCTCCCGCTTTGGGGGGATACTCCGGATGGGGCTAATGGGCCTTGTGGGGATCACCCTCGTCTACTTCCTGATCTCCCTCTTCGCCCCCCTCCCTGGGATGATCCTTCTAATCAGCTACGTCGGCCTTGTCCTCTTTGTCGGCCTTACCGCCTACCAGGCCCAAGCGATCCGGGCCCTGTCGCTCCAGGCTGACAACAGCGCTGCCGCCTATAAACTTTCCTTGATGATGGCCTTGAGTATGTACCTCAACGTCATCATGATCTTCTGGTACCTCCTCCAGATCTTTGCCTCCTCCCGGCGGCGATAGCATAAGGGCGACAAATAAGACCCTTTCTGTTATAATGTGGCAGAAAAAACTTGGTTTTATATGTCAGCAAATCCGATTGATCAAAAAATCTTAGGGTGGGGATGGACTACAAGGCTCGAGGGGATCTGCTCTCAGGAGGAGTGGGGCAAAGCGGATGCCGAGCGGAGGGTCCACTGGCTAGGGCTAAGCCGGCTTAAGGATTACCCCCATCGCCCCCAAATCCAAGCCGCCTTTAAAGAGAATATCCGTGAGCCGATCATTCAAATCGGGAAGAGGCAATTTGCCCTATGGCTCGAGGTGAAGCTGAACGTTGACAAGGAGCCTCACGCGAGCAAGGTGGGGCTTTACCTGCTCGAGGTCCCCTCAGCCGAGATGGATACCAAGCACTTTAAGCCCCTGCAGCCAGTCCGACTCGTCTGGCCCTCTCTCGCAGAGGTACAAAGTGGAGAGGCCACTGTACAAGATATCCTAAACAAGAAGCTCCCGCTGATGGGTGGCAACCACCCCGAGCTCTTCCTCTACGCTGTCATCCGCCATTGGTTGACCGACCACCCCTACCAAGAGGAGCGCCCCTCCTTCGAAAGCGAAAAGGCCCTGGGGCACCTATCTCGGATGAAGGAGCTGCTGGACCAATACCCCGCTTCCCAAATGGAGGAAGGGCAAAAGTACTGCCAACAAGCCAAAAAAGACATCCTAGAGAGGAACAACCAAGAGCTAGGCATTAGCGATCCGGAGGCGCTTCGCCAGAAACCGCTGCCCCCTACGCCCGATCCGAGTAAGCGGAAATTTAAGAGGAAAAAGGTTACCCCCCCTAAGGGCAAAGGGGAGCAGGAGTCTCCCAAGACACAATCCTCCTACCTGAAGTGGCTTGTGCTGGCCGCGGCGATAGGAGTGGGAGGGATCGCCCTTTGGAAGGTGGGTCCGCGAGTCCTACAAAGGTTCCAGCGCTAATTAGCAAATAATACCAATCCCAAGAAATAAATTCACAAATTCAACTGGTCTTTCGGCCCTCGCTTTTGAGCTCGACCTCGCAAGCCTAACAAGGCTAGCGTCGGTCTCCGCTCTTCATCGAGAGCCAAAATCCTCAGCTGACTTTGTGAATTTATTTCCTGGGATTGGTATAAGGAGAGGAAGAGTCACGCCTAATCCAATAGGCAAAATCTATTTCGCGGATTTATGCAATAAACAAGCAGTTCCCATTGCAGGCTATCTTGGAGCAAGCCAGCTCTAACCCCTGATTGTGACCTATCGTCCAGGGGGCGCGACAGATGGTGGTCAGATAGCGCACATCGTGACGAGGCCAGGTCTTTAGACCTGGGTAAGGAGGGATGTGCGCTAGATGGCTGCCAGCTGTCGATGCCCTCTGGACGATAGGTCACAATCAGGGGTCTAAGGTTACCGATCGAAGGGTTTTCGACCCCTTCCTGCAAGCGATCGCTAATCAGAAGTAGACGCTAGGGCTCAGAGCAGCTCAAGGACTAGAGTCAGCAGGAAAAAGAGCCCCAAGAGGAGTAGAAGGGTCCTGCCACCAAAGAGGTGGTAGGGCCCTTTTAGTTTTTGCCGGTAGCGCCCCACCCACACCAAAACGACCGGAAGGATGCCAAGGAGGAGGACACCGCCAATTCCACCCCCATACTTGAGGGCAAGGATAAAGAGGCGGGGATCAGTGAGGGAGAGGGCAAAGGCGGGGCCGTAGATGAGGAGGCAGATCGCCAGCCGGACAGGGCGGCTCTTTTTGACCTTGAAGCCGTCGGCGATAAAGTCCCGAAGCCCGATGCCGACACCGAGGAAGGAGCTCGCCAGGGCAAAGAAGGCAAAGCACTCGCCGATGAGAAGCAACGGGCGGGAGTGGGAGAGGGCGAGGGAGACGGGGTTAGCATCGGGGCCGGCGGCGGCGAGCGCGCTTTGAGGGAGGAGGCCAAGGATGAGGGCCTGCCAGGCGGTGTAGGCGATGAAAGGGAGAAAGCTGCCGATGATGATCGCGAGGCGAGCCCTTCTGGGGTGGCTATCCATATCGGCTACCAAGCTTGGCACCGTTCCCTGATAACCAAAGGAGAGGAGGATGATGGGGAGGAAAGGGAGGGCGCTGCTTAGCTTCCCCATCTGGGTCAGGAGGGGGGGCTGGACATGGGGAAGGCCGACGGCGATGAGGGTGATGTAGGCGATCGCCATCCCGAGGACAAAGAGGAAGTTGGCCCCTTCGATGGCACGGGTCCCCCGGTAGACGAGGGCGCCAAAGAGGAGGACAAAAAGGAGGATGAGGAGGGGGCGGGAGAGCTCCCCTCCAAGGACTAGGGCAAGGGCATCCCCACTGCCGGCGATATAGGCGACGGTGAGGGAGTAAAAGAGGTAGAGGTAGACAAACCAGGCGAGGTAGCGCCCCACCTTGCCGAGCATCCTTTCGGTCATGGAGAGGATGTTGGTCTCCCCGGGCATCCAGAGGACCACCTCGAGGTAAAGGAGGCCAGTCAGGCACATCGCTAGCCAGCAGATGACAAAAAGGGCAAGGGAGGGGAAAAAGCCGGCAGCAAAGGTGGTGATAGGGAGGGCAAGGGCCCCTGCCCCAATGCAGGTACCAGCGATAAGGGCGCTGCCGCCCACGATGGATAGAGAGCGCTCGGCTTTCATTCGACCGTAACCGATTTGGCAAGGTTGCGGGGCTGGTCGATGTCGGTCTTGCGCTCCTTGGCGATAGCGTAGGCGAGGATCTGAGTGACGGCGGTGGTGAGGATAGGGGCAAGGGGGTCGAGGGTCGAAGGGAGGATAATGGTGTCGTTACAGGCAGCGCGGAGGGCCGCCTGATCCTCAAAGCAGATGCCGAGGACTGGGGCTCCCCTCGCCCTTGCTTCCATCACGTTGCTGAGCATCTTCTCTTCGGTAAACCGGTCGGCGCAGCAGGCAACGACGGGGCAGGCTGCGTCGAGGAGGGCAATAGGGCCATGCTTCATCTCGCCGGCAGGGTAGCCGCAGGCGTTGAGGTAGGAGATCTCCTTGAGTTTGAGGGCCCCTTCGAGGCAGGTGGGGAACATGTAGCGGCGGCCGATAAAGAAAAACTCCTCAAAATGGGCATAGCCAAGGGCGGTCTCGACGATCTGGTCGTAGCGGGAGAGGAGCCTCTCAACCTGCTCGGGGAGGCGGCGGAGGGCGCTCAGGAAGGCTCTCCCCTCCTCAGGCCCCATGTGGCGGCTCCTCGCGAGGTGGAGGGAGAGGAGGGCAAGGAGGGCAAGCTGGCTGGTAAAGGCCTTGGTCGAAGCAACGCCTATTTCAGGGCCGGCGCGCAAAGGGAGGGTAAGATCGGCCTCCCGATAGAGGGTGGAGCCGAGAACGTTGCAGAGAGCAAGGGTCTTGGCCCCCTTGGTCTTGAGGGTGCGAACAGCGGCGAGGGTGTCAGCGGTCTCCCCCGACTGGGAGAGGGCGATCGCTAGGGTCCCCTCTTCGATGATCGGGTTTTTGTAGCGGACCTCGGAGGCGACCTCAACGCGGACCGGAATCCGGGCCAGCTCCTCAATCATGTAGGCGGCCACAAGGCCGGCATGCCAAGAGGTGCCGCAACCGACGATGACGATCTGCTTGGCATGGGGGGTGACCCCAAGCTCGTCGATAAGGGCATTCCCTTCGGCCTCATCGTAGCGGCCCAGGAGAGCACTCCGGAGGGTTCGGGGTTGCTCAAATATTTCCTTTAACATGAAGTGGTCGTACCCCTCCTTGGTCACCTCGTCGGCCTCGTGGTCGAGGGTATGGGTCGAGCGGTCGAGGGGGGCAGCATGGGCGTCGAAGAGGGAGACACCGTGTGGGGTGAGGAGGGCGACCTCGCCGTCGCAGAGGTAGTGGACCTTGCGGGTATGCTTGAGGAGGGCTTGGGTATCGGAGCTGACAAAGGCCTCTCCATCGCCCAGGCCGACGACGAGGGGGCTCTCCTTGGCGCAGGCGACGATCTGATCGGGGTGGTCCCGGTGGACGACGGCGATGGCAAAGGCCCCTTTAAGCTCCCCGATCGCCCGCTGGACCGCTTGGAGGAGGTCCCCCTCGTAGTGGTGCTGGATCAGCTGGGCGATCACTTCGGTATCGGACTCGGAGGAGAAGGGCTGCTGGGCCTCAAGGCGGGCCTTGAGGGCGCCATAGTTCTCGATAATCCCGTTGTGGACGACACCGACGGAGTCGCTGGCGTCGAAGTGGGGGTGGGCATTGACCTCGGTAGGGGCCCCTTGTGTGGCCCATCGGGTGTGGGCGATCACGCAGTCGGCGCCGTAACCCGTTGCCTGAACCGATTCTTGGAGAGCGGCAACCTTTCCCGCAACGCGCAGGCGGCTGATCCGCCCATCGATCCAGCCGGCAATTCCGGCCGAGTCGTAGCCCCGGTACTCGAGCGCTTTCAGGCCGTCGAGGCAGTAGCCCACGGCACGGTGCTTGTTCTTCCCCACGTACCCAAAGATGCCGCACATAACGTTACGCTCCTATTTCGGCCTGTACGCAGGCAGCTAGGGTTTGGGCGATCTCTTGGATCATCCCCTCTGACTCCCCTTCGACCATCACGCGGCAGAGGGGTTCGGTCCCCGAGTAGCGGATGAGAACACGCCCCTTGCTTCCCATCTTCTGCTCCACTTGCCCTACAAGCTCGGAGAGGCGGGTCAACTCGGTAAGGGGGGGCTTCTGCTTCACAGGGATGTTGAGGAGGGTCTGCGGGTAGGGGCGGGCAAAGGAGGCTAGCTCGCTGAGCCGCTGCCCGGTCTCTTTCATAATCAATAGGACCTGCATCGCGGAGACAAGGGCATCCCCCGTTGTGTTGTAGTCGAGGAAAATCACATGGCCGCTCTGCTCGCCGCCAAGATTGAGCCCCCGCTCCCTCATCTCGTAGAGGACATTGCGATCCCCAACGCCGGTAGGGAGGACCGAGATCCCCTCAGCTTTGAGGCTCGCCACAATGCCGAGGTTGGTCATCACCGTCCCGACAATGGCATCCCCCTTAAGGGTCCCCTGCCGCTTCATATGGCGGGCGCAGATCGCGAGGAGGGCATCTCCGTCAAGGATATTCCCCTTCTCATCGCTCATGATGATCCGATCCCCGTCCCCATCGAGAGAGATCCCCACATCGGCCCCCTTCTCCACCACCTTCTCAGCAATCCGTTTGGGGTGGAGGGCCCCACACTCCTCGTTGATGTTCAGCCCGTTTGGGGAGACCGAGTAGGAGAAGACCTCAGCCCCGAGTTCGCTAAACACGAGAGGGGCCACGTAATAGGCGGCCCCATGGGCACAGTCGACCGCAATCTTCATCCCATCGAGGGAGAAGTGGCGGGGGAAGGAGGCCTTAACAAACTCGATGTAGCGCCCCTGAGCATCAGCAATCTTCCGGTTGCGGCCCAGCTGGCGGCTACAGGGCAGGTGGGGATCATAGTCCCCCAACTCGATCACCCGCTCAATCTCCCGCTCGAGGTCGGCCTCCAGCTTGAAGCCCTCTGCACTAAAAAATTTAATACCGTTATCTTCGAAGCGATTGTGGGAGGCGCTGATGACGATGCCGGCGTCGGCCCGGTAGGCCCGGGTGATGTAGGCCACCCCTGGTGTGGGGAGGGGGCCGACCATGTAGGTGTCGACCCCCATCGAGCAGAGGCCGGCGATCAGGGCGTTCTCAAACATATAGCCCGAGAGGCGGGTATCCTTGCCGATCACGACCCGGCTATGCCCCCGTCGCCCAAAGACAACGCCGGCGGCCCGGCCGATGGCCAGGGCCGTTTCGACCGTCATCGGGGGCTGGTTAGCCCGACCCCGTACCCCATCTGTTCCAAAGAGCCTTTGCATAAGTGGGGAGTATAGAGACCAAGGCCCTTGAATCCAAGCCCCCGTTCGGGTATCATGGAGGGAAATTACTAAAGCGTCTTTTCGTTGCAACCCCGTATCTACTCGGCCGACGAGCACCATATCCGCGAAGGCCTACTCGACCCCGACGCGCTGGAGGTCCTCCAGCGCCTCCACGAGGCCGGTTTTACCGCCTACCTTGTCGGTGGGGGGGTTCGCGACCTGCTGATGAACCGGCGTCCCAAGGACTTTGATATCTCCACCTCGGCACGGCCCGAACAGATCAAGAGCCTTTTTCGCCGCCAGTGCCTCCTGATCGGCCGCCGGTTCCGCCTCGCCCACATCCGCTTTGGCAAGCACATTGTTGAAGTTTCGACCTTCCGAGCGGGGGATCCCGCCCAAGGGGAGCTGATCGTCCGGGACAATGTCTGGGGGAACCCTGAGGAGGATGTCCTCCGGCGCGACTTCACGATCAACGGCCTCTACTACGAACCGGAGGGGCACACCATCATCGACTACGTGGGGGGTGTTGAGGACCTCAAGGCTAACCTCCTCCGCTCGATCGGAGAGCCCGAGATCCGCTACATCCAGGACCCTGTCCGGATGATGCGGTGCCTGAAGTTTATGGCCCGCTTTGGCCTCAAGGCCGAGGAGAAAACCCTTGCCGCCATCGCCAGCTGCCGCAAGGAGATCCTTAATGCCGCTCCCCCAAGGGTCCTTGAGGAGATGCTCCGGATGTTTGAGTCGGGAGGGGCCCGCCCCTTTATCGACCTCCTCTCGGAGCACGGCCTCCTCCGCCCCCTCTTCCCCTACCTGGCCGATGTCTGGAAGACCCCCCTTGGCAAGACGATGGCACGCTACCTCGATGCGGTCGATAAGTGGTGCCAAGAGGGCAATGGGGAGCGCAAGAGCCGCTCTGCCCTCACCTGCGCCCTCCTCTACCCCCTCCTCGAGGCGGTGGTCCAAAACGAATTTCTCGACAAAGGGATGGAGCCCCACTTTGGGCAGATCCACGAGATCGTTAGGGAGCTGATCCATATGGCCCTCGTCGACACCTTCTGCCCCTACCCCAAGGGGATGCGCTACCATATCGCTTTTATCCTCGAGACCCAGTACCGCTTTACCCCCGTCACCAATCGGCGGATCCGGATCGGGCGGCTAGCGGGCCACCCCGACTTCCCAAGAGCCCTCCAGCTCCTCAAACTCCGCGCCGATATCGACCCTGCCCTTGAGGAGACCTATGCCCGCTGGAGAGGGGCGAAATGAGGTGCAAAACGGCGCTCCTTCCATGGGGAACGACCCTCTACTACACCGGCCCCGACCTCTCTGAGGGGGCTCTCCCTGCCTTTTTCTACTTCTCTCTAGCTGGCGATGAGAGCCTCTGCGAGGACCCTTTCAACCAACCGGCCGTCGCCCTAAGCGACCTCCCTATCCGCACTTTCTCCCTCACCCTCCCCGGGCACGGCCCCGACTTCGACCGGCAGAAGGCGATCGCCTACTGGGCCAAAGAGACTGGCGCTGGCAACCGCCCCATCGAGACCTTCATCCAGGAGGCCTCTAAGGCGGTCG
The DNA here is from genome assembly GCA_050250135.1 of Parachlamydiales bacterium. GTDB lineage: Bacteria > Chlamydiota > Chlamydiia > Chlamydiales > JAFEGQ01 > JBFWPF01. Next base: position 25,979 of record JBFWPF010000012.1, on the reverse strand, counting down.
ACTACCTTCTCGACTCCGGAATCGCCACCAAGGTCGGCGCAGGGGGCCTCTCCCGCGGCGCCTTTATCGCCACCCACCTTGCCGCCAAAAACCCGCGTATCGTCGCCACCGTTGGCTTTGCCCCTCTCACCGACCTCTCCTATGCCCACGACTTTGCCTCTATCAAGGAGCACCCCGCCGTTACCTCTCTTGCCCTCAAGCGCCAAATACCCCACCTGATCGGCCGCCCTTTGCGCTTCTACATCGGCAATCGGGACCTCCTCGTCGGCACCGAAAATGCCTGCCACTTTATCCTTGCGCTAGCCGATGCCACCTACAAGAGGCACATTCGCCACCTCGATGCCGAGCTGATCATCGGCCCCTCGATCGGTGCTAAGGGGCACGGCACAGCAAAGGAGACCTTTGAAGCGGGAGCGATGTGGTTATGGAAAGAACTTTCCCCATGAGCGAGTTTTTAGCTGGCGATCCCTTAGCGAGGGGAGCAAGATCGCTCAGAGCGCGACAAGCCCATAGTGGCCACTATGGGTGAGGAGCGAGATTGCCCCCACAGCGAGGGAGCGGCGCTAAAAACTCACTCATGGGGAAAAACTCTTTTCATCTTAGCGGGTGAGGCAAGCGGCGACCTTCAGGCCGCTGAGCTCGCTAAAAGACTCGCCCCCCACTACCACCTGATCGGCGTTGCTGGCCCCCGCATGCGAGCAGCCGGCGTCGAAGCCTACCTCCCTATGGAGGAGTTTCAGCTGATGGGCTTTACCGATGTTCTCAAAACCCTCCCCAAGCTGATCCTTCAGTTTCGCACCCTTCGGGACCGCCTCCTTGCCCGCCATCCCGACGCCGTCATCCTCGTCGACTACGGCGGCTTTAATATCCGGCTTGCTACCTCCCTGCGCAAGCATGGCTACCGGGGGAAGATCTTCTACTACATCGGCCCTAAGGTGTGGGCCTGGGGCAAAGGGCGCATCCCCAAGCTCGCCAAGAGTGTCGACCTGATGATGGCGATTATGCCCTTTGAGCCGGAGGTTTATGCGGGCAGTGGCCTCCGGTGCGAGTATGTCGGCAATCCCCTCACCCAACTGGTCGAAGGGTACGCTTCCGGCGACGAATTCCTCCTTGGCCTCTTTCCTGGGAGCCGCCGCTCGGAGATCAAGCTCAACTTGCCCCACATGCTCGAGGCCGCCGCCTTCCTAAAAAGGCAGCACCCCGACCTCAAAATCGAAATCTCGGTCGCTAATGAGGGTGTCCGTCCGCTCATTGAAAAGCTCACCAAAGGGCAGATTCCGCTCACCCCTGACTCCTACCCCCTGATGCTCCGGTGCCGGGCCGCTTTGGCCACTTCGGGGACCGTTACCCTAGAGCTAGGCCTGCGCAAGGTCCCGACCGTAGTGGTCTACCGGGTCTCCCTCCTCAACGCCTTCCTTGCCCGCTGCCTCTTCCGGATCAACCTCCCCTACTATGGCCTGGTCAACATCATCGCAAACGAGAATCTCTTTCAGGAGCGGATCCATACCCGTCTCTCTCCCGAAAAAACGGCTGCTTACGTCGATGAGCTGCTGAGAGAAACTCCTCAAAGAGCTAAAGTGATAGCCGGCTGCGAGCGAGTGATCGAGCTTCTCAAGAGCGACGACCCCGCTATGCGCTGCGCTAAGCTGATTCGGGAATTATTACCCCCGATTGCGACCTATCGTGCTGAGGGGGCGGCAGGGGTATTATGATCTCGCTGACAGGACTGTGGAGCGCAGCGCTTTTGGTGACCGCTTGGAGTCAACCTACCCTAGCCAAGCTCTACCTCTCGTCTCCGACCGAAAGGGATAGTCCAACGCTCGAACGGCGCCAATTTCGGCAGCTTGAACCCCTGATTGCGACCTATCGCCCAGAGGGCATCTACAGCTGGTGGCCATCTAGCGGACATCCCTCCTCACCCAGGTCTAAAGACCTGGCCTCGTCACGATGTGCGCTATCTGACTACCATCTGCCGCGCCCCCTGGACGATAGGTCACAATCAGGGGTTGAATGGGAGCTGAACTGTGCCGCTATTGGCAATGAGCTTGATGAAAAACTCGAGAAAATCAATCGAGACATCTTCGAGGAGAAGCTGGCAGCAAACCAATTTACGGGCGAGCTCCTCGAGGCCCAAGAGAAGTGGATTGAGGCCCTAGAGGGACTCGAGGGTTTTTTATCCGAAAGGTGGGACCTCTGTGCCTCCCCTATGACCGCTAGCGGTAGAAGGAGAGGTCTGGAGCTTGGCGACACCTTTCTCCAATTTTGGAAGAACGAGTTTGTCCCAGCGCGCGACAAGCGAGAAGCGATGGATAAAGCGTAATGGAAGTAAACCGCATAGAGCGATTTGGAAAGGATGAGGTCTACCGGCTGATTGCCCAGCAAGGGATGTTCTTTCAGGTGGTCATCGAGCAGCTCAACCAGATGTCTTTTCCTTTCCACACGAAACTGCCTTGGGAAAAGTGCTCCTTCAAGGTAGCCCGCACGTGCCTGAACCAAACAGCCTTGAGCCTAGCCACCCTAACCGATGGCCCCTACTTCATCCGGCGCCTGCTTTGGGAGATGATAGATGGGGTCGGCCAGGCGCAGCACAAGCTCGGTTCATCAGAGGAGAATAGGTGGAGGCAAGTCTGCAAAGAGGCCGATCTCCATTCGTGCCGTGAGGTGGCCCTTGTTGCCCGTGTCGACCCCGAGCATCAGACCGCAGTAGTAGAATCCTACTGGAAAGAGATAACCCGGGAAAGGGCAAAAGCAAGAGAGGTGTGGCTTCTTCAGTTGATAAGAGCCTTCCATTTTGCCCATCTCTTCATCGAGGCGTCCGATTCGACAGAGAAAATTGCCCATGAGACGGTATCCCAGCTTGTTTGCCAGGATACGAACGAAGCTGTCCGAAACGAGCTCCAAGAAGCCCAGCCGAGCGACCCGGTTTCCCATTGGTACAAGCTTAAGATGGTCGAGGTCATCGGAGAGAGCATCGGCATCTGGGTCTACGAGAACATAAGCGGCGAGCCGGTGACCCGGGACGCCGATTGGGAGAATTTAAGAGACTTTGGGATCGATAGGGCGACCTATCGCCGAGCGCTCAATCCCATTGTGTGGGCAATGGAGGGCTAACTGAGCGCCTCTTTCATCTTGCCAATAAGGTTCCCCTCGATGAGGCGGATCGCCCCTTTGACGCCGCTGGCCACCGCCTGCTGGTCCGAATAGCCGTGACACTTGACCACCACCCCTTCAACGCCGCAAACCAGCGCGCCAGGGTACTCCGAATAGTTAACCCGCTGGTTGAGGCTCTCCAAAACCCGCTCCACGTCGGGGGTCAGAACCGCCTCAAAGGCTTTGCGCAGGTACTGGAGGATAAAGAGGGAGATCCCCTCAGCGGTCTTGAGGAAGACGTTGCCGGTAAAGCCGTCGCTGATGATCACATCGACTAGCCCGGTAAAGGCATCCTTCCCCTCGATGTTGCCGACAAAGGGGGTGTCGCTGTGGCGCAGCTTCTCGACGAGGTACTGGTAGGCCTCCTGGATCCCCTTGGTCCCCTTCATCTCCTCAGTCCCAATGTTGAGGAGGCCAATCTTGGGCCGGGCGATCTGCTCGGTGCACCGCTGGTAGGCCGCCCCCATCCGGGCAAATTGCCACAGGTGGTGGGTCTTGGGGTAGAGGTTGGCGCCGATATCGATGACGGCGACATGGCCCGAAATAGAGGGGATCGAGGCGAGAAGGCCAGGGCGCTCTACGCCAGGAAGGAGGGGGAGGGTAAGGGTCGCGCTGGCGACCAGAGCGCCGGTGTTGCCCGTCGAGACAAGGGCGTCAAGGCGGCCATCCCGGACCATCTTGAGGCCCACCGCCATCGAAGAGCCCCGCTTTCGCCGAACCGCTGTGAGGGGGGAATCTCCCATCTCGATCACCTGACTGACCTCCTCCAGCTCGATGTTGACCCCTGGCTCGGGGGTAATCCGCGACCGAAAGCCGTGCGTTAAGTCGGGAGTGGTGAAGAGGAGGAGGCTGCAGCTTTTGGGCAGCTCTGAGCGGAGAGAGAGGATCGCCTCAAAAAGATCTAGAGGAGGGGCATCCCCCCCGAGGAGATCGATCCCAATACGCAAGGAGGGGACCTCCTACTCTTCTGAAGGAACGGTGCGAACCGCCCGACCCCGATAGGTCCCACAAGCCAGGCAAGCCCGATGGGGCTGCTTGGGCGTTGAACAGTCGGGACAGGTGTGGATGCTCTTTGCCCGCATCGCCTGATGGGCATTGCGCATCCCCTTCCGAGAGTTAGAGGTACGGTTACGAGGTACTGCCATGGTCTCACCTAAAGGTCTTTAAACGGATGGTAACCCTCTTTTGAGGGGTGGTCGAGGTATTCTACCATCTCGGCCCGATGAGGGCAATGGCCCCCATGACACTCGAGGTAAGGGGGAAGCTCGACCAGGAGCGATTCCCTGATAAGGGGGATACAATCAAAGAGTTGAGTTTGCACCCCCTCCTCGGCGGTGTAAAAATCGGGAAGGTCGAGGAGGACCTCCGTTGGCTCATTGCAGATCCTACAGGGGACGAGGGCCCGGGTTTTGAGGTGGAGGCGGATGATCAGGCAGTCGCCCGCCAGGTAGGCCTCCCCGTTAATCTGGATTAGGCCTGGAAACTGGGCCCCCTCCGATGAGAGAAAAGAGCCCTCAACCTCCTCATCAATTTTTTCAACCTGCCCCTCGCGAAGGCCAGCGGCATGGATAATCAACTCAGGTTCCATAGGGGAGAGAGTCTACGATACCGCCCCTTTTTAAGCAGACCTCTCTTGTCAGGTTGTGGGAAATCGGGTATCCTCAGCGTTCCGAAATAAGAGTTAACAAATTAGGGGCTAACCCAGAGCATCCACCGCAACTGTATGATTATTAAGCACTTACAGATTCGCCCCAAAGGATTCGCATGCAAGAAATTCTACTTAACATTGAGTCTAAGGAGACCCGATGTGCCTTCCTGAAACATGGGCAACTCCATGACCTGACGGTAGAGAGGAAGAGGACTCGCCGGGTAACCGGTAACATCTACAGGGGGAGGGTCAAGAGCATCCTCCACAATATCCAGTCGGCCTTCATCGACATCAATGAGGGCGAGAATGGGTTCATCCACATCGACGACATCCTGGAGAATCGGAAGAAGCTCCAGGCGATGTACGACATCGACATCGAGGGCGATGAGGAGGAGGAGGCTAAGGGGGACATCCAGCAGCTGCTGAAGATCGACGAACCGGTCCTTGTTCAGGTCGTGAAGGAGCCGATCGGGACCAAGGGGGCCCGCCTCACCTCAAAGATATCGATAGCGGGCCGCTACCTAGTCCTCCTCCCCAATACCCCCCACACGGGGGTCTCTCGCCGGATTGAGGAGGCCTCCATCCGGGATAAGCTCAAGCGGCTGATCCGCTCCTTTGACCTCCCTAAAGGGATGGGGGTGATCTGCCGAACCGCCTGTCGGACCGCCAGCCGCGACCTCCTCCTCGATGAGGCCAAGGAGCTAGTGGCAATCTGGGACTCCATTATGGAGGGGTACCAGAAGGGGCAAAGGCCAGCTCTCCTCTACGAGGAATCGGACCTCCTCAAGCAGACCCTGATGGCGGCGGTCAACAAGCGGGTCTCCCGCCTGCTGATCGACGACCAGCCGACCTTCCAGCGGGCCAAGCAGGCCTACAAGCAGTACGCAGGCGAGCACCCCCTCAAGATTGAGCTCTATCGGGACAAAGTGCCCATGTTCGAGCGGTTTGGGGTCGAGCGGGAGATCGACAAGGCGATGCGGAAAAAGGTCTGGATCGCAGGAGGGGCCTACCTCTACTTCGACCGGACCGAAGCGATGTACACGATCGATGTCAACTCGGGCCGCAGCACATCGGGCGATTCGGGGAAAAATGTCGAAGAGACGATCGTCCAGGTCAACCTCGATGCCGCCGAGGAGATCGCCCGGCAACTCCGAATCCGCAACATCGGTGGATTGGTGATCTGCGACTTTATCGACATGCGCTCGCGCAAAAATGCGCGGCGGGTGATGGAGCGGCTCCGCGATTGCATGAAAGAGGATACCGCGAAGTGCACCGTGCTGCCGATGAGCGAATTCTGCCTCGTCGAGCTCACCCGGCAGCGCACCCGCGAGTCGCTCGCCCAGACCCTCCTTAACCCCTGCCCCTACTGCTCCGGCAAAGGGGAGATCAAGAGTATGGAGAGTGTGACCATTGAGATGGAGCGGGCGCTGAAAAAGGCCCTCCTCGTCGAAGAGCAGTATGGGATCACCGCTACGGTCCACCCTGCCCTCTACAACTACCTCCAGAATGGGGCGGCAAATGCGATCCAAAAGCAGATGGAGGAGCTAAACGGTCAGGTCACATTTGGCCAAGATGACTTGCTTCATCTGAACGATGTCCGGTACACTTCAACGATCACAGGCGAGGTGCTTGAGCTGTAGAATGGATTTTGACACCCTTATCGGTCAGTGGGGAGATGCACCTAGGCTTCCGGCAAAATACCGGGAAGCGATGGAGGACTTCTACACCAGCTACCTGAGGGCCCGGAAAAGTCGAAACCTCCCCCCTGAGACGATGTTCCCCCTCTTCCGCCAATTTATCGAGCTGGTCGAAGAGCAGTGTGTGCGCCCCTACCCCTTCGAACCCTACCACGAGCATGTCCGTGAGCCGATCGACTACTACACATTTGGTGTGGAGATGATCCGGGGCATCCTTGACGAATCGACGTCGGCCGCTTTTGGGCTCGAGTATGCCGACAAGATAGCCGAGCAGCTGCAGCGCGGTGAAAATGTGATCTGCCTAGCCAACCATCAGACGGAAGGGGACCCCCAAGTCGTCAGCATCCTCCTCGAAAAAACCCATGAACCGCTTGGACGGGAGATGATCTGGGTCGCGGGAGACCGGGTCCTCATCGATCCGATGGCAATTCCCTTTAGCATGGGGCGGAACCTCCTTTGCGTCTACTCGAAAAAGTACCTCGAGATCCCACCAGAGCGGAAGGCGGAGAAGCAGGCCCACAACCAAAGGGCGATGCTCAAGCTCCTTGAACTCCTCACCGAAGGGGGGAAGCTCGTTTACGTCGCTCCTAGTGGCGGGCGGGATCGCCCCAACGAGGCAGGAGAGGTGGTCTGTGCGCCCTTTGATCCCCAAGCGATCGAGATCTTCCGCCTGCTCGGCCAAAAATCGGGAAGGGCTACCCATTTTTATCCCCTCGCCCTTGATACCTACAAGCTCCTTCCCCCCCCCAAGGCCCATGGGGAGGAGAAACTCGAACGGCGCTACACCGAAAGCGGCACCGTCCATCTCGCCTTTGGAGAGGAAATCGACCTCGACACCTTCCCCGGCTCCGACCTTCCAGACAAAGGGGAGCGGCGCAAAGCGCGCGCCGACTACTGCTGGAACCTGGTTAACCAACTCTACCAAGCCTTTCCCAAATCATGAAATTTTTACTACCCGACTTGCCGGTTACTAATGCCTTTTATCCGAGGGGAGATTGGTTTTCAGGGCTGCTTCTGAGCCGTAGGACAGGGCCAAAGCGCCCTGTTCAAGGCAAAGAAACAGCGCTGGGACCCAATATCCGCCGGAGAAATGGCGTTAGTAACTGGCAAGTCGGGTTTTTACTTACCGTTCTCTTCCTCACCTCTCCCCTGTTGGCTGTAGAGGTGATCGAGGAGGCGTGCGAGCTCACCTACAAGACCCCCTCGATGGCCCAGATCGAGACCCGAAAGATCCGGCTCGACAACGGGCTTGAGGCCTGCTTGATCTCCGATCCGGGCGTGGAGGAGTCGGGGGTAGCAATCGCGGTCGAGACCGGCTCTTGGCAGGATCCCAAAGAGGCCTCGGGGATGGCCCATTTCACCGAGCATATGCTCTTTCTCGGCAACGCCCGCTACCCGGAGGAGAATGGCTTTCGCCGCCTCCTCGACGCCCACAACGGGAAGGCTAACGCCTTTACCGCCGACCAGTTTACCTGCTACATGTTCACCATCGAGAGCGACCACTTAGAGGAGGCACTCGATCCCTTTGCCCACTTTTTCATCGATCCCCTCTTCTCGGCCGATGCGATGGTGCGAGAGCGGGTCGCGGTTGACCAGGAGTTTGAGCGGGCAAAAGAGCACGATGGCTGGCGGGAGGAGATGGTCCGAAAGGCGGTGGCCAATCCCCACCACCCCCACGCCGACTTTGGCTTTGGGAGTCGGGAGACCTTAGGGAGCCTTACCCCCGAGGCGATGCGCCTCTGGTTTGAGAGCCACTACAGCAGCAACCTCATGCACCTGCTCGTCTACTCCCCCCTCCCTCTCGATACCCTTCAGGAGCAGGTGGTGGAGAGCTTCTCCCAGATCCCCAACCGGGAGATCGGCCCCTTTCCCACCCCCGGCACCAAGCACTCCCCCAAAACGGCGGGCAAGCTCTTAGCAGTAAAGCCCCACAAGGCGATGCGGAACCTCACCTTGGGGTGGGAGCTCCCCTACGATGATCGGGCCGAGCGGGAGACCGCGGCTGCCCGCTTTGCTGCCTACCTCCTCGGCCATGAGGGGGAGGGGAGCCTTGGCGCCCGCCTCAAACAGCAGGGGCTCATCGAAGGGATCGCCACCCAACTCGACGTCTACCGAAAGCCCCACTCCCCTACCTACACCCTCTTCCTCTCCCTCGACCTCACCGAGCGGGGGCTCCAGGAGCGGGACCTGGTCATCGGCCAGCTCTTTGCGGCGATCAACAGCTACCAGGAAAATCCTCCCCCCCAGTCGCTCTTTGAGGAGATGCAAACGGTCCGCCGCCTCGGCTATGAGTACTCAAGCCGAAGCGACCTTTTCACCCTAATGCGGATCCATGCCCCCCACCTTGCCGCCGAGCCGATTGCCGCCTACCCCAGCGAGCTCCTCCTCGCCAAACGGTTCGACAGCCAGCGGATCACCACCCTCTTTTCTGAGCTCACCCCAGAGCGAACCCACTTTACCCTTGCGGCCGATCCCAAGGAGATGGGGATCAAGATGAACAAAGCCGAGCCCCATATGGGGGCCCGCTACGCCCTCCTCCCCATCGACCAGGCTAGGCTCGCCGAGTGGGCCTCCCTTTCGGGCGAGCCCCCCCTCCCCCACCCCAACCCCTACCTCCCTGAGGACCTCTCCCTCACCCCTGTTCCCCAGCTCGAGGAGCCCCTTCCCCTTTCAGATAACGATTACGGCCGCCTCTACTACGCTGCCGACCCTAACCTCTCGGTCCCCGAGGTTTCGTGGCTCCTCGCCATCCGAAGCCCCGCTGCCCCTCCGGGCGATCCCCGCGCTGCCGCCCTCCTCGACCTCCTCCTCGCCTCCGCCCAACACACCCTCAATGAGGAGGCCTACCCCGCTAAACAGGGAGGACTCTCCTACCTTCTCAAGCCCATTGAGGAGGGGGTCCAGCTCTCCCTTGACGGCTTTCGCGACAAGGCTCCCCTCCTCCTCAGCCGCCTTCTCGAAACCCTCAAGAGCACCCTCCCCACCGGCGAGGACTTTGCTACCCTCAAGAGCGCCCTACAGCGCAGCTACGACAACCTCCAAAAGGAGGGCACCCTCCTTCAGGCGGCCGAGCTCCTCAAGAGCCTCCTCATCGAGGGGTATGTCACCGCAGCCGAAAAGGGGGAGGCCCTTCGGGAGATCACCCGCGCCGACCTCGCCCAGTTCCAGCGGGCCTTCCTTCAAAAGACCTACATCCAGGGGATCCTCTTTGGCAATTTCACCCCCGAAGAGGCTCAAGGGGTCGCCTATGAGATCCGCGCCTTTCAGACCGAGCCCTACCCCGAGGGGTGGTGCCGCAAGGCCCGCGTCGCCACCCTTCCCGACCAGGGCCCCTACATGGTCACGAAAAGGAGCCCCTCTCGCGGCGCCACCGCCATCCTTACCCTCCAAGAGAGCCCCTTTAGCGCCGAGAACCGCTCCGTGCAGCAGATCCTCTCTGCAGCCCTCGAGGAGCCCTTTTTCACCACCCTCAGGACCCAGCAGCAGACCGGCTACGTCGTCTGGAGTTGGGATGAGGACCTCGAGCGCCATCTCTTCCAGAGCTTCCTTGTCCAATCGAGCACCCATGATGGGCGGGACCTGATTGCCCGCTACGAGGCCTTCATCGAAGAGTTCACCCGCGCCCTCAAGACGGGGGCCCTCTCTCCCGATCGCTTCGACACCCTCAAAAGCTCCCTCATCGCTAAGCTTCAGCGCGCGCCAAAAAATCCCAAGGAGGCAGCAGCCCGCCTCTTTACCTGCGCTTTTGACTTTGATGATTTTAGGTGGATGGAGCGGCGAGCTGACGCCACCCGCGCCCTCACCTACGAGACCTTTCGCGCGCGGGCCCTCGAGTGGCTAGGGCCGGAGAACAAGAGGCGCCTTGGGGTGATCCTTGAGGGGAAGCTCCCTCCCGACGCCCTTCACTATAAGACGGTCACTAGCCCGCAGAAGTGGCGCTCCCTCAGCGAGTATGAGGGGGGGCTACCGAAACCAGATGACCTGGGGAGCGAACGCAGGCCCCGCAAAGCGGACCGCTGCTGCTGCCACAAGTAGCGCAGCTAGCTCTAGGCCAACCCGATCGCCGCGCAATACGACGGCCTCTTCGTCGTCTTCAAGCAGGCCTTCTGTGGGTCGGACATACTCAGTCGGACGGGTAAAGACCGCTTTGAGCACGCGGGCCGCTGCCGCGCCAAGCAGCAGAGTCGAGAACGGATTGCTCTTGAGCTGCTGCATGAGGAAGGGGACAGCTCCTGAAAACTGGTGATCGAGATAGAGGGTCGCCGCAAGCGCCATAGCAAAAGATCGCCAGTTTGAGTCATTCTGACTCTCCTCTTCCCGGCTGGCGGCTCGAGCTACCCAGTACCCTAAATTTAACGCAACCAACGTCGTCAGGGGGTAGGTCTTGACTAGCCAACCGCTCCCCGATGCGGCCCTCTGCACGAACGAAGTTATACCCTGAAAATCCATCGCCTACCCCCCCCTTTTTTAAATAAAAAATTTTAATTTCAAGCTCTAATTATATCAGAATTCGAAAAAGAGAGCGATGAGAAAATAGGAGGGCCCCTTCCTACAGGAAGGGGCCCCAAGAAAATTACCGGAACCAGGTGAGGTAGGGGTGGGTCAGGTACTTCGGCCCGGCAAAGCGGGCAAGGGCAGCTACACCCAGCAGCGCCACAAACCCGAACCGGAGGCAGTCGTTACGTTCATAGTGAACCCAGACCTCCTGACCATACTCGTCAGTAATGAGCTTTCGCCCCGGTTTAGGTTCTTCGGTGCTAGCTTGGAAGACCCTAATCGCCGCGATGCCGAGCAGAGAGGTCGAGACGGGATTGCTCTTAAGCTGCCCTACCAGCCATCCCCCCACATCGGGAAACTGTTGATCCAAATAGAGGGTGGCAGCCAATACAATAGCCCCCTTTACCCATGACTCATTTTTTACATACTCATCCCGGCGAAGGGCCGCCTTAACAAGCTGATAGCTCATATAGGTACCCGCCACCGTGGTAAGGGGGTAAGCCTTAGCCAGATTCAGGGCGCCGGTTAAAAAAGGTCTGATCGTCTCCATCTAGGTAACTCCTTGGTGTTTCCGTTCATTAGTCAACGGAGACACTATACAACAAATGAGAAAATAGCACAACAATAATTTATTATAACCAAATTTTTAATAACATAATCTGCTCAGCCACCTGGGTGGCGGAGGGGCGATCGGAAGGGTTAAAGCGGAGCATCCCATTCCGCACCCTGACCGCCTCTGGAGGGCCTACGAAGGGCTCGCTGCCAAGACGCTCCCAAAAGGGCTCCTCCCCCCAGCTCACCACCCGATCGAGGGCCTCTCGGATATGCTCGGGGGAATTGCCCCTCATCCTGAAAATCCCTGTCACTTTCCCCCAAAGGAGCACCTGAAGCGTAATCCCCAGGGCCCAAATATCGGCCGTTTGCTGCACGCCGCTATTGAAAAAGTCAGGGTAAGCGGGATCGATGTAGGAGGGGGTCCCCCTCCCCGCGAGAGGGGCACCCACCTCCCTCACAAGGTCAAAGTCGTTCAGAAGGGCCCCCTCCGGCCCCCACAACAGGTTGAGGTTCTTGACATCGGTATGAACGAGTTGGCGTCCATGGATCACCTCTAGACCCTTTGCCACGCACCAAATCCCCTGACGCAAATAGGACCAGTCAAGGGGTCGAAGAGGGCGGGGGCTATAGAGGGGGGCGAGGGTGAAAATCGCATGCTCGCCAACGTGGAGCTCAAAGCAGGAGGTGAGGAAGGGGCTATCGGGGAGCCTCTTTCGCAGCAAGCGCTCCCCCTCAATCTCCCCCCGCCTGGAGAGGGCAACGACCCCGATCGCAACGGTCCCCCTCTCATCGGGCTCAGCCTCGGTACCCGGCTTGATCCAGTAGCCGCTGTAAAAGGTCTTGAGGGCACCCTCTCCAATCTTCGGCCCAATCTTTATCTTCCAGTGCCCCGCAAAGATGAGGCTCTTCCCCACATGCTGGACCTTCCCCTCAGAGGTGGAGGGAGAGCGGACCCGCGGTGTTTGCAAGACGGAGCTCTCGGGAGGGGATTCCCCCTCCTCGACCAGTAAGAAGCCCTCCTCCAAGCTCTCCACTTCTATGGGGACAAACTCGTCCAGAAGCAAGCTGATCTCACACCGCTGAGGAGTCGGCCCTCCGATGTAGCAGTTTTCGAGGTCGGGTCTCTGGAGGGTTCGCTCAACGACGAGGGCGACGGTTGTGGCAAAGGCTAGAGAGGGAATGAGGTGCCACTGACGCCCCCAATAGAGGGCCCCTGTAAGGGCGAGGTAGGTGGCACACCGCCCTACCGACTCCCTCTCGATCATAGGAAAGCGGTCATCACGGCGACCTGAATAAGGCCAATGATCAGGCCGAGAAGGCCGCCGAGCAGCTCGATGGCGCGCAGCTCCCGCGTGGCCACCTTCATGATGATCCGCTCCATCTTCTGCACCGAAAAGCTGGCAATCTTCTCCTGAATCATCGTCTTGAGGTCGAGCTCCCGCTCCACATGGCGCCCCACCCGCTTCTTAATGTCGGGAAGGACCTTGACCAGCTCATCCTTCAGGTCCTCCGCTACCTTCTCGAGAACCGAGTCTGAGAGAAACATGCTCAGCATCGGCATCTGCTTCTTCATCCCCTCGATAAACCCGTGGGAGCGCTCCTGAATCAACTTCTCCACCTCCTCCTCAATCTCAATCCCCTCCAGCTTCTGGAGAAGCTCGTTTTTGGTGACGAGTTCCCGGTCAAAGAGATCGGCAAGGGAGTGGGCCAAGACCTCCCGCCGCTTCGGAATAACCCCCTGCAGAAGGAGGCCAAAGCAACGGATCGGCTCCCGCGGATGGAAGAGCATCTTCACCGCAATCACGTTGGTCAGCCAGCCGATCAACGCCGTGACAATAGGGATAGCAATATAGGTCCCGATCATGCCGCCATTATAAGGAATGGCTCCCACTTTCCAAGTTAAAAGAATAGTTGACAACCGGAACGCTCTCCCCGTTTAGTGGGGAAAAGTGGAGAAGAGGGTGAAGCACGACTACCAGGCCATTGTGATTGGGGCGGGAGCAGGGGGACTTGTGGTGGCCATTGGCCTTGGCCGGGCGGGCAAGCGGGTCCTGCTCATCGACAAGGGGACCTGGGGGGGCGATTGCACCAACTTTGGCTGCGTCCCGAGCAAATCGCTAATCGCCGCCTCCCATATCGCCCACCACATCAAGGACCCCTCCCCCTGGGGAATCAAGGCCGAGTCCCCCAAGTTTAACGCCGACGGGGCCCTCGAGCGGACCCGACAGATTGTGAAGCAGATCCGGAGCCACGAGGAGCCCGTTGGTCTAAAGGAGAATGGGGTGGAGACTCTGGAAGGGGTCGCCACCTTTGTCGACCCCCACACCCTCCAGGTGGCCCTCACAGGAGGGGGCGAAAGGCGGGTGAGCGGCGCCTTCATCGTGATCGCAACCGGCTCCTACCCCGCCTACCCCCACCGGGTAAAAGGGATCGAAAATGTCCCCTTTGTGACCAACGAGACGATCTTCGACCTGGAACGGATCCCCAAGCGGATGGTGGTGATGGGGGGAGGGCCGATCGGGTGTGAGCTCGGCCAGGCCTTCTCCCGCCTCGGCTCCCAGGTCACCATCACCCAGCACAACGTGGGCCTGCTGATGAAGGAGGAGCCCGAGGTGCGAGAGCTCCTTCAAGAGGCCTTCGAGAAGGAGGGGATCGAGTGCCTGATCGAGTGGGAGGTCCAAGAGGCGGCGAAGGAGGGGGGCGAGATTGTCCTGAAGGCGGTCCACAAGCGGACGGGAGAGAGCCGGGCGCTCAGGTGCGATGTCCTGGTCTCGGCAGCGGGGCGCCGCCCTAACCTCGAAAAGCTCAAGCTAGAGAATGTCGGGATCGAAACCCCCAAGAAGGGGCTAGAGACCGACGCCTACGGCCGGACAAAACACAAGCACATCTACGCCATTGGCGATGCGACCCACAGCTACCCCTTCACCCACATGGCCGAAAACCAGGGAAGGGCGGTCCTGACCTCCCTCCTCATTCCCGGCCCCTTTGGGAAAAAGCTCGACCGGGCCCAGGCGGTCCCCAAGGTCACCTACACCTCTCCCGAGGTCGCGTCGGCTGGGATGACCAGCGCTGAGGCGATAGAGCAATACGGCAAGGGGCGGGTCGCGATCTACAAGGTCCCCATGGCTAAGGTCGACCGGGCCATTTGCGCCGGCGAAACCGCAGGGATCATCATCGTGGTCACCAAAAAGTGGAGCGGGAAGATCCTCGGCTGCACGATCATGGCCAGCCGCGCCGGCGAGATGCTGCAAGAGCTCACCTGCGCCATGCAAAATGGGATCTCCATCAAAAAGCTCGCCAAGTTGATCCACCCCTACCCCACCTTTAGCCTGGGGATCCGCGCCGCCGCCGACAAATGGCTCACCGAAACCGTTATCCCCCTTTTCCATAAGAGCAAGTCATGACCGAAAGCCTCCAGCCCAAAAAAAAGAAGAAGTTTGCGTGGATCTGGCGCCTTATTCCCCTTGTGGTGATCGCCATCCTGATGCTGCTCGCCTGGTACTTTGGCCTTACCAAATACCTCTCCTTCGACGCTCTGGCCGCTAACCGGCAGGTCCTCACTTCATTCGTCGAGCGCCACTATATTGTGGCCCCTCTGGTCTTTATGGGGATCTACATCCTCTCCACTTCCCTTTCGGTCCCTGGCGGCGTCTGGCTCACCCTAGCAGGGGGCTTCCTCTTCGGCCAGCCCTGGAGCACGATCTATGTCGTCGTTGGCGCCACCATCGGCGCCACGATCATCTTCCTCATTGCCAGAACGGCTGTTGGGGCCGTCCTCCGCGCTAAGGCGGCCCCCTTCCTCAAGAAGATGGAGGCGGGCTTTAAGGAGAACCAGATCAGCTACCTCTTCTTCCTCCGGCTGATTCCTGCCTTCCCCTTCTGGCTCGTCAACATTGCCCCCGCCATTTTCAACGTCGGCCTCTTGACCTATGTCTGGACAACGGCCCTCGGGATCCTCCCTGGAACCTTTGTCTACACCCAAGCGGGGACCGGCCTTGGCGCTATCCTCGATTCTGGACAGGGCTTTACCCTCAAGGGGATCTTTAACCTCCAGATCCGGATCGCCCTGATCGCGCTGGCCATTTTCGCCCTAATCCCCGTTGCGGTGAAGCAGATCCGCAAGTGGCGCAAGAAACAAAAATCTTAACATTCTCTTGACAATATAAGGAGTGATTTGATGTAGTGGGGGTATCGATACTGACGGTGATCCCTTGGAACCGACATCGCCTAAGATACTACGCCGCTCCGAGGCCTCTCATGAGAGGCTAAAAAAGGAGCTGCATCAGCGGGTCAGCGAGCTCTATTTGCAGCGATTCGGCAAGGAGCTCCAGGCGACTCCAGAGAACTTCGCCAAGCAGGAGGGGGAGGAATGGGTAGCGATTACCTGTGGCCCTTTTCACTTGATCCCCACCCCTGTCGGCCCCCTCCTCCGCTTCTTTCAGCCTGAGGATCGGCTGGGCAGAGGGACCTTCCGCACCGCATGCTTCACGATCTGGGTCAAAGAGGGGACCCCTCTCCCCTATTGCGAGTTGCTCTCGCGTAAGCATTGGTGGCCCACGAGCTATCGGGAGGAGACCCTGGCCAAAAAACTCGACCACCCCAATATCATGAAGCCTAGCGACCTCTGCTTTTGGAGCCTGCACAGCGGCACAGAGTGCTTCTCCCAGCTCCAACCCTTGGCGCTCGGCGATCTTAGCCAGGCGATTAGCAAGGAGGGACTAGTGGAGAACTTCTATCCAGCCCTCCGAATCGGTGCCCTTAAGCAACTACTCGATGTGATCGCTTACTTTGCTAAGCAAAGCCTTATCTGGACCGACTTAAAGCCGGCCAACATCCTTCTACTAGACTGGAACCCTACGATCAAAATCATCGACATTGGGGAGATTAAAGAGGAGGGGGCTAAGGTAACCGATCAGGACGTGGGCAGCCATCGATATACCGACACCCGTACCCTAAGCAAAAAGGGGAGCTTCGGTTTAGAGCAGATGATCTATGCCTTTCTGATGACGGCGGAGGATCTGCTAAAACCCCAACACGCCAACTTCTACGGCCAGGCTAATCTCCCCCTTGAGCAGCGCCCCTCTCTGGAAAACCTTGCCGAACAACTTAAAGAGCTGTAGCCCTAGGGCCAGGATATCTGCAAAGTCTGTGCCAGCTGTTCATTGCCTACCCTCAAGTTGATTAGGAAGTTTTACCACAGAGGGCACAGAGAAGCACAGAGGTGATCTTATACCCCTGATTGTGACCTATCGTCCGGGGGGCGCGGCAGATGGTGGTCAGATAGCACACATCGTGACGAGGCCAGGTCTTTAGACCTGGGTGAGGAGGGATGTGCGCTAGATGGCTACCAGCTGTCGATGCCCTCTGGACGATAGGTCACAATCAGGGGTTACACCAATCCCAGAAAATAAATTCACAAAGTCAGCTGAGGATTTTGCCTCTCGATGAAGAGCGGAGACCGACGCTAGCCTTGTTAGGCTTGCGAGGTCGAGCTCAAAAGCGAGGGCCAAAAGACCAGTTGAATTTGTGAATTTATTTCCTCGGATTGGTATTATTCCTTCGGAATAAGCCCACACAGCTGCTCCCCATGGGGAGACCCCTGGGGAGCAATCCCAGCGATTCCGATCGCCTATCTATTGTAGCATTAACGTGGGGCGGGCTATTTTGTCCCCCGGGCAATCCCCGGGGGACAGGCTGCTTTGGCCTATTCCGGAGGAATGGGCCAAAGTTAGAGGCCGTGTCCCATGGACATGCGTTTTGCCTCCTACACCCCCTCTGTGCCTCTCTGTGTTCTCTGTGGTAAAACCCTATCTAGGGCGTGTAATCAATTAGCTCGGCATCTCCGGCGCGCCGGAGATGCCGAGCTAATTGATTACACGCCCTAACTGGTCAGCCAGACTTTGCAGATGTCCTGGCCCTAAGGTTCATCCATATTGTGGGTGACCTCGTCGACATCGTCGAGCCCCTCTAGCCACTCGATCAGGGCTAGGTTAGATTGCCGATCCTCCTCGCTGCAAGGGACAAGCACATTCGGCACATAACGGAGCTCGGCCTCGACCACCTTCCCTCCGCCCCCCTCAATCGCCTCTTTCACTGCGTAAAGGGAATCAGGGGGGGTGAGGACCATGAACTGCTCCCCCTCCTCTTCAAACTCATCGGCTCCCGCATCCGAGACGAGGAGGAAAAGGTCATCCCCTTCGAGCCCCTCACGGGTCACTAAGATCACCCCTTTTCGCTCGAAGTTGAAGGCAACGGCGCCCGGCGTGGCAATGCTCCCTCCCCTCTTGTTGGTGGCGATCCGCATCTCCGAGGCAAGCCGATTCTTATTGTCGGTCATCCCCTCTACCATCAGCCCAACCCCTCCATAACCGTAGAGCTCATAAAGCATATCCTCGTAGCCCGCCGTATCGGCACTCGAGGCCTTCTTGATGTTCCGCTCGATGTTCTCGTTGGGAAGGTTTGCTGCCTTTGCCTTCTGAACGGCAAGGCGCAGGCGGGGATTCGTGTCGGGATCGGGCCCTCCCGCCTTAACGGCGCTGATGATCTCCTTGGTCAGGCGGGTAAAGACCTTTCCCCGCTTGGCGTCGGCCCGCTCCTTCTTGTGCTTGATGTTGGCCCACTTACTATGCCCCGCCATTATAAGAACTTCTCCAGTAATACCCGCTCTCCATAGCCCGCGGGTGTTTTGGTCCACCCCTGCTGCCGGCCGAATTCAGTATACCCATGGGCCAGGTAAAAGTGGACAGCCGCCGGATCGCCGTAGACCTCAACATGGAGGAGGGAGACCCCCTTATCTCGGGCAAGCCCCTCTAACGCCCCTAAGAGCCCCTCCCCAATCCCCAGCTCCCGGTAGGGAGGGGAGACCACCAAAACATGGACACAGTTGTGACGAATGAGGGTGTAGGTCTGGAGAAAGAGGAGCCCCATCCCCACCGGTACCCCCTTATAGACCGCAACAAGGCCACTCCCCTGATCGACCCCCATCTCGACCCACCGCTTCGCCCCCTCCTCAATCTCGTGAGGTTCCCCCATCGGAAAGGCGGGCTCCACCAGCGGATCGGCAATCCACTCGGCCAGGAGCGTATGGTCCTCCCGCACCACCGGTCTGAACTGAAGAGCGTCTAGAGCCATTTTGCCATAAAAATTTTTCCCTTATAAAACCCCGAGGCTTCGAGGATCCAGTGGGACTGAAACCCAAACTCGAGGTAGCCGAGCCGGCGGTAGAGGCGGATCGCTGGGTTCCCCTCGTAGAGCTCGAGGTGGAGCATCTCCTGCCCAAAGCCCTCCTTCGCCAGCCGCTCGAGGTGGTCGAGGAGGACCCCTCCTACCCCTTTGCCCCTAAACTCCTTCCCCACGATCACCGTGAACACACACTGGTGGGCGATTTTTTTGTAGGGGTGGAGATTGAGGTAGGCGATCCCCGCCACCTCCCCCTGATAGACGGCCGTTAGCGCCGCCTTCCACTTGCAGACCGCCTGCATCTTCTCGACCGACTCGGCCCGCTCGGAGTCGGTCCCCATCGGGTAGAAACGGGCCACCTCGGGATCGCGTATCCACCGGGCCCAGTGCTCCCCATCCTCGGGGACCGAATAGCGGACCTCAAGGCCTGCCATCTGCCGGACCACCTTGACCTTCCGGCCCGTTAGCTTTCTCATCCGAACTCCTTGAGGTAGGCCTGGATAAAGGGGTCGATCTCCCCATCCATGACCGCCTGGACATTCCCTTTCTCTACCTTAGTCCGGGTATCCTTGACCAGGGTATAGGGGTGGAAGACGTAGTTGCGGATCTGGCTCCCCCAGGCGATCTCCCGCTTCTCCCCCCCCATCTCAGCGATCTTCTCCTCCCGCTCCTGGACCTTAATCTGGTGGAGCTTTGAGCGGAGCATCGCCATACACTCCCGCCGGTTTTGCTGCTGGGAGCGCTCCTTCTGGCTCGTCACGACGATACCGGTCGGCAGGTGGGTCACCCGCACCGCCGAATCGGTCACGTTCACGTGCTGCCCCCCCGCCCCCGATGACCTAAAGGTATCAACCCGAATCTCTTCGGGCGGGATCTCCACCTCAATGGCCTCATCAATCTCAGGCCAGACATCGACCGAGGCAAAACTCGTGTGCCGGCGCGCTCCCGCATCAAAGGGGGAGATCCGGACGAGGCGATGGACCCCCCTCTCGGCCCGTGCATAGCCGTAGGCATACTCCCCTGAGATCTTGAGGGTTGCGTGGCGAAGGCCCGCGACCTCCCCCTCCTGAGCCTCGACCACCTCGACCCGCCACCCCCGCTTCGAGGCCCACCGCTCATACATCCGCAGAAGCATCGCCGCCCAGTCGCACGCCTCGGTCCCCCCAGCTCCTGCATTGACACTCAAAAAAGTATTACATTTATCGAACTCGCCCGAGAGCATCCGGCGGACCTCCAGCTCCTCCAGCCCCTCCTCGACCCGGTCGAGCTCCCCCATCAGCTCCCCGATCAGGGCCTCGTCCCCGAGCTCCACCGCCTCGGGCAGCAGACCGGCCGCCGCCTCAAATTTTTGCTTTATATCCTGGTAGGGTTCGGCCCACCCTTTAAGCTCACCTAGTTCGGCGATAATCTCTTGGGCTCTATCCCCCTTATCCCAAAAGTCGGGGGCCCCCATCAATTCCTCTAACTCTTTGACCCGCTTGGACTTGACCTCCAGGTCAAAGATACCTCCACATGTGACTGAGCCGCTTTTCGAGATCTTCTAGCCGTTCTTTTTGCTCTTCATTCATCTCTTCCCTCCTGAATGCAAGGCTGTTAGGGTACCACTTCCCCCCTTTTTTCCCTAGAAAATGGGTTTGCTTCACCTCCGCTAGATTTTCGCTTTACAAAAAGCCAACCCTACTGCATAATGATCACCATAACTTTAACCCACAACCTTAGTGGAGGAACCGTATGAACGTCCCAGGAATTTTACAAAATACTCTTGCTACTCTGAAAACAGTAGCCCAGACCTCAGTTAACTACACCAAAGCACACGCCCTTTCGACCACCTTTTTTGCGGGTGCTGGCGGAGCGACACTTATTGGTCTTCGCGCTTTGAGCAACCAAAAGCACGCCAAGAATCTTTTCCAAGAGAAGACGCAAGGCCAGGGTGATTCCCCTCTTAAGTTAATGAAAGGCGCCGTAGCGGGTCTGGACCGACTGCCTTCGAACAACACCGAAGCTTTGCTACTCTGTAACAATGCAGAAGCCCTAGCTGCCCTTAAAGGGGTAGGGAGCCTGACCCGTGAGCTCGTCACCGCTATTGAGACCCTCAAGACCACCGTTGAAGCTAAGATTGGCGAGAAGGCCATCCAAACTCAAGCCAACACGCTGGTAACAGAGCTCCATAAGCTCAACGAAGCCTATCAAAAAATGGGCGAAGAGAAAGAGCTTCAATCGGAGAAAGCCATCATCAAAGGTCAATTGATCGATGTACTAGCGAAGAACCTTAAGGGGGCAAAAGATCTTACCGGCCTTAACGGGGAGATTGGGAAGCTCGAGGCGGCCTTTGGTGCCAACCCATTGAAGGATGCATTTGGTGCCTTCACCAACGAGAAGAAAGTCGACCACACCACGTTCAACACAGCTGTAGGCGAAGTCAAGACAGCTCTCACTGATGCTGACAAGGTAGACGCCAAGAGCCTTGAGCCCATCACTAAAGCTCTTGAAGGGCTGAACGGGAAGAAGGATGCTCAAGACCCAACCAAAGACGTGAAAGGGTCTATCGAGATCTTCAAAGAGGCTCAAAAGGCCACCGTGGCCTCCGAAGCGAAGAACAAGTACTACTGGATCGCTGCTGGCCTGCTTGCGACCGTCGGTGCTTTCACGCTCTATGCGAAGCGGATCCCTGCTATCCAAGGGGTGATCAACCAGCTTCCTGCTGGCGTGCGCGGCCTGATCGCCTAAGCCCTCTCCTCAAGGAGTCGGTAACAGAGGGCGGACCCTTCGGGGTCCGCCCTTTTTTTGTGCTTAGCCCTCCAACCATCAAGATTGCGTTAGCTTTCCATTAAGAGCTGCCTTGACAGCAGGCTATAAGCTCCTGATCCATCGCCGCCTGGAAAAGAATTTTCGGCCTCAAGCAAGATTTTCATCTATAAAAAATCTTAATCTTGTATAGTGACTTTTCCAGATGGACCAAGGTGTCCCGAAGGAAAGGCTAACCTGATGGCTAGCCTGTGTTCGAACACAACCAAAATGAGGTTTTGATATGTCTATTCCAGCAATCGCCAGCCGAGCCTGGACTGCAGCAGGTTCCTGCTTCCAGCCCTTAAACAAAGCAACCCGCATCTTCTCCAACGTCGGCCTAGGGGCCACGACTCTGGTTGGAAGCGCTGCCGTTATCGGCAAGCTCTTCTACGAGCCCAAACTGTCAGCTGCTAAAGAGGCCCTGAAGGGGACAATTGAGTCCCTAAAGACCGACGCATACAGCGAACAGGTCGAAAAATCGGGTATTTGGTACTATCTGAGCTGGAAAGGAACATATACGAAAAACCACGTATTTACTTCGCAAGAGAAGCTGGAAAACGCTCAAGCGGTAATCAACCGGTTCCTTAATCCAACAACAGAACAAAGCCCACAAGGGCCCACCAAATCGGCATTCCTTTCCTATCAGCTGGCTAAGATTGATGCCAAGCTGAAGGAAGTGAAGGGAACCGAGCCTGCATTGAATGAGGAGCAGCAGAAAGAGGTTGTGACCAACCTCATCGCAAACCTCGAAGGGGTTCAGGAGAACTTCTTTGTGAAGAACCACAGCGAAAAGGCTGAGAAGTATGGCGCGATCGGCCTAGCTTCGGCTGCTGTGTTTTTTGCTGCTCTTCGTCTGGGCGTGCCTCAGGCATTCCTCCGCGCTGTGCGGGTTATGAGCTAGATCTCTCCTGAGGTCGGAGGACGAGAGCCCGGTTTGCCCCCACTTGATAGGCCCAAAGGCCGCGGGGGAAACCGGGCTCTCCCTCTTCTAGGACCAGCTTTCCCCCCTTCATACGGGCAGTGATTCGGGTGCCCGAGTGGACCACAATGCGCTGTGAGCCGGAAAAGGTCACCCCTTCCGCCACAAACTCCCCATCCCCCTCAATCTCGATCTGAAAGCTCTCCCGCCGCTTGATCTGGTGGCGCCAGTAGGTGTTGTCGCCGCCCGTGTCGATCCCCTTGTTCGTAAAGGTGCAATCGCGCAAGAGGCACTTTCCGCCCAGAGAGCTGCCCTCACCCGTGGGCGAGCTTGCCCGGATCTGGAGGGAGCCATCGACGGTCACATTCGACCAGGAGAGCTCCGCTATTTCAAGGACGAGCTCAGAGCCAACGGTAAGCTTACCCCCTTGGATCTTCTGAGCGATAAGGGAAAAGGTGGGGCCCAAAGCGGGATGGTAGAGGAGGTGGAAAGGGGGCTGCTCGGGCGCACTTTCCGGCAAAGCGGGCATCCGGACAGCGCAATAGTCGGCAAAAAGCTCGCGGCAGTTGGCTAAGTGGTCGTAGTAGGCGCCCACAGGGGTCTCGTGGGGATCTTCTCCCGGCTGGTGGCTCCTTTTGGCGACCGAGATCGTCTTTTCGCGGGGAAGAAAAACGAGATAGGTGGGGAGGCCTAGCTCATCGCGGGGAGTGAGGCGTGTGGGGCTGGTGTAGGTAATCCTGTCGGCGATGTTCTGCATGGTCGACTCAAGGCGACCGGCATAGTGGGCAGAGGGCTCACCACTTTCGTCGAGCGTAATGGCCTGCTTTTTCATATTGATCAGCATGCCAGGTATGGGAAGGGTACGGGTTGCCTCACGGACGGTATTGAGGTCGGCAAAGAGGATGTTGGTGTTGGAGGGAAACTTTGAGTAGGGGCTGTTGGCCTCGACAGGGGTATCCTCGATGCCGTGCTTGGCCAGCTCGGTGTACTCGATGTTGGTGAGGGTGTAGTTCCACCCCTCTTCGGTTTTGCGTTCGATCAAAACGTCACACCCCTCCGCCGAGCCCACCTTGCGGCTGCAGGCGGCAAACCCAAAGGCCCTATCCTCTTGCAGACCCGCTCCGGTAAAGGCGAGGAGGGTTGAGTCGGTGCCGGCGATGGGGTTATTGATCTGCCGCACAAGGGCCTTATTTCGCCCCTGCTGCGCCAGCCAGTCAAAGACCCCCTTGTCCTCCATCAGCTTCCAAAGGGCCCCGTGGCCTCCCGGCTTGAGCCCCATCTCGAGGGGGGCCTCAACCACCCAATTCCCCTCCTCCGTAATCTGGGGGGCGAGTGGCTGGCTAAAGAAGAGGAGGCTCTCCTTAGGGCGGCCAAACCACCCTAGCTCCTCACAAAGTGTGGAGATGTAGAGGTGGTTGTTCTTCTCTTCGCTGGTCATCAGCGCGATGGGGGTAGTGATCCGGTTGCCCGTCAGGCGGAAGTGGAGGTACTCCCGTGCGGAGAGGTCGCGGACCATCCCCTCAAGGAGGGTCCGGCCACAAAAGTCGAGTAGCGCAGCAGGGAGTGCATTCCCTGTGTCGGGATCGATCAGCCCGAGGCGATCTCCAGCGCCCCCGACGGGGTAGATCTCAGCAAGGCTCGAAAGCCCCTCGATCCCGGCTAAAATCGCCCCGTTTTGCTGCGGGGAGGGGTGGGTGTAGTCGGCCCCCGGGGGATGGTGGTAGAAGGCAGGCCCCTCTTTCTTTTCCCGGTGGAGGAGGAGGCGGATCACGGCGGTGTGGTAGCCGACGATCCCCCCGATCGTGTTGTAAAACTGCTCCACCTCGAGGAGCTGCCCGAGGAGGACCCGAAGGCGGTCGGCCTTGTCCTCAAGGTTGTCGGGTATCCGGAGAAGGCGGGGCCCCTGCCCAATAGCGATCACCGCTTTGAGGGCGATTTGGGAGGGAATTTCTAGGCCCACAAAAAACGACTCAAGGTGGGGCGAGGAGGCAATAAAAGGGTTAACGGCGGGATGAGCGTCGAGTATAGCGAGCCGCTCTTCAGGGGAGGGGGCACTTAACAGGAACTCTAGGAGGGGGGTGAGCTGCTCGAGTTGGGCCTCCAGAGAGGCCCTTTGTTGCTTGACGGTTGCCATGCCCAGCTGTTTACCACACTCCCAGCTGATCATCAAGTTTGACGAATAATTCCCCTGGGAGCTACAAGGGTGGACCTAGAGCAACCTTTTACCCTCCTGCGCTGCAGGACAACTCAAGGAGACTATAATGGCGACGAAAGCAAAAAAGAAGCCAACGGCATTTGACAAGCCGGTCAACATCAGCAAGGATCTGGAGAATGTTGTTGGCAAAGGGCCGATGCCCCGCACCAAAGTGACCAAAAAGCTTTGGGACTACATCAAAAAGAACGACCTGCAAGACCCCGATGAGCGGCGCAAAATCTGCCCCGATGACAACCTCGCCAAGATCTTCGGCTCTAAGAAGAAAATCGATATGTTTAAGATGACGGCCCTCGTCTCCAAACACATCAGCTAGATCTCCCCCTTTGCCCCTCACCACCCGGTGAGGGGCACTTTATGCCCAAATATAGAATCACTGTCGCTTACGATGGGACCCGCTATAGCGGCTGGCAGGTCCAACCCAATGGGACCGCTATCCAACAGCTCCTCCAAGAGGCAGCGGCAACCCTGCTGCGACAGCCCACGCCCATCACCGGCTCAGGGCGAACCGATGCCGGTGTCCATGCCAAAGGGCAGGTAGCCCACTTCGAAGCCGAAGAGTCCCCCTCGCTCCGCTCCTTCAACGCCCTCCTCCCCCCCGATATCCGCGTAAGCGCGATCGAGCCGGCCCCAGACGATTTCCACGCCCGGTTTAGCGCAAAGAAAAAAATTTACCACTATAACCTCTGCACCGCGCCGGTCCATGACCCCTTCCTCCGCCTCTACAGCCTCCACCTGCCACAGAGGTGGGGTGTGGAGCGGGTCAGGGAGGCGATCCCCCATCTGGTGGGTGAGCGCGATTTCACCTCCCTAGCCAATTTGAGGGGGCCTGGTCTCGACCCTGAAGATCGGGTGAGAAACCTCGAGCGGGTTACCCTTGTTGTGAGCGAGGGGAGGGTGGTGGTGGAGATGGAGGGGAGCGGCTTTCTCTACAAGATGGCGCGGAACCTGGTGGGCTTGCTCCTCGATGTGGGAATGGGGAAGATTGAGCCCGATGGGGTCCCCGCCATCTTAGAGGCGAGGGACCGGCGGGCCTCAAGCGCCTCCGCTCCCCCCCATGGCCTCTTCCTTATGCGGGTACTCTATTGAGTGGACCCCTGGATGGCGACGTTGTGCTATAGAGCGCGCCTATCATCCTGGGAGTGGTCTTGGCTTTGGCGAATCGACAGCTCTAGCCCCATAGCTCCCAAAAGAGATAACGCAACCACTTGTCTGCTATGTGAGTTGTCAAGACGGTAAGCCGATTTTGGTGCTCAATTTTTCATCTTTTTACCCTACTGTAAGATCTATGCGAGGGAAAACTTACCCTCACTGTCGACCTGGAATTTCGCAAGC
>JBFWPF010000011.1:0-59615 GCA_050250135.1 Parachlamydiales bacterium | reverse complement strand
CAGCAATTCGAGCTTCGAGGCGCTCGATGATAGAGCACGCTTCTTCAAGGCTGGTTGGGCGAGGAATCTGCATGCAAACGTTTTACTAGACATTCCCTTTTTGCGTCTACACACGCTAAACGGGTACTCGCAACCCGCTAAACTCAAGAAGAATAAAGGAATGACCCTCGAAACGTCAACTGTTATTTTAATTGATTACACGCCCTGATTACACGCCCCAATTGGATTTCCCTTTTGCCCTACGACTCAGAAACAGCTCTGAGAACCAATCTCCCCTCGGGCAAAAGGGAAATCCAATTGATTACACGCCCTAGCGGTTGCCGGCGACCTGCCACATTTCGGCGAAGGGGGGGCAGGTGTTGAGGAGCTCCTCGCGGGTGCCGCTAGCGAGGAGGCGGCCCTGCTCAAGAAAGAGGATCTGGTCGGCATCCTCAATGGTCGAGAGGCGGTGGGCAATGATCACTTGGGTGATCTCCCCCTTGAGCTCGTGGATCGCCTCCTTGATCCGCTCCTCCGAGATCACATCGAGGCTACTTGTGGCCTCATCCAACACCAAGATGGGGGCCTCCTTGATGAGGGCACGGGCGATCGCAAGGCGCTGCTGCTGGCCGCCAGAGAGGTTCTTTCCCGCCTCCTTAAGGAGGGTGTCGTAGCCGTGGGGAAGGCGCTCGATAAACTCATGGGCATGGGCCCGCTTAGCGGCGTGGATAACCTGCTCCCGCGTGTAGGGGCGGCCAAAGGCGATGTTCTCGGCAACGGTATCGAGGAAGAGGAAGGGCTTTTGCGGGACAAAGGCGATCGTCTCCTTGAGAGAGGCGAGGGTGTATTCGGTAAGGGGTTTGCCGTCGAGGGTGATGGTGCCGCTCGTGGGCTCGTAGAGGCGGGGGATCAGGTGGGCGATGGTCGATTTGCCCGCGCCCGTTGCGCCGACAAGGGCAACGGTCTGCCCCTTGTTTATGGTGAAAGAGAGGTTGTGGAGGACGGGAAGGTCGCCGTAGCTGAAGCTGACGTTGTCAAAGGTGAGGGCGCGGGAAAAACCTCGGAGGGGCCTTGCGTTTTGGTGATCGGCGATGTCGGGTTTAACGCACATCACCTCCCAGATCCGTTCGGCGGCCGCAACCCCTTGCTGGATCCGGATGTTCTCATCGTTGAGCCGCTTGATCGGCTCATACATGACATAGACAAGGCCGCAGAAGACGAGGATGTCAGAGACGCCGAGGTGGGCGACGTAGAGCCCGTAAAGGATCAGGCCGGAGAGCATCCCCGTCGAGGCCATATGGAGGACGGGGCGGGCGAGGAAGCCGTAGCGGGCAGAGCGCTCCTCTAAGTGGGCAAGCTGCCGGTTTTGCTGATGGA
Source organism: Parachlamydiales bacterium (assembly GCA_050250135.1). GTDB lineage: Bacteria > Chlamydiota > Chlamydiia > Chlamydiales > JAFEGQ01 > JBFWPF01. The sequence goes on along the minus strand of JBFWPF010000011.1, from coordinate 58,259 downwards.
ACTTCTGGTGGGAGAACTTCTCGAGGCCAAAGAGCTTTACCGTTTGAATACCTGAGAGGAAATCGATCACCGCAGAGAAGAAGGTCTCTTGGGTCGCAAGGGTTTTGCGGGCGACCCTCTTAAGCTTGCGGGCAAAGTAGAGGACCGGGCCCACAAGGAGGGGGAAGCCGAGGAACATGATGAGGGAGAGCTTCAGGGAGACAAGGAGGCAGAGGACGAGGGAGGTAATGACGGCGATGGGGGTCTGGATATAGGTCACGATGGCCGCAGCAATTCCCTGCGCGACCTGCATCGAGTCGTGCATAATGCGGGAGGTAAGGGCGCCCGAGCTGTACCTCTGGTAGAAGTCGAGCGAGAGGCTTTGGATGTGGATGAAGTAGCGCTCCCGGATGTCGCGGCTGACCTTCACCATGACGAGCTGCTTGGTGTAGTGGGCGCCAAAGTGGGAGAGCCCCTTAAACACGGCGACAATGAGGAGAAAGAGGGCGAGGAGGGGGAGGTTTTCCAGGAAGGTGCCCCCCCCGCCGATCCACCCGACGATCACGTTGAGGGGGTTATAGGGGCTAGCCGAGGGGGCGCTGCCAGAGGCCCCCTTGGTGATCACCCCAATCGAAATCATCTCGAGCTGGGAGGAGGCGGTCATCCCCAACATAAAGAGGAAGGTAGCGAGGAGGAGGAGGAGGCGCCGGCGGTGCTGAAAAGCGAGCTTAGTTAGGAGAATCATGCTTTCCTAGCTTGCGGAACTTTTGGTAGCGCCGCTCGAGGAGCTCAGGAATCGAGACGTTGCGGAGGCGGTTCCAGGAGGAGAGGATAAAGGACTCGACATTTTTCTTCGCCTCGGCCGGGTCGTGGTGAACGCCCCCTAGAGGCTCGGGAATAATCGTGTCGATCACCTCATACTCGAGGAGGTGCTCAGCATTGAGTTTGAGCGCTTCGGCCGCTTGCCCCTTTTTGGCGGCGTCGCGCCAGAGGATCGAGGCGCACCCCTCGGGAGAGATGACCGAGTAGTAACCATGCTCCAGCATCCCGATCTGGTCGCCGACAGCAATCGCAAGGGCGCCGCCAGAGCCCGCCTCTCCGATGACAACGACGATGATCGGAGTGGGAAGGCTCGCCATCTTCTGCAAGTTGGTGGCAATCGCCCAGGCCTGCCCCCGCTCTTCGGCGGTTAGGCCGGGATAGGCCCCCTGGGTATCGACCAGGTTGACGACCGGGAGGCCAAACTTGGCCGCCAGCTCCATCAGCCGCATCGCCTTTCGGAAGCCCTCGGGGTGGGGAGAGCCAAAGTTGCGCCGGATCCGGTCCTCGGTATCGGCCCCCTTCTCCTGCCCGATGATCATAAACTTCTGCCCGCCGATCCTCCCCAGGCCACCGATGATCGCCCCATCATCGCCAAAGGTCCGGTCACCATGGAGCTCAACAAAGTCGTGGCAGAGGGCCCTGATGTAGTCGATCGCGTGGAGGCGGGCGGGGTGGCGGCAGATCGCAAGCCGCTGGACGGGGCTGAGGTGGGAATAGACCTTTTTCTTCAGACCCTCCAGCTTCTTCTCAAGCTTGTCGGCCTCTTTGGAGGTGAGGAGGGCAGACCCCTCCTTCCCCTGCCGGATTTGCTCAAGCGCCTGCTCGTACTCCTGAATCTGCTTCTCGTGCTCTAGGGGCTGGTAGCTCATGAGACGACCTCTGTCCCTGGCAGTTTGGCCTCCTCCTTATGGGGGACGAGGTAGAGGGTAGAGGGGCGGGTGATAATCACCGCAAAGATCTCCTCCATGTCCTCGGTCCTCAGGCGGATGCAGCCGTCGCTCTCATAGCGACCAAGGCCCGAGGTATCCTCGACAAGCTCGCCCGCCTCATTGAGCACCCAGGGGCAGCCGTGGATCCCAAATCCTTGCGCCGGCTCGGTGCACTCCCCTATCTCCTGGTCAAAGGGGATCCATCGGGTCCCAAAGACCTGAATCATCTCCACCTTATCCCGGTTGTATTGCCCCATAGCTCCAGGGCGGTAGACCGCGATCTTCTCCCCGAGAGAGTAGCTTCCCCAAGGGGTTAGCATCCCCGAGGCCCGCTTCCCATCGGGGCGGCCCAGCCCAACCTTGCACCGCTTCACCAGCGTCCGCTCCCCCCTCTCTTCATCGAGGTAGTAAAGGGAGAGGGTGCAATCGGAGGTATCCACCACTAGGTGAAAACTGATTGGCTTATCGGCCTTAAGGACGTTGAACTTGGCCCCGTTAGAGACCTCCTGCCGCTCATAGTTGGGGCCCCGGTTGAGGCTCCTGGCGATAAAGTGGCGGCTCGTCTTGTAGTGGGAGGCATAGTCGGCAATCCATGCCGGTCTCCCCTCCACAAAGGGGGCCCGGCTCGAGTAGGTCACCGTCTCCACAACGGGGAGCTTCGGAAGGCCTACGTTAAAAAACTCCTCCATCCGGCTCATCGGGACAAATTCAGGGTAGGGAGAGACCTCAACAGCGGCAGCCAGCTCCGCCTGTGGAGGGATATTCTGAGCCCCCACTGTGATCTCGATCGGCCGCTCCTCCTGAGCCTTCGGCTCATGGCGAAGAAGGGCAAGAAGGCCGATCACCCCTACGAAGAGGATCCCCACTAGTGTTAAAATTCTTCCCATAACGACACCCCACAATCTAGAGGCGTAGGATACCACTTATGGAGAATTTCTCCAAGTCAGGCAAATAAAGGGTTTATTTGCTTTCCTCTTCGATCCGCTGCTTCATTTTTTTACCTGGGGTGAACTTCACCGCTGGGCGTGCTGGGATCATTACAGGAACTTCTGGGTTTTTTGGATTTCGCCCTACTTTCGCCTTGCGGATGACCACTTCGAAAACCCCGAAGTCGCGGAATTCCAACCGGTCCCCGCGGACGAGGGCGTCCGTCATCTCATCCAGAAAGGCCTGGATTACATTTCGGACATCGTTGGGGTGCATCCCTTTCCTTGCCGAAATATCGGTTACCAGTTTTTTCTTGGTCACTGTTGCCATGCCATGCTCTCCTTAACTCTATCTCTGTAGTTCTCAAGGGCCTTGAACCCCTGGTGGTGACCTATCGTCCAAGGGGCATCGGCCGCGGATGGCCATCTGGAGCACATCTCTCCTCACCCGGGTTTACAAACCCGGCCTCGTCGCGATGTGCGCCATCCGACCACCCCCTGCCGCCCCCCTTGGGCGATAGATCACCACCAGGGGTTGAACCTAGGCCACCGCCTATTTTAGCCTAATTCTTTGACTCAAGCCCTTTTGAGGCAAGACCTTTCTGAAAAATTTTAGGCCACGTTGATGACAAGGCGCTTTTTCTTCCCGACAGCTAGGAGGAGGAGCTCCCCTTCTATGAGGTCGCCCTTCCCGATGACCCGCCTCTCGTCCTCGATCTTCTCATTATTGAGGGAGACCCCCCGATTGGCCATAAGCCGCCGCGCCTCACCCTTGCTGCCGACAAGGCCAGTTTGAACGAGGAGATCGAGGAGCGAATGGCCTACCACCTCCCCTTTCGGCAGCTCAACGCTGGGCACGTGGGCCAGGGCCTCCCGAGTGAGGGCCACCTCGCCCGCGCCAGGAGCGACACTGGCGGTCACCCGCTCGGCCTCCTCAACACCTGCCCTCCCGTGGATGATCTCGGTCACCGCCTCGGCAAGGCGCCTCTGCGCCGAATTGGGGAGATAACCCTCCTCCCCCATCTTCCGCTCCCAGCTCCGAATCTCCTCCATTTCTATAAAGGTAATCCGCTTCATCAACTTGATGACGTCGGCATCGGGCATCCGGACCAAATACTGGTAGAAATCATAAGGGGCGAGTCGATCGCGGGAGAGGAAGATCGCCCCCCCCTCCGACTTTCCAAACTTCTTTCCGTCGCTCCCGACCAGCAGCGGAAAGGTAAGGCCGTAGGCCGACTCCCCTGTTAGCTTTCGGATCAGCTCAGTCCCTGCTGTAATATTGCCCCATTGATCGCTCCCTCCAAGCTGGAGCACCACCCCCTCCTCCTTATAGAGATGGAGAAAGTCGTAGGCCTGGAAGAGCTGGTAGCTAAACTCCGTATAGCTGAGTCCCTCTTCAGAATTCAGGCGGGTCCGGACCATCTCCTTGCCGAGCATTGGCCCCATCCGAAAGTGCTTGCCCACATCCCGCAAAAAGGGGATCAGCCCCATCTTCCCCAGCCAATCGATGTTGTTGACGAGGGCCCCCCTCCCCTTTTCAAAGGTGAGCACAGTCTCTAAATTCTTCTGGATCCCCCTGCAGTTGGCCGCCACCGCCGCCTCGTCCAACAGGGGGCGCTCATGGCTTTTGCCCGAAGGGTCCCCGATCAGGCCGGTCGCCCCCCCGACCAGCGCGTAAGGGATATGGCCACACCGCTGGAAGTGGGCGAGCACCATGATGCCCATGAAGCTCCCCAGGTGGAGGCTATCGGCGGTCGGGTCAAAGCCAAGGTAGAGGCGGGTCGGCCTCTCCAGCACCTTCCGGAGCTCGGGGCTTGTCGCCTGCTCGACCAGCTCCCGCTCTTCTAAGATATCGAGTATGTGAGACATGGAGCTACCATACACTCCTCCCAACGATTAAGGCAAAGTGGACTCACAACAAACTGATGCCCAATGCCTTGCCAATATTTATTACCAAAGTCTTGAAGAAATTGAGGAGGGGCCCTAGGCTCACGGCTTTACGTTGGGTTGAGATGGGGAGAGAGGCTACTATCTTTACCGAATCTTAACCTCAGACACTTAGGTTTAATTGCCCCTTTATTAAAAATCGGCCAAGAGCTATAATGAGGGGAGACAAGGCAAGGTTAAAGCAAAATTTAAGGGAGAACGGCCATGAGCGACATCCAGACCAATTGGAGTGGTGCCCCTATTCAGCGAGCTGTAGAGAAGCTGGCTAAAAAGGCGGAGGGGCACGCAGAAAAAGAGGCCCAGATTAAAGCGTTAACCGATAAGGTCAACGCACAGATCGGCCCACTTGAGGGAGCTGAGTCTTCCAGAGCGGTGGAGCAGATGCGGGCCAAGTTGGCGAAAGAGGGAACCGATCCCAAGGTTCAGGCCCTTGTGGAGAAAATTGGGCAGAAATATACCCCTCCCGCGCTGCAACCCGGCCGTGTCAAGCAGGCCTAAAAGGGATTTTCACTATCCATAAAGCGGGTCTCGACCGAGAAGCGTTTGGCCAGCGCATCGGCCAGCGCTCTCGGTCCGACCCGCTCAGTCGCATGGTGGCCTAGCGCCACATAGTGGATCCCCTCTTCATGGGCCATATGCCACTGGGGCTCATCAAAGCTCCCCGTGACAAAGCAGTCGACCCCCGCCTCAATCGCCTCCCCAAAGAAGGAGGTCCCTCCCCCACTCAGTAGCGCGACCCTCTTGACCTCTTGGGGGCCCCCTAGGGCCGCGTGGGCCTTGTGGCCGTAGTACTTCTCCAGCTTGGCCACCCAATCCTCGATCCCCGTCGGGGCGATCCTCCCCTTCACCCCAAAGTCGACCCCGAACAGCTTCCCAAAGGGCTCGAGCTCCTGGATCCCCAGATCGTGGGCGGCTCGCCAGTTGTTGCCGATTTCGGGGTGGGCATCCATCGGGAGGTGGTAGCCGAAGAGGGAGATCTCAGCATCGATCAATGCCTTGAGCTTCCGGTGCATCGAGCCAACGATTCGGGTCTCCCGCTTGTTGGAGAAGAGGCCGTGGTGGACGATAAGGGCATCGGCGCCAAAGTCACGGGCGGCGTCGATCACATCGATCGACGCTGAGACCCCTGTAGCGATCTTGCCGATCTTCCCCTTTCCCTCCAGCTGGAGGCCGCTCGGGCCAAAATCGGTGTACCCCTCCAGGGGATAGAGGGCGTCGAGATATTCCCTGAGATCTTGCAAGCTAATCATCCTACTCCCAATATGCACTTAATAGTTGTGATAACCCCGTTATGGCTCAGGTGAAGCAAAAAAATCTAGAAGAGGCAAAGGCGGCCGTCGGAAGAGCGGCGGCTGAGCTGGTTGAGGAGGGGATGGTGATCGGCCTTGGGACCGGCACCACGGCCCGCTACCTGATCGACGCCTTAGCTGAGCGGTGCCGCCAGGGGCTGACCATCCAGGGGGTGGCCACCTCAGAGGCCTCCCTTGCCCGCGCAATCGCCCACGGCATCCCCATGCTCGACATCGATGAGGCGGGGCAGATCGACCTTGATTTTGACGGCGCTGACGAGATCGATCCTGAGAAGCGGATGATCAAGGGGGGCGGTGGGGCCCTTCTCCGGGAGAAGATGGTGGCCACGTTCGCCAGTGAGATGGTGGTGCTGATCGATGAGAGCAAAAGGGTGGGAAAACTCGGCCGCGCTCCCCTGCCGATCGAGGTGGTCCCCTTCGGCCACTTCCACCTCGAGGAGAGGCTGCGCGAGATGGGCTATGAGCCCACTTTGCGCAGAACCGACCAAGGGGACCCCTACACCACCGATAATGGCAACTACATCCTCGACCTAAAGCTGGCTCAACCTCTTGAGGACCCCGAGTTTCACCACCTCCGCCTCCGGACCCTTCCGGGCGTCGTAGAAACTGGCCTCTTTCTCAACCTAGCAGGGCGGGTCCTGATCGGGCATGCCGATGGAACCGTTACGGTCTGGGAATGATTGGGGAGCTTGTGCAGGTCAGGTTCAGTAAGATCATGCAGACAAGGGCCTACACCGTTGTGGTTATCGGTACCGACGAGAAGCGGATTCCTATCTATGCCGATCCCAGCTTGGGTCACATCCTCCAAATCGGCCTAACCGGCCAGACCCGCTCCCGTCCCCTCACCCATGACCTGATCGGAGCGATCTTCTCCGGCCTTGGGGTTCGGCTCAAGCATGTGGTGATCAACAACCTTCAGGGGACAGTCTACTATGCCCGCCTCTTCCTCGAACAGGAGCGGGAGGGGCGCACCCACATCATCGAGGTCGACGCCCGGCCAAGCGACTGCATCCCCCTTGCCCTCCTTGCCAAGGCCCCTGTGTACTGCACCAAAGAGGTGCTCGACAAGGCCGTGCCTGTAGAGGATTAGCTATAAAAAGAGGCGATAGTCAGTCTTAAAAAGAGTGGCAAGCCGCTTGGCCATCTCTTTGCCAATGGGACGCACTCCCCTTTCCATTTTGGAGACATTGGACTGATTAACACCCAACCTGCTTGCCAGGTCCGCCTGAGTCCATCCCTCCCGAGTACGCAGCCCTTTCAACGTTGCGCCTGCTTCAGTAGTCTCCTGGAGCAGATCGCGAAAGGAGTTCCGCCAGTTGTTATGAGGCTTATGCCGCTTTTCCATGCTCGAGTGTGCCCGTCCCTTCCGTGTACTAGTAAGGTGACCCTTCATGAGTCCCGACATAAAATACCTCTATAATATGTTCGTCTTTATCTACCACCCGCCAGCAGGCAACATAGGTCGGATGCCCCTTTTTTATGTGGCAATGGTAAGCCTCAGCGGGAATTCGCGGTGAGGGCTTCAGCTTACCATAGTTAGGCCAGTCTGATCTAAAAGGACCTCCCATTTCCATCTCTCGCAGCAATGCGAGTAGCGCCCCCTGAATCCCCTTTGAAAGTCGTCGAATCCCCTTCTTTGCCTTACCAGCTATCTCAATGGTCCACTTAGCATAAGCCATGCGGGCAGAATAGGTCAAAGAATGACCTATGGGCAATGATTTTTTTTGTCTAGGCAAGCCAATTGTAGAGGCCGTGAGCGAGCATAAAGAGGCCCATCACCAGGATTAGGCCGCCTGAGAACTTCTGGAGGACGGTCACGATCTTAAACGAGAGGGTGCGCCGAAGGACCGTCGAGAGGGTGCTCAGCACCAGGTACCAGGAAAAGCCCCCAAGGCCCACACCCGCAAGCACAAGCGCCGCCACAGTCCACCCGCTCGTCCCAACGTCGAGGCCCACACTGGCCATCAGAACGGTCATCCCCAGGATCGTCATGGGGTTAGCCAAGGTAAAGAGGAAGGTGGTCGCAAAGGCGGCCCGCCGACCGGGCCCCTCAGCCACCTGGAGAGTTTGACCCCTGATAGTGACCTCTGGTCCCGAGGCCATCGACAGGGGGCGGTCATCTGACCCGGCCTCGTCGCGATATGCGCCATCTGACCGCCCCCTGTCGCCCCCTCGGGACGATAGGTCACAATCAGGGGTCTGAGGAGGAGGAGAAACCAGCTTCTTGTAGCCAAGGTAGATGATAAAAAGCCCCCCCGCCAGGGAGAGGACCAGCTGGAGCTTGGCAAGCCAAGGGGCCACCGCCGCAACCCCCAGCAAGGCAACCAGACCAAAGGCCACGTCGGCAGCGGCCGCCCCCATACCCGCCGCCACACTCTGCCAAAAGCCCCGCCGAAGGCCATAATCAATACAGAGGCAACCCGTTGGCCCTAAAGGCATTGCCACAGCCAACCCAACCATTACCCCTTTTATGATACTGAACATTTTAGTACCTAAAATTTAGATTATTATACCCTAAGAGGCGATCATTGTCAATTCCAGCTCATTTACAAGCTCTTCGAAGGTGTCCAGGGCTGCGAGGACCGGCTCAGGGGTGGTCAGGTCGACGCCGGCCCCCTTGAGAAGGTCGAGGGGGAAGTGGCTCCCTCCCGAGGAGAGGAAGGTGAGGTAGCTCTTCCGCTCCTCTTCACCCCCTTCGGAAACCCGCTTAGCGAGGGCAAGGGCAGCACTGACGCCGGTCGCATACTGATAGACGTAGTAGCCGTAGTAGAAGTGGGGGATCCGGGACCACTCGGGCTCGATCCCCTCCATATCGACTTCGGGGCCAAAGTAGGCGTTATTGAGCTCCCGGTAGAGGGTGTGAAGGAGACCAGGGGTCAGGGGCCTCCCCTGCTCAGCCATCTCGTGGATCTTGAGCTCAAACTCGGCAAACATCGTCTGCCTAAAGAGGGTCGCTCGGATATCATCGATCCGCTGGTTGATCAGAAAAAAGCGCTGCGAGGGGGTTTTCGCCCGGTCGAGGAGGAGGCGGAAGAGAAAGGCTTCGTTAAAGGTCGAGGCAACCTCGGCGACAAAGATCGGGTACTGGCTGTAGTGGTAGGGCTGATTGGCACGGGAGAGGAGGCTATGCATGCTGTGGCCCGCCTCGTGGGCGAGGGTCGACACATCATTGAGCTGCCCTTGGTAGTTGAGGAGGATGTAGGGCATGCTGTCGTAGCAGCCGCTCGAGTAGGCCCCCGACCGTTTCCCCTCATTCTCGTAGATATCGCACCACCGCTCTTCGGTAAGACCGCGGCGGAGCTTTGTCTGATAATCGACGCCCAGAATGGCCATCGACTCGACGGCCCACTCGACGGCGGTCGGGTAGGGGATCTTCTCGAGGGGCTCTCCCCCAAGAGAGACATACATGTCGTAGGGGCGGAGGGTGTCGACTCCCAGCAGCCTCTTACGCAGGGCCATGTAGCGGTGGTGAACCGGGAGGCGGCTTCTGACCGCTTCGATCAGCGAGTGGTAGACTGCAGTGTCGATCTTCTTCGGTTTGAGGGCCGCCTCTAAGCAGCTCCCAAAGCGGTGACTCCGGGCGTCAAAGAGGTGGGTCTGGGTCTGCCCCGCTAAGAGCTCACACAGGGTGTTCTCATAGGATTTGAACTGGCCGTGGAGGCGGTGAAAGGCATTTTTCCTCAGCGTCCGATCGGGCTGACGGAGGAAAAGGGCATATGATCCCTGGGTGAGTTCGTGGACCTCCCCTTTTTCATCAGCCACCATCCCAAACTTAAAGTCGGCATTGGTCATCGCCCCAAAGGCCTGACTCGAGGTGCTGAGGGCCTGCGCGGCCAGAGCCACCAGCTCCTCCTCACGGGGAGAGAGGGTGTGCTCCTTGAGTCGGATCATCTTCTCGAGGTGGAAGCGGTAGGGGGCCAGGTGGGGGTCGGCAAGGTAGCGCTGGAGCTGCTCCTGGGAGAGGGCGATCAGCTCGGGCTCCAGCCAGGCGGTCTCCTGGGCAAAGGTGTGGTGGAGGAGCTGGGCCCTGCCGTAATCCCCCTTGTGCCCCTCATGGGCCACATCCTCATCGTGGCGCAGGTGGGCATAGGTGGCCAGCCGCTCGATCTCCCGAAGCGCCCCGAAAAAGGCCTCCAACGCCTTAGCGAGGGTGGCTCCCCCCTCCCCTAGCCTCCCCTTATAAAGGGCGACCCCCTGCCAAGGGGGGGCCTTCTGGAGGCGGCTAAAGTCGGCCTCCCACGCCTCCCGATTGGGGTAGAGAGCCTCTACCTTCCAGCAACTCCCTGGGTCAATCTCGGTCCGCTTCTTAGCCATCCCCGTGACCATACTCAGTGGGGACGAAAAAGGCCAGAGGAGCCGGTCACTCAAGTTTTTTCCTTGAATTGATTGTTAAGATTTTATCAGCACATTTTCAAGACCTTACCCCTTCATTGTCAGCCGCTTAATCATGGTGCTTTCGATAAATTTCTAGCAAAGATGGGGTCATTCATTGACAGAATTTCCACAGTGATTTACCAAAGAATAGGTTCACAAATGGGAGGACCTCCTATGGCCGTCGCCAATCACCACATCCTGATCCAAAGTAAGAGGGCGGGGCCCCTTGTCACCCCGCAAAACCCCTCTGCTTCCCACGATGCTTCGGCCGTTTTGGTGATTCGGAATGACAAGGGGCTCCACACCCGCCCTTCTACCGAACTGGTCCGCTGCGCCACCCGCTTCCGCTCCCACATCCAGCTCTCCTACCACGGGATGACGGTCAACGCCAAGTCGCTCCTTGGAATCCTGATGCTGGCTGCCGGCAAGAATGCCAAGATTACCGTTGAGGCGACTGGTGTCGATGCTGATGAGGCGATCACCGCCCTCCTCGACCTAGCCCAAAACAAATTCTATATATCATTTTAACTGGCAGGTCGGGTTTAGCACTCTTTTTCGCTTGGTGCTAGATTTCCCTTGCAGAAAATCTCCCCGATCGTGCTATCCTTAGGGCAATTCCAAAACCCCTCGCCGGTCAACGGAGAGGGTTAAACCCATAATGTTGTTAAGGAGGCTACCTCAATGACAAAAGTCAAAACGGCGATCAAACCCCTTGAAGATCGGGCCCTGCTAAGGCGGTCTGAGCCAGAAGAAAAGGTAAAGGGGGGGATTATCCTACCCGATTCCGCTAAGAAAAAGCCTGAGACCGCGGTGGTGGTGGCCATCGGCCCAGGGAAGAGGGACAAAGAGGGGAAACTTCTCCCCATGCCCATTAAGGTAGGCGACACGGTCCTCATCGACAAGTACTCCGGACAGGAGATCTCTCTCGATGATGAGGAGATGGTGATCGTCCGCGCCTCTGATATCATTGCAATCGTAGAATAAGGAGAACCGACATGGCTGCGAAAGAGATCAAGTTCAAAGAGGATGCCCGGCAAAAGATCCGAAAAGGGGTCGAAACGCTGGCCAAAGCGGTGAAGGTCACCCTGGGCCCTAAAGGGCGCAACGTCGTGATCAGCAAGGCCTACGGCGGCCCGATCATCACCAAAGATGGAGTGACCGTCGCCAAGGAGATCGAGCTGGAGGACCGGTTCGAGAACATGGGAGCCCAGATGGTCAAAGAGGTGGCCGAAAGGACCGCCACTAAGGCAGGTGACGGGACCACGACGGCTACCGTCCTAGCCGAGGCGATCTACAACGAGGGGCTCAAGTTGGTCACTGCTGGCGTTAACCCGATGGACCTCAAGCGGGGGATCGACAAAGCGGTCATCACCGTTGTCGAAGAGCTCAACAAGCTCTCCAAGCCCGTTAAGAACCAAAACGAGATCGCCCAAGTAGCGACCATCTCGGCCAACAGCGATGCGGAGATCGGCCAAATGATCGCCGATGCAATGCAGAAGGTCGGGAAGGATGGGAGCCTGACGGTTGAAGAGGCAAAAGGGTTTGAGACGGTCCTCGATGTGGTGAAGGGGATGAACTTTGACCGGGGCTACCTCTCCCGCCACTTCGAGACCAACCTCGAGACTCAGGAGGCGGTCCTTGAGAACGCCCTTGTCCTCATCCACGAGAAGAAGATCGCCTCGATCAAGGAGATGCTCCCCCTGCTTCAGGCCGTTGCCGAGCAGAACAAGCCCCTCCTGATCATCGCTGAGGATGTCGAAGGGGAGGCGCTGGCCACCCTCGTCGTCAACAAGCTCCGCGGCGGCCTCAAGACCTGTGCCGTCAAGGCGCCTGGCTTTGGGGATCGGCGGAAGGCGATGCTCGAGGACATTGCCGCCATCACCGGCGGCCAGGTGATCAGCGAAGAGCTGGGTCACACCCTCGAAAAGACCACCCTCAACATGCTCGGCTCGGCCAAGAAGATCATCGTCAAGAAGGAAGAGACGACGATCGTGGAAGGGAACGGCAAGAAGGAGGCGATCGAAGCTCGCAAGGGGCAGCTTAAAAAGCAGATCGAAGAGGCGACCTCCGATTACGATCGGGAGAAGCTCCAAGAGCGGCTGGCTAAGCTGACCGGCGGCGTTGCGGTCCTCCGTGTCGGAGCGGCCACCGAGGTGGAGATGAAGGAGAAAAAGGACCGGGTAGAGGATGCTCACCATGCAACCCGCGCCGCCGTCGAAGAGGGGATCGTCCCTGGCGGTGGAACGGCCCTTATCCGCTGCCTTCCTGCTGCACAGGAGCTTGCCGCCAAGACCGTGGGTGACCAGCGGCTCGGTATCGAGATCATCTGCAAGGCCCTCTCGGCCCCCCTTCGGGCGATTGCTGAGAATGCCGGGCAGGAGGGCTCGGTCGTTATCCGCACAGTGATGGAGGCGAAAGGGAACATGGGCTACGACGCCCAAGCCAACGAGTATGTCGACATGATCAAGACAGGGATCTTGGATCCGACTCTCGTGACCCGCACCGCTCTCCAGAACGCAGCATCCATTGCTGGCCTCCTTCTCACCACAGAGGCTCTCGTCACCGAGATCCCTGAGGAGAAAGCGGCTCCTGCTATGCCTGCAGGGGGCATGGACTACTAGGCCCCTAAAGACCCACCCAGTTTCAGCTGGGTGGGCCCCTTTTTCCTCAAGAGGTGGAAAAAAAAAGGGCTTTTCGCCATCCTCTAACCATCTGTTCCGGATTAGCTCAGTCGGTAGAGCAGTGGACTGTTAATCCATTTGTCGCTGGTTCGAGTCCAGCATCCGGAGATTGTCTCCCTTAATCCCTTCACGCTACGAGGTGGATGTCCAGTTCGACGATTCAGAGGCTCATTGAGGAGTACCCCCCCGAGTACTGCCGCCTGCTAGAGGCGGTTTATGGGGAGGGGATGATGTCCGAAGGGGGCCCAGGGGCACTCTTTATGGAGACCCCTGTCCGAGGGGAGCGAGCCCTCGATATCGGTGCCGGTTTGGGGGGGATCGCCTGCCACCTAGCCGATCGGTATGGGATGGAGGTGACCGGCCTCGATGTCAACCCCTGGATGGTTGAGGAGGCGACCCGCCGAGCCCCTCCCGCTATCCGCCGACCGACTCCGCTTTGTCTTGAGCACAAGCGATGAGAACCTCCCCCTTGAGAGCGACCACTTCGACATGGTCTACAGCAATGGGGCCATGTGCCACATCGAGGAGAAGGAGGGGATCTTGAAGGAGTGCTACCGGGTCCTTAGCCCTAACGGAACTCTGGTGATCAACGACTGGCTCAGCCCAACCAAGGGAGAGTGGCGAGGTCATGTCAACCGACTCATCGAGCTCGATGGCCTCTCCCTCTTTGCGGAAACAGTAGAGGGCTACCTGAAGCGGCTCACAGGGGCCCAATTCACCGGTGTAGCCGCGCAAGATGTCACCGACCAGTACGCAGACCTTAACGAGGCGATTGTCGACTGCTTAAAGGCCCCTTTGAAACGGGAGGAGCTGATCGGCACCTTTGGCGAACCCCTCTATTTCGATGCTGTCGAGACCTACGATGTTACGGCCAAGGCGATGCGGGCGGGCGACCTTCTCGTCTACCAATTTACCGCTAGCAAGAAGTAGCTGCGAAAGCCTATACCCTTTATCCTTCGGGCATGCGGCATAAGAGAGATCACTCCCCGAGTGCACCGGCAACTGCCCACGAGGCCAATCGAGATCGATCTTGCTCTCAGATTGAAGGGATCGTGGAGCGGATCACCTTTCACAGCCCCGCAACCGGCTTTACCGTCGCCAAATTACAGGAGCCCCATAAGGGGACGCTAACCTGCCTGGTGGGGACAATGCCCCACCTGCAGCCGGGCGAGTCGATCCGGTGCACCGGGTCGTGGAAAAATGACAAAAACCACGGGTGGCAGTTCGCCGTTGAAGGGGTCACCATCCAAGCCCCTGCCGATGTGCATGGGATCGAAAAGTACCTCGGGTCGGGTCTGATAAAAGGGATCGGCCCCCACCTGGCAAAGGCGATCGTCGGCAAGTTTGGGATCCTCACCCTCGATATCATCGACCAAGATCCCGAGGAGCTGCGCAAAGTTCCCGGGATTGGCAAAGGGCGGATCGGGAAGATCACCACCTGCTGGGCCCAGCAGAGGACCATTCGGGAGGTGATGGTCTTCTTGCAAAGCTACGAGGTGAGCCCCGCCTTTGCGCAGCGGATCTTCAAAACCTATGGCCAGGAGAGCATTGCCAAGGTGCGCGAAAACCCTTACGCCCTAGCAAGAGATGTCCACGGGATCGGCTTTAAGACAGCCGATCAGATCGCGCAAAAGATGGGGATCGAGCCAAACTCTCCCCAGCGGATCTCAGCCGGAATCGAGTTTGTCCTCCATAGCCTCTCGGAAGAGGGGCATGTTTGCTATCCCCACGGAGAGCTGGTCGAGCAGGCCACGGCGATGTTGGGGGTGTCGCCAGAGCCCATCGTCGAGCAAATCGGGCTCCTTGCGGGAGAGAAGCGGCTGGTCATTGAGGAGGAGAGGGTCTGGCTCAAAGCCCTCTACCTGACCGAAACGGGGATTGCTCGGGAGCTTAAGCGTCTGATAAAGGCCCCCTCCCATTTGCGCAAGGTGGACACAGAAAAGGCGCTCGCATGGGTCCAAGAGAAACTCAGGCTCACTCTCGCCACTCAGCAGAAAGAGGCCGTTGTCCGCGCCCTTACCGATAAGGTCCAGATCCTGACGGGAGGCCCAGGAACGGGCAAGAGCACGATCACCAAGGCCATACTCGCCATCACCCGGAAACTCACCTCCCGCATTCTGCTCGCAGCGCCGACGGGACGGGCGGCTAAGCGGATGGCCGAGATCACCGGCAGAGAGGCCAAAACGCTCCACAGCCTCCTCGAATTCGACTTTCAGATCATGGGCTTTCGCAAAGGGAAGAGCGATCCCCTCTCGTGCGACCTTATCATCGTCGACGAGGCCTCGATGATCGATACCTCGCTGATGTATAGCCTGCTAAAGGCCCTCCCCGACGAGGCCCGCCTCATCGTGGTCGGCGATATCGATCAGCTCCCTAGCGTTGGCCCTGGCAACGTCCTGCGTGACCTCATTTCTACCGGAAAGATCCCGACCACGACCCTCAATCAGATCTTCCGGCAAGCGCAGGGCTCCAAGATTATCACTAGCGCCCACAAGATCAACGCGGGCATCGTGCCCGACCTCTCAGGGGGCCCGGAGAGCGACTTTTTCTTTATCGAGCAGGAAGAGCCCGAGCAGATTTTGCACACCCTCATTGGCCTCGTCTCCCAACGCCTCCCCAAAACCTACGGCTTTGATCCGATCCGAGACATCCAGGTGTTGGCCCCGATGAAGCGGGGGGCCATCGGCATCGAGGCGCTCAACACTGCCCTCCAGGGGCACCTCAACCCCTCCAGCCGTCCCCTCTTCTACGCAGGCAAGCAGCTCCATGTCGGCGACAAGGTGATGCAGATCCGGAACAACTACGACAAAGAGGTCTACAACGGCGATGTCGGCCTGATCACCAAGATCGATGAGGCCGAGCAGCAGCTCACGGTCAGTGTCGATGGGAGGCCTATACCCTATGACTTCCTCGACCTCGATGAGCTGGTCCTCGCCTATGCCTGCTCCATCCACAAGTACCAGGGGTCCGAGTGCCCCTGCGTGGTGATCCCAGTCCACACCTCCCATTTCAAACTGCTGACCCGAAACCTGATCTACACAGGGGTTACTCGGGGGCGGAAGCTGGTCGTCCTGATCGGCACCAAAAAGGCCCTAGCGATGGCGGTCCACAACCACGAGGTCCAAAAGCGCCATACAGGCCTCCCCTCCTTCCTCTAGGGCGTGTAATCGCAAAACGCCCTCATAATCAAGTACCTATCAAAGTAAATATTAAATTATACCAATCCCAAGAAATAAATTCACAAATTCAACTGGTCTTTCGGCCCTCGCTTTTGAGCTCGACCTCGCAAGCCTACAAGGCTAGCGTCGGTCTCCGCTCTTCATCGAGGGCCAAAATCCTCAGTTGAATTTGTGAATTTATTTCTTGGGATTGGTATTACAATAGTCTTAATATTTATTTGTTATAATACTGTAAAAGCAACAAAAATAGGTATTGTTTATGGAGTTACTAAAACTACAAGGTTACCAGACGGTAGTGAAACAGCCAGAACAGGCCATTGGGGAGCGCCCTTTCGACAAGGTGATAGGGCTATTCAAACGGGTTATTTTGGGGTTAGAGAAAAAGCCTTTTAGCTACCCTAGTGATGAAAACGGTCAGACGGCCCTCCACCGAAACGCCAGAAACTATGAGAACATGAGCAAATTGCTGGCGCCCCTGAAGGACTGGGTGCACCAGGACTTTAGCGGGGAGCTTGCGCCCTGGCACAAGCCGATTAACCCAGCTGTCCACGTTCGCGACCAGTGGGGCAAAACACCCCTCTTCTATGCCGATCCGGAGTGGAGATCAGCGGACCTTTTGTTCAAAAAAGGTGCGCTGCCTAACGCCAAGGACAATGAAGGGAAGACCTTATTGCACCACCAGCCGGCCCAAGGGGTGATGGAGAAGGCGATTTGGGCGGGAGCAAACGTCAATGAACCGGACAACCTGGGACGAACCCCCCTCCACTATGCGATCGATGACTCGATGGCACGGTTCCTAGTCAATCACGGAGCTAACGTCCATGCTAAGGATAGGCTCGGACAGACTCCGCTTCACCTAGCCGATGATGAGGATACGGCCGAGGTGTTGATCCAAGGGGGGGCAAAGCTCAGCGCCACCAATAGCATGGGTCAAACAGCTGAAGAGGTACTGATCGCTAGCCTCGGGTCGAAGATCGTGGAGCAGCTGAAACGGCATTAAGGTCCCTGCTTACTCCTCCAGGAGAAGCGGTTTTCCAGAGAGCACATGGTGCAAGTGGATCTGTGCTCCTTTGGACCAAGCAAGCAGCTCTCTGTTTGGGCTGACTGCTGCACTCCACACCTCCCCATTAACGCATCGTTCCGTGCACCAAACCCCTTTTTGATCAACCAGACTCCACACCATAAGTTGGCGCTTGTTCACGATCAAGCAATAATCGGGATAGAGGGCTAGTGATAAGAGCCTGCCTGCCATCACCTCAAACGCCTTAAGCTTCTCTCCGGTGGTGAGGGACCAAACCTCAAATCTCTTCGTGGTTTTATCACCTTTTACCTCAGCGACGAAATGGGCGCCGTTATCACAGAATGAGGCTTGCCCAATGGGGGTGACCTCGCCCTTTAAGGAGAACTCCTTCCGCAGCTCTTTCCAATCCCAAATCTCAATGAAAGAGTCACTCCCCAGGATGGCCATTCGCGGCTTTGTCGGGTCGAATCTAACGGAATAGAGATCCGCCGCTGTAGTGCTTATTTTCTCCAATCGATTGCCTTGAAAATCGCTCAAGTAAACATCAGAACTCCGTTGTCCAATATAGGCAAAGGTCTCTAGATGGGGGCTAAAGTGGGGATAGGTATAGCCCTCCGGTTTAGCACGAGCGATGAGGCACCCTTTATAGGGATCCCACAGCGACGCCTCAGCACGGGTCCCTATGGCCAGCCTATCACCTGTGCTGCTAAATGATACGGTCACCGCTCCACCTGGATCGAGGATATGAAGGGCTCTTCCACTAGGTATTTCCCATAGATAAAGGCGTTCCTTATAATCCCTTGATGCCAGCAACTTCTCATCGGGACTGAAGACTAAGGAATGGAAGCCGGTAAAACCCACCAGTGGGCTACAGGTGACCGGTTTAGAGAGAGGGTGGCGTTCCCACTGCTTCATCCACTCCAGCAGCCGCCGGTACTCCTGGCACAACCCCAAAATCAATTGGGTGTCCGCATCCATCGGTTTCGACTTATCGACCTCTGTAATTCGGCGCAACTTGTGCTGGATTTGCCCCGATAGGTGACCGTACCGCACGATGTCATGGGCAAGGGTCGCCTTCAGCTCCTGCTGGCACCCCAGCCACGACTCGGTCACTTGTTTATCGGGCAAGGGTTTCTCTAGTTTTGTCAGCTCCACGCTCTCCCCCTTTTGTTGAGCCGATTTGGCATCTGCAAAGATAGGCTAAAGGGAATAGGAGGGCAAGAGCCCGGATCCATCATGTTGTCGCCTATGAGTAGGTTTGCTACAGTAGGGGGATGAGCCCTGTGCTAGCCTTAACCCAATCGATCGATAAGTTCTTCAACGTGCTGGGCTATATCCCCATTGTCAGTACGGTCTCCGGGGGGATCCGGGTAGGGGTCTACAGCGCACTGCAAGGGCTAGCGGCCCTGGTTTGCCTGATGGTCACCCTTCTGATCGCCCTCATCCTGTTTCTAGCCAAGCAGGGAGAGCGGCAGAGAACTTATCTGGCTTATGCTAGGGCCAGCGCCTTCCACATTCTCGATGGGAGGCTAAATGCAGGGCGGGGGATCGTCGAGCTCTTTCCCATCATCGGCAACCTCCTCTGCTACGGCTACGACAAGATGGTGAAGGGCACACCCCTCCTCGCCGCTCCAAAATGATCATCACCGCTCTCCATACCGATCTGCGCGGGCAACCGATCCCCCACACCGGCAAAGAGCTCGATCGGCTTCAGGAGAGCCAGCTCCTGTATGGGGAGCCGGTCAAGGTCCACTACGGGCGGGGAGAGTGGCTCTACGTGGAGGCGCTCGAGCAGCTCCGCGGAGAGGGGGGATATGGGGGTTGGGTAGCGGCCGATGCGGTTGGGGAGGGGCCTACTCCCAATGCGACGGTAACGACTTTGCGGGCGATCGTTAGCCGCGAACCAGGGGGAATTCCCTGCGGCCGCCTCTTTATCGGGAGCCGGGTCTGCGTGGTAGGGCGAGAGGGGGGCTATGCCCGGATCCTCTACCGGGGGGAAGAGAGATTTATCCGGGAGGCCACCCTGAAAAAGGAGGGGCGGCTAGAGATGGCCCGGGCGTGGCTCGGGAGCCCCTATGTCTGGGGAGGGCTTTTGCCCCCTGGGATGGGGATCGACTGCTCAGGCCTTGTCCACCTGGCCTTCCGAGGCGAGGGACTCGTTATCCCCCGCAACAGTATCGATCAGTATAGGGGCTGCACACCCTGCACAGCGGAGGAGCTGGTGCCAGGGGATCTGCTATTTGCGTCGCAAAGGGGGCCCGACCCAAGGACCATCTCCCATGTGATGTTCTATGAGGAGGGAGAGGGGCTCCTCGAAGCCACCATTTTGGTAAAATTAACCCGCCGGGTAACAGCCAAGGAAAGATTTGGGATTAATTTAAGAGAGCTTCGGAATGGGGAGAATTATCGGGGCCTCTTTCTATTCTTTGGAAAATGGAATTCCGAGCCGTTGACAAGTTAAGCAGATGCAGGTAGATTGCGGCTCACCATGATCAACGGGATGACCGGATATGCGCAGAAGGTACGCCACGTTGGGGGGGCTCCCCTCAAGGTAGCCCTCCGCTCGGTCAACCGGCGCTCCCTTGAGATCACCCCCTCCCTCCCCCCCTTCCTGGCCCCCTTTGAGCCTCAGATCCGGGAGTGGATTGGGGAGCGGGTCGAGCGGGGGGCCCTCCACCTTCAGATCGACTGGCCCCTCCCCCTCCCCCTCTCCCCCAACCTCCCCCTCCTAGCCTCGCTTAAGGGGGTAGCAGAGGGGGTTGCTGAGGCCACAGGGCTCCCCTTTCCCGAGGCCTTCCGCCTGGCCTGTCGGGGGCATGAGGGGGCCCTAACGATTGGGGGGGAGGCCTCGATCGACGAGGGGGCTCTAGAAGAGGTGGTGAAGGGGGCAGTTGAGGCTCTGGTTGAGATGCGCCGGGCCGAGGGGAGGACTATTGGAAAGGAGCTCCTTGAACGGTGCAGCAATATTAAGAGTTTAATTGATAGCATTACCCCTTTGCTAGAGGGGCACCCTGAGCGAGTCAGGAGCCGCCTTATCGAGCGGCTAAAGGGGTGGGAGGTGGAGGAGGAGCGGCTCGTTCGGGAGGCGGCCCTGCTCGCAGAGCGGGGGGATGTCTCCGAGGAGCTCTCCCGCCTCAGCTACCACCTCGAGGCGCTAAGGGGAAAGTTAGCCTCAACCGATCGGGTTTCGGGAAAAACGTGTGAGTTTATCGTCCAGGAGATGGGGCGGGAGATCAACACCCTAGGCGCAAAGGCCCAGGAGGCGAAGGTCTCAGAGGGGGTGGTGGCGATCAAGGGGGAGCTTGAACGGATCAAGGAGCAGCTGGCCAATGTCGAGTAGGGGCAAGCTGTTTATCCTGAGCGCACCCGCCGGAACAGGGAAGACGACCCTGATTTCGATGCTGGCCAAGGAGTTTCCCCGGGTCTGCCAGAGCGTCTCCTGCACCACCCGTCCTAAACGGCGGGGAGAGATCGATGGAGTCCACTACCACTTCATCAGCCAGAAGGCCTTTGAGCAAAAACGGGCAGCGGGTGATTTTCTCGAGTGGGCCGAGCTCTTTGGGAACTTCTATGGGACGAGCCGCTCCTTTGTGGAAGAGGAGCTTGCAGAGGGGCGCCACCTCTTTCTGGTGATCGATGTCCAGGGGGCAGCCCAGATAAAGGAGCAGATGCCTTGTGTCTCGATCTTTCTCAGCCCCCCGTCGATGGGAGAGCTGGAGAGGCGCCTTAGGGGGCGGAAGACCGAGACTCCCGAAAAGATCGCTGAGCGGCTCGCCCGCGCAAAAATCGAGATGGAGCTATCCAAAAATTACGATTACCATATTATAAACGATGATCTGGACACCGCCTACGCGGCGCTGCGGAGGATTGTCTTATTGGAGGAAAACAAACGATGAACTTGAGCGAATATCTGACTGCAGAACCGATTTCGAAGAAAGCCTCAAATCTATTCGATCTGATCAACCAGATGATCCGGATGGCTCAGCGGGAGATTGCCCGAGGGGCGGGAGAGGAGTCCATTAACGTAGCCAACGAGGTGATCCGGGCGGTTGCCAATGGGCAGGATAGGATTCTTTGGATGGACCGGCGGGAGGTGGAGCGGCAGTTTGAGAGTGAGCAGGAACTGATCAGTGCCGGCTAAGCGGGTCCTCATCACCTCTGCCCTCCTCTATGCCAATGGAAAGCTCCACTTTGGCCATATCGCAGGTGCTTACCTCAGCGCGGACATCTATGCTCGCTTTGAGCGGATGCAGGGGACGGAGGTCCTCTTTTTGTCGGGATCGGACGAGTATGGGGTGGCGATCACCCTAAGCGCCGAAAAGGCGGGAAGGAGCCCCAGCGCCCATGTGGAGCACTTTCACCGCCTCAACCAGCGCCTCTTTGAGCAGATAGGGATCTCCTTCGACTGCTACTCGCGCACCACCCTCCCCCACCACCGGGTGCCGGTCTACCAGTACTTTGAGGAGCTCTCGGCTAACGGCTATGTGGAGAAGATGCGCACGCAGCAGCTCTACAGCGAGGCGGAGGGGCGCTTCTTAGCCGACCGCTATGTGACGGGGATCTGCCCCCTCTGCCGCCACGAGGGGGCCCGGGGGGATGAGTGCCCCGCTTGTGGGGGAAGCTACGAGGCGACCGACCTGATCAATCCCACCTCAAAGGTAGGGGGCTCCCCTCTTGTCCTTAGAGAGACCGACCATTGGTTTCTCCGCCTCGACAAGCTGGCCACTCCCCTTCGAGACTTTCTAGCCAAAAAGAGCTGGAAGCCCGGCGTCCTGAATTTTGCCAGCCACTACCTTGATGACCTTAGGCCACGCGCCATCACCCGCGATGGGGAGTGGGGTGTGCCCGTCCCCGACGGCGATGGGAAGGTCTTCTACGTCTGGTTTGAGGCCTGCATCGGTTACCTCTCGGCCGCCCAAGATTGGGCTGAAAGGCAGGGCGAGCCCGAGGCCTGGAAGCGGTTTTGGTGCCAGTCCGACACCAAACTCGTCCAGTTTATTGGAAAGGATAACATCTTCTTCCACGCCCTCTTTTTCCCCGCCATGACGATGGGGCAGGACAAGCCCTACAAGCTGGTCGACGACCTGCCTGCCAACGACTTTCTTACCTTGGAGGGGCGGCAGTTTTCCAAATCGGAGGGGTGGTATGTCGACTTAGAGGAGTTCCTCACCCGCTACTCGGCTGACCAACTCCGCTACACCCTTGCCGCCAATGCGCCCGAAACCTCCGACTCCGAATTCACCTGGAGCGACTTTCAGCTCCGCTGCAACTCCGAACTCCTCGGCAAGTTCGGCAACTTTGCCAACCGGACCCTCGTCTTTGCCCAAAAGCACTGCAAGGCTGAGGTACCCCGTCTCATTGGGGATGAGTTTCTCCAAAAGGTAGCGGAGAAGGTGAGAGAGATCGAACAGGCCTATGCAACCTACAGTCCCCGGCGGGCCTGTGCCCTGCTGATGGAGATTGCGACCCTAGGGAATGTCTACTTTGACAACTGCAAACCCTGGCAGATGGAGCCCGCCTCTCGAGACAATGTCATTGCGGCCTGTCTCAACTGCCTCAAAACGCTTGCCATTGTGAGCGCGCCGATCATTCCCGAAACCGCTGCGAAGCTGTGGGCGATGCTCGGCTTTAGAGGCGCTATCAAGTGGGAGGCTCTCTCGACGCAGCTCCAAGCGGGCACTCCCCTCCCCCCACCCCAGCTCCTCTTCAAAAAGATCGAGGATGAGCAGATCGCCGAGGAGATGGCCAAGCTGCGAGCCGGCAAGTGAACCCGTCGCTGCTCTTTCCGATCTGGCTTATCCTCTACGAAGCGTGCGCTAACATGTCCAACGACATGTACCTGCCCGCTTTGCCAGCAATTGGCAAGGAGCTCGGGACTACGATCAACCTCGTCCAGCTCACCATCACCGTTTGGCTTGCCGGAAACGCAGCGGTCCAACTCTTAGTGGGTCCCCTTGCCGATCGGTATGGACGAAGGCCGGTTCTCTTCCTAGGCGGCGCCCTCTTTGTCCTCTCCACCCTGGGCTGCGCCCTTGCTCCCACCATCACCGTGCTGATCCTCTCCCGTTTCCTCCAGGGCGTTGGGGTTTGCACCCTGATGGTCGCCGGCTATGCCAGCGTTCACGACCTTTACACCGATCAGCAAGCCATCCCCATTCTCGCCTGGATGGGCGCCGCAGCCGTTGTCTCACCCGCTGTCGGCCCGGCCATCGGCGGCCTCATCCTCACCTTTGTTTCCTGGCGCTCTATCTTCTACCTCCTAGCAGCCGTTGCCCTCATCTCCCTCATCGCCCTATGGCGGGTCATGCCTGAGAGCACGCAGGAGCGCCACTCGCTCGACCTCCCGAGGCTCCTCCGCTCCTACCGGAACATTCTGACAAGTGGCCCCTTCGTGCTCTCGGGGCTCGCCTTTGGCCTCCTGTTTGGGGGGATGCTCGGTTGGATCACCGCCTCCCCCTTCCTCCTCATCACTGGACTCGGCCTTACTCCCCTTCAGTTCGGCGCGCTCCAAATTCCGGTCTTTGGGGCCTATATTGTGGGGGCGGCCCTAGTGAAACCCCTGATGAAGCGGGTAGGCAAAGAGGGGTTGATCGCCTTTGGGGTCCTT
This sequence comes from Parachlamydiales bacterium, assembly GCA_050250135.1. Classification (GTDB taxonomy): domain Bacteria; phylum Chlamydiota; class Chlamydiia; order Chlamydiales; family JAFEGQ01; genus JBFWPF01. Next base: position 34,484 of record JBFWPF010000011.1, on the reverse strand, counting down.
TTTGCGACCCTCTCGGCCCTCTCTATGATCATTGCCCTCTTTTTTCCGAGCCACTTCCTCTCGTTGGTGCTCCCCATGTCGGGGTATGCCCTTGGGTTTGGCTTTGCCTCGGCCCCTCTGAACCGCACGACACTCACGGCCACCGAGGAGCCCCGAGGGGCCGCCGTAGCGGTCTTCTACCTCGGGATGGCCGGCTCTGCTACCCTGATCAGCCTTATCCTTAGCCTGATTCACGAGGGGCTCCTCTCCTTTAGCTTGGTAACGGCCGCGGTCGCCCTCCTTGCCCTCCTCCTCAACTTCAGCCGCTTACGGCTGAATACAGCCAAATAACTATACATAAACTGGTCAATCATTTAAAATGTTTAATAAAAAAACGGGTGATCTAATGGAAAACAAGGATCTGAACAAAATAGTTGATTTTTTGGGCCGGGTAGAGCGCTCTCTGCATCGAACCACCCCACCCGAGTTGGGGCGTACTTTGCCCTGCCTCCAAGTGGCCAATGAGTGTTTTCACGAGCTATTGAGCAAGAAATCTGAGCAGGAGAAGCTCCCTCTCAATCAAAAATTTGCTATGGTCATGCTACCCTGCCTCAGGAGGGCAGCCCGAGTCTATCCCGAGTCATCCAAGCTCCCTCTTCCCGCGGATAATCTGACCTCACCCAGTGCAGAGGTCCAGTTACTTCTCATCACCACAAGCCAGGAACTCTCAGCACTTACCGAGCAGAAAAAGGAGCTGATGAAAACCTGTGTGGAGCACTTCGCTCGTTTGTCTGCCTATTGCAAAACACTCGAAAGCTGCACAGACAAGGAAGAAGTAGTTAGAGGGCTCCTTCAGGCAGAGCGTCTCTTTGATAGCGCTGTGGAGAAGCAAAAGCCCCTTGGGGTAGAGGGGCGCCTACTTCCCTCTCTTCTTGAACGCCAGGTGGTCTTCCTTGATGAAAAGAAAGGGGTCATCTCAACAGCAGCCCACCTATGGAAGGATCACCTTTCCCTACTGGATAAAAAGCTGATGTCGCTAGATCCAAACAAGCGGGTGAAGGAGTTAGAGGTCTATCTCACTATCGGAGAGGCGGCCCTTACCCTGCAGACCTCGGGATGTGGCTTTGTCTGGGAGGTTGGCCCCCACCGCCTTGTCGGCACGATCCACCTGCCTGATCTGCTCGAAAAGTCCTCCGTGATTACCCAAATTGGCAAGGTGGACCTCTTCTACTGCGAATCGGTTGAGGTAACACGAGAGCAGCCGTCATCTGTGATGGACCGAAAGCTGATGGAGAGCATGGGGAGTAACAATAGTATGCTCTTATCACTGGAAGAGAAAGAGCTCAACATGGCCATCGCAAAAATATTTACCTCAGGCTCAATAACACTGAGTCAACTGGAGGGGCGTCTGAGCCTCTACTGGTCTATCCGCGGTTGGCTAGAGGGCAATGAGAACCTCATTCAGAATGCCCTAATCCCTCCTCAAATAAGAGAGGTCACCATCGAGAAACGTAACCAGCTCTGGGTCCTGAAGCACAAGCTTGTTCAGCTTCTAAAGAACGCTAAACCTACGATAGGCATTGCGGTTGGAGCGGCTCACTTCTTTGGGAAGGGGGGGCTGCTCGAGATCTTCGAGCAGGCAGGCCTAAAGCCAGAGAGGATGTAGCCCTAGCCCGACCGGAAAGAGCGGCGGTGGATGGGGGTGGGGCCGAATTTCTCTAGGGCCGCTCTGTGGCGCTCAGTTCCATAGCCCTTATGCTGCTCAAAACCATACTCAGGGTATTTTTTTGCGTAGGCCTCCATGAGGAGATCGCGGTGCTCCTTGGCAATAATCGAGGCGCAGGCAATGGCATGGCACCGCTCATCCCCATGGATAATCTTCTCAGTGGGCAGGGCGTGGGGCAGGTTTAGGCCATCCACAAGGAGGTAGTCGGGGTCGATTTGGGAGACCGCCTCCTGCATGGCCCGAATGGTCGCCTGGTAGATGTTGATGGCGTCGATGGTAGGGGCGTCGATTACGCCAATCCCAAAGGTGATGTCGGCGTGATGGGTGAGGTGGTAATGGAGCGCCCGTCGCCGCTCGCGGGTGAGCTTCTTGGAGTCGTTGACGTCGGGGAGGAGGAGGTCTGGAGGAAGGATGCAGGCAGCCGCGACGACAGGGCCGGCGAGGGGGCCCCTGCCGGCTTCATCGACGCCCGCAATGCGGGTGTAGCCCGCCTTTCTGGCTGCCGTTTCGAAAGCTAAGCTCTCAAGCTCCCGATTCCTCACCTGAGGTCATGGCTTCTTGGGCCTCTTCCTCAGGCGCTACGGTGGCTCTGGCGCCTCCAAGGCGCTCTTTCACTTTCGACTTCTTGCCGGACGTTCCACGCAGGTAGTAAAGCTTGGCGCGGCGAACCTTACCCTTGCGAACTAGCTCGATCTTCGCAATTCGGGGGCTGTGGAGGAGGAAAACCCGCTCCATCTGCTCGCCGTAAGCCACTCGGTAAAGGGAGAAGGTCTCCGAGATACCGTTCCCTTTGCGGGCAATCACTGTGCCGGTAAAGAGCTGAACCCGCTCCTTGTCTCCCTCAATAATCCTCAGATGGACACTGATGGTATCCCCGATAGCAAAGGGGGGAATATCGGTTTTGAGCTGGCTCTTTCCCAGCTCCTCAATCTGCTGCCTGTGGCTCATCGCTGACGCTCCTTGCATAAACACCACTCGTGGCCATCGGGATCCTCCACTATCAGGAGGTCACTAGCGGCCCTCGAGGGTGTGACCTTTTGTTTAATCCGCTCAAACTGCTCAGGGGGAAGAGCGAGGCGGACCATCCCCGCTCCGAATTCCCCCTCTAGCAGGAGCACTGAGCCCGCTATCATAAGGCCCTGCTCTTTCTTTGTATAGGAGATCCCGAGCTCCTTGAAGAAGCGGCGCGATTCATCTAAATTTTTTACGCCCAAAATATAGCGAGTTTGGGGATCGGCCCACTCCCAAAAAAGGTCGGGACGGACGGCATGGGTCTTCTCGAGGGCGCGAGCCTTGCGCCACCGGGCGATCCGCCCGTGGTCGCCCGAGAGGAGGATCTCGGGGACCCCCTCACGGGGGCCGGCATACTGGGGGTGCTCGAATAGCCCCTCTTCAAAGGTGTCGCTTGCCGCCCCCTCCTCATGCCCGAGGACCCCGGGGATAAAGCGGGCGGTGGCGTCGATCAGGACCATGGCGGGGAGGAGGCCGCTAGAGAGGACCACATCGCCGACGCTGATCTCCTCGGCCTTTTCGAGGGCCCGCTGGTCGACCCCTTCGTAGTGGCCGCAAAGGAGGATGAGGTGCTCTTTTTGCGCGAGGCGGCGGGCGGCCTGAGCCGTAAGGGGTTTTCCCTGAGGGGTGAGGTAGACGAGGTGGGAGCCCTCTTGGGCCACCGAGGCGATCGCCCGCTCGATCGGGCCGGGGGTCATGACCATCCCAGGGCCACCCCCTATGGGGCGCTCATCGACCCGCCTATGGGGCCCCTCCCCAAAATCGCGGATCTGGTGAGCCCGGATCGAAAGGAGCCCCTTTTGCTGGGCCCTCCCCACCATCCCCACTTCTAACGCGGTAAGCGCTTCAGGGTAGAGGGTGAGAAGGTCCACTAACATTATTTTTTCTTCTTGCGCGCAGCAGCCCGCTTGGCCCGCTTGGCAAGGGTCCGCTCACGGATGGCGGCGGTGACGTGGGGTGCGGCTTTGGCAACCAGCTTCTCGGCATTCTCCGAAAGCTGAGCCCCCTGATCGATCCAGTGTTGAAGCCGCTCGACGTCGATCGACAGCGTCTTCGACTCATCCCGCTCAACCGGATTGTACCAGCCGAGGGTCTCGAGGTACTTCCCATCCCGAGGGGAACGGGTATCGGCTGCTACCAGCCGGAAGAAGGGGCGGTTGAGCCTCCCCTGCTTGCGTAAACGGATTGCTACGCTCATTTCATGCCTCCAAGCATCTTGTCTAACTGTTGTTTCCCTGGACCCTTCCTAAAGAGAGTTTTGGTCCGATTAAATCCTTTAATTAGCCGATTGACCTCGGCGAGATCGCGCCCCGATCCCATCGCAATGCGCCGCCGCCGCCCCATCGAAAGCTCGTCGATGAGGTTGCGCTCCCTAGGGGTCATCGATAAAATAATCGATTCGACCTTTGCTAGCTCCCCATCCGACCCCTCTAGCATACTCGTGTCGACCCCTTTTAGGGGAAGCATTTTCAGGATCTTGCTCATGGAGCCGATCTTTTTCACCTTCTGCATCTGAGAGAGGTAGTCTTCGTAGGTGAAGGTCGCCTTGCGCAGTTTTTTCTGGAGCTTCTCGGCCTCCTCCTCACTCACCACCTCTTGGGCCCTTTTCACCAGGTTCACCACATCGCCCATCCCGAGGATCCGATCGGCCATCGAGTGGGGGTTGAAGAGCTGAAGGTCACCCGGCTTTTCGCCTACCCCTTCAAACTTAAGGGGTTTGCCGGTGACCTCGCGGATCGAGATCGCAGCGCCCCCTCGGGCATCGCCATCGAGCATGGTGAGGATCGACCCCGTAATGCCGATGCGGCCGTCGATTTCGCTAGCGCTTTTGACCGCATCTTGCCCTGTAGTGGCGTTGGCCACAAAGAGGACCTCGTCGGGGTTAAGCCGCTTTTTGAGGAGGGAGAGCTCCTCCATTAGGGGCTCGTCGACGTGGAGGCGGCCCGCTGTGTCGACGATCAGAGCATCGTAGCGCTCCCGCTTGGCATGGGAGAGGGCCGACTCGGCCACCGCAAGGGGGCGCTTTTCCCCCTCAAGGGAGAAGATATCGACCTCAACCCCCCGGCCGAGCGTTTTGAGCTGCTCTACCGCGGCTGGGCGGGCTAGGTCGCAGGCGGCGACTAGGACCCTCTTTCCCTCCCTCTTGAGGTAGCAGGCGAGCTTAACGCTCTGGGTCGTCTTCCCTGACCCCTGAAGGCCACACATCAGGATCACTGCCGGATAGCCCTTCAAGTTGAGGGGGGCCTCCTCGCTTCCCATCAGCGCGACCAACTCATCGTGGAGGATTTTAACAAACTGCTCGGCCGGTTTGACCGACTTGGTCACCCGCTCGCCGAGGGCCTCCTCCTTCACCCGCTGGATCAGCTTCTTGGCGACCCCGTAGTGGACATCGGCCTCCAGAAGGGCAAGGCGGACCTCCCGGATCCCCTCGGTCAAATTCTCTTCGGTAAGGGTTTTCCCCCCGAAAGCCTTTGAAAAAATCCCTTGAAGCTTGTCACTGAGTAGGCTGAACATACCCAGTTAAGATAGAGGAATTAGCCCGCCAATTCAAGTGAAATCACCCGGTCGTGGCCGGCTAGATCCTGGGTACAGGAAAGATTTTGGTAGTGGGGGCTGGAGAAGAGGGCGCATACGGCTTCTCCCTGATCGGCCCCGATCTCCATCCAAACCTGGCCGCCTGGCTTCACCTTGGCAGGCAGCTCCTGGGCAAGCCTCTCGTAAAAGGTTAAACCGCCTACTAGTGCCACCCTGGGCTCCCAGTGAAGGAGCGTAAGCTGCCGGTACTCCTCCTCGGTCACATAGGGGGGATTGGTCACCAAGTAGTCGACCGGCTTCGAAATAGCATCTAAAAAATTTCCTTTATAAAACGGAACATCGAGGCCGTTTCGGGCGGCGTTGTAGCGGGCGAGGTCGAGGGCCTCTTCGGAGAGGTCGCTCCCCACGACGGTGAGGTTGGGGAGGGCCTTTTTGAGGGCGAGGGCGATGCAGCCGGAGCCGGTGCAGAGGTCCCAAAGGAGCCCCTTTTTCCCCTTCAGGTGATTCACAATCTCCTCTACCATCAACTCGGTCTCGGGGCGGGGGATAAGGACCCTTTTGTCGACACTCAGCGTAACGTTGTAGAACTCCACCTCACCCAGGATGTAGGCGGGGGGCTCTCCCCTCTTGGCCCGCGCAATGGTGGCTTCGAATTGCCCTTTTTCGCTTGGCGTCACGAGGCGGTCGGGATAGAGGTAGAGCTCGACCCGTTTGATCCCTAGGGCTGCTGCGAGGAGCTCCTCAGCCAGCCGATCGCCGAACACCTCTCGGGGTCTCATCGTTCGCTGAAGTGGAGGACGAGGGGTTGGATGATCTCGTCGAGCTCCCCCTCCATGATCCGGTCGAGGTGGTACTTGGTGAGGTTGATCCGGTGGTCGGTCACTCGGTTTTGGGGGAAGTTGTAGGTGCGGATCCGTTCGGAGCGCTCCCCTGTTCCCACCTGGGCCAGCCGCTTGCTTGCCTGCTCCTCAGCCGCTTTCCGCCGCTGGAGCTCTAAGAGCATCGCCTTGAGGTGGCGCATCGCCTTATCCCGGTTTTTGTGCTGGCTCTTCTCATCCTGGCAGGTGGCCACAAGGCCCGAGGGGAGGTGGGTGATCCGGACGGCCGAGTCGGTGGTGTTGACGTGCTGGCCGCCAGCGCCAGAGGCTCTCATCGTGTCGATGCGCAGGTCCTTGGGGTCGAGGTCGATCTCCCCCTCCTCCTCCGGTTCGAGGAGGACCGCAATCGTGATCGTGGAGGTGTGGATCCGCCCTTGCGCTTCGGTTTCGGGGACCCGCTGAACCCGGTGGGTCCCCCCCTCATATTGGAGGAGGCGGTGGGCATTCTTGCCGGAGAAAACGAGGATACACTCCTTGTAACCCCCTGCCTCCGACTCCGAAGCCGACAGCTGCTCCACCTTTAGGTGCTTAGCGGTCGCGTAGAAACGGTACATCCGGACGCAATCGCCGACAAAGAGGGCCGCCTCATCGCCGCCGGTGCCGGCCCGAAGCTCCAGTATCGTGTTGCGGTGGTCATCGGGGTCGGGGGGGATCAGGAGGTCGCGCAAAGACACTCCCAGCTTCTCCTCCCGCCCCTCAAGCTCCTCGATATCCTGGCGGAGCATCTCGGCAAAGGAGGGGTCGGACTCCTCCTTGAGCAAAGCGGAGTTGTCCTTGAGCTGCTTGCGGACACTCTCGAGCTCGTCCCAGATCTCCTTCACATCAGCGAGATAGGCGTGGCGCTGGGAAATCTCCCGGTACCGCTTCTGGTCGTTGAAAATCTCAGGCTCTGCTAGAACCTTTTCGACCTCGGCAAATTCATCAAGTAAAGGCTTAACTTTCTCTAACATAACAAAAAAAATGGCCCCAACTCGAAGGTCGGGGCCATCCTAGGAAGGACAGCGAGTTACTTCTTTTTTTCCTTTTCTGGCCGCTGGTAGCGCTTGCGGAACTTGTCGATTCGCCCTTCGGTGTCGACGAACTTCTCGGCGCCGGTGTAGGCGGGGTGGGAGGCAGAGGAGACGGCTACCCGGTAGACCGGATATTCCTTACCCTCAAACTCTTCGGTCTCCTCGGGCTGCAGGGTAGAGCCGTAGACGGCCTTGTACCCCGTGGAGGAGTCGATAAACAGGACTTTTTGATACTTTGGATGACCCTCTTTCTTCATCTCACGCTCTGGGTTCAGGGGAATTCGGCCGGAGTATGCCCCCCGGCCTATTTATCCGCAAGCACTCGGCTCTTCCTTGTTGAACGCCGGTTCAATAAGGACTGGAGGGACAACCCCTTATTGAACCGTTGCCAGGGAGAGCTCCTCGACCACCGCCTTGGCGACCGCACCGGCCACGTCGCAGCCGGGATCGAAGACGTTGGGGATCACCCGCTCAGGGGTCGGCTCCCCACAAACAGCCGCAATCGCTCTAGCCGCCGCCACAAAGGTCCGCTTCTCCACTCGGCGGGCCCCCGCATCGAGAAGCCCCCGGAAAATGCCAGGAAAGACAAGGACATTATTCACTTGGTTGGGGAAGTCGCTCCGCCCAGTCGCCACAACCGCCGCACCCGCCGCTTTTGCCTCATCGGGCATGATTTCGGGTACCGGGTTGGCCATCCCCAAGATGATCGGCTTTGGCCGCATGGTCTTGACATCCTCACCTGTGAGGAGGTTGGCCTTGCTCACCCCAATAAAGACGTCGGCACCAACAAGGGCATCCCGGAGGCCTCCCCCAATATCGTCTAGGTTGGACCATTGGAGGGCGGCCACTTTAGCCGGGTTCAGGTCGGGCCGCTTGCTCGAGACGACCCCTTTGGAGTCGCAAAGGATCAGGTCGCCCGCAAATCGCTCGGTCCCCTCATAGACGCCGCATAGGAGCTGCCCGATCGCAACCCCCGCTGCTCCGGCGCCGCTCACCACCATTCTCATCTCGCTAAGGGGCTTGCCCACCACCTGGGAAGCGTTAAAGAGGGCGGCCAGCACCGCAATGGCGGTCCCGTGCTGGTCATCGTGGAAGACGGGGATCCCAAGGTCCTGAAGCCGCTCTTCGATCTGAAAGCAGCGGGGGGCCGAGATGTCCTCGAGGTTGATCCCCCCAAAGCCGGGGGCGATCCGCCGGACTGTCTCAATAATCTCCTCGGGGTCTTGGGTCGAGAGGCAGATGGGCCACGCATCGATCCCTCCGAATTGCTTAAAGAGGAGGGCCTTCCCCTCCATTACGGGGAGGGCTGCTTCGGGGCCGATATTGCCAAGGCCGAGCACCGCTGAGCCATCGGTGACCACCGCTACCGAGTTTGCCTTACAGGTAAGCTGGTAGGCCTCCTCGACATTTTCATGGATGGCGAGGCAAGGGGCGGCGACGCCGGGCGTGTAGGCGACCGACAGATCCTGCTGACTGTTGAGGGGGACCTTTGAACGAGTCTCAATCTTCCCTCGATTCTTCCGATGCATCTCCAAAGCCCGCTCTGCGTACGACATCTCAAATGCTCCTTTGTCCTTCCATGGGGTTGCGTTACAGGCTAAAACAGTGCACAATTGATGGGAAGCTACCTCTATTAACATGGTCTTTCAACGATTTGGCACCAAGGCCCCTCCCCCTCTAAAGGGGCTCCTCTGGGCCCTCTTTTTGGTTTCGCTCCTAACTGCTCTAGTCCAGCCGCTTAGAGCCGCCTTGAGTCTATCGCTGGAGGGGCTTGCGCATGGCTTTGTCTGGCAGCTCTTCACCTATCCCTTTGCGGCGATCGGGCCCGCCTCCTTCGGCCTTCTGATCGGGCTGGCCTTTGTCCTCTACCTGATCTGGAGCGTGGGGGGCCTTGTGATGGAGCGGGTCGGAGTGGGCCCCTTCTTCCGCTTCTTCTTTATCACGGCGGCAATCGCCGGCCTTCTCACTATGATCTGCGCGCTGGGCCTTGGGAACAAGCCGGTAGCGGGGACCACCCCTGCCCTCTACGCCCTCCTGATGGCACTACTGAGCTTTGGAACGGGAGGGGGGCCGGTCCTCTTTATGATGGTCCCCTTTCAGGCAAGAACACTCCTCCTCTCCCTGATGGCCTTCAATGTGGCGATCGACCTGGCGGCTCAAGAGTGGATCTCTGCTCTCGCAAACACCTTTGGGGCCCTCTCGGGCTATCTCTACACCATTCTTGTCTGGGATTTGCGGGGCCCCTTTGTAACCTGCCATCCGATAGAGGGGCGCCTTGCCGCTATTGGGCGCTTGGTCCGCCGGACCTTCCGTTTAGATGAGTCGGGCTATGGAAGGAGCGTTCCCACCTATACCCCAAAGCAGTCGGCCGAGGATGAGGCCTTTCTCGAATCGATGCTCACCAAAGTATCGGAGAAAGGGCACGAGTCGCTCACCTTTTGGGAGCGGTGGAAGATCAAACGGGTCACCAAGCGGCGAAGGCGCGGATAGCAGCTCTTACTGTGAGTATCCCTTCTAGAACTCCCTCCTCGTAGCGGAACAGGGGGTTCTCTTCGAGCTCAGGGTAGTCGTTAGGCTGAAGGGCATCCTCAGAGGTCAAGTTGGGACGGATCTTCTGCCCCAAGGCAAGCACCTTCTTCTGCTGCCCCTCGGCCAGCTCGTCCAGCAGCGCCATTAGCCGATCCACGCCTTCTCTCCTGAAAAAACTGTTGCATCAGCATAGCGCAAGGCTCCCGTAAGATACCAGAGGTGACGGTCAGGGTATGGGTCGGATGGGGCTCCTTAAGGAGATCAACCCAGCTCCCATTAGCCCCATGGCGCAAGTCGGGAGCCCCCCAGACCAAGCGGTCTATACGGGCAAGAAGCATCGCTCCAAGGCACATCGCACAGGGCTCTAGGGTCGAGTAAAGGGTGGTGCCGGTCAGGCGCCAGTTGGAAAGGGCGCTGCTGGCAACGGTGAGAGTGAGCATCTCGGCATGGGCCGAAGCATCCCTCAAAAGCTCCACCTGATTGTGGCCACGGGCAATAATACGCCCCTCTGAGACAATAATCGCACCGACAGGGACCTCCCCCGCCCGGTAAGCCTTTTTTGCCTCCTTAAGGGCCTCCAACATAAACCGTTCATCCTCAGTTTCTGGAGCTAAATGATTGACCATGAACATACTAAAAAAATGGCTATAACCTTCTCGCTATGACGGCGTTCCTTTAGCGTAAATGATTTGGCCTTGACAGTATGGCCCGACCTGAGATATAATGGGAACATCAAACGCAAGAAAGTCAGTGGGAGACACCAATGTCGCTAGATAAGGGTACCAAAGAAGAGATCACCAAGAAGTTCCAGCTCCACGAGAAGGATACCGGATCGGCCGACGTCCAAATCGCTCTCCTGACCGAAAAGATCATGGAGCTCACCGAGCACCTCAAGCGCTATCCCAAGGATACTGCAGCTCGTCTCGGCTTGCTAAAGCTGGTTGGCCAGCGGCGCAAGCTCCTCGACTACCTCAACTCGACCGATACCAAGCGGTACCAGACGTTGATCAACCGTCTGAAGTTGCGCAAGTAGTCCCCTTTGTGTTCTAATTTCTCGTCCAAGAGTCGATGGTGGCTTACCTGGCGCTAAGAACGTTCTTAGTTCCAGGTAAGGCGCCGTCTCCTCTGGATATATTCTAAATTTAGGAGATACGATGCAAGAGCATGAAAAACGGGTCACCATTGGTGACACAGAGTTACTTTTTAAGTCGGGCAAGATCGCCCGGCAAGCGGGAGGAGCGGTTTGGCTCCAGCAAGGGGAGACGATCGTCTTTGCCACCGCCTGCGCCGAACACAAGCCGGGGGATGTCGACTTTTTGCCATTGCGGGTCGACTACCAGGAAAAATTTTCTAGCCGGGGGAAAACCCTAGGGGGCTTTATCAAGCGTGAGGGGCGCCCCTCTGAGCGGGAGACCCTGATCTGCCGCCTGATCGACCGGCCCATCCGCCCCCTCTTCCCCGACGGCTACCGGAACGAGACCCAAATTCTGGCCTACGTCTGGTCCTACGATGAGCAGCACCAAACCGATGTGATGGCCATCTGCGCCGCCTCAGCTGCCCTTACCCTCTCCGAAATCCCCATTAGCAAGCCGCTCGGCGCCGTGCGGGTGGGGATGATCGGGGGCAGGCTCGCCCTCAACCCCACCTCTAAGGAGATGGAAAGCTCAACCCTCGACCTGGTGGTTGCGGGTACCCAGGATGCCATCCTGATGATCGAAGGGTACTGCGACTTTTTGACCGAAGATCAGGTGATTGAAGCGCTCACCTTTGGACACGAAGCGATCCAGAAGATCTGCACCGCGCTAGGTGAATGGCGGAAGGAGATCGGCAAACCTAAGATGGAGACAACCCTCAAGGTCACCCCGCAGCGCACGCTGAAAGCGGTCCGCGACCTTGCCGCCGCTCCCCTTGCGGAAGCGCTCCGCGTTATCGAGAAGAAGGTGCGGGAAGAGAAGACCGCTGCGGTTAAGGCCGCTATGCTCGAAAAGCTCCTTCCTGGAGGGGTGGAAGGGGAGCACACCCTCGCCGACATCGGATCAGCCTTTAAGCAGCTCTCCTCCGACCTGATGCGGCAGATGGTCGTCAAAGAGGGGAAACGGTGCGATGGCCGCTCCACCACCGACATCCGCCCCATCTTTATTGAGCAGGCGATTTTACCCCGCACCCACGGAAGCAGCCTTTTCACACGGGGCGAGACCCAAGCGGTTGCGGTGTGTACCCTTGGCGGCGAGACGATGGCCCAGCGCTATGAGACCCTCGAAGAAGAGGGAAAGCGCCGCTTCTACCTCCAGTACTCCTTCCCCCCCTTCTCCGTTGGCGAAGTAGGCCGGGTGGGCGCCCCAGGCCGGCGCGAGGTGGGCCACGGCAAACTAGCCGAGCGGGCCCTCCAGATCCTTATCCCTCCAAAGGAGAAATTCCCTTACGTAATCCGCCTCGAATCGAACATCACTGAGTCGAATGGCTCCTCCTCGATGGCCTCGGTTTGCGGCGGGTGCCTCGCTATGATGGATGCGGGTGTGCCGATCAAGCGGCCCGTCTCCGGCATTGCGATGGGGCTTATCCTGGAAAAGGACTCCCACACGATCCTCTCCGACATCCTGGGTGTTGAGGATGCCCTCGGCGACATGGACTTTAAGGTGACGGGCGATGCCGAAGGGATCACCGCCTTCCAGATGGATATCAAGGTTGAGGGGATCACCCCGCAGATCATGCGGGCTGCCCTTGAGCAGGCTAAAGCGGGCCGTCGGCACATCCTGAGCAAGATGCTTGAGGCCTGCCCAGCGCCCCGTGCCGAGATGGTCGCCCATGCGCCCCGTATTGAGACGATCCAGATCAAGCCCTCGAAAATCGGCGCAGTCATTGGCCCTGGCGGCTCCATGATCCGCTCGATCACCGAGCAGACCGGCGTTGAGGTCGACATCGACGACTCGGGGCTTATTAGCCTTGCCGGCCCCAGTGCTGAGAAGATGGAAGCGGCTCTGGCGATGATTGCCTCGGTAACGGCCGAGATTGAGGTCGGGAAGGTTTACCGCGGGAAGGTGAAGGCGGTGAAAGACTTTGGGGCCTTCGTCGAGGTCCTTCCTGGCAAGGAGGGGCTCTGCCACATCTCTGAGCTGGCTGAGACCCGCATCGACGATATCTACGCCCACATTAAGGAGGGGGAGACCCTCGATGTGAAGGTGCTCGATATCAACGAGCGGGGGCAGATCAAGCTCAGCCGCAAGGCAGTAGGCGCGGCCTAAGGGGGCTCTACCCCCTCAGGGCTCGCTTTTGCTTGGGGGGAGAGTTGTTGGCACCCGCCTTTACAAGGAGCTCGTAAGCGGCTGTGTTACCTGCCTTCGCGGCCTCGTGTAGAGGGGTCCGGCCTTTTTGATTGTATTCGTTTAGGAGCGCCTTACTATCGGGATCTTTAAGGAGCTCTTTGAGTTCCTCAATGCGATCGAGAATCACCGCGACGTGCAGAGGGTTATCCCCCCTTGCCTCCATGTAGGCATACTCGCGCAGGTACAGGGCATCGACTAGCCCCTTTTTCCGCTTCTCATCGGCCCCCGCATCCTTGAGCTTACTCATGGTGCTATCATGGCCTCTTACAGCGGCGTACATCAGAGGGGTTATCCCCTCGCTGTCAGGGCTATCCACCTCAGCCCCCTTGCTAAGAAGGGTGGATACGATCTCCTCTCTTCCGTTCCCTGCAGCAAAGTGGAGGGCCGAACAACCCGCTTCGGTCTTCTGCTTAACGTCGGCTCCCTTGTCGAGTAGGTAGCCAAGGACCTCGGTATGCCCCTGGTGTGCCGCCAAGTGAAGGGCCGTAAACCCACCCGAGTTAACGAGGTTGACATCGGCCCCTTCTTCCTCAATAAGCCTCTTCACAGACTCCAGGTCGCCTGCAAACGCGGCCTTCGAGAGGGGGCTCCGCCCCTCCTCGTCGAGAGCGTTAACCCCTTTTTCCTTTGGGCTCAGGGAGAGTACAGCGCCCGAGATACGCTGGGTCAGCCCCTGCGTTAGTTGCGCGTATTTCTGGCCTCTTCTAAGCGCTTCCAAGGCCAGGTGCTCCTTTCTCATTTGAATTTTTTTTTGGCGTGGGAGAATAGGCTGCTGAGAATTGTAGCTATTTATTACTTCCATTGGTAACCCCATTTTAGTGAATTATTATGCTACAATTGTAAACAATATATATTTACTAAGTATTAATTACCCGTTTGGAATACAAATAACTTTACTAAGAATGAGTGACTTACCCCTAGATTAGGGGGTGATATCCTTGGTGAGGGCGGGCTGGATATCGGTGCCGGGGTCCTCAGGGGTCTCCGAGCGGTTGCGGCGCCGCTTGGGCTTTTTGTGCCGCTCATCGATTTGTTTGAGCCGCTCCCGCTTCTCGTCAATACTCCAGGTCCCCTCCATGATCCGCTTAAGGTCTTCAGCCTCAAGGGTCTCAAACTCCATGAGCATCTGGGTCATAAGCTCAGCCTGCTCCTTGTGGGAGGCGATGATATCGTAGGCCTTCTTGTAGGCCTCGTCGATCAGCCGCTTGACCTCCTGGTCGATCCGCTGGGCGGTCGCCTCCGAGTAGCTCTTCTCATGGAAGGAGGGGAGGCCCGAGAAATTGCCGTCGTTATGGTCGTCATAGGCGACCATCCCTAGCTCCTCACTCATCCCCCACTCGCAGACCATGCTGCGGGCCAGGGCCGTGGCTTGGGCGATGTCCTGCTTGGCTCCGCTCGAGCCGTCTTGGACAAAGACCTCTTCGGCGACCCGCCCCCCCATGGCGACGGCCAGCTGGTCGAGGACCTCGCGCCGCCAGTAGCCGAGCCGGTTCTTCTTGGGCAGGAAGTGGGTTGCCCCAAGGGAGAAGCCTCGGGGGATGATGGTGACCTTGTCGACGGGGTCGGCATGTTTGACGAGGTAGCCAACGATGGCGTGGCCCGACTCGTGGTAGGCGGTCGTCCGCTTTTCCGATTCGTCGATGTCGAGGGAGCGGCGCTCCTTACCAAAGCGGACCTTATCGGCCGCCTCGCGGGTCTCTTCTGGGGTAACGGCGGAGCGCCCCTTCCGGGCGGCGAGGAGGGCCGCCTCATTGAGGAGGTTGGCCAGGTCGGCGCCGGCGGCGCCAGGGGTCATCCGGGCGATCGCCATCAGGTCGACATCGGGGTCGATCTTGATCTTCCTGGCGTGAACCTTGAGGATCTCGTAGCGCCCCTTAACGTCGGGCAGGTCGATCATCACCCGCCTGTCGAAGCGGCCCGGTCTGAGGAGGGCCTTGTCGAGGACATCGGGGCGGTTAGTGGCGGCGATCAGGATCACCCCCTCATTGGTGTCAAAGCCATCCATCTCGACGAGGAGCTGGTTGAGGGTCTGCTCCCGCTCGTCGTGTCCACCCCCATAGCCGCCGCCGCGGTGGCGGCCGACCGCATCGATCTCATCGATAAAGATGATGCAGGGGGCCTGCTTTTTCGCCTGGGCGAAGAGGTCGCGGATCCGGCTAGCGCCGACCCCGACAAACATCTCCACAAAGTCGGAGCCCGAGATGGAAAAGAAGGGGCGCCCCGCCTCACCGGCGACCGCCTTAGCGATCAACGTTTTACCGGTTCCGGGGGAACCCACACACAGGACCCCCTTGGGGATCCGTCCGCCGAGGGCGGTGAATTTGCCGGGAGACTTGAGGAAGTCGACGATCTCGGAAAGCTCCTCCTTGGCCTCATCGCAACCCGCGACATCCTTAAACGTAACGGTCGATACCCCTTTCCCGAGCAACTTGGCGGGCGACTTCCCAAAGCCCATCGCGCCCGAGCCCATCCCCTTCATCTGCCGGGCAAACATGAAGTAGATCAGCATCCCGAGCAGCCCGACCATGAGCAGGGCAGGGAGGTACTTGAAGTAGTTGGGGGCTGGCTCTTGGCTCTTAAAGTTCCGCTCCAGAGCCAGGGTACGGGGCTGGTCGACAGCGCGGAAGACGAGCCCTTTGTTGGCGGGGAATTGATCCCACTCCTGTTTGGCCTGCTGGAACCAGTAGTCCAACGTCTCGTTCCCTTGCCGTTCAAGGGCCCTAGTGGCAAGGGCTTGGTTGTTGAAGTACCAGACCGTATCGGCAACCCCCTCGCGAGCCTTGTCGAGCTGCAGGGAGATCTGCTCCAATTCGAGGCTGCTCGCCTCATATTCCTTAAGTGACTCTCGGTACTGGCGGACACTTCTGAGGCCGCCCAGGGGGCCCCCTTGTTGCGAGCCGGCTAGCCCCGAGGTGATCTTCTCCAGAGCTCCGATCGTCCGTCCGTAGGTGGCTAGGGCGCCGTCGATCCCCCCTTCGAGGGCAATCGCCCCCTCCACCTCCTTACTGAGGCTCTTTAGCTGGGCCTTCACGCTCTCCTGCCCAATCCCAAGGACCGGCGAGCGAAAGCTCTGCACGAGGTTGCTGAGGCGCTGCCCATACTGCCTCACCTGCGCCTCGCTTGCATTGGCGCCGAGGCTGGCCAGTTCCCGCTTGAGGGCGGGGAGGCTTGCCACCTCCTTATTGGAAAGTCCGGTGATCACAATCGGCTCCCCGGCATCGGGGCCTGCGGCGCTCGCCGTGGCTACCACGTACCCCCCTTGTGGGAGGGGGAGACCCGCTAGGTGAAGGAACCAATCGGCCGCTTGCATGACCTGGGCCCGCTGACTCTTAAGATCTGAAGCGAGAAGGTCTTGGGTCTGCCGCAACTTGTCCTGGCGGTCGAGAAGCTGCAGGTACTTAAACCGCTTCTTCCCCTCATCGGTCTGCTTATCGCGAAATTTGCCGCTGAAGGTAACCAAGTTGTCCCCAAGGGCGGTCATCCGGCTCTCCTGGGGGACAATCAGCTGGAGGTTGACCAGGTGCTGAACCTGATAACTAAAGGAGACGTTGGCACTCTTTGTCGTGAGGAAATTCTGCACGAAAAGGGCGATCAGTACTGCTGCTAAGAGGAATAGGAGGAAGCCCCCTGGAAAACCCCTTCTCCCCTCCTGCTCCGGTCTGCCTTCCTTGCCCATGTTCAGGTCCTTCTAAATAGTGCCCCAGTATACAGGTCGTAAGATTAATCGGTAAGCCTTCAAGGCCTAACGGGTTGAGGTAACAGATGGAGTTCCCCTCTACCCCCTTACTATCGCATAATAAACTTTTTAATACAGAAGCTTTTTATCGACCTTATAATGAGTTAATTGGATCAAGAAAAAAGGAGCCCTGATCCCTTGCCGGCAAATGGCACTAATTGTACAATTAGGACAATGGAGGCAACCCAATGAATCCCCACTTTAAGCACATTTCATCCTCTGACATGCGGGAGTGTTTCCCTGAGCTCGCCGATGAGGTCCGATTCAACAAGGATCGCATTATTGTAACCCGCCGAGGAAAGAATCTTGTGGCCATCGTCCCTATCGAAGATTTGGAAACACTGGAAGCTGCAGAGGATCGACGTGACCTAGAGGAGGCTCGGCTAGCACTAGGTAGGGCCAAAAAAGAGGGAACAATCGCTTGGGAAAAGGTAAAAAAGGGTAAGGCGAGAGGGTGACTTACCGGATCGAGTTCGAAAAGCGGGCAGCTAAAGCGTTTGAGCAGCTCCCTGCTTCCCGGCAGCGCCTCATCGAGAAAAAGATCGATAGCCTAGCCCATCAGCCGAGGCCAAATGGGTCCAAGAAGCTATCGGGGGGCGATGGGATCTACCGGATCCGCTGCGGGGACTACCGGATCCTTTACCAGGTCCAGGACCATCGGCTGCTAGTCCTGGTCGTAAAGCTCGGGCACCGCCGAGAGGTCTATGACTAGGGCGTGTAATCAATTAGCTCGGCATCTCCGGCGCGCCGGAGATGCCGAGCCAATTGATTACACGCCCTGAGTAAGCTCAAGGGAGATTTTCCACCCCGACCGGTTTACCGCCCACCACCAGATCGGCTCCCCCGTTGCCCGCTCGACTAGAGTGGGTAGGGCCATTCGGAGAGGGGCCGGTACCTTGTGGGCGGTCAGGAGGCGACTGAGCCTTCGCCCCCCCGGATAGGAAACCAGGGTGTACTCCCCTTCGGGCACCACCGTCTCTACCCTCCCCTTCCAAAACCCCTCCCAGCCCGAGCAGCGGGCCCCTGATGCCGGCTCGACGGTCACCTCCCAGGGGCCGTGGCGATGAGTTCCAAGGGCGAGGGGCTGTGGGGGGACCTGTAGAGGTGGCCGCAGGAAAAGGAGGCGGCCGCGATCAAGGGAGAGGCCCCCGATCGTCCGATTGGCCGCTCCCGACCTAAGGAGGGCAACTGCCCCCTCTACCTCCTCACGGGAGAGGACCTTTCCTACCCTCTCGGCAAACCGGCGCACCAGATGGGCGAGGAGGAAGGGGTGGGGCGGCGAGGCCAGCTCAAGGCAACACCCTAAAGGGCCCTCCCGAAGGGTCTCTAGGTAGGGCGCCGCCTCCTCGTCGAGATAGTCGGTAAGGAGGGCCGCCTCGCCTGAGAGGCGGGCCAGGTTGGGGGCGATGGGGCGCCCTAACGAGCCCTCCAGAAAGGGGAAGAGCTCGGAGCGCAGCCGCCCCCTGTGGTAGCGGGTACTGGTGTTGGTCGGATCGGAGGCGATCGGGGGGAAGTGAGCCAGCTCCTTGCGGCTAAAGGGGAGGAGGGGGCGCCACAGCAAAACCCCCTCCACAATAGCCTCTGGACCCATTGTGGCCAGCTTGGCAAGGGAGGCCCCCTCCACCAGCCGCTTGAAAACGGTCTCTGAGAGATCGTCCCGATGGTGGGCCAGGAGGACCGCCTGAGCCCCCGTTTTATCTAGTAAATGCTTATATACCTCTAGGCGCTGCTCTCGGGCGCCGAGTTCGGTGGGGCTTAGCGCTACGGCGACCTGGTGGCAGGGAAGGGCTAGCTGCTCGGCCAGCCTGGCCACCTCCTCCCCTTCCCGGCCGCTCCCCTCGCGCCACCCATGGTCGATGTGGACCACCTGGACAAAGGGCCGGTAAGGGGAGGCCGCTAGGAGGTGGAGGAGGGCGAGCGAATCGGATCCGCCCGAGATAGCGGCCAACAAAGGGCGTCCGTCGTGCCGCTCTTTCAAAAAGTGGTGGAGTGCTTGAGCTGCCCTTTCCAAGGTGGTATCGTGTTGTTATGCCGCTCCCTATTATCTGGCGCTATCTTTTAAATCGGTATGTCAAAGTGCTCACCCTTTCGACGGTGACCTTTATTGCGATCCTCTTTGTCAGCCGGGCCAAGCAGATTGCCCAGTTTGCCGCCTTGGGGACCGGTTTTAAGCAATTGGCCGCCTTTGCCCTCTTCCTGATCCCCTACGTCCTCCCCCTGGCCCTTCCTATCTCCTGCCTGATCGGCTCGATCCTCCTCTTTCAGCGCCTCTCCCAAAGCGGTGAGCTAAGGGCGCTTAGGGCCTCGGGGCTTGCCCTTCGGCAGATCACCGCCCCCATCCTGATCGCCGGAGCGGTGATGGCCCTAGTGAATTTTTTTGTTGCCTCGGAGCTAGCGACCCACTGCCGGATGGTCGCTCGGCAGATGGAGGGGGAGGCCGGGGCGGTCAACCCCCTCCACCTCCTCCAAAACGGGCAGCTGATCGGCCTCTCCCGCCCCTACGTCGATATGGAGACGGTAGTGGTGGGTGAGGAGGCGAAAAACCTCACCTTTGTTTGCCCCAATCCCGCAAGCGGCAGGCTTGCTCTCCTGTCGGCCGACCGGGCCCTCTCTCAAGAGGGATCCCTCATCCTGGAGGGAGCATCGCTAGTGACCTCTCTTGATGGGTCTACTCTCGTGATCGACAGTCAGGAATTGGCCACCACCCCTCTTGCCAGCTTTGCTTCGCTAACCCGGCAGATCGGCTCGGTCTTTAAAAACAGCCACCTCAAGCTCGGCCTGCTGCTGGCCAAAATCGGGGAGGACCCCGCCACCTTTAGCCGCGACATGGCCGACATCTTCCGGCGCCTCTCCCTCGGCCTTGCGGCCCTTACCTTTACCCTGATGGGGTGTGCCTTTGGGATGGAGGGGGGGCGGCGCCACGCCCGGTGGAGAACGGGGGCCGTGATCCTCCTCACCGCCCTCTTTATCGCCAGCTTTTCGGTCGGCATGGGGACCTCCGGGCTCCCTCTCGCCGCTACCCTCTTCCTCCTTCCCCATGCCCTGATCGTCCCCCTCTCCCTCTGGGCCCTAAAGCGGACTACAAGGGGGATGTCATGAAGCTCTGGCAGCGCTACTTCTTTTACGAGACGGCCAAGATGGTTGCATTTACCACCGCCGCCCTCTACCTCCTCTTTGTGGTGATCGACCTCTCCCTCCACAGCAAGCTTCTCGGCCTCGTCTCTGGCGATCAGCTCCTCCGCTACTACCTCGCTCAATTTTCCAAGCGGGCCGCCCTCCTCCTCCCCTTCTCCCTCCTTATCGCTGGAATCAAGGTCCTTACCACCCTCACGATACGGGGAGAGACGGTTGCTCTTCTCAGCAGCGGAGTGCCGATGCGCCGCCTCCTCTCCCCCCTCCTCCTGGCGGCGACCCTCGTCATCCTCTCCCTCTACGCCAACGAGGAGCTCCTTTACCCCAGAGCGACCCGGGCGATCGAGCGCTTTGAGGGACATTACCTACGCCACAAGGGTGGAGAGCCGGGGCTTTACCAGATCGCCCTTGCCGACGGCTCAACGCTCCTCTACGCCAAGAGGGAGGGGGACCGCCTCCACGACCTTTTCTGGATACGGGGACCAAAGGAGATCGTCCATATCGAAGAGCTAGAGCTTGGCGGGTCACCTATCGGTCTAAACGTCGACTACCTCCAGCGGGGCGCGCAAGGAGCGCTTACTCTAGCCAAAAGGGCTCCCAGAGCCCCTCTGGAGGGCCTTCCCCTCGCCCATGGCAAGCTCCCCAAGCCCCTTGCCCCTCCTGACCAGCTCCCCCTCCTCACCCTGGCGCGCCAACCTAGGGGCCACACCGACTACGGCGCTGAGCTCGCCACCACCCTCCACCAAAAACTTGCCCAGCCCCTCATCTGCCTCCTCGCTATCCTTGGCCCCGCCCCATTCTGCCTCTCCTTTTCTCGCCAAAAGGCGGTCTTCCTCATCTACGCCCTCTCTATCGGCCTTTTCCTCTCCCTTGCCACGCTGATGGATGCCGCCGCCATTCTGGGCACTCACCACACTCTCCCCCCTGCAGTCGCCATCTGGAGCCCCCTTGCCGCCCTATTTGCCCTGATTGGCCTGCGTACAGTAAGACTAGGCTCACTATGAAAACGACGACCACAACCAGCCGGCTCACCCTCTCCCGCAGCGCTGCTGAGGCGAACCTCGCCACCCTGCGCGCCCTCCTGCCCAAGGGGTGCGCCATCATGGCCATGGTCAAGGGGAACGGCTACGGCACAGGACTCCTCCTCGCCAGCCACCTCTTCCAAGAGCTCGGCATCTCCTACTTTGGCGTCGCCACCATCGCCGAAGGGATTGCCCTCCGTGAGGGGGGAATCCGAGGGGATATCCTCGTCTACTACTGCCCTCCCGAGGAGGCCCCCCTTGCAGCCGAGTACCGGCTCGAGCCCACCTGCTTTACCCCCGAGCAGGCGGAGGCCTTTACCGCTGCCCGCCTCCCTGTCCACCTCTACGTTAACCTTGGCCTCAACCGGCTCGGTTGCTCCCCAGATGCCCTCCCCCAACCCGACCACATCAGGGGGCTCATGACCCACCTCCCCTCCTCCACCCTCCCCACCCATGACGACGAGACCCGCAACCAGCTCGCCCAATTCCGCACCCTCTGCCACCAGATCGACGCTCCCTATCGGCACGCCCTCAATTCAGCCGGCGCACTCCGCTTCTCCCTCCCAGAAGCCAACCTTGTCAGGATCGGCGCTGCCCTCTACGGCTTTCACAAGCTCGCCAACCCTCCCCTTACTCTCACCCCAGCGGTCGCCCTCACCACCCACTTAGCCGCCATCCAGCATTGCGGCAAGGGGGAGAGCGTCGGCTACGAGGCCCAGTTTACGGCGCCGCACGCCACACCGATTGGGGTGATTCCCCTCGGCTATCACGACGGGATGCCTCTTAGGGGGACCCTTTACATCAACGGCGCCCCTGCCCCGATAGTGGCCCGGACGATGGACTTTACGATGTGTGATCTCACCGACGTGCCTCACCCTGCCGTGGGTGATCCCGTGGTCCTGTTTGATCGGGAGCATCCCCTCGAGGCCTTTGCCGCCTCCTCAGGCCGCTCCGCCCACGAGACCCTCTCCGTCATCGGACCCCGCGTGGAGCGAGAGATCACCCCATAAGGGTACGTTCTCAGAAAGTTATGGCAGGCGGCCTCTTAGCGAGTCGAGATCAACAAGATGACCGATGCGGCCAAGAGGATGACACCAGAACTTTATGAGGGCGTACCCAGAAGGTCGGAAACAGGGGTCTTGAGAAACCGCTCTAGCGGAATTCCTGCATCCCCTACCAGCAGGATCCGGTTAGGAGAAAACCGCTTCACAAAAGTGCCCATGCCCGATTTGGCTAGAGTATCGTGGTTACTCTTCACCTCGATAGCAACCAGGGTATCTCCCTTCCGCAGCACAAAGTCGACCTCCTCCTGCCCCTCACGCCAATAGAAGAGCTCGATTGGCGTTCCCCGGATCCCGTTTAGGAGGTAAGCTCCAACCGCCGACTCGACCAGCCGCCCCCAAAAAACCCTATCCTCCTTGGCCTCTCGATAGCTTTTTCCCGATTGGGCTGTCAGAAGGGCCGTATTCAGGACCATCAACTTCGGGCTGCTTCCGCGGCGCCGCACCCTCTCCATCGCAAACTTCTCAAGGCCACATACAAGGCCCGCCCCTTCCAGCAGCTCTAGGTAGTGGGCTACTGTCGTCGTATTCCCCGCATCCTGCAGCTGCCCTACCATTTTGTTGTAGGAGAGGATCTGGCCCGAGTAGGTGCAGGCAAACTGGAAAATGCGGCGAAGGAGCGCCGGTTTATTGACCTGAGTCATCAACAGGATATCTCGGGAGAGGGTCGTTTCCACTAGCGAGTCGTTGATGTAGGCCACCCAACGGGCTACCTCTTGCGGGTCGGCAAAGGGTGCACTGCCCGGGTACCCGCCAAAGTAGAGGTAGTGATCGAGTGGCCAATCAAAACTCTCGGCCATTTCACTATAGCTCCAATGGGTCACGGGAATGATCTCAAAGCGGCCCGCTAGGCTTTCCGCAAGCCCCTTTTGCATGAGCCAAGGAGAAGAGCCTAGGATCATCACCGTCAAGTTAACCCCATCGCGGCTATCGCGATCCCACAGCGCTTTGATCATATTCGACCAATGGGGGACCTTTTGCACCTCATCGATAACCAAGAGACCCCCCCGCTTGGCATCAATCTGCCTACGGGCTACCTCCCACTGCTGCTCGATCCAGGCCGTATCCTGCAACGTCGCTAAATCGGCTGTCACGTAATGGCAAGGCCGTTTCAACGTCTCGGCCACTTGAAGGGCCAATGTCGTTTTACCGACCTGACGGGGGCCGATCAGGACCTGAATAAAACGACGGGGCTCCCGCAGCCGGCGCACAAGTGACTCAAATACAGGCCTTTTCTTCATAAATCCGATTTTACTCAATGCTCTGAGTAATTTTACTCAATGCTCTGAGTAAAATCAACACCGGTTCATTATCAATGGGTTAGGGTGGAGAAGAGGTCGAACTCGTAGAGGGGGGCGAGCTGCTCGTGGAGGAGGTGGCGGGTGCCGCCGGCGCTATGGTGGGTGACCGCCCCCTCTAGCCGCCTAAGGCAGCTGTGGAGCCGCTCAAAGCGCCCCTTCTGCATCGCCCGCTCCCGGAAGAGGAGCGAGGGGACAAAGACCATCGACCAGAGCTTCGCCCGGTCCCCTATCTCCCACTCATGCTCAAGGAGGATCTTCAGGCCCGCATAGAGGGCAGCGCTCGCCCCCATCGAGGTATCGACGCCGTCTTTGCAGGTAAAGCTAAAGTGGCGGGGGCGGATCAGGTCGAGGATCTTGAGCTCCAAGAAGAGGTAGGCAATCTCGATAAAGTCGAGCCGCTCAGCCCTAGATAGGCGCTCTTTCCCCTCAAAGAAGAGGGTGTGCACCGTCTGGAGCATAGCGGGGACAAACTCGGGGAAGAGGAGCTCCCTCATCACCTCGGAGAAGTGGTAGCCGCGGGAGCTAGCCAGCTGGTGGGCAAAGTGCTCCAGGAAGACCGAGGCGACCTCATGCTCCTTGTAGAGCCCCCGCTGGTGGTAGAATTCGCTGTCCTTGGAGAGGGTCACCACATGGAGGAGCCCCTTGGCCGGGTCGATCTCTTGCAGGTGCTCGAGCACAAGGGCCCGCGCCTGCCCCTTCCAGGAGAGGCGGTCCTCGTAGCTGAGCATCACAAAGGCCTCCCGCCAGTTGTGGCGGAAAAAGCCCTTGAACTCCTCGTTGACCAGCGCATTTTGGATAAACTCCTGCCGGGTCGGCGACGGAACCCTTAGCAGGGCGACCTTTTTCTCCTCCACCTCGAGGTCACAGATCTTGTAGGGGATATTCCCCTGCTCAAGGAGGTCGAGGGTCCGCTCCTCCTCCTCCCGCAACAGGTCGACCGCCTTAAAGAGGGGGCCGCTCGGATGGCGGGAGAGGGCGATCTCGACCGCTTCGTAGTCCTCAAAGAGCTGCTCGGCCACATGGCCCCGCTGGTAGCCCCGCCCGGCGTGGGCCGGCCCTGAGCGGATGATCTGCCCCACCACCCCCAGCATCTCCTGATGGAGCTCCACCTGGGTGTAGAGGTGGTAGAGGAGGGTTCCAATCAGTTCGTGAGCGGCATAGAGCCAGCTCTCCCCCTCCGTAGGGGGGTAGGCGACCAGCCGCTGGTACTCGCGCGACTCCAGTATCCCCCTCAGGAAGTGCTGGAAGTCGGCAAAGTACTGGAAGCAGGCCTTCACCGGCCCGTTGGGGAGGCGGTTATCCGCATTAGCCGCTAGCATCAGCGCTGTTGTCGCATTCTTGAGTGCGCTGCAGAGGGGGCTCTCCAGCCCCGCCCCTGCTCGCTGGAAAAAGGTCGAGAGCTGCTGACTGGTCCCCTTTACCAGAACCTCTGCTGCCCGCTGCTGAACCCCATCGAACCAGCTCTGGACATGGATCAGCGGATCCCCCTCCACAAACTCGAGCGATGAGCCAAAGTCGACCGCTAGCCGGATGTTTTGGGCAAGGCCCGGGCTCAAAAAGTCCTGCCCAGGTCCCTTCTGGAGGTAGAGGAGCTCGTAGTCGGTGTCCCCCTTGACCTCATCGAAGTCGACCGTCGCCTCCTCAATCCGCTGATCCCTAAGGGGGCGTTTCCCCTTACGGATCTCCCGCGTCTCCTTCACGATGTTCTTCAGGTAGAAGGAGCGCAGCTCTCGGTACTCTTTCAGGTGGGTGATCGACCCCTCGCTCATCCCGTAGACCAGGACCGCGATGTGGTCGAGGCGGCGGGCTGCCTCTCCGGCGATCGCCATCATCATGTTGAGCCCTTGGGCCATCCGCTCCCGCTCCGAGCCGGTCCGCAGCTCCCCAGAGATCTGCCGTGCGTGGTCGAGGACGATGCGGAAGAGGCGGCGGATCATCTGCACCGCATGCTCGGGGTCGAAATCGGTCAGCCAGTCCATCACCCCCTGATGGGCCTCATCTTCCTTTAGGTCGTGGGTCAGCTCGTAGAGGTCGGCCCTCTCATCCATCTCGGCGAAGGTGGTCAGCGCCTCCATCGCCTCCTCAAGGGTGTGGGGATCTCGGGCTAGCATGCTGAACTCCTTGTACCCTCACTATATTAAAATAAATACTTTAATTGATACACAGACCTAACAAACTAAATAGTAGTTATTTTACTACACAAAAGCGGGTTATCCCTTTATTATATAGCCATTATGGAGAGCATAGGTCCTACCGAATCTGGCATCCTGGGTAAGGGGGGTTATCCTCCCGATCCCCGCTTTTGGGTCGCTTTAGGGGCTTTAGCCACTGTGGCTGGTCTGCACCAGTACTTTAAGGGTGGCTCTCGCCTTCTGACGGCGGGGCTGCTATTCAATGGGACGATCTGTCTTGTGAAGGGGGTGCGTGAGCGAAAGAGGGGACCTCCGCAGGGTGCGGAGGTCCCTTAGCCGATTAGGCAACTAGCCGAATGACCTTCGAGAGGCCGGTGCTGGCCGCCTTAGCGATAGCGGCTAGCGTCGCGGCGTCGACGGTGAAGTAGGCCAGCGCGCCGAGGGGCAGCAGGTAGCTCAGGGTACCGGCAGTGCCCGCCATCCCTGCGCCGATCTTCTGCATGGTGGAGAGCTGCTTAATCTCCCGTGTTCCTTCAATCTCTTCAACCTCTTTAACTTCCTCTACGTAGCCAAAGACTAAGGGGTTTTTTCCCGCATGTGCAAGCAGGGCTACTGCCAAGCCATAGCTTTTCGGGGCTGGCACGTACTGGGGTCCCTGAACGGGATTCAGTACAAATCGGACGGTTTGTGGGCTTTCCATACTACTCTCCTCTTTTAGGATTTTATGTATTTGGTTACTACCTTCTCAGGTTCGTTAAGTTTATTATAATACATTTTTTGCATTATGTAAATATTTTACTTGTTTTTAGTTAACAAATATCTAGGAAGTATTGGTTATGAAGGGGTTAGGGCTATTGGAGTAGGACCCCGAGGGAGCCATTCTCCTCGCTGAGGCGGGCCATCCCCTCAACCTCGAGGTGGCCACCCGACTGGTCCCGAAGGAGGATCTTCGCCTCGGGGCGGCTAGAGGTATTGCCGCTCATAGTAAGGGAGGCCCTCCCCTTAAAGCGGGGGCCTACATCGACTTCAAAGGGGACCTCTTTGCTATCCCCCATGTCCCTATTGCCCAAGATCTTAAAGGTCGCTTCCCCTCCCGAATCCCCCTCAATGTCGAGGTGGAGGGTCCGCCTTTGGATGGCGGTGAGCTGGTTCCCTTGAGCAAGGGCATTGAATACATGGGGAAGCCCAGGAGAGAGGTCGCTCCTGAGGTGGATTCCTGTCCCTACCTCATCTAAGGTGTTGTGGGTCACGGTCCCGCTCAAGGTCGCGGCCCCCTTAGCAAAGGCCTCGTGAGCGACCACAATCCCCTCGCCGGCGATAGCGCGCAGGGTATTGTCCCCTAGGTGGTAGTGGAACTCGCTCTCGGTAGCGGAGCCGGCGGTCTTAAGGGCGATTCCGTTGGCACAGGTCGCTATCCTATTATTTGTGGCTCGCATCTCAAGGCTCCCCTTAGCCCCGCTTTGGAGGGCAAGGAGGGCGGTCCCCTTAAGGGCCTCAAAGGTGCTATCGGCCACCTTGAGGTCGACCTGAGAGGCTCCCCTGGCATCGAGGAGAAGTCCCCCTCCAGCGGCATTGCGAAGGGTGCTTTTAGAGAGGGTCAGGAGGAGGGGCGCCTCATGGAGGGTGGTGATCTCAACAGCGCTCCGCTTCCCATTGAGGGCCCCCTCGAAGGTTGTCCCTATAATAAGGGCCTTCCCCTTAAGGTCGTAAAGGGAGAGGAGGGTGTCCTTCCCACCCCCTACTTCTGAGTTGCGTAGGGTAAAGCCCTCCCCACCTGCAACGCGGATCACCTCATCGGCAGAGGTAGTGGCAACCAGCTTTTCGATCGTGGTGTCGGTCGCCCGCTCGATCAGGAGGGCATAGCCAGCCATGCCGTAGAGGGCCACCTCCTCAAGACGGGCTCCCGTGGTCTCCACAAGGTTGATCCCATAATCGAGGGGGTTGCGGCCGTCCCGCCCATCAATCGTCACTTTGCGGAGGCTGGGGCGCTCACACCCCTTCAGCTCAATCCCGACGTCGCCATCGAGTTTGAGGGCGACCCCCTCCAATTTGAGGTCAGTGGTCTTGGCGATCCGGATCCCGTTGTCGAGCCCCTTCTCCCCTTTTAGGCCATCGATTGTTAGAGCTGAGCCCCCTTCAGCGATGAGGAGCCAGTCGCCGATGTCGGAGACCGCAAGGTTTTTAAAGGTCGCCCGGTCCGGGTGATCGATCCGGAGGGCATGGCGCGCCTGGCCGATGGTCACATCGGTAACACTGGTCCGCCCCCGCGTGGCAAGGGCCACCTCGCCCCCTTCGATCGCAATGCCGGAGACCGAGGTGCCGCTCGGGAGGGTCAGGACCGTTTTAGCCCCCTTGGTGCCGACTAGCCTGGCCCGTCCCCTCTCCTTGAGGGTGAGGGTAAGGTCGCCCGCGGCTAGCTGCAGCTCCCCCTTGGGTCCAAAACCCCGCAGGCTTTGGTCGCCGGCTAGGGTAATGCCGCTCGTAGGGTAATCGCCCCCGGTCAGGATCAGGATAGCGTGGGGGCCGGCTGAGGCAAGGCCCTTGTCGAGGGTAATGGGGCGGGCGCGGCTCCCCTCACCATCCCCCTTAGCCGCAATAAAGAGGAGCTCTTGAGGGAGGCCATCGGGGCCCAGAACCGGTTTTCCGGTGATCCCAAAGACCACCTCCTCGCAGCCGCTCAATATCCCCTCTTGGCGGACCACTCGGTAGCCCATCCGGCGCATAATCGAGGAGGGGGGGCAGCAGGTCGAGCGGGCAGGACAGCCCAGAGGAATCCGCAGGGCAAGCTCAACTCCAACCCGATTCCCATGAACCCCGTCATGCTCATAGAGGAGGCCTGCGATCAGTTGGCTCCCTGTCCAACGGAGGAGACGATCGTAGCGGTAGACCAGCCGGACTCGGGGCCCCTGTATTGTTGTAAGCGACTTAGCATCAAAGCGATAGTAACCAGCATACCCCCAGAGGCTTCCGCAAAAGAGGTCCCGTCCATATCCCCCTTCGACATCGAATCCGGCGTACGTCCTCTCTCGGAAGCAGTAGCCTCCCGTGTACTCAAAGAGCCCTCTTCCTTCGATTCCGAGGTAGCTCTTGGTAAAGGGGTCCCCATCCCGCTTTCGGGAGAAGGGGAGGTAGCCATTCGCTCGGAGCTCCCAGCAGGGGCCAAAAAGCTCCCCTCCGATACCCCCTTGCCCCCAGGTGCTCCTTCCGATCCGCGCCCCGTCGACAAAGCCATTTACTCCGAAGGCGAGGGGCCACCGACCGACCAGTTGCCGGTACCCCAAGCCTACGCTACCGACCCAATCATTTTGGAAGTAGCCGCCTAGAGCCTCTCCAAAGACAAGAGAGCAAGAGCGCTGCCACGCGGGGATAAAGAGATCAGCCCCTGCCCCTTTTCGGTACCCATTGGTAATCGCACGGGGCTCGATAGCGGGCTGCCACCCCTGTTGTCCCCAAGCGGGGGCGGTGAGTAGGAGGACAAGAGCGAGAAAGAGAGAGCGCATCGGAATAGGATTGTTGGACAGTTGAATTTATGATATCGGGAAGGGGAATTCTGGAAAAGGAAAAAAGGGATGCGGCGAAAAACCTATGCCGATCATGAACGGGAGGTGGTTCGCCTCTCCAACGAACTGATCAGCCGCACCCGTAAAAAAGAGGCCCTACCACGGGCTCTGGGGCCGGTTTCTACCTCCTCCCACCAAACCCGAAACGCCCCCTATAAGGAGCACGAGCCCCTCCTCAACTTAAGCCGATTCAACGCCATACTCGAGATCAATACCCATGACCGGATCGCCCTGGTTGAGCCGAAGGTGACGATGGAGGAGCTGACCCGGGCGACCCTTCTCCACGGCCTGATGCCCGAGGTGGTCTGCGAATTTAAGGAGATCACGGTCGGCGGCGCCATCATGGGAGCGGGCCTTGAGAGCAGCTCCCACCGCTTTGGGCAGTTCAATGACAGCTGCCTCTGGTACGAGGTGGTCCTAGCCGATGGGGAGCGGCTCAAGATCGGACCCGAGGCCCACCCCGAGCTCTTTTACGCCCTCCCCGGCTCCTACGGCACCCTCTGCTGGGTGACCCTTGCCGCTATCCGCCTGATCCCCGCTGCCCCTTACGTCCACTGCCGCTACCAGGAGCACACAAGCCGAACAGAGGCGCTAAAGGCCCTCACCACGCCAGGTGAGGCCCTCTTTCGCGATGGGGTCGCCTTTGGCCCTGGCTCCTACCTCACCGTCGAGGGGACCCCCACCGAGCATGCCGATGTTCCGCTCCTCCTCCTCTCCGACAAGCGATCCCCCTGGTATGTCCAGCACCTTGCCTACCGGACCGAAGAGGAGGCCTATCTCCCTATACGGGACTACCTCTTCCGCTACGACCGGGCCGCCTTTTGGATGGGGCAGTTTCTCCTCAGCCCTGGCCCCCTCTTTGCCTTCCTGACCCGCTCCAAGCGGGGGTGGGCAAAGCCACGTGGGGGCGCTCCCCGCTACCCCGGGCCCCTCTTTCGCCTCCTCTTCAACAACCTCCTCTCGAGCAAGCGGCTCTACGACGCCCTCCACCGCCTTCCCCCCTCCCTCTTTGAGGAGACCTTCCTGGTTCAAGACTGCATCCTCCCCGCAAGCCGCTCAGACGCCTTCCTAGCGGCGACTGAGGAGGCCTTCCAGATCGCCCCCCTTTGGCTCTGCCCCATTAAGCGGGCCCCCCAGCGGCAGCCCCTCTCTCCCCACTCCCTCCCTACTGACGAGCCCGTTCTCCTCAATGTCGGCCTCTACGGCGTCCCCAACATTGGGGGGAATGCGGTCGATGCTACCCGCCACCTCGAAGCGCTCACCCTGGCCCATGGGGGGAGGAAGGGGCTCTACAGCCACTCCTACTACACCCCTGAGACCTTCTGGACGATCTACGACCGGGAGGGGTATGAGGCGCTGAGAAGGGATTACCGTGCCGAGGGGCTTAACCACCTCGAAGAGAAAGTGCTGAGGTGAGGTATAGTGGAGCGATGCCTACAGCAGAGCTCCTTGAAGATCCCCTAACCCATGCCATCATAGGTGCAGCAATTGAGGTGCACCGGGAACTGGGATCAGGTCTTTTGGAATCAACGTATGAAGCTTGCCTGATCCACGAGCTGCGGACGCGAGGGCTTGGGGTCAAGGCACAGCAACCCCAACCTGTTTGCTACAAGGGAGTCAGGTTAGATTGTGGTTATCGGCTTGACGTTGTAGTGGAAGGAGAGGTGGTTGTGGAGGTGAAGGCGGTGGATAGGTTGACAACGATCCATGAAGCACAGTTGCTTTCTTACCTTAAGCTATCCGGGTGTCGGCGAGGACTGCTGATTAACTTCAATGTGAGGCGAATCCGCGATGGGATCAAGAGGTTTGTCCTTTGATTTTTTTACCACAGAGAGCACAGAGAGGCACAGAGGCGATCTTATTCCTCCGGAATAAGACCGCACGCCACTCCCCAGGGAGAGACCCCTGGGGAGAAATTATCCCGTCTCGCCCATTGTCCCCCCGGGCGGTCCCCGGGGGGACAGGCTATTACTCTCATTCCGGAGGAATGAGAGTAGACCACGGATAGCCCTCCTTACACTTATGCCTTGGATTCATCCTCCCCTCTGTGTTTCTCTGTGCTCTCTGTGGTTAATTTCCGAATTTGCCACGCCTTCACGTTGAGGGCCCCCCTCCCCCGCTCCAGCCTCCCCTCCACCCCCAGCAGCCCTCCCCCTTTCACGACCCCCTTGCACCTCTCATAGACCTGAGGCGTCAGCACCACATTGATCAGCCCCGTCTCGTCCTCAAGGGTCAAAAAGGCAAACCCCTTCGCAGTGGGAGGGCGCTGCCGGCAAATCAATAGGCCGGCCACCGCCACAAACGCCCCCTCCCGACACCGCTCCAGCCCCTTAGCCGACATAACTCCCCTCCCCCTTAGCTCTTGCCGGAAAAAGGCGATCGGATGCCCCTCCTGCGAGAGCCCCATCACCCTATACTCCCCCACCAGCCGGCTCCACCGACTCTGCACCGGCAAGTCGGCCATGGGATCGGCCACAAAACCCTCCCCCTCCCCACCCCAGAGCTGCCAGAGGGCCTCCCGCCGCCCCTCCAGCCCATCAAAGGCCCCTGCTAGGATAAGGGCCTCACAAGCGGGGCGACGAAGGCCGCTCTGCCTCACAAAGTCGTGGAGGGAGGTGTAGGGGCCATTCCATGTGAATGAGCCTACCCCCTTTACCAGTGACCACCCCAACCGGACCCCTTCCCCCTCCAACTGGGTCCGCTCCCGACTCCGGTTAATATCGACCGGCAGCACCCTCACACCATGCCGCTTGGCATCCTCAATCACCGTTTCGACAGGATAAAAGCCCATCGGTTGATGGTTGAGCAGCGCAACGAGGAAGGCTGCCGGGTGGTAGTGCTTCAGGTAGGCAGACTGGTAGGCGATGTGGGCAAAGGAGAGGGCATGCGATTTGCAGAAGCCGTAGGAGGCAAAGCCGCGCAACGCTGCAAAAACCCGCTCCGCTTGCTCCTCGGTCGCTCCATGGCTAAGCGCACCCGCTACAAATCGCCCCCTTAGTTCCTCCATCGCCGCATCGGATCTTTTCCGACTCATCGCCCGCCGCATCTCCTCGGCATCGCCCTGAGAAAAGCCCGCCATCTCGACCGCTAGCTGGAGGATCTGCTCCTGAAAGAGGACCACACCGAGCGTTTCCCCACACACCTTCTCCAAGCTCGGATGGTCGTACGCAACCGGCTCCAGACCCGCCTTTCGACGGATATAGGGGGCGACCATGTTGCCCTGCAGCGGCCCTGGCCGGATAATCGCCACCTGGATCGCCAGCTCCGGCAGATTGCGCGGCTTTGTCTGCGGCAAGCTCTGCATCTGCGCCCGCGACTCAACCTGAAAGACCCCAATCGTATCGGCAGCTGAAATCTGCCCGTAGACCTTTGGGTCATCAATCGGCATCTCCTCCACCCCCGCAAGAGCGGAGGCCTCACGCAAAACGCCGAGCATCCCCAAGCCCAAGATGTCGACCTTGATCAGCCCCGCATCCTCCACCAGATCCTTATCCCACTGGCAGACGATCCTCCCTTCTGCTCTGGCCGGCTCGAGCGGAACGAGCTCAGAGAGGGGTCTGGAGGCGATTAGCATACCGCCCACATGAACGGAGAGGTGGCGAGGAAGCCCCTGTATCTGCTCCACCATTTCGAGAAAAAGGGGGGGCGCCTCCACCCCATCGAGCCCCAATTTCGCTGCCCGGTCGATCCACTCCTGCTCCATCCCCAGGGCAAAGCCGATCTCCCGGATCGCACTTCGTTCCTGAAAGGTCACAAAGGTGGCCACCATCGCTACCCGCTCTGCCCCATACCGCTCGTAAACATACTGGATCACCTCCTCCCGATCGGGAAGGCCGGTCTCCCTCGACGCCGCAAAATCGAGGTCGATGTCGGGAACGGTCTTCATCCCCTCGTGGATAAAGCGGCCCAAAAATAGCGCGTGCTTCCTCGGATCGACCGGTGTGATCCCCAGCAGATAGGCTACCAGGGAGTTGGCGGCCGAGCCCCGCCCTTGAACCGGAATCCCTTTGGATTTGGCAAACTCGACAATATCCCAGACGATCAGGAAATAGCCGGCCAGATCCAGCTTCTCAATCAGGGCCAGCTCCTGGTCGAGCTCTGGGCTAGATGACCCACAGAGCCCCCTTAGGTAGTCGATTTCGCGCACGCCGTCCGGCAGG
Source organism: Parachlamydiales bacterium (assembly GCA_050250135.1). GTDB lineage: Bacteria > Chlamydiota > Chlamydiia > Chlamydiales > JAFEGQ01 > JBFWPF01. The sequence continues at coordinate 1,389 of JBFWPF010000011.1, read as the reverse complement.
GGAAAATCGGGAAAGCGGTAGGCGGAGAAGTCGAGGCTTACCTGGCACCGCTGTGCAATCGCCTCGCTATTGGCAATCGCCTCTGGAAAGGCCTCCAGGGGCCTTAGGTAGCGCTCATGGTTAGAGGGGAGGAGCCCCTTTGCCTCGGCAAGGGGAACGCGGTGGCGGATCGAGGTGAGCACATCAAAGAGGCGCCCCTCCCTCTTCTCGGCATAGAGAGGACGGTTGGTCACCACACAGGGCATCCAGCCCCCCTTTACCGACTCCCCTTCTACAAACCGGCGCATCACCATCCGGTAGCAATAGCCCTCCCCAAAGAGCTCCCAGTAGCGCTTATCCTCCGTTTCGATCAGCGCAATCAACCCCTCCCGGTAGCGCCTCAGGAGGGGAAAGGTAGCCAGCGCTCGCCCCTTATCCCGAAACGACGCCGTCAGCAGCCGGGAGAGGTTCCCGTACCCCTGATCACTCTCACACAGGAGGATGACTGAGCCCCCTCCCTCTACGGCCACCTCAGCGCCAATAACGGGGTGGATCCCCTCCCGCTTGCACGCTTTGTAGAAGAGGGGGGCGCCATAGAGGCCATTGAGATCGGCAAGGCCAAGGGCGGCCATACCCAAAGCCTTGGCGCGGACCACCAGTGCCTCAGGATCAGAGGCCCCTTGCAAAAAGGAATAAGCGCTCCGGCAGCAGAGTTCCATGCCGGATAGGATATGACATGTGTGCTATTTATACGCCCTGATAAAGATGGCGGTCCAGCCACTTGTTAATGTGGGTCACGACCTCCTCAAATGAGGAAGGAACAGGGGTATGGGGATGGCTTGCGAGCAGCTCTTTGTGGTAATTCGTCCACTGAGCGCTGATTTGCTGCCCAGCCTTGGGCTCAAACTGAATAGGTAGTCCCCCTAGGGAGGTATTACGGTGCTGGAAGACACCCTGAATAATGGAGCTCACCCCTTTGACATCCAAGAAATTTGGCTCTGATATCAGAGAATACAGATCATGAAAATCCTTCATCCGAGAGTTGCCTCCCCCGCGGTAAACAACCGTTTCCAGCTTTTCAGCAAAAATAAACTCCTTAGGGTAACAGAGCAGCTGAACCTCACTCTCGAATAACGGCCCTTTGGGGGTTCTGGTGAGCTCTATAGATTGGTCGACCGGGTCGACTCTATCTCCAAACCCCAAGTCAACTTGTACCCGAGTTTTGGTACCACCTAAGGAGGCTAGCAGCACAACTTGGGCGCCTGGATAGGCCATATGGGGATGAGCTCAGGGCTAGCGCATCAAAAATTTCCTACTGATAAGACCTGATCCAGGTACGCTTCTGAGCGATGGCACCTTCGCATCTTTGCCCTCAGGCCACGCTTGTAGGTGTGGTCCTCACGTAGCAAA
>JBFWPF010000010.1:0-64974 GCA_050250135.1 Parachlamydiales bacterium | reverse complement strand
CACCTCTTGCTGAAGGCCGAAAAGCCTTGATGGTAGAAGATGCTAGGACTTTTTTGTTTTCAGCTGATCATCGCCAACCGGCAAAGATAGTTGTCGTCAGCCGGCAAAGATAATTGTCGCGGCACAGCTCCTCCACCTTCAGCTTGTTTCTGCCAAGATTCCAAAGGGGCGTCATGGAGTAATCGTCCTCGACCGAGCGGCTTGGCATACAACTAAGCGCCTCAAGAGATTTCCCAACTTATCTCTGCTGCCTCTCCCCCCGGCTTCCCCAGAGCTGAATCCAACCGAGCAAGTTTGGCAAGTTTTAAGGGATCGGTTTTTGAGTAACCGCTCATACGAAGGCTATGAGGAGATCGTTAGTGCTTGCTGTAGTGCCTGGAATGCTTTTGTGGACGTGCCAAAAAACGTGGCGTCGCTCTGCTCAAGGGCTTGGGCTAATGTGTGAACTTATTTTTTGTGATTGGTATCATTTGACGCATATGAGTCAAAAAACGGCCGATTTGTGGATTTTGAGTCATATGAATCACGAATCGCAATCGCTTTACGTCGAGTGAGTTAAGTTGGTTGGAGCTATCCATTGGAGAAGTTGGGGGGTGTGAGCTGAAAAGGGCTAAGAATGGGCCCCTACCATCTGGTGGTAGCCCTCTTCAGTCAGGAGGGTCTCCCACTCCGCTTCTGAAGTGGGCTCGAGAGAGAAGAGCCACCCCTCCTCCTCGGGAGAGGTGTTGAGGAGGCGAGGATCCTCCTTCACCCGGTCGTTGACGGCGGTGATAGTGCCTGAGAGGGGAGAGTAGACGTCGCTCGCCGCTTTGGTCGACTCAAGGATCGCCGCCTCTTGTTCGGCACTCACCTTAGCACCAACTTTGGGAAGCTCGATATGGACGATCTCCCCAAGCTCCTGCTGCGCATAGCGGCTGATCCCAACGCGGCACGTTTTCCCCTGCTTTTCAACCCACTCATGGGATTCGGTGTACCGTCTCATCCCTCCCTCCCAGTGAGCTCCAGCCCGCCGCGGGTCTCGATCTCGTCGAGGAGCTGCGCGAAGAGGCGCCCTTGCGCCTCGTGGGAGAGGGCCCTTTGGAGACTGTCGTAGAGAAGGGGATTGTGCAGGTGCCCTTGCTCCACTTCGCCTATTCGGTAGAAGGTGGTTCCTCGGGTAGGATCGATGTAGACCTCAGAGGTGGTGCCGCGGGTGAGTTCTTCAAAATCCCGGTTTTGGAGGGTCTGGCCGCGGGTGAGGTGGGTCAGCTGCCGCTCCACCTCCCATTGGGTGGCAAGGGGATCGCCCTTCCAGACCCGGGTTCCCTCTTCAAAGAAGAGCACCTCTTCCTGCCGTTCGTCGCGGATCCGGGAGAGATAGGGGACAAAGCGGTTTTTGGCCGCATAGTCGGCGCCAGCCCCCTCTGCCTCGGGGAGCTGCGCGAGGAGCTGCCGGGTGGTCGCCGCGGTGAGCGAGGTGACAAGCTCTTCCCTAACTTGGCTTAAGGGCTTCCCCCTCTCCCGCCGCGCCTGGTAGGCCTCTTCGACCCTCCGGTCGGCAAGGGCCCGCAAAGCGCCCACCTGCTTGGCCTCATTATAGAGAAAGACCCGCTCTTCTGAGGGGGGGCCGAGGAGGGTGATCTCGAAGGTAAACTCATCGCCAGTCAGGAGGATGGGCCCCTCGGCTCCCTGGAGCTTATCCATCAGTTGCTTGGGGTCGACCCCTTTAAGCGGCGAGGGGCCCGAGAAGGGGAGTTTGACGTGCTGCTCCCGCGCCTCCTCGGCTTCTAGAGCGGTAAGGACCCGTTCGGGGTGGGCCTTTAGGATCGCCTTGCGGGCGATCTCATCGGCCTTTTGACGGCTTTGGGAGTCAAGCGTTTTGAGGCGGGAGAATTTCTCCCCCTTTTGCCGCTCGAGAGCGGGTATGCGGCTTTCAAGGGTTTCCCATCCCGCATCCTGAAGCTGCCAGTTCCATATCTCCCGAATAGGGATCTCCATGCCGAGCATCTCCCGGTTGACCTCCTTGATCTCGAGGGGGTACTCCCGGTAGACCAGTTCGGGGGCCCGCCGCTTTACCTCCTGGAGGGGGCGGACCTCGCTCGGGAGGTCGGCCAAGTTCTCAGGACTCCGCTGATAGACCGCATCGAGGTAGCTCTCAAAGGCTAAGAGCTCCTCGCTGTTTTTGAGGGTGGGGTGGCCGGGGAGGGCGTAGTGGGCGATCTGCCGGCGCGCTCCCGCATACTCGGCAAACCGCTCAAACGGGAGGGTATCGAGGAGAGGGGAGGAGCCGCTATCTTCGAGAAGGCGGCGAAAGAGGAGGACCCGCTGCCAGAGGGCAGTCGCTTCATTGGGGGTCATCCCCATTCGGCGGAGAATCCCCTCGAGCGTCCCCTTGCTCGACCCTGCATAAAGGGTGGGGTAGCGGCTTGCGGCCACCTCGGCATTGTGGATGAGGTCGGCAAAGGCCTCCCGCTTGGAGACGGTGTAGCCCCGCTCTTCAGCGATGATGCTCCCTTGCGTAATCACCTCAGCCGTAAGGTTCATAAAGGTGGGGCCAAACCAATCCTGAAGGGTGTGGTAGCCGTAGAGGGAGAGGTCTCGCGCGGCAAGGTCCCCATCGCTCGGAAGTCCCTGGGCTTGCCCCTCCTGAAACCGGATCATCTGCTTGAGGCTCGACTGAGGAAAATCGCGCTCGGCTAGGTAGAGGGCTATCTTTTTGGCAAACCGCTCCTCAAAGGGGAGGTTGGCCTTAAGGGCCTCGAGCCCCTCCTTTATATCGGGAGCAAAGGAGCTCCAGATCCACTCGGCCCCGAGCATCGGGGCATAGGGGTGGCGGTAGGGGAAGAAGCGGGATTCGACCGTCGCCTTGTTAAGGAGCTCCCCCTCAATCGGCTCTTGGAACCGCCCCGCCAACAGGAGGGCTAGGCCGCTCTCAAAGAGGTGGCGGGAGACGACCCCATCGTTGAGGGGATTGCCTCCAGGCGTATCCGCTTCGGTGGAGAGGAAGAGGGCCATCTGGGAGAGCTCTCGCTGGGAGATCTTCTTCCCGTTGATCGCCGTAAAGGCGGCCTCCCCCCGTTGCCCCCCCTGCAAAAAGCTCTGGTAGGTCCCAAAGAAGGAGAAGGAGACGATGATGACCGCGGTCACGATCACAAAAAAGAGCCGCTGGTTGCGGCGCATAAAACTCAGCATACGAAAACCTCAGCTAACCTCTTTTTCAGCTCCTGCCGCATCTCCTCCAAATCCCCCCGGCTCCACCCCTCTGGGAGGAGGGGGAAGGTAAGGCCCTTCATCGCCTCCAGCACCCCCATATCAGGGAGGAGGACCTCCTCCAAGTAGGTCTCGGGGAGCGAGGCGATCGAAATCGTCCCTTGATGGAGGTAGCCCCAGCTCTTCCGCCGCTGCGCTGCCCCCCCAACCTTTTGGCCAGAGACCATCACATCATACACAGTCGGCTTTGCCATGCAAAAGGAGAAAGGGGACCCGCTCCCGACAGAGGAGGTGGAAAGAAGGGAGGAGCCCTCTAAATAGGGGGAGAGGACCCGCTGCAGATGGCTGTTGACCCAGTGGTAGTTCTCGAGCGTATTGTCAGAAAACCCCTCGTGCCCCGCTGGAATCAACACCGAAAAGGCGAGATCGGTCACATGGAAGGTGATCCCTCCCCCCGTCGGCCGCCGCGCCAGCTGGAGACCCCGCCGCGCCGCCCCCTCCAAATTGAGATGCTCCTCCGGCTTGATAAAATGGCCGTAAGTTGCCGCATCCCCCTCCCAGTCGTACAAATGGAGAATAGGGCGGGGTTTCTCTCTAAGGCTTAGGAGTAAGTTGGCGTCGAGCGCCATATTTTCGCTCGGGCCCCTTTTCCCCGAGTCGAACAATTCCCACCTCACATAACTCTCCTATTTTCAGCGATTTTACCCACCCCCACCCTATTTCGCCAATTGCAAAAAAACGATCTCAACCCTACCCTCACGGGTAAATACCAGGTACCCCGACCGCCCTATGTTCGACAAATTCACCAACCGCGCCAAACAGGTGATCAAGCTGGCCAAAAAAGAGGCCCAGCGGATGAATCACAATTACCTCGGGACCGAGCATATTCTGCTCGGCCTTCTCAAATTGGGTCAGGGGGTCGCCGTCAATGTGCTGCGCAACCTCAACCTCGATTTTGAGACGGTGCGGGCCGAGGTCGAAAAAATGGTAGGGTTTGGCCCCGAGATGCAGGTCTACGGGGATCCCGCTCTGACCGCGCGGGTAAAAAAAGTTTTTGAGTATGCCAATGAGGAGGCCCTTGCTCTCGACCACAAGTATGTGGGGACCGAGCATCTTCTCCTCGGCCTCCTCCGTCAGACCGACGGGGTTGCCACCCAGGTGTTGGAGAACCTCAATGTCGATCTCAAGGAGATCCGGAAGGAGGTCCTGAAGGAGCTTGAGACCTTCAACCTCCATTTGCCCCCTATCGGTGCCCCCACTGCCGGCACCAAAGGGGAGCGGGCCGTTCCCGGTGGGGAGAAGACCCCCGCCCTCAAGGCTTACGGCTACGACCTGACCGAGGCTTGCCGCCAGGGGAAAATGGATCCGGTTATCGGCCGGAAGGAGGAGGTCGAGCGCCTTATCCTGATCCTCTGCCGCCGCCGGAAGAACAACCCGGTCCTCCTCGGCGAGGCGGGTGTCGGAAAGACGGCCATCGTCGAAGGGCTTGCCCAAGCCATTGTTAAGGGCGAGGTCCCTGAGAACCTGCGGAAGAAAAAGCTGATCACCCTAGACCTAGCCCTGATGATCGCCGGTACCAAATACCGGGGTCAGTTTGAGGAGCGGCTTAAGGCGGTGATGGAGGAGATCCGCAAGCATGGCAACGTCCTCCTCTTTATCGATGAGATCCACACCGTGGTCGGCGCGGGTGCCGCCGAGGGGGCGATCGACGCCTCCAACATGCTCAAACCCCCCCTCTCTCGCGGTGAGCTTCAGGTGATCGGTGCCACCACCCTCGACGAGTACCGCAAGCACATCGAGAAGGATGCGGCCCTTGAGCGGCGATTCCAGAAGATTAACGTAGGGGAACCCTCGGTTGAGGATACGATTGTTATTCTCCGGGGCCTGAAGGAAAAGTACCAGGAGCACCACCACTGCCTCTACACCGACCAGGCCCTTACGGCGGCTGCCCACCTCTCCGACCGCTATATTCAAGGGCGGCAGCTGCCTGACAAGGCGATCGACCTCCTCGACGAAGCGGGAGCGGGCAAGCGGATTGAGACGATGGATCAGCCCGCCGACTTTGGCAAGCTCGAGCTTGAGATCGACCAGACCCGGCGCGCCAAAGAGGAGGCGATCGGCGCTCAGGAGTATGAGAAGGCGGCCCGCCTCCGGGACCAGGAAAAGACCCTTCAGGAGCAGCTTCAGAATAAGCGGTCGGAGTGGGAGTCCAACAAGGATGAGCACCAGGCGATCGTCGATGAGGATGATGTTGCCGCTGTTGTGGCCAAGCAGACCCATATTCCCGTCACCCGCCTCACCGAAGAGGAGAGCAGCAAGCTCCTCAACATGGAGGAGGAGCTCACCCAGCATATCATCGGTCAAGAGGAGGCGGTCCGCCTCGTTTGCAAAGCGATCCGCCGCTCCCGCACGGGGATTAAGGATCCGAATCGCCCTACCGGCTCCTTCCTTTTTCTCGGCCCCACCGGTGTTGGCAAAACCCTCCTTGCCCGCTCACTTGCTGAGCACCTCTTCGGCCGTGAAGAGGCCCTTATCCAGGTCGACATGTCGGAGTACATGGAGAAGTTTGCCGTCTCGAGGATGACCGGTTCCCCTCCCGGCTATGTTGGACACGAGGAGGGGGGACAGCTTACCGAGCAGATCCGGCAGCAGCCCTATAGCGTTGTCCTCTTTGACGAGATTGAGAAGGCTCATCCCGATGTGATGGATCTCCTCCTGCAGGTCCTTGAAGAGGGGAGGCTAACCGACTCCTTTGGCCGCAAGATCGATTTCCGCAACACCGTTATCATCATGACCAGTAACGTTGGGGCCAACCTCATCCGCAAAACGACCGAGGTCGGTTTCGGTGCAACCGAAGGGGTAACCAACTACGAGGCTATGCGGGAGAAGATCATGGCTGAGCTAAAGAAGACCTTTAAGCCAGAGGTCCTCAACCGGATCGACGCCACTGTCGTCTTTAAGGCGCTTGGGACACCCGATCTCGAGAAGATTGTCGAGATCGAGGTCAAGAAGGTTCAGCAGCGCCTTTCTCAGCGCAACATTCACTTCCATCTCGATGAGGCAGCCAAGGGGTTCTTAGTTGAAAAGGGGTATGAACCTGAGATGGGTGCCCGTCCGCTCCGCCGAGCCATCGGCGAGTACCTCGAAGATGAACTCTCCGAGCAGATTCTCCGCCATCCAGGTGAAGGGAAGCATTTCCTCATTACGGTGGAAGGGGAGCGCCTTACCGCCACCGAACAACCCGCCCCGGCTAGCACTTAGGGCCGCTTGAGCCCCCCCTCCCATTCTCGGATGCGGGCGAGGAGTTCGACCCGATTCGGCCGGGTCAGGAGGAGCTGCCGGTGGCTCTCCTCGTTGCAAAAGTGGGCAACCTTCGAAAGAAGGTCGAGGTGGCGCTTGTCGGAACAAGCAAAGAGGAAAAAGAGAGTATGAACCGGCTGGCCGTCGAGCGCCCCATACTCAATCGGCTTTGCCGGATAGACCACCGCGACCACATCGTGAAAGCTGTCGAGCAGAAAGTCGCGGGTATGGGGCAAGGCAATGCCGTGATTGAGGGCGGTCGGCATCAGCCTCTCCCGGTCGAGAAGGAGGCCAGAGATCCCTTCAGCATCGAGCTTAAACTTGGGCGCCATCTGGGCTACAGCAGCGCGGATGAGCACCTCCTTAGTCCCGCCGGCAACCCCGTCGTAAACCTCTCCCTTGTTGAGCGCCCGGTAGAGGCTAAACTTGTGCATCCCCTTGTCGGGTTCAGCTGAGCTGCCGAGGATCCAGTTCCCCTCCTGGTCGACTTGGACCTCCATCATCCAGGCCTCCACCTCACTCCGGTTAAAACGGACCTCATCCTGGATCCGGTAGGAGGGGATTTTCTCCTCTTTTAGCAACCGCTCGATCGCCTCTTCGGAGACATGAAGGAGCTTGGCAACGTCCGCAATCTTTAGGTCCATCACTACCTCCTAAGCAATACCCCCGTATAGAGAGGGATCCGTTTCCCGTCAATCGGGTGTGTAGCTGATAATCAACTCGGCGACCTCCTCAGCGCTCTCAGCTTTGAGGAGCTTTTTCCGGCACTCCTCCTCCTTGAGGACGACGGTGAGGCGGGAAAGGAGGGTAAGGTAGGCATTCTGCTGATTGTCGGGGCCCCCGATCAAAAAGATCAGCCGGACCGGTGTCCGATCAGGGGAGTGCCATTCGATTCCCCTCTCCTTTTGGATCCCAATGGCGACAAAAAATTGCTTTAGCTCGGGGAGTTTAGCGTGAGGAAAGGCCACCCCCATCCCAATACCGGTTGAGACCAGGGTCTCACGGGCTAGCACCGCAGCAAGAAAGGGGTCGGGGACTTTGAGTTTATGGCTCCTATGGAGGCACTCGACGAGCTCTTTGATCGCCTCATCTCGCTCCTCTACCTTGAGGAAGAGGATGGTGTTTGGGTCGATCACCTTGTCCAGATCGGTCATTACTGTCCTGTGCTGCCAAAGCCCCCCAGTCCTCGCGCCGAGCTGAGGAGCTCCTCATGTTCAATAAACTCAGCCGAGACGACCGGCGCTAGGACCAGCTGGGCAATTCTCATCCCCGGCTCGATCACAAAGGGTTCCTGGCCAAGGTGGATGAGGATTACTCCAATCTCCCCCCTGTAGTCCGAATCAATCGTCCCTGGAGTATTCAGTACGGTGATCCCCTGTTTTAGGGCAAGGCCTGAGCGGGGCCTCACCTGAATCTCATACCCCTCAGGGATAGCCATCTTAAGGCCGGTCGGGATAAGGATCCGCTGGCCGGGGTTAAGGGTGACGCCCTTTTCAAGGTGGGCTCGAACGTCGGCTCCGGCCGCCCCCGGCGTACCGTAGGTGGGGACTTCGGCCCCCTCCTGTACAAGGGTAGGGATCTTAATTTTTTTCATCGGCAGTGTTGATCAACTGTTTGAGTGAAGAGACCAGCTCTTGGCTGGAGATCCGCGTTGCCTGCTTCCCATTTCCCGTCAGGTACTCGAGTAAGGTGGCAAGGGTCCCCTGCAGCTTGCTTCGGGGGACGATCCGGTCGATCATCCCATGTTTCAGAAGGAATTCGGAGCGCTGTGCCCCCTCGGGGAGGGTCTGCTTGATGGTCTGCTCGATCACCCGGGGACCAGCAAAGCAGATGAGCGCTTTAGGCTCAGCGATGATCACATCGCCAAGCGCTGCAAAAGAGGCGGTCACGCCGCCCGAGGTGGGGTGGGTGAGGACCGAGATAAAGGGGAGCCCCCTCTCCGACAGCTTGTTTAGGGCCGAAGCGGTCTTGGCCATCTGCATCAGCGACAGAAACGACTCTTGCATCCGCGCTCCGCCTGAGGCCGATACGATCACCAGCGGCAAGCCCTTCTCGGCTGCATGCTCGATCAGGCGGGTGAGTTTTTCCCCCATCACCGACCCCATCGATCCCCCCATAAAATCAAAGTCGAGGGCAGCAAGCGCCACCGGATGGGAGCGGATCATCCCTATCCCCGTCACCACCGCATCCTTTGCCCCCGACCGCTTCTGGGCCGCCTTGATCCGGTTCTTGTAGCTCTCTGTGTCGACAAAGTGGAGGGCATCGACCGGCTGAATCTCCCCGAACAGCTCCTTAAAAGAGTCGGGGTCGGTAAGAGTAGCGATCCGGACCTTAGCCGAAAGGCGGTAGTGGTGGTCACACTTCGGGCAACACTGGAGGTTTTTCTCCAGGTCCTTCTGGTGGATCAGCTCCTCACACCCCTCACACTTCTGCCAGCCGTTAAAATTCTCTTTGGCTTTAGGCAGCGCCTGCAGCTTTGGCTTCACTCGGGAAAAGAGTCCCATAATAGCTCCCTATTTGTAATAATCTATTTTATAGGGTCTCCCCTAATTATTACAAGTAAAGAAAAAACCTAACCCTTAGCGCGTTGATACCGCTCAGCTACATTGGCCCAGTTGATCACTTTCCAGATCGCCTTGAGGTAATCGGGGCGGACATTCTTGTACTGGAGGTAGTAGGCGTGCTCCCAGACATCGACCCCGAGTAAGGGGACTAGCCCTTCGGTGCTGAGGGGATCTTGGTTTGCGCAGGTCGCTATCTCAAGGCGTTTATCCTCAGGGCAGTAACCTAGCCATCCCCATCCCGACCCTTGAATCGCCGCTGTGCGCGCATTAAATTTTTCAATAAAGGCATCCAGGGAGCCCCACTGGGCTTTGATCGCATCGGCAAGGGGGCCGCTTGGAGCCTTTCCCCCACCCTTGTTTTGGGGGGCGAGGTTGGTCCAAAAGATCGTGTGGTTCACGTGGCCCCCCCCGTTGAATTTCAGCCCCGACTGGAGGGCGATCATCTTGGCGACATCCCCTTTGGCTTCGGCCTCGTGGTGTTGCTCGGCCAATTTGTTGTAGTTGTTGATGTAGGCCTGGTGGTGCTTTTTGTGGTGGAGCTCCATGATTTCGGCGCTGATCACCGGCTCGAGGGCGTTGTAGTCGTACTCGAGGTCGGGAAGGGTCTGTTGTTGCAGTGTTGCGGGCATGGCGATCTCCTTGCTCATGTTTTCCACCAGGTATAGCCTCTATCCAATATTTCGGCAAAAGGGCTAGGGTGGGCAGATACCTAGGAGGTAGATTATGAGACTTGCGCTTACTCTGTTAATCACCCTTTCGATGACCCTCTTCGCAAAGAGTGAAGATCGACCTGTTAAGAATTTTGAGAAGATCGAGTTTGAGGGGTTTGGGAACCTGATCATCAGCCAAGATGGGGGGGCTACCCTCAGGGTAACGGCCGATGATGGGGTGATTGGGCAGCTTAAAACCACCGTTGACGGGAACAGCTTGAAAATCGAAACACCGCGCGGAATCGGTTCGCAAACACCCATTACCTACGAGGTGGGGGTGAGGCGGCTCAAAAAGATCTCGCTTGAGGGGGCCGCTATGCTTAGCAATACCGGGACGCTGACGACGGAGATGCTGGTTCTGGAGATCCAGGGGGCGAGCAAAGCGGACCTTACCATCGAGGGCACCGAGCTGAAGGTCGAGATCAACGGAGCGGGCCAGGTGAATATGGCGGGGCAGGTCGAACACCAGGAGGTGGAGGTGAATGGGGCAGGCCGCTACCTTGCCTTCGATCTGCAGACCGAGAGCACCGATATTGAGATCAATGGGACGGGCAAGGCTGAGGTTAGCGCCTCTGAGCGGCTGAACGTTGAGGTCAATGGGGCCGGCTCGGTCAGCTATCGCGGCAATCCCAAGGTGTCCCAGAAGATCCGCGGCATCGGCACCGTTAGCCACGGGGCCGGCTAGTCATCTCGATGTGGGGGCGCCCCTCTAGGTTGAAGGGGGAGCTGACCGCAACAAAACCCATCGCCTGACAGGTCCCCTCCAGCTGAGGATCGACCTGGAGGGTGATGGAGCGCCCCCTGTAGGAGCGCCCCATCTCTTCGAGCGCCTCCCGAATCAACGCTGGCCACAGATCGGCTCGCCTCACCCCCATCCGGTCGAGGGTAAGTTCCTTTCCCTCATCCTGAACCCGCAGGTAGGCGACCAAGTTCCCCTCCTCCCACCCAAGCAGATGGTAACCCTCCCGATCCTCCGAATCGGTGTCGAGGTAGCCGATACCCTGGCCCAGGCTCCCTACCGCCCCCCGAAATTCATGGAGCTCATACTGAGCATCCAGGCTAAGCTCGCCGAGCCGAGCCCACTGCCACGACAATATTCCCATACTGCCAAAGTGTCAATAAATTATTTACTTGGCAAGAGAGCCTGTATCGCCTCTTCGACAAGGTCGACCCCCTCCAGGAGGGTCCCCTCTCGATCGAGCCCCTTAAGGGAGCGCTTGGGGAGGACAAAGCGGGTAAAGCCCATCCGTTTGCCCTCCTTAATGCGGGCCTCTACCCGGCGGACCGTCCTGACCTCACCTCCGAGCCCCACCTCTCCCACCACGAGGGTGTCCGACGGAATCGGTGTCCCTAGCCAGCTCGAGGCGACCGCGAGCAAAATCCCCAGGTCGGTGCTCGGTTCGGTCACCTTGATCCCCCCTGCTACCGAGACAAAGACATCGTGGCCGGTCAGCGGGTAGCTGAGCCTCTTTTCCATGACCGCTAGCAGCAGGGCCAGGCGGCTCTGGTCGAGGCCGATCGACCGGCGCGAGGGGGTCGAGTAGGCGGTCCGGGTGACGAGCGCCTGAATCTCAACCAGGATTGGCCGCGACCCCTCCAGCGTTGGCACAATAACCGAGCCTGCCAAATCGGAGCGGCGCTCCTCAATGAATAGCTCAGAGGGATTCTCCACCTGCTCGAGCCCTTTGCTGCCCATTTGGAAAACGGCCACCTCATCGGTTGGCCCGAACCGGTTCTTCACCCCTCGCATTAGCCGCAGGTGGTGCTGCTTATCCCCCTCAAAATAGAGAACCGTATCGACCAGGTGCTCCAGGACGCGGGGGCCCGCGAGCTCTCCCGACTTGGTCACATGGCCGACCAAAAAGATGGCAATGCCCCGTTGCTTGGCCAGGTGCATAAACTCCATCGCCGACTCCCGCACCTGGGTGACCGAGCCTGGGGCGGAGGGGATCTCCCCCTTGTAGATCATCTGGATCGAGTCGACGATCACCACCTCGGGCCTGAGGGCCTCGACCTGCTTTTGAATCAGCGAAAAGTGGGTCTCATTGAGGAGGTAGAGGTTGTCGGTGTCGACGCCGAGGCGCCCCGCCCGCTCACCCGTTTGCTGGACCGACTCTTCGGCCGAAATGTAGAGCACCTTTAGCCCCTTGTCGGCAAAGGCCTGGGTGAGCTGCAGCAGCAGGGTCGATTTCCCGATCCCCGGCTCACCCCCCACCAGGGTGAGCGAGCCGACTACCACACCGCCCCCCATCATCCGGTCGAGCTCTCCCATGCCGGTCGTATAGCGGGGGGTGACTAGGTGGGCGATCTCCTTCAGCTGAATGGGCTTAGAGGGCTCAGGTCCCCGTGCCTCAAAGCGGCTCTGCGCTGCCACCACAGTCTCCTCCTGCAGCGTATTCCACGCCTCGCAAGCGGGGCACTGCCCACTCCATTTCACCTGCTGATGACCACACTCGGAACAGAACCAAGCGCTTTTAACCTTTGCCATGTAGCTCCTCCATTGCCTCTTTGGCAGCCAGCTGCTGAGCCTCCTTTTTGGAGGGGCCCTCCCCCTGGCCGAGCTTCTCCCCCTGGACAAAGACCGCCACCACAAAGGTCTTGGCGTGGTCGGGACCCTCTTCGGCGAGCAGACGGTACTCAGGGGTCGTCCCGTGGGTCCTCTGGGTATAGTCCTGCAGCTCGGCCTTCCAGTTTTGGGCAGGATTGGCTATCCGGTCGGCAAAGGTAGGGCCAAAGTGGGTGAAAAGAAAATGTTTGGTTACCTCAAGACCTCCATCGAGGTAGATCGCCCCCACGATCGCCTCAAAAAGGTTGGCGTGCATCGAGTCCCGCCCCCGAGTGGCATGGATCCGCTCCCCCTTACCCAAGAGGAGGTGGTCCCCCACCCCCAGCTCGGCCGTGTAGTCGGCGCAGGCGGCCGCTTCGACCAGGCGGGAGCGGAGGAGGGAGAGCTCCCCTTCCGGCATCTGGGGCCCTAACTCGTAGAGGTAGGCCGAGATGATCATCCCTAAGACCGCATCCCCTAAAAACTCAAGACGTTCGTTGTGGACGGCGGTCAGCTCCCTGTGCTCGTTGATAAAGGAGCGGTGGGTGAAGGCCATTTCGAGCAGCTGCTTGTCGTGAAAGAGGTAGCCCAGCCGCCGCTCAATCTCACCAATATTATTTTGAAATTCCTGCAGAGGATTCATAGCACCATTTTACGCACTCATCCTGTATAATCCCAGCATGCGTTATGCCCTCGTAAGCGATCACCACCACTATTTCAAGCAGCACGGCTCTATCGCTTTTGAAGGGCTCTTCACCCCTTTTGTCCTCCCGGAAGGGGAGGGGAGGGACCTATGGCGGGGAGATGAGGCGATTGCCCTTTTAGTGAAAAGCAAAAAGTTAGCTGAGGTTGCGACCCAACTGATCGCCGTCCGCCCCTTGCGCCTCCTCTACGACCAGCGGATCACCCTTTTGGAGGGGGCTACGCTGGAAGAGATGAGCGCCTTTCAGGGGGTAGTGGGGGGGTGGCACCTCGACCCCAACGGGGTGGCCACCTTCTTTTCTAAGACAGCCCCTCTCAATCTCGGGCCCGGCCTCTTGGTCGTCTATGGGACCGCCGGCGCGGTCTACACCCGAAACGGGCGCGATCCCTATCGGTCCACTTTGCGGACTTTGGGATACGATTATGGGGACCGGCTCAACGAGAGGACCCACCCGCTTGTGCTGAGCTGATGCAATCGCTTACCGACACTCCGTAGAAAGAGGAGCCGACAATGGTGAGTCTTTTGGGCAGATCCCGCTCCATCCGCTGGGTCCTTTCGGCATGCCCATACCCGTACTGCGGTATCGCCCCCTCGATCCGGTAGGCAGAGGCAAAATCGGGCACCTCATCGATTCCCAGGTGGCGCCCCACCGCCTCTAGCGCACCCTCAACAGTGGGCTCAGCCATCATCACCGTGATCCGGGTCTCACCCGCCCTCCCATTCTGCTCGGGGAAGATCGCCGAGTCCCAACTGGCCCCCCAGATCCTCTCCTCTTCGCTTGAGGGGACCAGGTAGCCCGACCCCGCCATTTTCAGCACCCCTTTGCGCCACCCCAGGTCGACCCTCCCGACCGATTCAACCCTAACCTTGGGTGCCCGGGTGAGCCTCTCCAGGGCTGGCGGCGGGAGGGCAGCGTAGGCATGGTCGGCAACAAAAGACCTCCCTCCCGCTTCGACCTCGACCCGATCGCGGTGGCACCGGATCTTCTCCGCTGGGCAATTCAGCACGATCTCTGCCTCAAGCCGCTCGCCGAGCCGTTCCGCCAGCCGGGAGAGGCCCCGCTTAAAGGAGAAAAACCGTGGCTGGCGCCTCCGCCCCACCATCCCTCGGATCACCGAGCCCTTTTGCTGCTCCAGCTGCCAGAGGTGGGGGAGGGTAGAGCGGATCGAGAGCTCGGCGGGGCTACTCCCATAGAGAGCCATTGTGAAGGGGTGGACAAGCCGGTCCAGTAGAGCCTTGTTGAAGCGGCGGATCAGGAAGTGACCGATCGACTCATCCTCTTTGTCATAGCGGCCGATAAGGGGCTCTTTGAGTAGAGCTAATCGGATCCCCTTCATTACGGGGCTCACCATGACCCCTAGAGGAGTGGTGGGGACCTTGTGGAGCCTGCCGTTCCACCATAGGTATCTTCTTGGGGTTTGTGCCCAGATCACCTCATGGCCAAGATCGAGCTCCTCGATGAAGGGGAGAGCGGCTGCCGACACACTCTTTGGCCCCTTCTCGAACAGAAATTCCCCCCGCTCGGTCTCGATCCAGCCCCCGAGTCGCCCTGAAGCCTCCAGCAGCGTGACCTGCTTTCCCTGTTTTTGCAGCTCATAAGCGCACGCCAGCCCCGTGATCCCTCCCCCTAGGACCAGGCAGCTCTCACGCATGGACCGCCTCTAGGGGGAGGTGGTCATAGTAGGCGGCAATCTCTTCAAAGGCTTGTTGTAGGGAGAGGGGAAAGCCACACTCCCGTGCCATTTCGTGAAAGGGGAGGGCCCATTCAGCTGGAGGAGGAAACAGGCAGTCTGGCAGCGGGTGTGAGCCCCGGCTACTGAAAAGAGAGTGCATTTTTTCTACCAACTGATAGGGATCACATTGGGAATCGCGGGTGAGCAGCAGAAGGTCGATCAGGTCCTTGACTCGGGTATTGGGTGTTGTTCTTGGGGCGGTGTAGGCGTGAAATTTCTCCGCGGCCTGCTGCTCCTTGCTGAGAGTGACAATTTGTGCGGGTGCGATCCCTGCAAAACCCAGCCAGTCTTCCCCTGGGAGGTGAAGCAGGGGCGAGATCGGCCCATCGCTGGTTGTCAGATCAACGTGGAATCTGTCGAATTGTTGATCAGCGATGAAGACATCGACGAGCTGGCGGATGCCGATGGTAGGGACTTGAAGAGGTTGCCATCGCCCAATGGTATGGAAGCGGAAGTGATCATCGATCGTAGGCAAATCGTGAATCCGAAAGGTAGCAGCAAGTTCCTCAGTAGCGGCTATAGGCTGAGAGCCGCGCGGGGGTGCAGCCGTTAGGTCCATATCTCGGGTCGCGCGGGCTTTGCGATAGTGAAGTTCCATCGCGTGTCCCCCCTTGAGTACCCAAGGATTGGGCCGGCAGTGACTCAGGCGGGCCCATAGCCGATCAAAGGCCACCTGTCTTCGGATAGAACGGATAGGTCGGTTTTCCGATTTGGCAATGTTCCGTAGCCGAGCATTGAGACCTTCAAGAAAATCACAAGGCCTCTTGTAGTGCTTGATCTCCATGTTCCAAGCTCTCCAGCAGGAAATCGATAAACTTGGAGTTAGGATGGAGCGCGTTACGCAACTTTGCAAGGGTTTTTTTGTCTAGGAGGCCCCTTTTCAGAGCAGTATCAATGGCCATGACGAGTTGTTCTGGAGCGACCGATTGTTCCCAAATTAGATCATAAAGGGTGCGGAAAAGGGTGGTGATGGGTAGGCCAGAATAACTCGTGATATCTTCATCGCCCAAGCTTTCCTTATGAAGAACCAAGGTTCCAGGTATGACTGCTCTGCGAAAGCCCTTTGGAACAGTCATGTGCCATTTGCGTGGATTAATATCGCACAGGTCATGCAGATCTAGTGCGCTCTGATGGGACAAGACACCAAGAGGTCGGCCCTCACGGTTGGAGGTCCAGAGCCAGCAGACCATGGCGTCACTATCGGGATGGTTGGGAAAATGGGCGAGGCGGTAGATGCCCCGATCTTCACGGATCCAGTTGCCAGCGGCAATGTGGTAAGCGGGAGCGCTGTCAGCATAGCCTGCTAGGGCCGCTTGACGGGCAGTAAAGTAGCCCTGCTGGCGGTAAGCAACCTGGTAGAGCCGGTCTCGGGGCTTCATAAAACCTCAGTTTTTATAGGGATTATGCAGAAATATAGGCAGTAAGGCAAGCGATGTGCATAAGTTTCTCTAAATGAATTTGTTACTCATTTTCCCTTGATGGGGGCTTAAGGCCCCTAGAGAGCCTGGAGCTGCCCGACCTTGTCCCAGGTAGGCGGAGCCCGATGGATCACCACAATCTTGGCTCCATCGCCTGTGGAAAGCTCGGCAAAAGGCGTTATCAGTCGAGGATTCGCTCGAGGACCGCTTCGGTCGTGAAGCCAAATTCCTGAGCCAGGGCGTCGGCTGGGGCTGAAGCGCCAAAGTCATCCTGGGAGATGGCAATCCCATCGCGACCGATATACTTGTACCACCCCTGGTCGACCCCCGCCTCAAGGCTAACCCGCTTGCCCAGGTTGCCTCCGAGAATTCCCTTCTTATAGTCCTCTGATTGGTGCTCGAAGAGCTCCCAGCAGGGCATCGAGATAACCCTGACCCCCTTGCCCATCTTCTCGAGGGCATCGGCCACGTCCGAGGCGAGATGGAGCTCTGAGCCGGTGGCGATCAGGGTGTAGTCGGGGCCCGATTTTTCCTTGCGGAGGATATAGGCACCCCGCCCCACCCCCTCTTCGTAGGGGAGGTCGGTGCCCTGGAGGGCCGGGAGCTTTTGGCGGGAGAGGATAAGGGCGGTCGGTCCCTTGTAGCGCAAAGCGGCTAGCCAGGCCATCTTTACCTCGTTGGCATCTCCCGGGCGGATCACGTGAAGATGGGGGATCGCCCGGAGCGCCATGTAGTGCTCCACCGCTTGGTGGGTCGGGCCATCCTCGCCCAGGAAGATCGAGTCATGGGTGAACTGGTAGATGACCTGAATCCGCGCAAGCGAGGCGAGGCGGACGGCATTGCGCATGTAGTCAGAAAAGGTGCAGAAGGTCCCGATGAAGGGGGTGAGCATCCCGGTACGCGCTAAGCCGGTGGCGACCGTGGCCATACCGAATTCGCGCACGCCGTACTTGATGTTCTTCCCTTTGAAGTCGTGGGGGGTGATGATCGGAAAGTGTTTCATCATCGTCATGTCGGAGCCCGAAAGGTCGGCCGAGCCCCCGATCAACTGGGGGAGGGCGTCGCCGAGGAAATTCAGGCACTCCTGGGCCGCATTGCGCCCGGCGATCGGGCTAGTGATCGGGAGCTTTCTCAGCTGCTCCTCGAGGTCGGCAGGGAGGTGCTTTTCCCGCATCGCATCAAAGATCTTCCGCTTGTCGCCGTTGACCTTGGACCACTCGTTGAAAAGGACCTGCCACCGCTCCTCCGCCTCGGCATCCCGTTTTTGCTTTGCCTTGAAGAAGTTCTGCACCGCTTGGGGGATAAAAAACTCCTCCTCAGGGAGCCCCAGAGCCTCTTTTGTCAGCTTAACCTCTTCGGCACCCAAAGGAGAGCCGTGGGCCTTGTGGCTTCCCGCTTTGTGGGGAGAGCCCTTTCCGATGACGGTGTGGCAGAGGACAAGGGCCGGCTTTTTCTGATGCTTCCGGATGTGGGTCAGGGTCTGATCCATTGCGTCGAGGTCGTAGCCGTCGATCTCGTAGACCTCCCAGCCATACCCCTCGTACCGCTTTTTCGTGTCTTCAGAGAGGCACTCTGAGATGGGGCCGTCGAGGCAGATCTGGTTGTAGTCGTAGATCAGGATCAGGTTGTCGAGGCCGAGGTGTCCCGCTAGCGACGACACCTCTGCGCTCACCCCCTCCATGATGCACCCGTCGCCCGCTAGGCAGTAGACCTTGTAGTCAAAGAGGGCATGGGTAGGGGTATTGAACTGAGCGGCCAAGACCTTCCCGCCGAGCGCAAGGCCCACCGCATTTCCGACCCCCTGCCCGAGGGGGCCCGTTGTGACCTCGATCCCATCGGTGTGGCCAAACTCGGGGTGGCCCGGCGTCTGGGAGTGGAGCTGCCGAAACCGCTTGATCTCATCGAGCGACAGCTTAAAGCCGGCCAGGTGGCAGCAGGCATACTGGAGCATGCACCCATGGCCAGCAGAAAGGACAAAGCGGTCCCGGTTTAGCCAGCTTGAGTTAGCCGGGTTGTGGCGGAGGGCATGGCCGTAGAGGTAGGCGCCAAGCTCAGCGCAGCCCAAGGGGAGACCCGGATGGCCCGAGTTGGCCTTCTGGACCGCATCCATTGCTAGGCCCCGAATGGTCCCTGCAATCTTATAAAGATTCTTTTTTAGTTCGTCGTCCATTTCCCGCCTCCACTAGTTGTTCTGAAAACTAGGCCCTTCCCTTGATCTTATCAAGAAAAAACGGGGAAAAAAAAGCCCCTCACCCGGACAGGGGTGAGGGGCAGCAGCGACTAAGCCTTAAGCAGCTGCTCGGCTATTCCAAAGGTCTTTCAGTTGCCCAATGGAAACCTTAATTTGGCTCCAGGGAGAGACCTCGGTAAGCCGGAGGGTGAACCCGAGCTTCTCGGCAATCGAGTTGTACAGCCAGTGGGGCTGACCACCCGCAAGGTGGACGAGTTGCAATGCCCCCACCGAGAGGACGCCCAGGCCGGCAAAGGTCAGCAGGTTGTGGGCAATACTCTTCTCCTTGAAGGGGCGGATCGCCGCAATCACCTCTGCGCCATGGATAGCCTCGAAGGCGCGCCCACCTAGGGTGCGCTCACCGTTTGTATTGTCGATTACCCACTTTCCTTCCTGATCTTTTGCAAATTTGGCTGTGAAGTAGTTGGAGAGGTACTCGCCACCGATGGGGCTGGCGATAATCCCTGCAACTTTGATCCCCGCTTCAAGGCCGGCGCCAACGGCTGCCAGCTGAGCGGCGAGCGCAGGCCCACGAAGGCCTAAAGTAAGCGCTGCGTTCTGCACGTGTTGTAGTGCTGTAAGTGCTGTCATAAAATTTCTCCTTTAATGGATTTCCTTCCTCTCAAAATCACTCCGATGCTTCGAGTATTGTAAAGGGGTCATTAATTTGTGGCAAATGAAAGGTCATTTCCGATAGTTTCGCCAGATATTTGCCCGTGCTAAGTGTATTTTTTTGTTGGTTGCTAACAAGCGGAAAAAGAGAGCGGTGAGGTATAGCGGTGGGGATGCCCACACGACTCATTGCGGTTCGCCATGCTAAGCCAGAACCGGCAGCCGACTACCCTGACGACGCCTTGCGCCCCCTCTCTGAGGAGGGGAGCCAGGTACAGCGGGCTGTTGCCGCCTACCTTCATGATCTTGGAGTACGGGTCGACATGGCCTATACCTCACCCCTGCTCAGGGCACTTCAGACAGCGGAGATTTTGGTTGAGGCGCTCGGCGGCGATCTCCACACTGAAGAGAGCCTCGGCCCCTCTTTTGATGACGAGCGGATGCTACAGCGGATTGTACCGGGAAAAACGACCTTGTTTGTCGGGCACGACCCGACCCTGGCAGCCTTTCTGAACCGGTGCGTGGGGACCCTCTCCTTTCCCGGTCTCGTCAAGAGTGGGGCGGTCCTCATCACCTTTGATGAGGTTCCCCTCTTCGGGAAAGGAGAGGTCGAGCGGATCGTCCGCCCTGAGGATGCTATTTAGCCAATCCAGCTGCTGCCAGAATGCTATCCCCTCGGAAGGTCAGGATCGTCGGGTTGGGAATTTGGTAGGGCTGCCCAATGTAGCGGCGAGCCACCTCAAAGAGGAGGATAGCCGCAAACCACGTCACGAGGGCCGTTGCGACTAGGTGCTTCGTCTCCTTCGTCCGGTTGGGAAAGATAATCTTGCAGAAGTCAGAACCCACATGATTGATCTTCTCATCCACCCAGTTGGCAGGGCCGGTAACGGGCTCCTGGACGACATCGGGTAGTTGAGCGAGCAGGCGTCGTACAAGCTCAGAAGTGACGAGCAGGCACGAGCAGGTGCTGAGTCCGGCAGCGCCGTAGCAGAGGGTCGACCCGGTTTTTTGCAGAACATCGATGAATGACATCATCTCCTCCTTTGTTTTGGGGTGCAGGCATATGTTAAGTAAAAATCAAGATCGGCGTCAATGGCTTATGTTCAAGAATGACCCTGAGGGTTAGGATGGGTGGCTTTAACCCCTCTACGCCATGCTCAGTCATCAGATTAGAAAGAAATTTTTAGATTACTTTGTGGGGCGGGGCCATACCCGGGTCCCCTCAGCGCCGGTCGTCCCTCACGACGACCCAACCCTCCTCTTTGTCAACGCGGGGATGGTGCAGTTTAAGGATCTTTTTTTGGGCAAGCGGGCAGCCGACTACAAGAGGGCAGCGAGCAGCCAAAAGTGTGTCCGGGTGGGGGGCAAGCATAACGACTTGGAGAACGTAGGGCACACCACTCGCCACCTTACCCTTTTTGAGATGCTGGGGAACTTCTCCTTTGGGGACTACTTCAAGGCCGAGGCGATCGAGATGGCCTGGGAGCTGGCGACGGGGGGCTTCTCCCTTGATGGGGGGAGGATCTGGGCCTCGGTCTTCCGGGAAGATGATGAGGCCTATGAGCTATGGCGCCAGTACCTTCCCGCTGAGCGGATCGTGCGGCTGGATGAGCGGGACAATTTCTGGGCGATGGGAGATACCGGTCCCTGCGGCCCCTGTTCAGAGCTCCTCTACGACCGGGGGGGCGATTTTGGGAAGGCGAAGAGCCCCTACGAGGATACCGAGGGGGAGCGCTTTTTTGAGTTTTGGAACCTGGTCTTTATGCAGTATGAGCGGGATGGGACGGGGCAGATGCGCCCCCTTCCCAAACCCTGCGTCGATACCGGCGCAGGCCTGGAGCGACTTGCCCTGCTAAAGCAAGGGAAGCACTCAGTTTTCGAAACCGACGTTCTCCAGGCGATCATTGGGCGGGTCGAGGAGCTATCGGGGCAAAAGTATGGGGAGGAGCGGGCCCCCTTCCACGTGGTCGCCGACCACCTGAGGATGCTCGCCTTTGCGATCGCCGATGGGGCGATTCCGAGCAACGTCGATCGGGGCTATGTGCTGCGTAAAGTGCTGCGGCGGGCGGTCCGGTATGGGCGGCAGCTGGGCTTCACTAAGCCTTTTATGGGGCGCCTCCTCCCGACACTGATTGGAGCGATGGGGGCTGACTTCCCCGAACTGGAGCGGGCCGCGCAGAAGATCGAGGAGGTGCTGACAACCGAGGAGGAGGCCTTCTTCCGGACCCTCCTGCGGGGGGGCAATCTCCTCAACCAGATCGTAGAGGGGGCAGGGAAGCGGGGGACAATTTCGGGCGACGACGCCTTTAAGCTCAAGGACACCTATGGCCTTCCCCTTGAGGAGATCGTCCTTCTGGCTCGGGATGCCTCTCTCACCGTCGATCTCGACCGCTACCAGGCGCTCGAGGAGGAGGCGAGGGAGCGGTCCAAGCGGGTCCACAAGAAGAGCGAGCAGCGGGTCGATCAGGGGATCTACGCTGACCTGGTCAAGCGATCGGGGGAGTCCCAGTTTTTGGGTTATGGGCAGCTTGAGGCCAAGGGGAAGGTGATGGCCCTCTACCGGGATAGCCTTCCTGTGGCGGTCCTAGAGGCGGGGGAGGAGGGGCTTGTCGTGCTCGATCAGACCCCCTTCTATGCCGAGAAGGGGGGGCAGGTGGGGGACACCGGCTACCTCCACGCCAAAGAGGCCCGCTTTTCAGTTGAGGATACGACGTCGCCCTATACCGGGGTGATCGCCCATCACGGTCAGGTCGTCTACGGCTCCCTTAAGCTCGGTGACGAGGTAAAGGGGGAGGTCGACCAGGAGCGGCGGGATCAGATTGCCGCTAACCACACTGCCACCCACCTCCTCCACTGGGCCCTCCAGCAGATGCTCGGTGAGCAGGTGGGGCAGGCGGGATCGGTTGTCGCTCCCGAGCGGCTCCGCTTCGACTTCAACCACCACAAGGCCCTCTCCAAGGAGGAGATTCGGCAGCTCGAAGACCTGGTCAACAGCAGGATTCGGGAGGACTGCCCGGTAGAGACCTACGAGCTCACCTACGCTGAGGCTCAGAAGCGGGAGGATATAAAGCAATTTTTTGGCGACAAATATGGGGCGAGGGTCCGCGTCATCGACATGGGTTTTTCCAAGGAGCTTTGCGGCGGGACCCACACGACCCGCTCGGGGAGGATCGGGACCTTTTTGATCACCGAAGAGGGGAGTATCGCAGCGGGTGTGCGCCGGATTGTGGCGCTGACCGGTCAGGCGGCGATCGACCATATCCGGGCCCACGAAGAGCAGCTAGAGGAGATCGCCTCCCTCCTCAAAACCAAGCGCTCTCACCTTCTGGAACGGGCCTCACAGCTGATGGAGGAGAACACCCACTACGCTGCCGAAATCAAGATGGCTAAGAAGAGGGAGCTGAAGGCAAAGGCCCTCGCCCTTGCGGAAAACGCGACGGCGATTGGCCCGCTCCCTTGCGTGGTGGAGCAGGTAGAGGAGGAGGACCTGAAGGCCCTTGCCGACGAGATTGCCGCCTACCTCAAGCAAGGGGTGATTGTCCTGGGATCGGGAGCGGCCGACAAGGCCCAGCTCGTTGCCCGTATGGCAGGGGATGTGCCCCACGATGCCAAAGCGCTCATCAGTGAGATCTCCCCCCTCATCAAAGGGGGAGGGGGCGGTAAGAGGGGATTTGCCCAGGCAGGGGGGAGGGATCCCTCGGGCCTTAGACCAGCCTTAGAGAGAGCACGCGCATGGATCGCCTCACACCCCTCCTAAAGCCCTTCGCAGAGGCCGCCCGCGCTGGCCACGACCTTCTGGTGGAGGAGCTCTGGGATGCCCCGAAGGCGGTCCTCGCCAGAGCTCTTCAGGAGGTAACCGGCAAGCACCTCCTGATCCTCACGGGGGGGGAACGGGAGGGGCGCCTCTATGAGGATCTCCTTTACTTTCAAAAAAATGTCCACGAGCTTCCCGCTTGGGAGAACCTCCCTTCTGAGGGGATCGCCCCCAGCCCCGATGTGGTCGGGGATCGCTACTCGGTCCTCAAGGTCCTCCTTTCGGCCAAGACCCCTCAGATCCTCCTCGCTCCGGTCCAGGCGGCCCTCCAACCCATGATTCCCCCCGACCAGTTCCAGAAGGGGGATCTCCACCTCACTGTGGGGCAAGAATACCCTCCCGAGTGGCTCATCGAAGAGCTAGGGGGAGCCGGCTTTGTCCGCCGCCCTGTTGTCGCCGATAAGGGGGAGTTTGCCGTGCGCGGCGGGATCGTTGACCTCTTCCCCTTAAGCAGCCTTGCCCCCTACCGGATCGAGTTCTTTGGAGACGAGATAGAGAAGATCCGCCCCTTCGATCCGGGGAGTCAGCGCTCAACTGGCGAGGTCAAGGAGCTCACTCTTACGCTAGTCGATGAGTTTACCGGCGACAAGAGCGCCACCCTCTTCGACTACCTCGGTGAGAACACCTGCATCGCCTTCGATGACCTCCTCGCTCTTGAAGACCGCCTCGTCGCGCTCGGCCTCGGAGGCAAGGCCTTCGCCGACTGGATGGACAAAGCCGCCCCTTACCAGAAACTCTACTGGCCCGCGACTCCGATCGACGCCCTCGGTGACATCGAAGTTCCTCCCGGCGTCGACTACTACTCTTCGGGCGCCTCCCCCCATCCGCTCACCTTCCCCCTCTTCGACAAGCGCCTCTCGGCCTACCGGTGGAAAAACCCCTTCCACACCCTCTCGGAGGGGATTCCCGACAATACCGAGCTCCATCTCATCTGCGAAAATTCCCGCGAAGAAAAGCGGCTCCGCGCCCTCCTCGAGCAGATGGGGATTACCAAGGTCGCCGCTGTTCACGAGGGGTACCTCTCAAGCGGTTTTACCTTGGATGGCCTCACCCTCCTTCCTATCACAGAGCTGACCCACCACTACAAGGTCCGCCGCGAGCAAAAGCGGGCGGTCTACAGCAGCGCCCCCCAGGAGATGGTCGACTACACCGACGGCGATCTCGTCGTCCACTTCCACCACGGCATCGGCCGCTACCTCGGCATTGTCAAAAAGGATGACACCGACGGGAACACCGCCGAGTACCTGGCCATCGAGTATGCCTCTAAAGGAAAACTCTTTGTCCCCCTCGCGCAGTCCTACCTGGTCAACAAATATGTTGGCGGCAAAGAGGAGAAACCGGTCCTCCACACCCTGGGGAGCGGCAAGTGGGCCCGGGTCCGCGCTCAGACTGAAGAGGCGATCCGAAAATACGCTCAAGAGATGCTCAAGGCCCATGCCGAGCGGGAGATTGCCGGCGGCTTTGCCTTCCCACCCGATGGCGAGGAGACCCTCCTCTTCGAATCGGAATTCCCCTACGTCGAGACGGCCGACCAGCTCAAGGCGATCCGCGACGTTAAGCAGGATATGGAGCAGCCCAAACCGATGGACCGCCTCGTCTGCGGCGATGTCGGCTATGGCAAGACCGAGGTGGCGATGCGGGCCGCCTTTAAGGCGGTCATCGACGGAGGCAAGCAGGTGGCGATACTCGTCCCCACCACCGTCCTCGCCATGCAGCACTTCGATAACTTCTCCCAGCGGATGGAGAACTTTCCCGTTCGGATCGGTGTCCTCTCCCGCTTCCGCACCCCCAAGGAACAAAAGGCCACCCTCAAGCACCTTGCTGAAGGCTCCCTCGACATCCTGATCGGCACCCACCGCATCATCAGCAGCGACGTCCACTTCTCCAACCTTGGCCTCGTTATCGTCGACGAGGAGCAGCGGTTTGGCGTTCGGGTCAAAGAGAAGATCCGGGCTTTTAGAGCAGGGGTCGACTGCCTCACCCTCTCGGCAACGCCCATACCCCGCACCCTCTACCTCGCTCTCATGGGGGGTCGCGACCTCTCGATCATCGCCACCCCTCCCCAAGACCGCCTCCCCATCAAGACTCACGTTGGCGAGGAGGATGCGGAGAAAACCAAAAACGCCCTCCTCCGCGAGCTTGCCCGTGATGGCCAGGCGCTCGTTATCCACAACCGCGTTGAGACCATCTACGGCGTGGCCGACCGCCTCCGGCAAGACCTCCCGCAAGCCCGCATCGGGGTTGCCCATGGGCAGATGTCGGGCGATGAGCTCGACACCATCTTCCATGCCTTCCGCACCGGTAAGATTCAGATCCTCGTTGCCACTACCCTCGTTGAAAACGGCCTTGATGTCCCCAACGCCAACACCATTATCGTTGAGCGGGCCGATCGGCATGGCCTTGCCGACCTCTACCAGATGCGCGGCCGAGTGGGCCGTTGGAACCGCAGGGCCTATGCCTACTTCCTCACCTCCAAAAAGCGCCCTCCCAGCGCCGTCTCAAAGGAGCGTCTCGATGTCCTCGAGCAGCTAGGCCCTCATGGCGGCGGCTTTAAAGTCGCCATGCGCGACCTTGAGATCCGCGGCGGCGGCTCCATCCTGGGCACGGAGCAGTCGGGCCATGTTTCCGCCATCGGCTTCAACCTCTACTGCAAGATGCTCAAAAGAATGGTCCAGTCGCTCCAAGGGAAAACGCCCCACACTCTCACCGAGGTCAAGCTTGAATTCCCTCAGCGCGCCTACCTTCCCGAGCATTACATCCCCGAATCGACCCTCCGCCTCGAGTTCTACAGCCGTTTTGGGGATGCGCCTACCGAAGCCGATGTTGACGACCTCTTTGATGAACTCAAGGACCGTTTCGGCACGCCCCCAGAGGAGGCCCTGTGGTTTTACCACCTGATGCGGATCCGCACCGTTGCCTCTCGCTTCCAGATCACCGCCCTAAAGCTGGAAAAGTCGACCCTTTCCATAGAGAAGAGGGAGAGCCATCGCAAGCTCATGCTCCCCAAAATCGAGGGCCCTGCCCACCTCGAAGAGCTGGTGACCAAAGCCATTTCCTAGAGAAATCCGACCAAATGAAACAAGGCACTCAAAAAGTCAGGAAAAGGAAAAAAAATTCATTAAGTTGCTGATTATCAACCCTGAAAAAACCTTCATTTGGTCAGAAATTACCCGACAAAATCCCCGGAATTTCGGCATTTGGGGCAAAATCCGACCAAATGAAGATTTCTGGTACACTTGTGGGTGAAGGAGCCCGTTATGCGCCGCTTTTACCACCAGGTCTTTACCGGCCACTTCCAGAGAAACCGGCAGATGCTCTTTGTCATGGGGCCTCGGCAGGTGGGGAAGACCACGCTAGGTGTCAACGTAGGGGAGGACTGGCCTCGAGTCCTCTATTATACCTGGGATGATCCTAACGACCGTGACAAGATCCAGCAGGGGGGGAGAGCGCTAGGGCAGGAGGCTAAGCTTGGCCTGATGGAAGAGCCGGTCCCTCTCCTTATTTTTGATGAGATCCACCGTTATCCCTCGTGGAAGCTCTTCTTGAAGGGGTTATATGATCTCTATCCTAACCTAGCCCATATTTTGGTGACGGGAGGCGCCCGCCTCGATGTCTACCAGAAAGGGGGCGACAGCTTGATGGGGCGGTACTTTCGCCACCACGTTCATCCCTTCACCATTAGAGAGCTTGTGGAGCCCGAGGTAACACCCATTGCCGTTCGGCCCGCCCCTTGTGAAATCGAAGACTCCCTCTACGAGGCCCTCTGGCGATTTGGGGGATTTCCCGATCCCCTCCTACGAGGGGAAGAGGCCTACCATACCCAGTGGTCGCTCCACCGGTGGGATCAACTGCTCCATGAGGACCTGCGTGACCTAACCCGAATTCGGGAAATTTCCCAGATGGAGTTGCTCATTCAGATGTTGCGGGCTGGGGTCGGTTCTTTGACCAGCTATGCCTCGCTAGCTCGTAAGGTACAGATCAGCCATACCACTGTCATGCAGTGGCTCAAACACCTCATTTCACTCTACGTTTGTTTTGAGGTAAGGCCCTATGCGCATAGTGTTGCCCGATCTCTTCTCAAAGAGCCCAAGTACTACCTGACCGATTGGTCACTTCTCAGTGATCCTGGAGCGAGGGCCGAAAATATGGTGGCCTGTTTCCTTCTTAAGGCGACCGATTTTTGGACCGACTGTGGGATGGGGGTATTTACCCTTCACTATGTCCGGGACAAGGAGAAGCGAGAGGTTGACTTCTTGGTCACGTACAATGGAAAGCCCTGGATGCTAGTCGAGGTAAAGCTAGGCAATTCGCGGCAGATCAGCCCCTCACTTGCGCACTTTCAAATGCAGCTTAGACCCCAATATGCCCTCCAGGTTGTCTTTGATCAGCCTTATAGTCACCAGACCTGCTTTCTTGATCCGACCCCTCGCATCGTCTCCGCCCGCTCCTTTCTCTCTCAACTGGTCTAGACCAACTGAGACAAGAAGGCCCTGGCTGGGTACATATTCACGTGGGTAGCCCCCGCCCCTAGTGAGAGGACTCCCCCTCGTGAACACGTACCTGGCAGGGACAATCAGGGGCGAGAAGCTCACCCTCTCCATTGAGAAGAGGGAGAGCCATCGCGAGCTCATGCTCCCCAAAATCGAGGGCCCTGCCCACCTCGAAGAGCTCGTCACGAAGGCGATCTCCTAGACCCAGGATAAAACCCCTGATTGCGACCTATCGCCCAGAGGGCATCTACAGCTGGTGGCCATCTAGCGGACATCCCTCCTCACCCAGGTCTAAAGACCTGGCCTCGTCACGATGTGCGCTATCTGACTACCATCTGCCGCGCCCCCTGGACGATAGGTCACAATCAGGGGTAAAAGGTCTAACGGGTACGGATACTCAGGGTCGGGCAAGAAGGGAAATAACTAGCCACCCCCAGGATAAGATTGTAACAGCTCTAAATTAGCAGGTGGCTGATGTCCCAGAGGCGGATCGTTTCGTCGAGGCTTGCCGACGCGAGGGTCGTGCTTGTAGGATTCAAAGCAACGCACTGAACACTACCTGTGTGGCCGCTTAGGGTCCTTTTGCCTTTTCTCGTGGTAGCGTCCCAAAGGCCAATGGTCGGATAGTTACTGCCTGAGGCTAGAATCTTTTCGCTATGGCCTAGGGCGATGCTGTTGACCCCAGATGTATGCCAGGTTATGGGAGGAGGGATCTCCTTCCCTGCGGAGGGATCCCAAAAACGAACGGTGGTGTCGCCAGATCCCGAGACGAGGGTATGGTCATCCGAATAGAACGTAAGGCTCTGGACAGGGGCCGTATGTCCCTCCACAGGGGCCCCTTTCTTTTTCCCTGTTGCGGCCTCCCAGAGGTGGATTTTTCCCATCCCGGTTCCCGAGGCCAGGGTCTTCCCGTTGTGGGCCCACGCAACGCTCCAGGCCGGGCTCTCATGCGTTTCAAGCGGAGAGAAAGGCAACTCCTTGCCGGTGGAGGTATCCCATAGGCGGACCGTCCTATCCTCACTTGCAGAGGCGAGGAGTTGTCCATTGGAGCTGAAGGCCGCACAGTAGACATAGCTTGTGTGTCCCTCAAGGACAAACGTCACCTTTTTGCTTGCCATATCCCATAGGCGGATCGTCTTGTCCACGCTTGCTGAGGCCAGAAGAGTTCCTTGCGGGTGATAGGCCAGGCACCAGACGGTCCCGGTGTGCCCACTGAGTGGGGAGCCTTTTTCCTCCAATGTTATGGTGTCCCATAGATGGACCTTGTGGTCAGTGCTTCCCGATGCGAGGATCAGCCCATCTGGACTGAAGGCAACGCTAAAGACCGGGTAGCCGAGCGGTAGCGTGCGGTAGGGTACACTCGACTCAGACGAGGAGGGTAGAATCTCCATAACGACATTCCTCCATTGGTTTAAGAAAGTCATTATTAACAACCGGTCGATAACACGCAAGGGACCAGACCTGTAGATCAAGGTGTATGGGAGCGTGTAATCAGAGGTTAAATCAGCTGCGAGAGGAATGTTCTGGCGGGGACAATGAGGGGGCGATCTTGTGCAAAGCAGTCCTTGTTGACATAGGGGAGATCGCGCACCACCTGAAAGGCATAGGGGCACCCCAACTTCTCCTGAAAATAGCCCAGCTGCGGAGAGAGCCTCTCCTTTCCCACCTTGGCCTCGACGAGTATCCAAGGTTTCCCCTCTTTTGTGACGCAAAAATCGACCTCCCGCTTCTCCTTAGTGCGGATATAGAAGAGGCCATACTCTCCAAAGCCGTAGTCACTCCAGAAATGGACCGCTTTTAGGAGGTGAGAGGCTACGAGATTCTCAAAGCGGGCCCCCTCGTCATCGACCAGTGACCAGTCATACAGATAGAACTTTGGTTCCTTCAGCAGGGAGCGCCCGACGTTTTTTGACCAAGGGCGGATCGCAAAGCAATAGAAGACCGATTGTAGGAGCTCAACCCAACGGCGCACGGTATCGGAGGAGATACGGACGTGAGTTGCCCACGAGTGATAGCTGGTGAGAGAGCCCGCTTGCAGGCGCATCAGTTCAGCTAAGAGTTCAATCTGCGAAAGCTCTTGAACCCGGCTGAGGTCCCGCAAGTCCTCGCGGAAGACCTGGTGATTGCGCATGGTGCGCCATCGGTTGTAAAAGCGCCTCGTCCCATTCAAATAGGGTTCGGGGAATCCCCCAAAGGTCAATAGACGCTCCCAGTCGGCCTTCGGGAGCGATTTTGGCGATCGAATTTCTCCTTTGGGCAGTGTAGGGTTGACAAGTTCGGCAACCGAGAAAGGGTGAAGGCGGTAACGGAAATAGCGCCCCATCAAGCTATCTCCCCCTTTCTTGTAGACATCTAAGCGGGCACTGCCGGTCACAAGGATATGGGCTAGCGTTCCATATAGGTCGAAAAACCCCTTAAGAAGGGCTTTCCAATGGGGTGCCTTATGAACTTCATCAAAAATGATCACAGGCTTGGGCTCTCTGAGCGCCTCGAGATCGACCTCCTCAGCAATGGCAGAGGCCCCTTTTGTTAATAGAGCTCTTTGTTCTAGGTCGTCCCAATTGAAATAGTACAGGTCCTCATCGTCGTGACCTGAAAGCAAACTAGCTGTCGTCTTTCCTACCTGACGTGGCCCCATTAGGAAGAGCATCTGCCGGTCTTCCTCAAACTGGGCCTCAATAGCAGCGTTATAGACTCGTCTTCTCATCTTACGACCATTTTACGATGGATCGTATTTTGGTCGCGACCATTTTACGATCGATCGTCTTTTGGTCAATCAAAAATGGTTGGTTATGAACGAGATAGAGATTTTGACGCTTGACGGTAAGCGCTCCAGAGAGCAGGGTGGAGGGCGTTGTGGCCACCGGTGGTGCCGAAAAGGATCGTGTTTGTTCCGTCTTTGTTTACCTGCCGGAGCCGCTCGACAAAGAGGGAGTCGTCCCGGTTGGAGAGGACTTCATCGGGCCTCTCGAAATAGATAATCACATTTAATCTTAGCCCCTTCCACCCCTCCAGGGAGTCGATTGGCCTCATCCGGTTACGCGCATACCGCTCCGCCATTAGGGAAAACTCCTCCGATGGGCCCCGAAAGGCGATGATCTCTTCGATCGATTTGAAGGGAGCGTCGAGCAAGATACTACCTTGTTGGATCACCTCGAGGAGCTCCTGTCGGTGGGCCACCTGATAGCGGTCGCTATTGAGCAGGGCGATCAGATTGATGAGGGCGCCGCCCCCTGCTGAAAAGCCGTAGAGGTCGACATTGCGCCTGCCCTCGGTCACGATTAGCTGTGTGAGGGCCTCCAGAGCAGGAATCAGCTCACCTGGGGTGCCAAAGGTGGCCCTTTCGGGGTCATAGTCGGTAAGGTCGTGGTCGGGAAAGTTGAAGCTAACAAGGGTAGCATCGGTGACATCGGCCGCGCGAATCTGGTCGGCAATCTCTTGGCTCCCCCCATAGCCATGGAAGAGGAGGAGGGTGCGGGGGCCAGTGCCGGGTAGGATATGGAGACTCACCATAAGGAAGAGTAGGGTGTTCACCCATCCATCGCTTCGCGGCGGATCCCCTTGACATGCCGCTTCTTCATGCTCTTCGTCCTATGGAGGATCTCTACCCCCATCTCGACATGATCGGCCATGTAGGTGTCAAAGACGAACTTGCTGCTCTCCTTGGTCTTGATCCCATCCCGCGCCAAGGGGAGATCGGAGACGAGGAGGAGGGCGCCGAGGGGGAGCTTGTGGCGGTAGCTGGCGAGGAAGAGGGTAGCGCACTCCATCTCAAGGGCCTGGGCCCGGTTCTCCTTCAGCCGCTCCTTGAACTTGTCGTTGAACTCCCAAAACCGCTTGTTGGTCGTGTGGGTGATCCCAATGTGGTACTCGATCTCCTTGGTCTGGAGGACATCGGTCACCGCCTTCTGCACCACAAAGTTGGCAAGGGCCGGAACCTCAGGGGGAAAGTAGAAGTCGCTCGTCCCATCACCTCGAATAGCGGCGATGGGGACAAAGTAATCGCCGACCCGGTAGTGGCGGCGAAGGCCGGCACACATCCCGAGGAGGAGAACCGCTTGGAAGGGGAGGAAGGCGCAAACGTCGACAACCAGGGCTGCCGCCGGGGAGCCAATCTTAAAGTCGAGGACACTGATGTCCTCTTCGGGGCTGTGGGCCACCTTGAACATCGACCCCTCGAAAACCTCAAGGCCCCGCGTATCGGCAAAGTAATCGACGTAGCGGCCAAAGTTAGTTAAGATAAGGTAATTTTGAAATTTGTTGATCGGGGAGCCCGAGTAGCGCTCGAGGGTATCCCGGGCGATCTTCTCCTGATGCGCGGCAATTTCGGGGCTATGGGCATCCATGGTCCCATCTTAGCGACGGGCCCTAATGGGGGCAAGTCGTGATGGGGGTCTATCGTCTCTTTACAAGAGGTCATAATCGGGGGTATGATCTCCCCCTTATAATCGGAGGATGGGGATGGCGCAGATAGCAACCAACCAGTTTAAGGCGGGGCTCAAGGTCGAGGTAGATGGACAGCCCTGGGTCATTGTAGGGGTCGACTTTGTCAAGCCGGGCAAGGGGCAGGCCTTCACTCGGGTTAAGCTGAAAGGGCTTCTAACCGGACGGGTCATTGAGCGGACCTACAAGTCAGGTGAGAAGATCGAGCTAGCCGATGTCGCTGAGGCTCAAATGCGCTTCTCCTACCGGGATGGGCAGGATGCGGTCTTTATGGATGACCAGACCTATGAGCAGCTCACAGTCCCCCATGCGGTGATCGCCGATTCGGAGCAGTGGCTTAAGGAGGATCTCCTCTACGAGGTGATCTCCTACAAGGGGGCTCCAGTGCTGGTCAACCCCCCTACCTTCATCGATATGGAGATCGTGGAGACCGAGCCGGGGGTCAAAGGGGATACGGCGTCGGGCCGGGTCCTTAAGGCCGCCATTACCGATACGGGAGCTAAGGTTCAGGTGCCCATCTTTATCGACCAGCATGAGGTGGTCAAGATCGACACCCGCACTGGCGAGTATGTCTCCCGCTCCTCTAAGTAATTTGAAGGAGCGGGCCCGGATGCTCCGCTGCGTCCGGGAGTTTTTCCATGAGCGGGGGGTGATGGAGGTCGACTGCGCCGCCCTCTCACCCGACCCCTCCATCGACGCCCATATCGACCTGATTGCTGCCGAGGTGATGGGGGAGCGGTGGTACCTCCACTCCTCGCCCGAATATGGGATGAAGAACCTCTTAAAAGCGGGCCTTAGCGACATCTACCAGCTCTCCCATGTCTTCCGAGATGGGGAGTCGGGCAGGCGCCACCGCCCCGAATTTGCGATGATCGAGTGGTACCGCCTCGGCTTTTCCCTGCAGCAGATGTGGGAGGAGACCGCTGCCCTTGCCGCTCTGTTTGTGGGAGAGCGCCCCCTCGAGGTGATGAGCTACTCGGAGGCCTTTCAGAGGCATGCGGGGATCGACCCTGGCGCCCTTTCGGAAGAGCAGCAGAACTACCTCCTCGCGACCAAAATTGAGCCGCAGCTATCAGGGGAGCCCTTTTACATCGTGACCCATTTTCCCCCCTCGCAGGCCGCTCTGGCTAAGGTAAGCGAGCGGGGTAGTGAGCGGTTTGAGCTTTTTTTCCAGGGGATGGAGCTAGCGAATGGTTATGATGAGCTGACCGATCCGGTAGAGCACAAGCGGCGCCTTTTGGAGCAAAACCAGCTGAGGGGGGCCCTAGGCAAGGAGGTCTATCCCGAAACGGTGATGCCCCTTGGCCCCTTTCCCGACTGCTGCGGCGTCGCCGTCGGCTTCGACCGCCTCCTGATGCTCAAGTTAGGTGTTTCTGATATCGCCGATGTCCTCAGCTGATCGTGACATTCCGATACCTTCTCACTCCATATTTCTAATTCTCTAAATATGAACATATTGCAGAATCTGTGGTCGAAAATCAAACCAAATGGATGCTCCATATGGTCGAAAAAGCGACCATTTTGATGTCTTAGATGGTCGAAATCACGACCATTTTTGTCATGGGGAAGTAGTGGCTGGGAAGACGTTGGCTTTGGCGACGTCCTCAAGTTTAAGCTAAGAAATTCTGCCACTTAGCTGAG
The DNA here is from genome assembly GCA_050250135.1 of Parachlamydiales bacterium. Lineage (GTDB taxonomy): Bacteria > Chlamydiota > Chlamydiia > Chlamydiales > JAFEGQ01 > JBFWPF01. The sequence continues at coordinate 31,582 of JBFWPF010000010.1, read as the reverse complement.
GAGCGCCTCCCAAGCCTCCTGCCCATCCCATTTGGCGAATTGCATCACTGCATAGAGGGGATAGGAGTGGATGTTGTCATGCTTCGAGTAGTTGCGGGTAGAAAAACGGACTCCGTAGGGGGTTTTGGGGTGGGTTTCGAGGAATCGGTGGAGTGATCGGAGTGTGTTCCCTCTTCCGCCTTTCACTTCGATGGGTAGGATGTGCGGACCCGCTTGGTGGAGATAGTCGACCTCTGCTGCGCTGGACCGTACCAACCTTTCCCAGTAAAAGAGATCACTTTTTTTATAAGGGGGAGAATAGGCAAGCAGTTCTTGTCCTACGTAGGCTTCAGCAATGGCACCGCTATTCACAAGCGCTTCCTGGGGATTCAGAAAATAGTCGGCTAGATCGAGGCCTAACTGGGCTTGGGTGAGGCCGACATCTAGGAATAGGGTCTTAAAGATATCAAATCTGACATCAGAGCCAATAGGAATTCCTTGGCCGGCCGTATGCATAACCTGATGAACCATTCCAGCCGTCCGAAGCAGCTCTAAGCAGGGCTCCAATTCCCGTTTTCGATAACCCTCGCCTATTTGGGAGTACTTGAAGCGTTGTCCAGTCCAGTGCGGTAGCTGGCGGAATAAAATCTCGAGATACTTGAGCTGAAATTGCTTGGCATATTTGGGAAAATCATACTGGTAGGCGGTAAGAATGCGATGTTGAATGGTTAAGCAGTGTTCAGGATCTTGGGTGTCGCGCCAACCTTTGACCACCTCTGGCATTCCACCAATGACCAGATATTCACCGAGCATTCGAATCAGTTGGTCATGGAACAGGGGGAACATGGGAGTGTCGATTGGATGCTCTAGAACTTGGCCGCATAGGCCACTTGCGCCCATCGATACGAGAAATTCTGCAAAGGAGAGGGGGTACATGTAAAGGAACTCTATCCGCCCAACGGGGACGCCGACCTGTTGAATCGCAAAATCCAGCAACGATCCTGCAGCAATCACATGCAGGTCGGGTACCTCTTCATAGAGATACCTGAGGGCAATAATAGCCTTGGGGGCCGCTTGAATTTCATCAATAAAGAGCAGTGTTTTTCCGGGCGTGATGGGACGCTTCAGGTGGATGGTTAAATCCCTGAGAATCCGATCAGCCTTTAGATCGGGCTCGAAGACTGTGCAGGCTTTAGGGTCGTTCTCCAGGTTCAGTTCCACAAAGTCCTCAAAGCTCTCCGCTAGGGTGCGTACTGCGTGAGTTTTTCCGACCTGTCTAGCGCCACGGATAAGCAGAGGCTTACGGTTGGGCTTCCCTTTCCACTTACGTAAATCGGCATGGATCAGGCGCTTCACGATTCAATCCCCTGTTTTTCATCACCTTATGCAAAATATGGTTAAAAATCAAGGCTGTTTTTAGGTTAAGGTGGTTAAAAATCAAGGCAAATAGGCGCTCTGTATGGTCAAAAATCAAGCCAAATGAGCGCTCCATAGGGTCGAAATTAGGACCATTTCTGGACGATGGGGAAGCGGCGGCCGACACTAAAGGCCTTCTCGGTGACCCTAAGGCCGGGGGGAGCCTGCCGCCGTTTGTACTCGTTTCGGTGGATCCGCTTGACGAGGTCGAGCACGATCGGAAAGGGGAGAGAGCGCCTCTCGGCAATCGTTTCTGGAGAGAGGTGGCGCTGGACATAATCCTCGAGGACCTGGTCGACGATCGAGTAGGGGGGGAGGGTATCGGCATCGACCTGCCCCTCGGCAAGCTCGGCCGACGGGGGCTTGACCAGGATATTGTGGGGGATCCGCTCCCCCTCCCGGTTGAGGTGTTTGCAGAGGGCGTAGACCTTCATCTTTGGAACATCGCTGAGAACACCAAGCCCTCCACACATATCGCCATAAAGGGTCGCATAGCCGGTCGCCATCTCACTCTTGTTTCCAGTGCTGAGGACGATGTGCCCATGCTTGTTGGAGATCGCCATCAGGAGCATGCCCCGGATCCGCGCCTGGAGGTTCTCCTCGGTGGTGTCGGGGGCCTTCCCTTCAAAATGGGGGGTGAGGGTGGTGAGAAAGGTCTCGTAGAGGGGCCCTATGGGCAGGGTAAGGGTTTTGATGCCGAGGTTTTGGGCGAGCAGCTGTGCATCCTCGAGGGAAGAGGGGGGATTGTAGGGGCCGGGCATCAGTAGCCCCAGGATGTTCTGAGGGCCAAGGGCGTCGGCGCCGATGGCGGCAACAAGGGCCGAGTCGATCCCCCCCGAGAGGCCGAGGCAGGCCGTTTTAAAGCCGCTCTTCTCAAAGTAATCGCGTACCCCCATCACCAGGGCACGGTAGAGCTCGCCATAAGGGTTCTCTTCTAGGACGAGGGGAGGGGGGAGTTTGCGAGTGTCGATCAGGAGGTTATCCTCCGCAAAGCCCTTGGCTCGGGCAAGCACCCGCCCCTCCCGGTCGATAAGGAAGGTGTGCCCATCGAATATCAGGCTGTCGTTGCCGCCGACCTGGTTGCAGAGGAGGGAGGGGACCTTAAGGTGCTGGGAGGCCCGTTGGAGGGCCTCGAGGCGCATCGGGAATTTCTCAAAGCTGTAGGGCGAGGCGGAGAGGTTGAGGTGGAAGGTAGGACGAGCGGAGGCCAGCTCCTCGACCGGGTGGCGGCGGTAGTCGGCCAGCACAATCGGCTCCTCCCATCCCCAGATATCTTCGCAGATGGTGATCGCAACCCTCTCCCCTCGGAGTTTCCAGACTTGGTTTTTTGGGGAGGGCTCAAAGTAGCGCCGCTCGTCGAAGACATCGTAGGTAGGGAGGCAGGTTTTGTCCTGAAAACCAAGGAGCTTCCCCTCCTCTATGATGGCCGCACTGTTGTGGAAGGGCTTCTCCCCCTTGGTCGCCCGCCGGGGCAAACCCACTACCACCGCAAGCCCCTTGGAGGCCTCGATAATGGGCTCTAGCATCGCCTCGCAGGCAGGGACAAAGGACTCGAGGAGGAGGAGGTCCTCGGGGGGGTAGCCCGAGATGGCCAGCTCGGGGAGAAGGATCAGGTCGGCCCCCTGCTCCCGTCCCCGGTCGATCGCAGCGAGGATCTTCTGAGTATTGCCCTTAAGGGCGCCGATGGTGGGGTTGAGCTGGGCAGCATAGATCCGCATATCACCACCTTAACGCTAAGAGCCAAAGTCATCCAGGACGATATTGTCGCGGGGGACGCCGTAGTCGTCGAGGAGTTTCATGACCGCCTTGTTGTGGAGGGGCGGGCCGCAGACGTAGTAGAGGGCCTCGTCGGGATCCCCCATTTTCTTGAGCTGACCCTCCTCAAAGGCCTTAAAGACAAAGCCCGTTTTCAGCGGGTCCTCTTTGGGCCAGCCCGACTCGAGGTCCTCGGGAAGGGGCTCAGAGAGGACGAGATGGTAGGTGAAGTTGGGAAAATCCCTGTCGAGCGCTTCGAATTCCTCTTGATAGATGTTCTCGCGCAAGGAGCGGGCCCCATACCAGAGGGTCACCTTCCGCTCGGTCTTTTCGGTGTGGAAGAGGTGGAGGATGTGGCTGCGGCCAAATGAGGAGCCGGCCCCTCCGATGAGGAAGACGAGCTCTTGGTCCCCTGGGATCATGAACGATTCGCCGTAAGGGCCCGACATCTGGACCTTGTCGCCGGCCTTAAGGCTAAAAAGGTAGCTGGAGGCGACCCCCCAGGGGAGACCCGACTTGGGGGGAGTAGCGATCCGGATGTTGAAGAGGAGCCGGCTCCCTTCAGCGGGGTAGGAGGCCATGGAATAGGCCCGGACAAAATTGTCGGGGATCTGGGCAAAATCGAGCTCCTGACCAAATAGGTGGTAAGCCTCCCAATCGGGCTGGTACTCGGGATCGATGGTTGCCCGCCACTCCTCAGTGTTGGTGGAGAAGCGGGGGATGTGAAACTGGAGGTAGCCCCCAGAGCGGTACTCGATCGGCTGGGGAATCTCGACAGCCAGCTCCTTGATGAAAGTGGCGACGTTTTGGTTGGAGAGGACGGTGCCGGTAAACTCCTCCACCTCGAGCAGATCCTCGGGAACCTCGATGCTAATGTCATTTTTTACTTTACATTGGCAGGAGAGGCGCCAGCCGGAGGCTATCTCTTTTCTGTTGAAGGCCGACCTTTCGGTTTCGAGGATCGCGCCGCCCCCCTCCTTGACCCTGACCTTGCACTGCTTGCAGGTCGCTTTGCCGCCGCAGGGGCTAGGGATGGGGATACCGTTTAGGGTGAGGGCCGAGAGGAGGGTCTGGCCCGTCTTAACCTCTTTGGTAAGCGAGTCGTTATCATTGATATGGATCTTCACATCGCCGCTGGGAACCAGGCGGCGCCGGACAAAGAGGATCATGAGGGCCAAGAGGAGGCCGACCAGGACAAAGGCAAGCGCAGCGAGGGCGATCAGGGTAAAAGCATCCCAAAAGCCTGGCTCAGTTTGGAGGAGAAGCATCCCTTTGGTATACCCTTGAAATCGATTGACAACAAGTCTTCCGTTGGGCTAGTGTGGCAGGAACCTATTTGAAATTAGCGGGATAGATGAAAGCGCGGGAACACTGGGGCAGCCACCTCGGCCTAGTCTTTGCAGCGGCCGGTTCGGCAATAGGTTTGGGGAGCCTCTGGAAGTTCCCTTACGTGACCGGACAGAATGGGGGTGGGGCCTTTGTTATCCTCTATCTTTTTTCTACCCTGGTGATCTGCGTCCCCCTCTTTATCGCCGAGTTGATCATGGGGCGGGCCTCGCAGCGGGGGGTAGTGGGGGCCTTTGCCAACCTCTCCCACTCCCGCAACTGGAGGCTGGTCGGCTGGCTGGCCATTTTATCGACCTTGATCGTCTTCTCCTACTACAACGTGGTGGCGGGGTGGACCCTCAACTATGTCCTCCTCTCGCTCGCCCAGTTCACACAAGGGAGGTCGGCCGAGCAGATCGAGGGGGTCTTCAATGTGCTGGTCGGGGCGGGGGATATTTCGATCTTCTGGATGACCGCCTTTTTGGTGATCACCGGCGCTGTCATTTACGGCGGGGTGCAGAAGGGGATTGAGCACTGGTCGAAGATCCTGATGCCCGCCCTGTTTATCCTGCTGCTAGGGCTACTGTGCTATTCGGTCACCCTACCCGGCTTTGGGCAGGCAGTCCGTTTTATGCTCTACCCCGATTTCAGTGCCCTCACACCGTCGGGTGTGCTGGCCGCCCTGGGGCTCTCCTTTTTTACCGCCTCGTTGGGCTTTGGGATTATCCTCACCTACGGGAGCTACATGCGCAAGGAGGAGAATATCCCCAAGACGGCGCTAACGGTCTTGGGCTTGACCTTGGCGATCTCCGTTGTGGCTGGTCTCATTATTTTCCCGATCATCTTTACCTTTGGCTTTCCAGCCGCTGAGGGGCCTGGTTTGGTCTTTAAGATCCTCCCCGTCCTCTTTTCTCAGCTCCCCGCAACCCTGATCCTCTCCACAGTCTTTTTCCTCCTGCTTGTGTTTACCGCCCTCACCTCGACCGTCTCTCTTTTGGAAAACTTGGTGGCGAATGGGATGGAGCTTTTCAACTGGTCCCGAAAGAGGGCCACCCTCCTCACGATGGGGCTCGTCTTTTTGGTGGGGATTCCGAGCGCTTTGGCCGGTTCGGGCCACCTCTTTCCCTCCTGGGAGGCGATGTACGGGGAGAATTTCTTCGACACGGTGAGCACCACATGGGATCGCTGGTTCCTCCCGATTGCCGGCTTTTTCACCGCGATCTTTGTGGGGTGGCGGATGGACAAGGGGATCCGCGATGAGGAGTTTCTCTCCCAAGTGAAGTGGCGCTGGACCCTCCCCCTGTGGAAGGCTCTCATCCGCTATGTCGTGCCTACCGTCATTGTCGTCTTTATCTTGGAAGCAGCAGGAGTGCTCAATCTATGACAACAAAGGCCCTCCGCATCAACACCGAAAACCTCCTGCCCATCATCAAAAAGTGGCTCTATTCGGACCGCGACATCTTTGTGCGGGAGCTGGTCTCGAACGGAACCGATGCCCTTTCTAAGCTGAAAATTCTGAGGGAGCAGGGGGAGAGCACAGCTACCGACGACTCCTTTCGCATTGAAGTGGCGATCGACAAAGAGGGGAGGACCCTTACTTTTACCGACACCGGCCTTGGGATGGATGCTGAGGAGGTGGAGCGCTACATCGGCGATGTCGCCTTCTCAGGTGCCGAGGAGTTTGCCAAGCGGTACCAGGCGGCGGATGGGGCGATCATCGGCCACTTTGGCCTCGGCTTTTTCTCCGCCTTCATGGTGGCAGAGAGGGTGGTGATCGAGACCCTCTCCTACAAGCCCGATGCTAAGCCGGTCCGCTGGGAGAGCGAGGGCTCCTCCGAGTACACCCTCGAGGAGGGGAGTCGAACGAGTCGGGGGACCCAGATCACCCTCCACCTCGATGGCGACAGTGACGAGTTTTTGAGTGAGGAGCGGATCGGCTCTATTTTAGGCCGCTACTGCGCCTTCCTCCCCTACCCGATCTTCCTCGGCGAGACCCTTCTCAACAAGGAGGAGCCCCTGTGGCTCAAATCGCCGGCAAAATGCACCGACGAAGACTATAAGCATTTTTACCGGACCCTCTACCCCTTTGAAGAGGAGCCCCTCTTTTGGATCCACCTCAGCGTCGATTTCCCCTTCCACCTCCAGGGGATCCTCTACTTCCCCCGCCTGAGGCGGGACTTCGATTTCAAGAAGGAGACGGTCCGCCTCTTCTGCAACCGGGTCTTTGTCGCCGATAGTTGCAAGGAGCTACTACCCGATTACCTCACCATGCTTCGGGGGGTGATCGACAGCCCCGATATCCCCCTTAACGTCTCCCGCTCCACCCTCCAGGTCGACCGGACGGTGCGGCAGCTTTCGGCCCATATCTCCAAGAAGGTCGCCGACAAGCTTGCCTCCCTCCATGCGACCGAGAGGGAGCGCTACCTCAGCTGCTGGGAGGATCTCGAGCTGATCGTTAAGCTCGGGGCCCTTCAGGATGAGAAGTTCTATGAGCGGGTCGCCGACGCCCTCATCTTCAAGACGACCGACGGGGAGTGGACGACCCTAAAAGAGGCCGAAGGGACGGTCTTTTACACCGGTGAGGAAAGGGAGGGGTGCCCCATCGTAGAGGCCTACAAGGAGAGGGGGTGCAAGGTCCTCCAAACGGGGGGGGCGATCGATGCCCACCTGATCCCCTTCCTTGAGAAGAAGCTCTCAGGGACTAAGTTGCAGCGGATCGACGGGGCCCTCGATGAGGCCCTCCTCGACAAGGGGCGGGAGCAGGGGCTCCTCGATGCGGAAGGGAAGACCCCCGCTACCCGCCTTGCCGAGCTGGTCAAAGCCCTTCTCCCTGAGGGGGTCGAAGTGGAGGCAAAGAGCCTCGCCTCCGACAAGCTCCCCTCTTTCCTCCTCCTCGATGAGCAGGCCCGCCGGATGCGAGATATCCTTGCCGTAAACAGCTCCAAGAAGGGGCCTACCGAGTTTATCGGGCGGCGGACCTTTGTGGTGAACACCAATAACCCCCTGATGGGGGCCCTTCCCGACCTTCATGGACGCGATCCGACCCTGGCCAAGGAGTTGGTCCAGCACGCCTATGACCAGGCCCTTCTCAGCCAGCGGGAGATGGACCCCTCCCACCTCGACGCCTTCCTGGCCCGCTCAAGCGCCCTCCTCCAAAAGCTTGCGTTGGCGGTACGCCCCTGATTGCAACCTATCATTCCTAGGGCATCGGCAGTGGGCTGCCCTAACTTTCTAAGGACCTACCGTTGATCGCGGTGCCCCACTTCAGGTAGACTAGGGCGTGCAATCGATTAGCCGCTCTGAGAGGAGAATGCTCGCCCCCCTATGTTTGAATACTCCCCCAAGCGGATTCGAAATTTTTCTATAATCGCCCACATCGACCACGGCAAGTCGACGATCGCCGACCGCCTCCTGGAGCTTACCCATACCGTTGAGGCGCGGGATATGGAGGAGCAGCTCTTAGACGCGATGGAGCTAGAGAAGGAAAAGGGGATCACCATTAAGGCCAAGCCGGTCACGATGCTCTACGAGGCCTCCGACGGGGTGACCTATAAGATTAACTTTGTCGACACCCCGGGCCACGTCGACTTCTCCTATGAGGTCTCCCGCTCCCTGGCCGCTTGCGAGGGGGCGCTCCTCGTGATTGATGCAACGCAAGGAGTTCAAGCGCAGAGCCTGGCCAACGTTCATATGGCCATTGAGCGGAATTTGGAGATCATCCCCGTGATCAACAAGGTCGACCTGCCCGCAGCCGATTTCGAAGGGGTCAAGGAGCAAATTCGGGATATTATTGGGCTCCCCGTCGGCGATGTGGTCGGCTGCTCGGGAAAGACAGGGGTGGGAATCCCCGAGATCCTGGAGCAGATTGTCTACCTGATCCCCCCACCCAAAGAGCCCGAGGATGAGCTGCTGAGGGCCCTTATCTTTGACTCCCACTACGACCCCTACCGGGGGGCAATGGCCTATGTCCGCGTAGTGAGCGGAGAGGTTCGGAAGGGTTTGTCGATCAAGATGATGGCAACGGGGAAGACCTTTGAGGTTCTCGACGTGGGGATCTTTACCCCGAAAGAGAAATCGGTTGAGATCCTTCGGCCAGGAGAGGTGGGGTATGTGGTGGCCAATATCAAGAACACAAATGATGTGAAGATTGGTGACACCATGACCCTGACCAAGCGGCCCGCTCCTGGACCCCTCCCGGGTTTTAAGGTGATGCAGCCGGTCGTCTATGCCGGGATCTACCCGGTCGATTCGGGGGACTTTGAGGCCCTTCGGGATGCCCTCACCAAGCTCCAGCTGAACGACTCGGCCCTCCATGTCGAGCAGGAGAGTAGCCTTGCCCTCGGTTTTGGGTTTCGGTGCGGCTTTCTTGGCCTCCTCCACCTCGAGATCATCTTTGAGCGCCTCTCCCGCGAGTATGACCTCGATATCCTCACAACGGCTCCTAGTGTGGTCTACAAACTGCTTTTGCAGGATGGGAGGACGATAGAGGTCGATAACCCCGCCCATTTCCCCGATCCGACCCTCATTCGGGAGGTGCAGGAGCCCTATGTGACCTGCCATATCCTGGTTCCCTCTGACTACCTTGGAGCGGTGATGAACCTAGCCAAGGAGAAGCGGGGAGAGCCGCTCGATACCGACACGGCCGACTCCCGTCGCCTCCTCCTCACCTACCGGTTCCCTCTCAACGAGATCATCATCGATTTTAACGACAAACTGAAGTCGTTTACTAAGGGGTATGGCTCCTTTGACTATGAGTTTGAGTCCTACCAGAAGAGTGACATTATCAAACTGGAGATCCGGGTCAACGAGGAGCCGGTCGATGCCTTCTCATGCCTTGTTCACCGCTCGAAGGCGGAGCAGAAGGGGAGGGCGATTTGTGAGAAGCTGAAGGAGGTGATCCCCAAGCAGCTCTTTAAGATCCCCCTTCAGGCGGCCATTGGAGGGAAGATTGTGGCCCGCGAGACGATCGGTGCCCTTGCCAAAAACGTCACCGCCAAGTGTTACGGTGGCGATATCACTCGAAAGCGCAAACTGTGGGAGAAGCAGAAAAAGGGGAAACTCAAGATGCGCCAGTTTGGCAAGGTGAACATCCCCCAGAGCGCCTTTATGGCCATTCTTAAGGCCGATTAGCCCACCGATCAGGTGGGCTCAAACATAGTTAGGATTTTTTTTACCACAGAGAGCACAGAGAAGCACAGAGGGGGAAAAGAAAGGGAGAGGTCAATAGACCTAGCGCTATCCCTAGCTTAGACCCATTCCTACGGAATCGGCCTAACAGCCTGTCCCCCCCTAGGATAGCCCGGGGGGGACAAAATGCCCCTTCTAACGTTAGTGCAGAAACAGATGTCCGATGGGAATGTTGGGCTTGCTCCCCAGGGGCCTTCCCCCTGGGGAGCAGGCATGCGGTTTTATTCCGGAGGAATAAAGCCGCCTCTGTGCCCCTCTGTGGTAAAAATCTCTACAACAACTTGAGCTAGCCCATGCAGATGCCCTCTGGACGATAGGTCATAATCAGGGGTTAAACCCCTGATTGCGACCTATCGTCTAGACGGCATCGACAGCTGGCGGCCATTTAGTGTACATCCCTCCTCACCCAGGTCTAAAGACCTGGCCTCGTCACGATGTACACTATCTGACCACCATCTGCCACGCCCCCCGGACGATAGGTCGCAATCAGGGGTTGAAGAGCGCTTCTAACGAGCAGATTCTCAAATGTATCATCCAGCTGGTCGGAGAGCTGCTTAGCCATCGTGGGGTAGCGCTTAGGATTATCGGCTATGCGTTAGATCGCTAATTCCCCCTCCTGCTTACCAAATGGGGTGCGTAGAAGCTCCTGGATTTCGAGATTGGCCCATCGGCGATGGATCGATATCGCCTTGCTATCCAAGTGGGCTTTGAACAACTTGTACTCGGCCTCTCTCAGGAATCGGTGGCGAATGAAGGCCATGGGCCCCTGTGTCGCACAGGTCCCCTTCTCCTGCTCCTGTTCATAGTGGAAGGGGTTCTTGGAGCGGGGGAGTCTGGTGGCCCCCTTCATCATCTTGCGGACGAGCTGTTCCTGCACAGGGGCCATCGTTTCGGCGCTGTCGTAAAGGGCGTACAGGGTTTTCCACCCCTCGGTCTCTTGGAGTCCTTGTAGGGGGATATCGCCGAATTCGGTATAGGAAAGGCCCCTCCCCTCGTGAGGGGGTACCTCGGGGGAGGGGCCTAAGGCTTATTCAGCTGTGTCGGGCGCCTGATCCTCTACATCGGCGTCAGAGACCTGCTCGATAGGGGTCTCCTCGTCTCCGTCAGCCATGAGGGGGATTGTCGCCGTAAAGAGTAGGGCAAGTAGTAGTCGTTTCATAGGAAACCTCCTAGGGTTGGGTTAACGCTGGATACCAGCATCCTGACCGGTATACCGACCCCCTTTAATTGCTGCAAGTGACTTAACATAAGCTAAAAAAAGGGCCGTGGGGCGAACCCCACGGCCCTTTTTGCCACAGGTGGCAATCGCCTTAGCTGGCAGCTGGAGCCACTTGGGCTTCGGTTTCTGCACGGGCCTCTTCTGCCGCTTCGATAGCCTCTTGAGCCCGCTGAGCGGAGAGCTTGGCAAACTGACGGCTAAGGGATCCCGCCGCAATGATCCAGCCGACAATCACGACGGTGACGATGGCTGCCACGTAAGGGACAATTGCTCCAAAGCCGACGACGGCGATAAGGAACTGCTGGATGATCGAACCACCCGACTTCCCGAGACGGGCGCCGACGACGTCGATCGCTGCCTTACCCTTCACCTTCTGCTCCTGATCAAGGGGGATGTAGGCCATCTCCTTGGTCGGGTCGAAGAGGGAGTACTTGGAGGACTTGCTGAAGATGTTCTGGATCGCCCCGAAAATCACCCCAAAGAAGAGGGGAGTGGCGCCAAACATCGCGACGAGTCCGCCCAGGGAGCCCTTGAAGAGGATAAAGGCAAAGAAGCCCAATCCTGTGATCAGGAGGACAACAGGGGTGAAGATCGCCGAGGGTCCCCATCCGAAGCGGCGGATAAAGTTACCGCTGATCAGAAGGATCATCGCAATCGAGAAGTAGCCGGTCGCTCGGGAGAATTTCCCCATAAACCGCATGTAGTCGACCATGGCGGGGTACTGGAGCTTGAGCTGCCCCTTCCAAGTCACCTCAACGAGGTTGATCGAGATCCCGTAGCCGAGAACTAGGATAGCTAGGCAAAGGATATACTTCGATTTGGCCAGGTAGGCAAAGCTCTCCATAAGGCCCATCTTGGGCTTTTCCTTCTTCTTCTTCTTCTGATCGGCCGCAGGTAGGAATTTAGGATCCTTAAGGACCTTGGCTTGCAGGTAGGCGTAGAGGCCAACCACAACACCAATACCCAAGGTGACCACACCCATCAGGTAGTTAAGGGTGGTTCCGAAGGCGGCTCGATCTTCTCCACTTCCGAGGCCGGAGCAGTGGATGATCACCTCACCCGAAACGACGAGGGCAAGGTTGCCAAAGAGGGTAAAGACGGGGTAGGCCCGTTTGGCCTCGGTGACCCCCGTCACATCGTTGGCAAAGCCCCAGAAGAGGAGGGAGAGGGCTACGCTGCCCCACAGCTCGGCAAAGATGTAGAAGATGGCAAAGGGCCAGCTTCGGGCGACCTCACCGAGAACCGCTAGGTTGGCCGGGAGGTTCCCTACCAGCCAATCGGCAAGGGCATGGGGCGCTATCGCATGGAAGTTGGGGTAGAGGATGTAAGCAAAAACTGGGAAGAAGACCGCAAAAGGGAGGATAGCGGCATAGAAGAGGCCCGGCTTCGACAGGATGTTACTCATTTTTGAGTAGAGGACCATGAAGACGACCGCCATGGGAACGGTTCCCCAGAACTTAATAAAGGGGATCGCAGCGGCGCTGCACCCGCCAACGATCAGTACATCCTTGATGTCGCGGAGGATGGTGTAGTTGAAAAGGATCAAAAAGCACATCAGCATCATAGGAACTACTTTCTTTAGTTCCCAGCCATGGATGGGCCAAAAACGGGTGCGCCATTTGCCAAATTCTTGAGTTGTAGCTTGAGACATGGATTTCCTCAGTGAGGTTTTAAAACGTAAGTAATGCCAAAGTTCGGGCCAGTCGTCAACTATTTGTGGGCGACGACCGCCAGCGAAGAGGGAAAGGATACGCCTTTCGGTTAAGTTGTGCAAGCAAAAAAAAGGGGGCTAGCAGTCCCTTGCTAGCCCCCTTTCCGCGAGATTAAATTCGGCCTCCCCTAGGGATGGACGGTCATCATCACCTGACCAGGGGTGGTCGGATGGGGGTCAGCGCTAGGGTTATGAAGCTTAACCGTGTCGACATAGGCGGCCCAAAGGTCGTGGTCGATCTGGTGCTTACGGATAGCGGCTATCAACTGTTTTTTGATCATCGCAAGCGACTGGCGGCGGCTGAATTTGTTCAGCATCCCCTCGTCGCCTACTCGGCTGAGGTGGTGCATCAGTTGCTCGAGCTCCCCTCGGGTGAGGGCGATCACATCGTGCTTCTTCCGGGTGCCACGGGGGCGGCGGGGCTTGTGGCGGAGCCGCATCGGCTTCTCTACCTTAAGAATATGCTGGTCAATCATTTCGCTGAGCTTCTTGGGCTCCTCACTTTTCATCTTGCGGAGGGTAAAGTGGTGCATGTAGCCCTCATCCTCGGCAGGGAGGTACTTGCATAAGTCGTTCTCTTTGGAGCCCTTTACTTTGGCAATTGCACGGGCAATGGTTGCTTCAAGGGCCTGGCGGCTCTTTGTTTGTTCTCCACTCATGGAATCACACCTTTTGTTGCGTTAGGTGGGCACAGCCCACAATTTAGGGTTATGGGACCCATCTGGGGTGACGTGGGCACAACCGTACCCCATGCCCCCCGGCTTTCAGGGGGCATTCGTTCCCTCCAAGGTACGCCCTTAAAAAGTTATGGCGTCATCCTCTTGCTGCATCGGCCACCTTGATGATCTCGCTCCTTACCCATAGCGCTTTGGCTATGGGTGTCGTCGCGATTTCAACAATCTGGCTCGATTCGCCAAGAGGCCACCTGCCCTAACTTTCTCAGGACCTACCTTCCGGATCCCGTTAAATCTCGCTCAACTAAACCGAGCGACGAGTTATTAACTGATGTTTTAATCAACTAGCCGATTTCGCGCAACGAATTCCCGAAAAAATCTGAAAAAAAGGCCTCTTTCCTAGCTTGACTTCCCGCTTCTAAGAGGAGAAAATGGGCTTTTTCTTAGCGAAGGGGGAGGGGTAAAGTGATCCGCTGCTTGTGTCTTATCGCGATCTTAATGCTAGCCGGTTGTGGAGGGGGGGGAGAGAAGCGCTCTTGGACCTCTGAAGGGAAGATTCGGGTCCTGGCCACAACGGGGATGGTGGCCGACCTTGTTCGGGGGGTAGGGGGCGATCGGGTGGAGGTGATCACCCTGATCGGAATAGGCCTTGATCCCCATAGCTATGAGCTGGTTAAGGGGGATGACGAGAACCTTTTTGAGGCCGATCTGATCTTCTATAGTGGCCTTGGGTTGGAGCATGGCCCCTCTTTGCGTCGCTACCTAGAGGGGAGCGGCAAGGCGGTGGCAATAGGGGAGGGGATTGTGAATAGCGGGGGGCTGCCGATCTGGGTCGGTAGCGAGGTTGATCCCCACATCTGGATGGATGTCTCCCTGTGGGCTAAGGGGGCTGAGGTGGTGGCCGAGGCGCTAAGCGCTTGGGATGGGGAGGGGCGAAGCGAGTACTTGGCGCGGGCTGAGAAGGTAGCGGCAGAGCTGGGGCAGGTCGATGGGAGGATTGCCGACCGCTTGATGAGCGTTCCCGCCGAAAAGCGCTACCTGGTCACCACCCACGACGCCTTCCACTACTTTGCCCGCCGCTACCTAGGGGAAGACTGGGAGGCGCGGATTGTGGCGCCAGAGGGGCTCGCCCCTGAGGGGCAGTTGAGCCTTACCGACATCCAACGGGTGGTCGAGTACCTGGTCATGAAGGGGGTGGAGGTCCTCTTTCCCGAATCGAACTTAAGCCGCGATGCGATCCGGAAAATCGTTGAAGTAGGCAGCCGGCGAAACCTCAACGTTAGGATCGCCCAGGAGCCCCTGTACACCGATGCAATGGGGGAGCGGGGCTCACCCGGTGAAACCTATGCGGGGATGATGGAGTACAACGGGGAGACGATCGCCCGTAACTTGATGGGGGGGCGATGAGCGAGCCCGCCATTGCAGTCGAGGATTTGACCTGCCACTACGAGCAGCGCCCTGCGATCTGGGACGTGAGCTTTGAGATTCCCAGGGGCAAGGTGGTGGGGATCATTGGCCCAAACGGAGCCGGGAAGAGCACGCTACTAAAGGCCCTATTGGGGATCGTCCGCCCTTCATCGGGAAGCATCTCATTTGGAGGGCGCCCCTATCGGGAGGTGCGTCGGAAGATTGCCTACGTCCCGCAGCGGGAGGCGATCGACTGGGATTTCCCGATCACCGTCTTAGGAGTAGTGTTGATGGGGCGCTATGGCCATTTTGGCCTCTTGAGGAGGATCCGAAAGGCCGATCGGATGGCGGCGATGGAGTCTCTCGAGATGGTGGGGATGGCCCCCTTTGCCGATCGGCCAATTGGGGAGCTTTCGGGAGGGCAGCAGCAGCGGACCTTTTTTGCCCGGGCCCTCTTTCAGGAGGCCGACCTTCTCCTCCTCGATGAGCCCTTTGCGGGGATCGACTTGGCCACGGAGGGGGTACTGGCGGCCTTGCTTAGGGAGCTGCGCGATGCTGGGAAGACAATCTTAGTAGTTCACCATGATCTCTACACCGCGTCGCGGATCTTCGACTGGGCCCTCCTTCTCAATTTGCGGCTGATCGCAGCGGGCCCCCTAAAAGAGGTGTTTACCCTCCCTTTGATCGAGCAGACCTTTGGGAAGAGCCACACCCTGCTTGAAGAGGCCCTTTTCCTCTCAAAGGCCCGTCAGGAGGGGCTCTCCTGATGCTCGATTACCTGACCGACCCCCTCCTCCGTGGGCCCACCCTCGGCTCGGTATTGATGGCCATCGGGGCTGCCCTTGTCGGCGCGTTGACCTACGTGCGGGGGCGCTCCCTCTTGGGGGAGACCCTCTCCCACGCCGCCTATCCGGGCGTAGTAGGAGCGGTGGCCCTCGGCCTTACCGGCTTTGGCTACCTGATCGGCGGCTTTGCCTGCGCTCTCCTGGGCCTGTTGCTGATGAGGGGACTCGAGCGGCGCAAGGTGGCTACCGATGCAGCCCTTACCTTTGTCCTAGCCCTCTTTTTTGGGATCGGGGTAACCCTCGCTAGCCGCGTCCAATTCCTGGCGCCGAGTGCCTACCGGCAGGCCTTAAGCCTTCTCTATGGGCAGGCGGCGACGATGACCGACCTCCACCTCCTCCTCTATGGGGGGCTCACCCTCCTGATCATCGCTACGCTCCTCCTCTTCTACCGCCCCCTCAAGCTAGCCGCTTTCGATCCCCACTTTGCCCGCAGCTGTGGGATCTCCCTCCGCTTTTCCGATACCCTCCTCTTTACTCTGATCGCCCTCTCGGTCGTGATGGGGATCCGGAGCGTTGGGGTGGTCCTGATCTCGGCCATGCTGGTGGCCCCTGCTGTCGCCGCCCGCCCCCTTGTCCGCACCTTAAGCGCTCTCCTCATCGTCTCGGCGGTAGTGGGGGGCGCCTCAGCCTTTATCGGAGTGGTTCTCTCCACCCATTGGGCCCTCCCCACCGGCCCCCTTATCGTCCTTACCGGCTCAACCTTGGCCCTCACCTCCCTTGCCCTTGCCCCCCGAAAAGGACTCCTTCCTGCCGCCCTGCGCCGCCTCCGCTTTTCCCTCCAAATCGGAGAGGAACACCTGCTTAAGGCGCTCTGGAAAGGGGAGCGGGTCTCTCCTAGCCGCCAGCTCAAGCGCCTTCAGCGGGAGGGGTGGGTCGATTGGAAGGGGGGCGAGGCTGAACTTACTCGGGATGGGAGGCAGCGGGCTGAGCGGATCGTCCGCCTCCACCGCCTCTGGGAGGTCTACCTTGTCGATACCCTTGGGATAGGGCCAGAGCGGGTCCACCGCAGCGCCGAAGAGATGGAGCACATCCTGACCCCTGAGCTTGAAAGGCGGCTCGACACCCTTCTCGAGCACCCCCAAGAGGACCCTCATTCGAGCCCCATACCGCGCGGGAGATCCATATGATCACCCACCCTTACCGAGGTGCCAACCTCTTCGACTTTTTCATTATCCTCTTCAAGCGGCTCCTAACCGGCTTCTCGGGCGCTCCCCTCGCAACCGATGAAATTCAATTTTTTGTTTTAGGGGGCATTGCGATTTCGGCAGCCCTTGTCGGCTCCCTCTTGGTTCTGCGGAAGATGACCATGCTGGCCAACTCCCTCTCCCACACCATCCTCCTGGGCCTTGTCCTAGCCGTTCTTGCCTGCGGGGGGATCCATCTGGGGGGCCTCTTGGTGGCGGCGGTCCTCACCGCCCTCAGCACAACCCTCCTGACCCTCTTTTTGCAAGAGCGGGCCCGATTGAAGGCCGACGCGAGCATCGGCCTTGTGTTCACCACCCTTTTTGCTCTCGCCATCCTCCTCGTCACCCTCTTCACCCGCAACCTCCATCTTGGCATCGAGGCGGTCACAGGAAACGTCGATGCCCTAACCGGTCGAGATGCCCTCTTAGTGGGCGCCATCCTCCTCTTCAACCTCCTCTTCACCCTCCTCTTTTTCCGCCCCTACCACCTGACCAGCTTTGATCCCGGCTTTGCCTTTGCTGCCGGGCTCTCCCAGGGCTTTTTCAACGCCCTCCTCATGGTCCAGGTCGGCCTTACCCTTGTCGGCGGCTTTCGGGCGGTCGGGGTCCTGATGGTCCTCGCCCTCTTAGTCGGTCCCCCCCTCGCCGCCCGCCCCTGGGTCAAGAGCCTTAAAGGGATGATGGTCCTCTCTTCCCTTCTCGGCCTCCTAGCGGCCCTCCTTGGCGTCGCTACCGCCCGCCATCTCCTCTCAGTCCATGGCCTTCCCTTGAGTACAGCGGGTGTTACCGTCTGTTGGATTGGCGCTCTTACCTTCCTCTCATGGGGCCTTAGGCGGTTCAGACTTGATCCCACCTCCGATCCAGGGTATTCTCATCCCTAACAACCTGAGTTTTGGGTCGTATATGCCTTATATTTGGCGAAATTATTCTTCAGGCAGGGCGATTTCCGACGAAGCTCGTAGCCACCGCGCTACGGGCGAGGAGAAAATCGTCCTGGATGGAGGGTAAGGTCGTCAAAGATAAGGCATATACGACCCAAAACTCAGGTTAACAAGGTTTAGGATATGCCCACACTCGTCACCCTCCTTCTTGGCCTGATCGGCCTTGGCTTCCTCGTTTTCATCCACGAGCTCGGCCACTACTTCGCTGCCCGGAAAGTGGGGATCAAGGTCGAGAGCTTTAGCATCGGCTTTGGCCGCCCCATCGTGAAGTGGAAGCGAAAGGGGGTCGAGTGGCGCCTCGGCTGGCTCCCCTTTGGCGGCTATGTTGGGATGGCGGGGATGGACAAGAGGGGGGACCTCCAGCCCTATGAGGTGGCCGGTGGCTTCTACAACGCCTCTCCCTGGAAAAGGATCCAGGTCGCCCTCGCTGGGCCCTTAGTAAATATTGTATTCGCACTCTTCCTCTTCACCCTTATCTGGGCAGGAGGGGGGCGGGAGAAGCCCTTTGGGGACTTTACCAACCGGGTCGGCTGGGTCGACCCCGAATCGGAGCTTTACGCCGCTGGAGTTCGGCCGGGCGACATTATTACGGCCTATGACGGCCGTCCCGTCCGGGGCCGAGAGGATCAGCTTGAGGCGGCCCTCCTGTCGGCAAAGCCGGTCGAGGTTTCGGGCTTTATGGTCGACTACCCAACGGGCCAGCAAACCCCTTTCAACGTCCAGGTCACCCCCTATGCCCCTCCTGGCCAAAAGGAGGGGATAAAGTTCTTAGGGCTCCTCTGCCCCGCCCAGTACCTTTTTGTTAATAAAACCGATCCCTTCTTTACCGGCTCTCCCCTCCAAAACAGTGCCCTCCAGCCGGGTGACCGCCTCTTTTGGATCGATGGGGAGCTCCTCTTCTCCCGTTGCCAGCTTGAGAGTATACTTCAAGAAGGGAAGGCCCTCCTTACGATTGAGCGGGGTGGCAAGACCCTCCTTATTCGGGCCCCTCGCGTTCCGATTGGCGAGCTGCGCCCTACCTCCCAGTTCTTCGATGAGCTAAGCGATTGGCATTTTAGCTCTAGCCTACGGGGGCGCCTGCGCCATGCCCAGTTCATCCCCTATAGCGTCACCGATCAGGGGATCGTTGAGGGGGAGATAGCGATCGTCGATAGCGACCTTCGCAGCCGCCTCTTCCCGCAAAATCCCCCTCCCCTTGAGGCCCCCCTTCAGCCGGGTGACCGGATCCTTGCGGTCGATGGCCGCCCCGTCACCGATGGGGAGGAGCTTCTGACGGCTCTCCAGACCCATAAAGTAACCCTGATCGCTCAGCGCCTCACGCAGGGATGGCCCCTCGTCTCTGCTAAAGTGGCTAATGCCGACTTTGACAAGGGGGTCGACTGGCAGGCGCTCACCACCCTCATCGATAGCGGCCAGCCCCAGCAAGCGGGGAACCTGATCCGTCTTGCGCCGATCGAACCGGTTACCGTTGCTCAGGTTGCCCAAGAGGATCCCAGAGTGGCGCAGCAGCTGGCCATGGTGGAGCGGCAGATTGAGAAGACCAAAGATCAGGGCGATCGGGCCCAGCAAGAGACAGCCCTTGCGCAACTCGGCAATCAACCCATTCTCGGCGTCCAACTTGTTGACCGCCCTGTTCGCTACAATCCTCCCCCCACGACCCTCTTTGCTCAGGTCTGCTCTCAGGTCTGGCGGACGGTCAAATCGCTCGTCACGGGCGCGCTAAGTCCCAAGTGGCTTGCGGGGCCCATCGGCATTGTTCAGGTGGTCAGTTATGGCTGGGGTGTTGGGGTAACTGAGGCCCTTTTTTGGCTTGGGGTGATCAGCCTAAACCTCGGTATCCTCAACCTCCTCCCCATTCCCGTCCTCGATGGGGGGCACATCCTCTTTTCCGTCTGGGAGTGGATTACGGGGAGGCCGATTAAGGCGGAGACCCGCGAGCGGTGGGTCATCCCCTTCGTTGTCCTCCTGATCGGCTTCTTTATCTTCGTCACCTACCACGACATCAGCCGTCTAGTTAGAGGGTAGCCTTCTCCTTTTGGGTTACACAGTCCCAAACTCCGTCTCACTAACTCTGCACATGTCGATTTAGCGAGGAATTTCCGCTAGGTGAGGCGGGGTCACAAATCTCTTAGCCGGCCGGGCTACTTTCCATTTCTGATCACGAGATTGATTTTCGGTCGAGACACGAGATCGATTTTCGGTGGAGATGTGGGCGGGCGTCTCTGGATCTGGCAGATCTTAAAGCCGAAGCCCATTTCCTTCAGGCTAGCCGCCAGTTTCACTAGGGCCAACTTGGCCATCACCGAATTAAAGTGGGTGGGGTTCAGAAGCTTGTGCACTTCTTTCCCGCCGCACTCCGCGGGAAATTTCGTCTGCGGAGTGGTGAGAAGTTTGCGGGTAACTCGCCCCTTACTGTCGAGGTAGCCCTGCTTGACGAGGTTATCAAACACACCCTGTCCAAAATCGCCTCTAACAAATTCTCTGCCCGGGTCCTTTTCTTCGGATAGCAGGTCCTCATGAACGTGCTCGTCCAGTAGTGCATAGACAAAGGTAATCGGGCGGTCGAAAAGCCGCCTAAACCGCTCCCATGCGGTCCCTGGCTCTGGAAGGCCGTAGGTGAGTATCTGGCAGACCTGCTGGCGGAAAGGCGATAGGTTCTGGGCGTTAATGGCACTATTAAACAGATCCACCAAGATCTCATCTCGACGGTTAAATAACGCGCAAGCTGAGAGGTAGATCTGGTTACAGGCCTGCTCGGTCTTGTGGTTAAAGCCCGACTTTACCGCATAGAGGAAGAGCTGGTTTGGATCGCCATAATAGAGAAGGTCAAAGAGCTCGATCTTCTCGTTGCCGCTGGGGAAGACCTGGTCACACACGAGGAAGTCCCTCACCTGCTGCTCTAGGTAGAGGCGGTTGTACCCCTCCTCTTCCACAACTTCGCGGTACCGTTGATGTTGGGCCTGGAAGAACTGGATCATGGGCTGGGAGAGGCTAAGGGTCTGGGCCATTTGAATCGTGATCGGGCCAACGGCCACAAGACCCAAATTGTCACCGTTGAGCTTGACCTCTTCGTTAGTGAGCCAATTCCATATTGTATCCTTGGCATCCGCGCGTGGTTTGGACGTATGGGAAACGAGCTGTAAGCTCTGGTTATAGAATGCCGTGTCTAAGGTCGTTTTGACCTCTTCAAGGGTAACGGCCTCTTTCCTCTCCCACTTTTGGATAAGGAGTCTCTCGATTGCTATCCGATAATGCTCGCTCATGGCATCAGCTTTGCTCTTATGGGTAACGCGCGTGACATAAGGGTAGAGGACCTCTCCCTCAGGAGAAACAAGGCAAAAGCTCTGCTTGGCCGACTTGGCCTCCTTAAGGACCGGTCGCTGCTGTTTCAGTAGGGTCAGCACACTCTCTGCCTGCCCTTGGAAGAGGGGAGTGAGCGCTTTCGTATCAAGGGAGCGTTGGGTCTTCAACAGGTCGCTTAGGGCGGTGAAGCGCTTTTTCAGCTTGGACTTTAGAGACCTGTCGGCCAGTTCCAGTACAGCGCGGGTGAGGTAGGGGACCAGTACCCCCCCATCACTAGCAACAAAGGAGAAGTTTAGGACATGGCGAACGCGCATAGAGACGCTGTGGCCGGAGAGGGGCGCTGTCCACTCTCCCTTGGTTAGAGCTCTTAGGATCTCGTCGCTAGTGGGGGCATTCGGTGTAGAGGGGACGATCGAGGCCTCCTTGGCTGTGAAAGAGACCCACTCCTCTTTAGCATACCAGGGCTTGGGGAGGGCCCCTATCTCGTTCGGTTTGAGGAGGGCTCCCTGCTTAAAGAGCAGATCGTAGAAGTCTCGATGAAGGGCAGGAAGGTAATCCTCTCGTACCACACACCAGCTCCCACCCCTGAGGTAGTAGGCCTCCCCCTGATAGTTCAATTCGCCTCGCAAGAGCTGCCGGATGGAGTGAGCGTTCGTTTGTTGCCCAAAGCGCACTTTAATAGAAAAGAAGTGGGCGATGAAGATCTCTTCCCGATTTCCCAGAAGTTGTTTGCAAGCGTCGATCATCTCCTTCCACGAGGGATGGTGGTCGAGGTCAATCTGCTTATCCTCGTAACAGAGGGAGAAGTGGGAGGTCCGTTGGTAGTGGAGGTGGTTAGGGTAGGAGAGGGACCACCCCGCCAACTTACTGGATTTCCACAAGAGCTTGACGAGGGATTGATCGAGGAGCGGATAGCCTTTTTTGGGTACCTTGCTGATGTTATCTAGGTAGCGGAAACCCGCCTGGGGCAACTCTTGCTCTCCCTTGCGGTTTCGGGTCTCCCTCCCCTCCGCAATATCGGCAAAGAGGCCAAGTGCGATTTGGAACTGGGGCATCGTGAGGGGGTAGTGGATCTGCAGAGAGCTCCTGCTGAACTCCACCTTCACCCGCTCGGGAAGCCCCTGCAGCCTGGCGTGGAGGGAGGAGCCCACACAAAATTCGGAGAGGAATCGCTTGAGGAGTGAGGCTATCGAAAAGAGCTCATTCCCCTGTAGGCTGTAGGGGGCCTCCTCCACGTGAGAGGAGATCTTCATTTCTGTGCTCCCTTTAAGGGAGTGCTGGTTGGCCCACGTGATCTGCCGGGGGTTAATGATCCGAGAAGCAACTAGGGTTGAAAAATGGGGATTGGCGTGGGGCTTAATGAGGTTGTACCCCATTCCCGTGGTGATTGCAAAGAGGTTATGGGGCTCATAGGGCTGCCATAAGAAGCCTACCAAATTCGTGCTTGTGGAACTCACTGCCCCCTTTTTCGTTTGCGGGCTTGCGTGCAAAAGAGCCTTCGCAAACGAGGAGAGGTGCTCGGTCTGGAGCTGGAAGAGCTTGACCTGGAAGGGGCCCTGCCACTGGGGGGGTGCGTGCATTTCGCTATAGCCCTTGGAGACTAGCTGAAGGATCCGCTCCTCAGGGCCCTTGGGAGGAGAGACCTGCTTGAGCAGGTAGATGTTGACCCCTTCAAACGGGACCTCAGCCGGACTCAGGACTTTCATCGACATTTGTCAGCCTTGGTGATGCAGTACCAGCAGGCGATCCCTGAGCCTACCGCCCCGAGACCCGTGTAGAGGGCCGTTTTCAAGAAGGTGGAGGCCGGAATTCCCCCTGTCAGCGCTTGAAGGAGGGCCCCCAAGGTATAGTAGACGACCAGCTTGCCTAGAAGGATAACGACGCCAATAGGGCTTGGGTCGTAGAAGATAATACCCGGCCCCATTCGGAGAGCGGGGATGAGGAGCGAGCCGATCGAGACGACCCCCAACACGGCGGCGGTCCCTCCGGCAGCCACCGCTCCCATTGCCCATAGCTCATCGGTTCGCTGGATCCCTTGACGGTGCATAATGTTACCTCAATAGGGCTTCTACAAAGGCCTCGGCGCTAAAGGGGGCAAGATCGCCTGCCCCCTCACCGGTGCCCACAAATTTAATCGGAAGGCCAAGCTGCTTCTGGATCGCCACCGCCATCCCCCCTTTAGCGCTCCCATCAAGCTTGGTCAGGATGACACCCGTTAGGGGAGTAGAGGCATGGAAGGCCTTCGCTTGGTCGATCGCATTTTGGCCGGTGGTTGCATCGAGTACGAGAAGGGTTTCATGGGGACTGTCGGGCAGGACCTTGCCCGCTACCCGTTGCATCTTGGCCAGCTCTCCCATCAGATCGCTCTTATTGTGGAGGCGCCCCGCCGTGTCGATAATGATCCGGTCGATGCCGCGGGAAAGGCCAGCTGAGACGGTGTCGAAAACGACCGCTGCCGGATCGCTCCCCGCCTTATGCTTGACGAGGGGGATATCTAGCCGCTCGGCCCACAGGGTAAGCTGCTCGATCGCCGCGGCTCGAAAGGTGTCGGCAGCGCCCAAAAGAACCGACTCCCCCCGCCGCTGAAAGTAGTGGGCCAGCTTGGCGCACGTGGTGGTCTTCCCATTCCCATTAACCCCGACGATAAAGAGGACCGTCGGCTTAGCGGTCGAGAGCTCAGGGCTCTGCTGCTGGAGGGTAGTGAGGAGGGCAGCCCGGATCTCCTGAAGGATCGCCTCTGCGGTGGTCTTCCCCCGCCGCATCCCTTTGCGGATCAAAGAGGAGAGCTCGGTTGCCGTCTCCATCCCCAGATCGGCGGTGACGAGAAGCTCCTCAAAGGACTCTAGCGCCTCCTCATCCACCTCGGTGGAAAAGATCCCGGCGATTTTTTTACCAAATGAACGGGCGAGCTTAAACATGGAGCCATTGTAAAGAGGGGAGGGAATGAATTCTATGGAGAAAAAATTTTAGTTAAGCTAGACGGGGGGTATGAACACCCACGAGTACCAAGCCAAAGAGATCCTGGCTAAGTATGGGATCCCCATCCCCCGCTATGGGGTCGCCAGCTCCGTTGAGGAGGCTCGCAAATTTCTTAAAGAGAGCGGATTGAAGGCCGGCGTGGTCAAGGTCCAGGTCCATGCGGGCGGGCGGGGGAAGGCGGGGGGTGTGAAATTCGGCAAGACTCCTGACGAGATCCTCTCCCTCTGCAAGGGGATGATCGGGATGCACCTGGTGACCCACCAGACGGGGCCCGAAGGGGTCACCGCCCATCAGGTGCTTATCTCCGATCCGGTCGACATCGCCAAGGAGTACTACATCGGCTGCATCATCGACCGGGAGAGCGCCACTCCGACCATTATTGCCTCCCCTGAAGGGGGGATGGAGATCGAGGAGGTCGCCGCCAAGACCCCTGAGCGGATCCTGACGGTCCCGATCGAGCTTGATGGGCGGGTTCGGGGTTTCCACCTCGTCCGGCTGATGAAGTTTATGGGATGGAAGGGGGAGCTGGCCAAACAGGGGAAGAAGATCGTGAGCGGGCTGGCCAAGGCCTTTACCGATACCGACGCCTCCCTCCTCGAGATCAACCCCTTGGTTGAGACCCCTAAGGGGGAGCTTCTCGCCCTCGATGCCAAGCTCGCCATCGACGACAACGCCCTCTTCCGGCAGAAAGAGATTGCCCAGTACTACGACCCCACGCAGCAGCCCGAAGGGGAGGTAGCCGCCACCAAGTATGACCTCGCCTACATCGCCCTCGATGGGAACATCGGCTGCATGGTCAACGGAGCTGGCCTTGCGATGGCCACGATGGATATCATCGCTGTCTATGGCGGCCGCCCTGCCAACTTCCTCGATGTCGGCGGGAGTGCCGATAAGGAGAAGGTTGCTGCCGGCTTTAAGATCATCCTCTCCGATCCCAAGGTGAAGGCGATCCTGATCAACATCTTTGGCGGCATCATGAACTGCGCCACTATCGCCGAAGGGGTGATCGCGGCTGCCAAAGAGCTCGATATCCACGTCCCCCTCGTTGTCCGGATGGAGGGGACCAACGTCTCCCACGGCAAAGCCCTCCTCAAGGAGTCCAAGCTCAACATCATCACCGCCGACGACCTCGCCTCAGCTGCTGAGAAGGTTGTCGCTACCCTCCGGTAGGTCCCATGGCTGTCCTGATCGACAAAGCAACCCGCGTCATCACCCAAGGGATCACCGGCAATGCTGGCTCCTTCCACACCCAGCAGGGGCTCGAGTATGGCTCCAAGTATGTCGGAGGGGTTACCCCCGGCAAGGGGGGGCAGACCACCCTCGGTCTTCCCATCTTTGACACCGTCCACGAGGCAAAAAAGGCCACCCAGCCCACCGCCAGCCTGATCTTTGTCCCACCCCCCTTTGCCGCCGACGCAATCCTTGAGGCCGAGGACGCCGGCATCGAACTGATCGTCTGCATCACCGAAGGGATTCCGGTACGCGATATGCTTGAGGTCAAACGGATCATGGCCGGTTCAAAAAGCCGCCTTATCGGCCCCAACTGTCCTGGCGTGATTACCCCCGGCGAGTGTAAAATTGGGATCATGCCCGGTTACATCCACAAGAGAGGGAAGATTGGGATTGTCTCCCGATCGGGAACCCTCACCTACGAAGCGGTTTGGCAGACGACCCGCAATGGCCTTGGTCAGTCGACCTGCGTCGGTATCGGCGGCGATCCCCTCAACGGGACCAGCTTTGTCGACATGCTCGAGCTCTTCGAAGGCGACCCCGAAACGGAAGGGATCCTGATGATCGGCGAGATCGGCGGCAGCGCTGAGGAGGAGGCGGCCGCTTGGATTAGGGAAAAGGGCTCCAAACCGGTTGCTGCCTTTATCGCCGGTGCCACCGCCACTCCCGGCCGCAGGATGGGCCATGCCGGCGCCATTGTCTCAGGCGGCAAGGGGACCGCAGCCGACAAGGTCAAGGCCCTCCAAAAGGCGGGCGCCACCGTTGCCAAGTCACCCGCCGAAATGGGCGAGGCGATGAAGAGCGCGCTCGCATGAAGCGGTTTTCCCTCTCGATCCACCCCCTCTTCTGGGTCTTTGCCCTCCTGATCGGCTTTCTCTATACCGAGTCCCTCTGGGGGACCATCGTCATGGCCCTCGTCATCCTCGTCTCGATCATCGTTCACGAGCTCGGCCACGCCCTCACTGCAATGGCCTTCAAGCAGAGCGTCCGGATCCAGATCATGATGTTCGGCGGCCTTACCGCCCGCGAGGGGCCCAAGCTCGGAAAAATTAAAGAGTTTATTATAATATTTAACGGCCCCCTTTTTGGCCTTCTCCTCGGTTTGGGGTGCTATGCCCTCCTTCCAACGGCCGCCCACTGGCCCCTTCTGGCTCAGATCGCCATCAAGGGGGGGGCATTTGTCAATCTGATCTGGACCCTCTTGAACCTCTTCCCCGTCCTCCCTCTTGACGGGGGGCACCTCATGCGGGTGATTCTGGAGGGGATCTTTGGGGCCCGCGGCCTCTCGATCGCCCTCATTGCCAGCATGGTCTTGGGCGCTGCTGCCACGATCGCCTTTTTTATCGTTGGCTGGTTCCTAGCGGGGGCCCTCTTTTTCCTCCTCACCTTCGAGTCGTTTCGGGGCTGGCGCTCGGTCCGCGACGTTACCGACCGGGACGTGGATGAGAAGGTACAGAATCTCTTCCGCCGAGCCGAAGAGATGAGGGAGCAGGGGCACACCGATGAGGCCCTAAGCCTCTATGAGCAGGCCCGCAATTCTACGGGTAAGGGGTTGATCTTTGCTGCGGCTACCGAATCGGCCGCTACCCTTTGGGCTGACAAGGGGGAGCAGGGGAAGGCCTATACCTACCTCAAGGAGATCCGCAAGCGGCTCAGCCCTGAGGCCCTCCTCCTCTACCAGAAGCTTGCCTACAAGAACCGGGACTATGATGAGGCGATCTCGAGTGGCAAGGAGTGTTTCCAGAACTTCCCCAGTGGGGATATTGCCTTTATCAACGCGCTCTCCCATGCTGCGAAACGGGAAGTAAGACCAGCGGTGGGGTGGCTCAAGTGCGCCAAGCAGGAGAAGATGGACGGCATCGAGGAGGCGCTCAAGCGGGAGGAGTTCGACCCTATCCGCAAAGATCCCCTCTTTCCGTCGCTCGAGCAGGAGTTCTCCTCCTAGTCTGCTCTTCCTTGTGTCCGTTTACCGGGCCCGACCGCCCCCTCGACAAGACCGCCTGTGCTACCCCATTTGATCGGCGGGTGGAGGAGTTCGCTCGCGACTACAACACCATTGCCGTAGAGGCGGGACGCCTTCAGGAGCGGGCAGAGCGCCTGCAGAGGGAGCTTTTTGAGACCCAGATCGCCCAGGCGGGCTACCGGGTCCGCCGCTTTGAGCAGCAGCTTGCCTATACCTGGCGCAGCCCGATCCTCTACCGCCAGCTGGTCCAGGGGACCTTTCCTCTCCTTTTCGAGCAGGATAGGGCGGCCCTGACCCTGATCATCCGGGAGAGCCCTGAGCTCGCTCCCCAGGCCCAGGCGGTTCTTGACCAGATGGGCAACCTTATCGGCTACGCCACTAGCCGCCCCGGCCAGAACCCCTGTCCCTTACGCCGGGTCCCCCCCAATCTCCCCCAGAACCCCGACACCCCCTGTAATTGACAATATATTTTTTTGTTTATTGACAAGTAATGGGAAAATATTAATAATTATAGCATGTTTATTGTATCGGGTGCACAATCTTGCTATAAAGCCGCTTGTTGGGTGGCCAATACCTGGCCCGTTAGGGCTGCTTGGTTGGGCTATAGCGGCTACTGCCTGTACCACCTTTTTGAGAGTTCTCTATCCCATCTTTTGGTGGTAGACACCCTCCGCCACGGGACGGGTCTAAAGGGCTGCCTGGGGATCCACCTGTTTGGGGCCGACCCCGATCGCGGGGGAAAGCATGGCCTTGTTGAGGAGACCTCAGTAGGGCTGGTGAATGTCTGGCGGGATAGCCGCCGCCCTGAGCTCGATCCTGCAGAGGTACTTCAGATAAAATACGTCGGCCCTAGGAGCTATTCGGGCCTTGGGTTATCCCATGACGTGGGCCTCTCTAAGGGGTTTCTCGATCAGCACTGGTATGTGGCCCTTGCCCTGAGCTTTTTGGTACCGACGGTGAAAGTTCATCAGCGCCCCCGTGATGACTCCTACCAGGCTTACTGGCATAAGACTGCGGTATTAGACTTCCACCCCTGGATCCTTAATTCTCCACTCGAGAAGGAACCCGCAGACTACGAAGGATACTATCAGAACACCGTTCACTGGCCATCTGCTCTTGTCACCGACCAGAAGATCCCCTTTTACAAGATAGGGATCCTCGGTTCCCTGAGTCAGGGGATCAATGGGGGCCTTCCCCGCCGGATCGCCTACCACCCCTCCCGTTTTCTGCTGGGGGCGGCCCAGATGGCTCTCGTCATCTATTCGGGCTCCCGGCTGGTGGGTCGGCCAATCGACCTCCCCGTCCCCGGCCTTGTTGTAAGGGCGTGGGAATACCGAGCCCTCCGTTGGCCAGCCGAGGCCTTTCTCCGCCTAGCCGCCTGGTAAGAGACCCCTTTCACCAGGGTCTGAAGGGAAAATTGATGATGCGCTCTAATCTCTCCTAGCATTGGCTATTGCTGTGCTAGTAGTCGGTACGGGAACAGAGACACCCTTCCAAAACAAGCGGAGAGAGTTGGTATAGAGTAGCAAGACTAGCCATATCCCAGGTGTAACCAGCAGGATCAGTAGGCTCCTCCACCCCAGCATTCGATTTAGGAGATAACCCCCAAGGCCAACCACAAGGAGGGTCAATGCCCCGCCAAGTGCCACATGGATCGCTAGTTGTTGATGAAAACCCAGACCAGCCAAGTGAGGGGCCAGCCAATCAAAGGAGTGGAGAACCATGTGCCATAGAAATAGGAATAGAGGCCGCAGTAACACGTCAATGTCCTCCCAATTTGTACCTGTCGCGCACCAATAAATCTGTCGAGCCCGTAGCGTAAACCAAGAACATCCACATAATAGGATTGACAATAAGGATAATTAAGCTGCGTATGTCGAAGGCAGGGCTAGCGCATCAAAAATTTCCTACTGATAAGACCTGATCCAGGTACGCTTCTGAGCGATGGCACCTTCGCATCTTTGCCCTCAGGCCACGCTTGTAGGTGTGGTCCTCACGTAGCAAATTCAGCGCAATAGTGCGGGCCACTCGGAGATTCTTGTTAGCTGCTGCCCCGATGTCGCTCTCGTCTTCTTTCATGGTCACGTCCAAATGCCAATGAAATTCGTTTTCTATCGACCAGTGTCGGCGAATCAGATGGCCCAGTTGCTCCGGTGAATATCGCAGGCTAGATATATAATATCGCCGCTCCTGCTGCTTCTTGCCGGCTGCTTCCCAGCGTCGCTCCACCATGATCAGGCTACGGAGACCTGGCCAATCGCCTAGCTGAGGGAGCCAGTCCAGGTTCTGCGTTACCCAAACCTCATGAATATCCGATCGGCCACGGAGTACCTCCAGGGCACCTACAGCTTCACAATGTGCCTCGACCGGGGCCTTCACAGCTTGGAAAAAGTAGTTCTCGACTTCCCCATGTAGGTTGCCCTGGTTACCCTTCAGGGCAATGACATAGTCAGCCTTCTGGTCCACAATCTTTGAGATGATCTGCTGTTGACAGCCTATGGCATCAATCGTCACGATATCGCCTTCCTGCAGGATGAGCAAGTCAAGCAGCTTGTCGATAGCTGGGATTTCCTTCCCCTTTTGCTCCGTGTGGACAGCTCCCAATACCATTCGATTAGCCTCACACCACGCTGAGACAATATGAAGTGGACTGCCGGCTTTCCGGAGAGTTTTTCCATCAAAACACATCTGACCAGGGATCCGGACTTTAACTTCCTCGGTCCACCCAATGAATGCCGACAGGAACTGGTCTACGTCTACCCTTTCCACGACTCGACGCAGGGTGTCAGGCGATGGGATGCCATTCGACAAAGGAAGAAACCGTCGCAGATATTCCTCCTTGTCCGTTGCCCAATCAACAAACCCCTCCCAGCCCTCCTCTCCGCACATAGTAGCGAGGATGATAATGACTAGGATGTCAATGAGTTTGTGTTGGATACGACAACGTCGAGGGTCATCACACAGACTGAAGTGGTCCACAATTCTTGGGCTGGTCTTTTCATTGGCCGACATATTCTACCTCCTTTGGTCGGGAAGGTAAAATTCATGCCATCTAGGCCCTAAAATGAAAAGTTAATTTTTGATGCGCTAGCCCTGAGCAAGCACTAACGATCTCCTCATAGCCTTCGTATGAGCGGTTACTCAAAAACCGATCCCTTAAAACTTGCCAAACTTGCTCGGTTGGATTCAGCTCTGGGGAAGCCGGGGGGAGAGGCAGCAGAGATAAGTTGGGAAATCTCTTGAGGCGCTTAGTTGTATGCCAAGCCGCTCGGTCGAGGACGATTACTCCATGACGCCCCTTTGGAATCTTGGCAGAAACAAGCTGAAGGTGGAGGAGCATCGCTTCCGTGTTGACCCCGGGCATGACGAGCCCTACAGCTTCGTCTCGCTGTGGACAAACGGCCCCAAACAAATAGACATACTCAAATTGCTGTTGCCGAAGTAGGCGAGGCCGACTTCCCTTCTCTGCCCAAGTGCGGGTAACGGTCCCCTTTTGACCTACCCTGGCTTCGTCTTGAAACCAGATGTCGACAGCTTCCATTTCTACACCAGGAGGGAGGACTTCCATCACGTTCTTTGAGAATTTTTTTTAAAGTTCTCTTGGGCTTCGATATCTGCGTTAGGATGTTGAGAGCGCCCTGAAATCCAAACAAGATCCACCCTTTTCAAGGTATTGTAAACTGTACTAAGACAAGGCTCTATTCCATACTTTTTTATCATAAGCTCTAAAACATCCTTACCTCTAATCCTCCCTCCATTCCGGTTTCTTTGAAGTTCGAGGACAGCCTCTTTGAAAGCAGCTTGCTCTTCTGCGCTTACAGAGAGCTTCGCCCCCCTGCCAGGCGATTCCTTTAAGCCATCAATTCCTTGCTCTCTAAATCGCTTGACCCACTTCATTAGGGCCCGACGAGACACCCTCACAGCAGCGGCAGCCTCTGAAAAACTCTTGCCCTGGCTAATGTGAGCAAATGCCAGATACCGCCTTCTCTCCCTTGCACTGCCCTGAGTTTTGGCAAGTCTATCAAAATCATGCCGGTCAATCCCGTGCAAGGGCTTCAATATTTTTCCAGCCATGCGCCACCTCCTTTTCAGAAGAGGATATAGCACCTTTGATTAACCTGTGAACTTATTTTTTAGGATTGGTATAAGGTCTTAGCAGCGTGACGTGGGTCAAGGGGGTTGTTCTCTTCTCTTTCCAACAACCCGCTTAAAGAGAGGAGCAGCCTCTCAGGGTCATGGCCAAAGATCTTCCAAAAGACCTAATCGCTCAAATGATGCCCGAATTCTGTTATTTTCATTGCCATTACCCGGCATGCCGGAGATGCCGAGCTAATTGGGGCGTGTAATCAATTAAAATAATAGTTGATACCGGGAGTCCTTTCAATTCAGCCAGATCAAAGCAGATGCAAGGTAGACTCCACCGAGAAAGTTGCGGGCTAATTTCTCATAGCGGGTTGCAATAG
>JBFWPF010000009.1:0-68303 GCA_050250135.1 Parachlamydiales bacterium | reverse complement strand
ACCTCTTGCTGAAGGCCGAAAAGCCTTGATGGTAGAAGATGCTAGGACTTTTTTGTTTTCAGCTGATCATCGCCAACCGGCAAAGATAGTTGTCGTCAGCCGGCAAAGATAATTGTCGCGGCACACGGGACTCAATCCTTTGGTGGATTATCAAAACGCACGGGAAAAGACGAAAGACCTACTCGGCATTGGAGGGGGAGAAGCTAAAGCGCCTCTCCTCTTCAGATTTATAGGGGGAACGGAAGAGGAGGGATTCGAACCCCCGGTTGGTTGCCCAACTCCTGTTTTCAAGACAGGCGCATTCGGCCACTCTGCCACTCTTCCATGGGCGGACCGCCCTAACAAAATTGCTCTAGCAGCCTCAGATCCCCCAAGGGGAGGAGGCGAATATCAGGGATGTTATAGAGAAGAAGCGCAATCCGCTCAATCCCCATCCCCCACGCATAACCCGAATAGGTCTCGGGATCGATTCCCCCATTTTTGAGGACATTGGGATGGACAAGGCCTGCTCCAAGAATTTCGAGCCACCCGGTGTTCTTACAGAGCTTGCACCCCTCACCACGGCAGGAAAGGCAGAAGATGTCCGCTTCAAGGCCTGGCTCTACAAAGGGGAAGTAGCTGGCGCGGAAACGGACCTTGAGGTGCTGACCAAAGAGGCGCTGAAGGAACGCGGTAAGGGTGGCGAGGAGATCGGCAAAGGTAACGTTTTTGTCGATGTAGAGCCCCTCTACTTGGTGGAAGAAAAGGTGGGAGCGGGCGGTGACCTCCTCGTTGCGGAAGCAGCGCCCTGGGGCAGCAATGCGGAGAGGGGCACCATGCTCCTCCATCAACCGGACTTGGGTGTTGGAGGTGTGGGTGCGCAGGAGCCGATCGGGCGAGAGGTAAAAGGTGTCCTGCATGTCGCGCGCCGGGTGGTCAGGGCCAAAGTTAAGGGCGCCAAAGTTGTGGTAGTCACTCTCGATATCGGGGCCATACTGGACGGTGAAGCCCATCTGAGAGAGGATCTCAAGGACCCGCTCCATAACGAGGGAAACGGGGTGGCGACGGCCGAGGGTCCGCTTTTTGCCAGGGAGGGTGATGTCGAGGGTTTCGGCAGCAAGACGCCTCTCCTCTTCAGCGGAGGCGAGGCGGGCCTCAAGGGCATCGCACCGATCGGTAAGCTCTACCTTGAGGTCGTTGATCGCCTTTCCCAGCTGAGGGCGCTCCTCAGGTGAGGCCTCGCGAAGGGTGAGCATAAGCGCTTGGATCGGCCCCTTCTTGCCCAGGTAGTGGACCCGAAAGGCCTCCAGCTGCTGAAGGGTGGCGATCTTCTCAAGCGCCCCGTTTGCCTCCTCTCGGATGGCGTCGAGGGACATGCTACGCTAAAGCCCCTTTGGCCGTCTCGGCAACAGCACTGAAAGCCTCAGGGTTGCGAACAGCAAGATCGGCCAACATCTTCCGGTTGATCTGGCAACCCGCCTTGTTAAGGCCGTCGATCAGACGGCTATAGGAGAGGCCACACATTTTGGCGGCAGCTCCCACTCGGGTGATCCAAAGCTGGCGGAAGAGGGTCTTGTTGTGCTTCCGATGGCGGTAATTAAAGGCAAGCGCCCGCATCACCCCCTCGGTAGCTAGGCGGATGTGGTTCTTCCGATCCCCCACATGCCCCTTAACCGCCTTCAGAATCCGTTTGCGCCTCTTTCGGGAGGCCACACTACTCGATACACGTACCATTCTACTTCACTCCCATGACCAGCTTATAGGTGTCGAGCTGCGCCTCGCTCACAAGGGCAGGACGTCTCAGCTGCCGCTTCCGCTTGCTGGTCTTCTTTGTCATGATATGGCGCCGGTTGGGCCGGTTCCGCTTTAGCTTCCCGGTTGCCGTCAATTTGAATCGGGAGGCAACCGCTTTTCGGGTCTTCATCTTCGGCACAACTATCTCCTTTTCCCCGCCGGTGCGGGGGCTAAAATCGCAATCAAACTCCGCCCCAGCAACTTGGGGGGCGACTCAGGGGAGGCAAGGTCGGCGACCGCCTCACAAAAGCGGCGGACCACCTCCTCCCCAATCTCGGCATGGGCCATCTCTCGGCCCCGGAAGAAGCAGCTAAGCTTCACCTTGTTCCCCTTCTGAAGGAACTCTCGAGCGCGACGCACCTTAAATTGGAAGTCGTGCTCGTCGATGTTCGGCTTGAGCTTGACCTCCTTGACCTTGATCTGGTGCTGCGCCTTCTTGCTCTCCTTCTCCCGCTTGGTCTGATCGTAACGGAACTTGCCGTAGTCGATCACTTTGCAAACAGGGGGGACCGCATTGGGCGAGATCTCGACCAGGTCGAGGCCATGCTGGTCGGCTATTCTCTGCGCCTCCCCGAGGGAGACAACCCCTACCTGGTTCCCCTCGGGGTCAATCAAGCGGACCTGACTAGCCCGAATCTGCCGGTTAATTCTCAAATCGGTTCTTCCTGCTCCACGATTTTAACGCCCCTCCTCCCTAAATGCAAGAGGTGAGGAGTTTTTTTAGCCCTTGGGATATGGCTGACTCGAACAGCCGACCTCCACGATGTCAACGTGGCGCTCTAACCAACTGAGCTAATACCCCAGATGGGGAGAATCTTAGAGAGCTGAGCAATTGCGAGCAACAGAAAGGTGGTCTATCCTGCTAAGGATGTTTCCCCTCTTTGATAATCCCCTCCAGCTGGCCCACCACTATTGGAGGAGGCTCCTGACCGGCGAGGACCGGGCGATCGATGCCACCTGCGGCAACGGGCGGGATACGGCCGTTTTGGCGGGGCTAGCAGGGGGGGTCGAGGCGTGGGACATCCAAGAGGAGGCGATCCGGGCAACCCGAGAGCGGACGGCCGGCTGCCCCAATGTAACCTGCAGGCTGGGGTGCCACAGCCAGCTGGCAAAGGCCCTCTCCTCCCCCATCGCCTTGGCAATTTTTAATTTAGGTTACTTGCCGGGAGGGGATAAGGGGATTACGACCCGGGTTGAGACGACGCTCGAGGCGGCAGAGGCGCTGCTCGGGTGGCTCCGGCCTGGGGGGGCCCTGAGCCTGGTCTGCTACCCGGGCCATCCGGAGGGGAGGCGGGAGGAGGGGGCCCTCCTCAGCTGGGCTGAGGGGCTCTCGCAGGGGGAGTGGTGTGTAGCCCATCACCGATTTTTGAACCGAACCGCCTCTCCAAGTCTTCTTTTAATCCAAAAAATTCGGAGAGAAGGTAGCAGCTCCCCGCGATAAGGAGGAGCTCGGTTTGGGGATCCCACGCCGCAAGCTGCTCCTCCCAGACCTCCTCAAAGGGGCGCCCCCCCTCCAGCACAACCCCCCGTTCATGCCTAAGGTTGACGAGGGCAAGGGAGTCGGCCCTCTGGCAGACCGCGAGCATCGCCTCAAGGTCGTGGCCGCGGGTGAAGCCGGCGATCATTCGGACGGGGGAGTGGATGAGGGCAAATAGGCGGCGGAGGGCCTCGGGGTTGTGGGCGGCATCGAGTATCAGGGTTCCCCCGAAAAGGGAAAGGGTCTGGAAGCGGCCGACCGGGTCCTTTTGGCACCCCCGCTCGATGGCCTCTTCGGCCACGCCGAGGAGCTGCAGGGCCTCTCGGGCAATGGCCCGGTTCTCCTCCCGGTAATCGGCAAATTCGCCCGAAACGAGGTGGAGAGGATCGGCCAGAGCCTCTAAGCCTAGCCCCTGGGCGTTGGGGCCGAGCACGAGGGGGACGCCGGGCTTGATGATCCCCCCCTTCTCAGCGGCGATCGCCTCTCGAGTCCTCCCAAGCTGCGCCTGGTGATCGAGGGCAATCGAGGTGATCACCGCAAGCCTAGGCTCAATCACGTTGGTCGCATCGAGCCTCCCCCCCATCCCCACCTCAAAGACCCCGTAATCGACCCCCTTGTCGGCAAAGTAGGTGAGGGCAAAGAGGGTGCAGAGCTCAAAGTAGGTGGGGTTTAGAGAGTGGGCCTCGGCAAGGCCGAAGAGCTCCGAAAGGCCCTGGTCGAGCTCAGCATCGGTGGGAGAGCGGCCATTGACCTGGAAGCGCTCCCGGACATGGATGAGGTGGGGGGAGGTAAAGAGGCCCACCCGGTGGCCCGCCTCTTGCAAGCCTTGAGCGATCTTGGTGGAGACCGACCCCTTACCGTTCGTGCCGGCCACATGGATCGTGGTGTAGGCGTAATCGGGCAGGCCTAGCACCCTCCTCATCTTTAGCGTCGTCTCTAGGCCGGGGCGCATCCCTCCCCGCTCGCTCAGAGTGAGGAGGCGCTCTATCGTCATTGGGCCACTCTTCGGAAGGTCTCCTCATCTACCCAAGAGCAGCCGAGGGGGATGTGGGGCTTTGAGGAGCCGTGAAAGTCGGAGCCCCCCGTTACGAGCCACCCCTTTTTCCGCCCGATCTCGACCCACACCCGCTCCTGGTCGGGACCCATCTTGGCATAGTACCCCTCGATCCCATCAAAGGGGAGCTCGAGGAGCTCTCGGACAAGCCCTGCCGACGGAATGAGGTGGGGGTGGGCGATCACCGCCTTCCCGCCCGCTGCGTGGATCTTCTCGATGGTCTCTTCCGCTGTGATCCGTAGGCCGGGGGCGTAGCAGGGCCTCCCCTCCCCGATCCATCGATCAAAGGCCTCCTTGATCGAGCCAACATACCCCTTTCCAATCATCGCCTGGGCGATGTGGGGGCGGCCATAGATCCGCTTGCCTGGACCCTTAGTGAACTCCATCTCCTCTTCAGTAACCGGCATCCCCTTTTCAGCGAGCAGAGCCAGAATCTCCCGATTCCGCCCCTGCCGCCGCTGAACATGCCAGTCGCAAAGCCCTCGAAGAACGGGGCTGTTTAGATCATAGCCATAGCCGAGGATATGGACCGAGGCCCCGCCGTGCAGGCTCGAGAGCTCGATGCCAGGAAGGAGCTCCAGACCGAGCTCCCTAGCAAGGGGCGTGGCGACCTCATAGGCCTCTATGGTGTCGTGATCGGTGATGGAGAGGCCCGACAGGCCAACCTCTACGGCGAGGTGGAGGAGCTCTTCAGGCGTGAGGGTGCCATCGGAGGCGGTGGTGTGGCAGTGGAGGTCGGCGCGAAAGGACATCACCCGCTAATATAGCGGACCTCTTCGTGCAAGTCGACACCCGTTTGCCGCTTGACCTCCCCCTTGATGCGGGCCGAAAGCGACCTCACCTGTGCGGCTGTCCCCCCTCCCCTATTCACTAAAAAATTAGCATGAAGATCCGAGATGGCGATGGGCCCTTCCGAAAGCCCTTTGAGGCCACACCGGTCGATTAGGGCACCCGCGGAGGTCCCCTCTGGGTTGCGGAAGAAACAGCCGGCGGAGCACTCGGTGAGGGGCTGGCTTTTTTGCCGGCGGATCAGGTACTCCCGCTGCCGCTCCCGCGCCCCCCCCTCCTCGCGCAGGCAAAAGGTGGCCGAAACGATCGCCTCGTCTCGGTTCTGAAAGGGGCTTGTCCGGTAGCTAAAAACCAGCTCCTCGCGGCGGTAGTGGCGGCTCTCCCCACCGGAGGTCAGGACCTCCACAAGCTCTAGGGTGTCGGCCGTCTCTTGCCCCGCTGCTCCCGCGTTCATGTACACAGCTCCCCCAACGCTTCCCGGGATCCCTGAGGCAAACTCTAGCCCGGTGTAGCCTAGGCGGGCCGTCTGAATCCCAAGCCGGGTAAAGGGGTAGCCGGCCCCAACCCGAAACCGGGGCCCCTGCTGCTCCAAATGGGTGATTTCGCTAACGATCACAAGGCCGGGAAAGCCCTCATCGGCAAAGAGGATGTTCGACCCCTTACCGAGGACCAGGTGGGGAAGCCCCCGCTCGCGGGCCCACCTGAGAGCCTCTCCCATCTCGGACGCCGTGCTCACCGCTGCGAGCGCCTCGGCAGGCCCCCCCACCTTCAGCGTTGTGTAGGGGGCCAGAGGGCTATTCCTTTGGATCCTCATTGCGCCAATAGATCTCCATCTTGTCCTCCTCTCCCTCCTCCCCCATTTGGTCCCGGTAGAGGGCATCGAGGACCCCGTTGACAAACTTGGCCGACTCGGGGGTCCCATATTTGCGGGCAAGCCTCACCGCCTCCGCTAGGACCACCTTAGGTGGGATGTGGGGCTGGTAGAGGAGCTCATACCCCCCAAGGCGGAGGATGTTGCGCTCGATCCGCCCAATCCGGTCGAGGGCATACTCGGTCGATAGCTTCTGGATGAGGGCGTCGACCTCCCCCACATGCTTCAAGATCTCGACCACCTTTTCGTGGGCTGCCCGGATCTCGGCTCGGGGGATCTCGAGCATTTCGGCAAACCGCTCCGGCTCATCATCGAGGGAGGTGAAATCTTGGCTGTAGAGGAGTTGAAGGAGGATCTCCCGCTCCTGCCGCTTAGGAAGGGTCACGAGCCAACCGCCTGAGCCTCAGTAAGGGGCATCTCCACCCCCCGATCATCCAGGATATTGCGGTGGAGTATCGTCACCTTCCGCAGTAGATCCTGATCATCAAAGTGGAGGGCAAACTCCATCCAGCCGCTCGCAAAGTAGTAGGAAAAGAGGGTTGAGCGGCGGAATCGCTCTTGCTTGACCGCGTTATGGAAGAGGGCCTCGGCCCCCTCGCGGGGCATCATCCGGATCAACTTGCGGGAGGGGTGGGAGGGGTCCTTCAGCCGCTGGATGACCGCCTCGCAGGAGAGGCCATTGGAGAGGGGGATCCCCACATCACAGGCCACCTCCTCGGGAAGGGTAACGGGGTGGCGGAACCGATAGAGGAGGCGGGCCATCTGGCGGAGCAGATTCATGGTTTTTCCTTTAAATTAGCGGAATCAGTGTAAAGCACTTCGGGGTATTGGGACAAGGTCATTGACTATCAGCGGGATAGGAATGTCGCTGCCCAGCAAGGTGTTCTCCTTTAATAAAATGCGCGAATGCTGTATAATGTTTGTCAAATGGAATCCAAAACATCTGACCAACTCCCTTGGATCGCCGCGCCTACCCTCGGGGCCTTTTTGCTGGCCTACGGCGGGGGGGCTCGCCTATTGGACGTCCCCGTTATTACGGGGATCGGCCTTGTAGGGGGCATTTGCCTAGCTGAACTTCGCTACTCGGGCGACGGTCCTGCCAGTCGCCTCATCCTAAAGGTCGACTCCTGTTTTCGGAAAGCGCAGAAGGACCTTAAGGAGTTAGGTGAAGAGGTCGATGGCGAAATTCGGGGCCTATTTGGAAACGAGTTTGGGCTAACGCGGGCCCTTGAGCTGACCCTTGTCCTCTCCCTCTCCTTTTGGGTCTTTTATGGCCTATTGGCGGCCGAATTTGAGGATTCCGTGATCTGGAGTGTTATTACGGGAGGTGGCTGGGGCGCTGGCCATTACTACATCTGGCCCGATCCCCCTCCCCCGACCTATACCAAGGGGTCACTAATCCCTTACACAGCACCGCTCAAGCCGCTGCCACCGCCTCCGCCCGCCCCTCCCGTTCCCCTCACTGAGGATGAGGAGAAGCTTATCCCAACTTACTTAGAGCTATGCAAACGGAATCGCGAGCTCATCAAAACGTCGCTGAAAGGGATACACAACAAGGGTAACGACTGCTTTATGAGCGCGGCCCTCCAGTGGCTCCGGAACACCCCTCTGCTGGACACCATGCTGGATACCGAACCTGCCGCAGATAATATAGAGGCCCACCGGTTCCGCTTCCGCCTCCTCCGCACCCTCCTCCAAATCGGCAGAATCAATGGACTCAGCGATGACCAGGCCCTCTCCAAATGGGCCCGCTCCTCCCTCGGTTTCCCCTTAAGCACCCAAGAGGATGCTAGCGAGGCCCTCTTCCACATGAGCCAGTTCTTCAACTTTGATACAAAGGTGCCCCGCTGGGACTTCGATAAGGAGCGCCAGTTCGACCTAGGGAAGAAAACGGAGTTGCCCCACCTGCAGGGAGTGGGCGAGAGCGATGCCCCCTCAAAGGTTGACAAATGCGGCTTCCGCACTGACCCTGGCGACAAGGATTGGCTGCAGCCATTTTTGCCCCCTAAAAATGGAAACCCCATCAGCCTGCAGAAGCTAGTCGACCTTCAATGGGAGCCCTTTGCTGGAGACCCGGCGGTGAAGATCCGGTTCGAGAAAGAGGGTAAGTACTACGAATCGCCAGTCACCTGTGAGCGAAAGGTGCTCAAAACACAGAAGCCCGATCTCTATTGCACCTTCAACCGCTTTTATAAGGATGCGCGGGGAGGCTTGCACAAGCGGAATTACAGGGTCGTGACTCCCGATCTCCGCATGAAAATTGAGGAGACTCTCTACGAGGTAAAGTCATTCATCGTCCATAGCTCCAGCAGCAAGGACGGAGGGCACTACTACACCTACGCGCAGCAAAACGGGAAGTGGACTCGCTTTGATGACGATCGTGCTGAACCTAGAGAATTAGGCGACGTCATCAAAGAGTTTGAGCAGGCCTACGTCGTCCACTTTGCCAGAGTCATGTAAGACCCTGATGATTAGGGGATTGACCCCTCGCTTCTCGGCAAGGGGCTCTCTTTTAATAAAATACGCATTTAGCGTATAATGTTTGTCAAATGGAATCCAGAGCATCTGACCCACTCCCTTGGATCGCTGCGCCTACCCTCGGGGCCTTTTTGCTGGCCTACGGCGGGGGGGCTCGCTTAGCGGACGTCTCCGTTATAACGGGGATCGGCCTTGTAGGGGGCGTTTGCCTAGCCGAGCTCCTCTACCCGGGCGAGGGTCCTGCCAGCCGCCTCATCGTAAAGGTCGACTCCTGCTTTCGGAAGGCGCAAAAGAGCCTGAGAGAGCTAGGTGAAGAGGCCGATGCCGATCTTCGAGGGTTATTTGGGAACAACTTTGGGTTGGCCCGGACCCTTGAGCTGACCACTCTCCTTTCCCTCTCCTTCTGGGTCCTCTACAGCCTTGTGGAGGTCGAACTTGAGGATTCCTTGATCTGGAGTGCTGTGTCCGGCCTTACATGGGGCGCTGGCCACTACTACCTCTGGCCCGATCCCCCTCCTCCAACCTATACCCTGGGGTCGCTACCCGTTGACAAACCCCCTGTAAAGAAGCGGCCTCTGCTTGCCCCTCGCGTTCCCCTCACTGAGGATGAGGAGAAGCTTCTCCCAACCTATTTGCAATTGTGCAAAGACAATCGCCAGCTTATCAAAACGTCGCTGAAGGGGATACACAACAAGGGTAACGACTGCTTTATGAGCGCGGCCCTCCAGTGGCTCCGGAACACCCCTCTGCTGGACACCATGCTGGATACCGACCCTGATCCAGAGAAGGTCGAAGCCCACCGCTTCCGCTTCCGCCTCCTCCGTACCCTTCTCCAGATCGGCAGAATCAATGGACTCAGTGAGGACCAGGCCCTCTCCAAATGGGCCCGCTCCTCCCTCCGTTTCCCCTTGATCACCCAAGAAGATGCAAGCGAAGCCCTTCTCCGCATGGGCCCCTTCTTCAAGTTTGATACAAAGGTGCCCCGCTGGGACTTCGATAAGGAGCGCCATTTTGACCTAGGAAAAAAAACGGAATTGCCCCATCTGCAGGGGGTGGGCGAGAGCGATGCCCCCTCAAAGGTTGACAAGTGTGGCTTCCGCACCGACCTTGGCGACAAGGATTGGCTTCAGCAATTTTTGCCCCCTAAAGATGAGAAACCCATCAGCCTGCAGAAGCTAATCGACCTTCAGTGGGAGCCCTTTCTAGCGAACCCGGAGGTCAAGCCCTGGTTCAAGCTAGAAGACAAGTACTATGAAGCGCCTCTCACTTGTGAGCGCAAGGTGCTCAAAACACGGCAACCCGATCTCTATTGCACCTTCAACCGCTTTTATAAGGATGCGCGGGGAGGCTTGCACAAGCGGAATTACAGGGTCGTGACTCCCGATCTCCGCATGAAAATTGAGGAGACTCTCTACGAGGTAAAGTCATTCACCGTCCATAGCTCCAGCAGCAAGGACGGAGGGCACTACTACACCTACGCCCAGCAAAACGGGACGTGGACTTGCTTTAATGACAAAGACGCTGAGCCCAAGGCATTGAGCGATGCCATCAAAGAGTTTGAACAGGCCTACGTCGTCCACTTTGCCCAACTCAGG
This sequence comes from Parachlamydiales bacterium, assembly GCA_050250135.1. Taxonomy (GTDB): domain Bacteria; phylum Chlamydiota; class Chlamydiia; order Chlamydiales; family JAFEGQ01; genus JBFWPF01. The sequence continues at coordinate 58,266 of JBFWPF010000009.1, read as the reverse complement.
GAGTATCCATGAAAATCGATAGGGAGTCGCAGATTCTGATGGGCGCCAGCGGCCTCCTTTTTGCGGGGCTTGCCCGCTGGGGAGGGGGAGATTGGGTCGGCGTCTTAGGCTACGGGATGGGCGGAATGGGCGCAGGAGCTACCGCCGCTATCGCCCTCTCCACCCCTAAACAGGGGCCCCTAAGCCATCTCAAAGAGAGGATCTTCCAAGCCGATGAGTGGCTGGGCGACAAGCGCGATGAGCTCGAAGAGGCGCTAAACGAACGGGGCCTCACCCTCATCGAAGTGCTCGAATACTCGACCCTCTCCCTGATCGCCTTGTGCCTCTGGTCGGTCCCCTTTAAAGCAGGTGCCCTCCAATCGCTCGGACTAACGGCCTGCACAACCCTACTGTGGATCCACGTCCGTGTGACCCTCTTCCCCAATCCCGGCCCCGAAAAGCTGCCGGCTCCCCCTTCGGGTCTCTTACCCTGATTGCGACCTATCGTCCCTAGAGGGCGGCAGGGGGTGTTCAGATGGCGCACATCGCGACGAGGTCGGGTTTGTAAACCCGGGTGAGGAGGGATGTGCGCTAGATGGCCGCCCACTGTCGATGCCCTCGGGAGGACAGGTCGCAATCAGGGGTCTTAGTATGAGGCGGAATCGAGCTTGACCTTGCCGCGGAAGAGGTAGTAGACGCTGCCGATATAGGCAAGGGCAGCCGGTATCCCGATCAACACAATGATGAGCAAAATCTGCAAGGTCTTCTTCGACGCAAAAGAGTTGGAGATGGTGAGGCTGTGGGCCGCCGGGTCGATGCCCGAGCGGATCACATTGGGGAAACTCCCCAAAGCATAGAGGACAAAGAGGCAGAGGATCGCAAAGCAGGAGGCGAGAAAGCCGAGCCGATCGTGGCGATGCTTGAGGAGCAGCGGGATCGCCCCGATGGCCAAAAGATTGAGCGCCGCAACAACCCAAACCCACGGATGCCCGACCAGCGAAGCCACCATATGGTTTTGAGAGACGAGGGTCACAACGGTGAGGGCCACATAGAAGGAGACAAAGACCACAATCGCCCGGTTCACCCAATGGCGGAGCCGCTCATGCAACTCCCCCTCCGTCTTGCCGACAAGAAAGATCGTCCCATGCATCGCAAAGAGGGCGAGGACGGTGAAGGAGGTGAGGATGGCATAAGGGTTGAAGAGGCCGGCTAGGTCGCCGACGAAATCGTGGTGAACATCTAGGGGAATCCCTCGGACGAGGTTGCCGAGGAAAAAGCCGAGGGAGAGGCTCGCCACGATGCTGCCGAGAGCAAAAACCCCATCCCAAATCGAGCGCCAAAGGGGATGAGGGGTCTGACTCCGAAACTCGATCGCCACCGCTCGGAAGATCAGGCCGGCAAGGAGGATCAGGACCGGCAGGTAGAAGGCCGAAAGGAGGGTCGCATAGACGGCGGGAAAGCCAGCGAAAAGGGCACCCACGAGGACGACGAGCCACACCTCGTTCCCATCCCAAATCGGCCCAATAGCGTTGAGGAAGATCCGCCGGTCGATATCCTTGCGGGCAAAGAGGTGAACCGCACCCACTCCGAGGTCGAAGCCATCGAGAACCGTATAGGCGATCACCACCACCACAAAGACGAGGTACCAGAGGATCTCAAGAGTGGGTTGCGACATGGAGTTCTCCTATGGGCTCGTGTGGCCCCTTTTTGATTTTCCGATCGAGGAGGAAGAGGAAGAGGGAAAAAAGGGCGATATAGATAGCGGCAAAGACGGTGATCGAGCTGATGATCTGCGGCGCCGAGACACTCTTGGAATAGCCGTCGGCCGTTCTCATAATCCCATAGATGATCCAGGGCTGCCGCCCCATCTCCGCGGTAAACCAGCCGGCTTGGTTTGCCAGCTGGGGAAAGGCGACCGAAAAGACCATGACCCAGAGGAGCCACTTGGCCCTCCCCTCTCGGATCCGCCTCCATAAGATCCAGCCCGCCGCTGCAGTAAAGAGCATCGCAGCCCACATCGCCAGCATGATCCGGTAGGTCTGGAAAACGGCCCGGGTGTTGGGGAGATCCTCCTTGGGAAAGCTGTCCATCCCCTGAATCTCGGCGGAAAAACTCCGGTAGGAGAGGAAGCTTAGCAGCCCCGGTATGCTGATCCCATAGGTCTTGTTGGTCTTGGGATCGGGAAAGCCGATTAGGAAGAGGGGGGCCGATTTTTGGGTCTTAAACACCCCCTCCATCGCGGCGAGTTTGGTGGGCTGGTACTCGACAACGGTCCGGGCAGAGGAGTCGCCCGAGATGGTCTGGGCGACGATCATCACCACCGCGAAAATAAGCCCCACCTTCATCGAGGTGCGGGCAAACTCGAGGTGGCGCTGCTTGATAAGGTAGTAGGCGCTCACACTAAGGACGAAAAAGGCGCCGGTAAGCCAGGCGGCGATGAGGACGTGAACGAGGCGGTCCATCGAAGAGGGGTTAAAGATCACCTCGGAGAAGGTTTTTAGCTCGGCGTGGGCGTCGGCTCCGGTTCCCACGATGACATGACCCGATGGGGTCTGCATCCAGGAGTTGGCGATCACGATCCAGACGGCACTAAAGTGGGCACCGAAGGAGACCATACAGGTCGAGAAGAAGTGGAACCCTTTGCTCACCCGATCCCACCCAAAGAGGAGGACACCGAGAAAGCCCGCTTCGACCAAAAAGGCAAAGATCCCCTCCGCCCCGAGCACCGCTCCAAAGACATCCCCAACATATTTGGAGTAGTGGGCCCAGTTGGTCCCAAACTGGAAGACCATGACGATCCCGGTAGCCACCCCCATCGCAAAGGTGAGGGCAAAGGCCTTGGTCCAGAATTTGGCGATGTTGAGGTACTTGGGATCCCTCCTCTTGAGGTAGAGGGCCTCGATCAGGATGATAAAGACCGAAAGGCCGATGCTGAGCGGCGGGTAGAGGTAGTGAAAACCGATCGTGAGGGCAAATTGGATACGGGAAAGGATGAGTGCAGTCATGGGCCGATTTCTATGAAGGTCTTACTGCTATGAAAACGGGATGCGGCGATGTTGTCAAGATAGGGACCCATTCCTACAATGCTGAGTGTTGAGAGAGGGGAACCGGGGTGGAGTATTTTAAGATCCTGATTCCAATAGTTGAGGTGGGGATCCTTGCGCTCCTCCTCAACTACCTCCTCTCCTTCTTCTGGAATACCCGAGCGATGGACCTGATCATCGGGTTCATGGTCTTTCTCGCCCTCTTCGCCCTCTCCAACTGGTTCCACCTCCCTGTCCTCCAAAAAATCCTCTTCGGAGTGATTGAGGTCCTCGTCCTGGCCATCCTCATCATCTTTCAGCCCGAGCTCCGGATCGCCCTCTCCCGGCTCAGCCTAAAGGGTAAGCGGTTTCGGGAAATCTCCGAGTTTGACAAGTTCTTAGAGTCGCTCACCAACTCGGTCTACCGGTTGGCAGAAAAGAGGGTCGGGGCGATCATCGTCCTCGAAAACCAGGACTCGCTCGACGAGTTTGCCAACCGAGCGGTGGTGCTCGACGCCCACTTCTCCTCCGAGCTCCTCGAGTCGCTCTTTGTCACGACGACCCCTCTCCATGATGGGGCGGTGATCATGAGGGGGCGGAAGCTGGTCGCCGCTGCGGTGATCCTCCCCCTTGCCGATGAGCCCTCTCAGCTCGGCAAGACGATGGGGACCCGCCACCGAGCAGGCCTCGGGATCAGCCAGATGACCGATGCGGTCACCATCGTAATCTCCGAGGAGACGGGGCGGGTTTCGGTAGCACGGGAGGGGATGATGACTCGAGGGGTAAAGATCGATCGATTCCGCGGGATCGTCCGAAGCATCTTTAGCCCCCCGACCCTGAAAAAGACCTTTAACTTACTCGAGTGGCTTAAACGATGAAGTCTTTCCTCAAGCGACTCTTCATCGACAACTGGCCCCGCAAGCTGGTCGCCATCATCGCTGCGCTAGTGATCTGGCTCCTCGTCAACCACTCGATCACCGTCACCCGAACCATCCCCAATGTGCCGATCCGGGTCCTCAATATTCCCACCGACAAGACGATTGAGGGGGTCGGCCCAGGGGGGCTCCTCCCCCGCCGGATCCCCCTAACCCTGACGGGGCGGAAGCAGGCGCTCGACCGGCTCACCAGTAAAGATATCGAGGTGGTCACCGATGCCGAAGGGGCAGGAGACCGGTGGACGATCGAGGTCACCAAGCGGAATATCGTGGGCAAAAACGCCGAAATCGATGTCGCCCACGACATCTCGAGTGTCGCTCCGATCGAGCTTACCGTTCAGCTGAGCAACCTGATCACCGAAAAGGTCCCGATTACGGTCACCGAACCGGTAGGGGAGCCCCCAACCGGCTTCCTCTTTATCGGCGTCTGGCCCCAGCGACTCGTCCAGACGGTGAGCGGCCCCGAGGAAAGTGTGAAGGAGCTCAAGGCAAAGGGGCTTCGCCTTACCTTCAACCTAAGCGACATCACCCCGCAGGAACTCCAGACCCTCTCCCAGGAGCAGGTTGGGGACGAAATCTCCTTCCCCGTCCCCGCTAGCTGGAAGAGCGTTACTATCCCCTTCCTTCAGGATAAGAAGGAGGCGATCAATGATCCCGAAGCGGAGGTCCTCCACCTCACCTTCCTCAAGTCGGAGCTCCTTCCCCTCTCGGAGGGGATGCCGGTGGCCACCTTCTTCCCGCTCACCTACAGCCTTACCCTCAACCCTGAGGCCTATCCCCTTGTAGAGGGGGGCGCGATCGGGAAGAAGAATGGGATCGCCACCCTAAGCTTCCCCGTCTACGCCCGCAACGTCAGCCGCCTCTTCCTCACCACCGTCCAAAACCAGCTCCAGGTCACCTTCCGAGCGATCCCCAAGAGCCTCTCTTCGACCCTCCCTTGGAGCATGGAGTTTATCGACCCGGTCCGCCTCGAAGAGGAGTACCTCGCCGCCTTCCTCCGCACCATCCCCGAAGAGCAGAGGGCCGCCACCGATCCCACCATCCGAGAGGCCGACCTCCGGATGCGCTTCCGCCGCTACCTGCGGAAATTCGAACTCGTTGATGAACATGAGCGCCCCGTCGCCCTCGTCGGCGTGCTGACTAAGGAGGGGATCTCGGTCACCCTAGGCAATGAAAAGGGTCGCAATACTAAAAAATAATTTCCTTCCCAAGGGGGGGCTTGAGAAGCACGCCCACCAGCTCGCTCGGGTCTTTGCTGAGCGGGGGTGTGAAACGCTCGTCCTCACTCAGTTCCCTAAAGGGAGAGGGGGCTCCCCTTTCGAACCCGATCCCCCTTATGAGGTCCTCTCTCTAGGCGAGAACACCTCCTGGCACCTGACGAGCCGCCTTAAATTTGATCGGGCCTGCCGGGAGTGGGCCAGACGGAACCCCGGAACCCTCCTCTTTGGCTTTGACCGAATCTCCTGCATGACCCACTACCTTGCGGGCGATGGGGTCCACAAGCTCTACTTAAGCCAGCGCCGCTACCTCGATGGCCCCTTAAGGACCCTCTCCCACCGCCTCAACCCCAAGCACCGGCGGAGCCTGGAGGAGGAGAAGACCCTCTTCGAAAGGGGTGAGGTCGAGGTCTTCCCCAACTCGTACATGGTGAAGGAGGACATCCTCGAGCACTATGATGCCGACCCAGCTCGGCTCCATGTCGTTCATAACGGGATCGAGTGGAGGGCCCTTCAGGAGCCCTTCGACCGTTGGGAGAGGGAACGCCCCCGCCTCTACCAGGAGCTCTCCCTCGACCCAGGACGCTACCAGTTCCTCTTTTTGGGGCATGGCTACAAGCGAAAAGGGCTCCTCCCCCTCCTCGATGGCCTCTCCCGCCTCCCTGCCGACCTGTGGCAACTCTCGGTAGTCGGCCGGGAGGCCCGTCTCAGCGACTATCAGAGTTATGTAAAGCGGCTTGACATGGAGGGCAACGTCCGCTTCTTCGGCGGTCAAAGTGACACCCGCCCCTTCCTCCAGGTCGCCGACTCCCTCGTCCTCCCCTCCCTCTACGACCCCTTTGCCAATGTGACCGTCGAGGCCCTCGCCATGGGGCTCTTTGTCGTCACCTCCGACTTTAACGGAGGGAAGGAGGTTCTCACCCCCGAATCGGGCTGCATCATTGACTCCCTCTTCAATCCCGAGTCGGTCGCCGAGGCCCTTCAGCAAGCCCTCCTCCGCCCCAAGAGCGGGGAGAGAGCAGCCATAATCCGAAAAAGCGTTGCCCACCTTGAGGTCGCCTCCCAACTCAACAAGGTGGTGGAGAGATCTCTCAATGCCACATGACCGTTTCTATGTTCAGGGCCCCCTTAGGCCCCACACGAGGGTTGAGTTGGGGGGAGAGGAGGCCCACCACCTCAGGGTTATGCGGAAGCGGCAAGGGGATACGGTTGAGCTCATCAACGGGCAAGGGGCACTCGCTAAAGCCTCAGTAGGGGAAAAAAACAGTCTCTCCATTGAAGAGGTGGTGGTGATGGAGGAACCCAAGCCCCGCCTTATCTTGGCGCAGGCTCTCCCAAAGCCGAACCGGCTCGACCTGATTCTCGAAAAAGGGACCGAGCTGGGGGCCGCTACCTTCTTGCTGTTTCCTGGAGAGCGAAGTGAGAAGAAGGAGCTGAGTCCGAGCCAGCTTGAGAGGGCCCATCGGATTATTGTAGCGGCTACTAAGCAGTGCGGCAGACTCTACTTGCCAGAAGTGGTGGTGATGCCTCCCCTAAAGGAGTGGAGCCCGTTTCCCCGCAGCGCCCTGTTTGGGGATATCCGGGAGGGAGCGCCTAAGCTCAAGGATGCCCTTCCAGAGGGGGACGAGATCACCTTCTTTGTCGGACCAGAGGGGGGATTTTCTGACAGGGAGCTTGGTCTATTGGAAAAACAGGCACAAGGGGTCAAGCTCCACCCCCTCATCCTTCGAACCGATACCGCTCCCCTCGTGGCCCTGGCTCTCCTCACTCACCTAATATAATGGCATTCTCGGGATCGAGGGTGGCGCTCTCCCCTTCTCGCAAGCCGCTATAAACTGCGTCCAGGGCGATCAGAACGGGAATCCCGAGCCGCTCCGCCTCTCCGACCAGCAGCGCCTCTGCCTCAGGATCTCGCTTGAGTCCCTTGAGGACTACCCCTACCGCTCCCCCTATCAAGGCAAGGGTTTCGCTGGTCACCCGAGGGATCACCAGGATCTTCCCTTTAGCCTCTACACCCCTCTCGGTGTCGGAGAGGATCTCCACAACGCCCGTCACCCGCTTCCCATACCCCTTCTCACCCCGCAGGAGGACATTCCCGATGCTCTTGACCACCATCGAGTTGGTCGTCCCGGAGCGGCCAAAGGGGACCCCCGCCGTCGTTACCACCAAGTCACCCCACCCCACCAACTTGGCCTTCAGCGCATAGTCGGAAAGGACCTCAAACCCCTCCTGAAACGAATCCACCTTATCCACGTAGACGGGGATCACCCCCCAATAAAAAGCGAGTTGATGGTAGATCCGCTTTGAAGTCGTCAGCGTCACAATCGGCATCTTAGGCCGCAGCCGAGAGGTCAAGCGGGCCGTCAGCCCCTTAGCCGTGATCACAAAGAGGGCCGAGGCGCTCGCGCTGATCGCCGTTTTGACCGCCGCTAGAGCGATCGAGGTCGGGACATCTTGCGAAGCGCGAATCGGGATGCTCGAGTAGAAGAGCTGGTAGTTGAACTCACTCTCCGCCTGCTCCACAATCGAGCGCATCGTCTGGACCGTCTCAACCGGGTAGCGCCCCACCGCCGTCTCCCCCGACAGCATCACCGCGCTCGCACTCTCATAGATCGCCCCCGCCACATCGGAGGCCTCCGCCCTTGTGGGACGCATGTTGTGGGTCATCGACTCAAGCATCTGCGTCGCCACAATCGAGGGCTTCGCCGCCTCGTAGCACTCCCGGATCATCCTCTTTTGCAGCCCTGGTACCTGGCTAAGCGGCACCTCAACACCCAGGTCGCCCCGAGCGATCATGATCGCATCGGCCGCCTGCAGGATCGCCTCAAAGTTCTCTACCCCCTTCTGCGACTCGATCTTGGCGGCTACAATCACATCGGAGGCCCCCTCCTCGGCCAGGATCCGCTTGATCTTCTCGATATGCTCCGGGTAGCAGACGAACGAGGCGGCGATCATCTCAATCCCCTGCTGACACCCAAATCGGATATCGGCCTCATCCTGCTCGGTCACCATCGGCAGCGCCAGATCGAGGCCGGGGACATTGATCCCCTTTCGGGACCGGATCTCCCCGCCATTGACCCCCTCAACCAGGACTGCGTCGGCTAACACCTCCACTACACGCGTCACCACCAGCCCATCGTCGAAGAGGACCGGAGCCCCCTTCTTTAGGCTCTTCAGAACCGATGGGGGGTTGATCGGGACCTCCCCCTCCTTGAGCACCCCCCCCATGGGGACAAGGCGCAAGAGGGCTCCCTCCTTCGATACAATCGGCGCCTCAAGGGGGCCCACTCGGATCTCCGGCCCCTTGGTATCCAACATGATAGCTACCGGCCGGCCTGCCCTCTCCCGTGCCTCCTTGATGAGGGCGATCGTCCGAGCGTGCTCCTCATGGGTCCCATGGCTGAAGTTGAGGCGGGCCACGCTCATCCCTGATTCGATGAGGGCCAACAACTTGTCCAGCTGCGTTACCGCTGGCCCCATCGTGCAAATGATCTTCGTCCGTATCCTCATAACTCTCTACATACCCGTTTGGTGAGAATTGAGCCATCCTAGAGAGGTTGTTAAGAATCGTTGACGAAAATTTGGCAGAGGGAAATCCTCGCACCAAAAGAGAGCAGTCATGCACGTGAAACATCTCCTCCTCGCTACCCTTTTGACGGTGGGCCTGTCACTCCATGCGACGAACGGTCTGCTCCAGATCGGCTACGGGGCTAAATCGAAGGCGATGGGAGGTGTCGGCGTCGCCCTTCCTCAGGACGCTTTTGCATCTGCCCTCAACCCCGCCGGCATGTCCTTGCTCGGCGACCGATTCGATGTGGGCCTCCATTGGCTCCACCAGCACGCTAAGTTCTCCACCACCGGAGGGCTCCATCCCCAGGCGGGCTGCAGCGGCCAAAACCTCTGGTGGCCCGAGGTCGGCTTTAACCGCCTTGTCTGCCGCAACCAATCGGTAGGAGCGGCCGTTTTCGTCGGTGGTGAGTGGGAGACCTACTACAAGAACCTCACTCCCGATGCCGACAGCCCCGTCCCCACCTTAAGCCACTTCCAGTTTGTCTCGATTACCCCCTCCTGGTCGTGGCAGATCAACACCTGCCACTCGCTCGGAATCGCCGTCAACGCCGTCGTCGCCAAGCTCCGGGTCGATGGCCCCCAGATCACCAACTCGGTCGCCCCCGCCTTTACCACCGACCGGGGGAACGACTACCAGTGGGGGATCGGCGCCCGGTTTGGGTGGCTTGGCCAATTTAGCCACTGCGTCCAGGTCGGTGCCACCTACCAGACCCGCACCTACCTCAGCCACTTCCGTAAGTACCGCGGCCTCATTCCCGAGGGGGGCGACGCCGACCTTCCCGCCCAGTTTGGAGTCGGTGTGGCCTGGCAGCTCTTCCGCGGCGTTGTCGTCAGCGCCGATGCCGTCAAGATCTTCTGGCGCGAGGGGCGCCTTTTCCGCAACGACTACGATGAGGATTCGGGCCCCTTTGGCTCTCGGTCGGGACCCGCCCTCGGCTGGGACGAGCAGATGGTCTTCAAGGGGGGCCTCTCCTGGGATGTTCTCGAGTGCCTCACCCTCCGGATCGGCTACAACCACGGCAACTGCCCCATACCGCGCGGCAACCTCCTCGACGTTCAGAGCGCCGACACCGTCCAGGACCATGCCACGATCGGTTTTACCTGGGAGTGGCGGTGCCACCAGGTCAGCTTTGTCTATCTCCACGCCTTCACTAACACGATTAAAGGATTCGAGCCCCTTGACCGAGGCTCCTTCCTGATCCTCAAGGGGCGGCAGGACTCGGTCGGCATCGAATACGGCTACCTGTTCTAAGGAGAGAGGATGATGAAACGACTGCTCGGACTACTGCTCCTTCCCCTCGCCCTCAGCGCCACCAACGGCTACCTCCAGACCGGAATCGGCGTCAAGTCGAAGATGATGGGGGGTGTCGGCGTTGCCTACCCGCAGGATGCCTTTGCCTCCGCCATGAACCCCGCCGGCCTCATCCAGATGTGCAACCGGTGGGATGTCGGCTTCCACTGGTGGGGCCTCAACGGCCGGCTCGACCAAGAGAGCTTCGACCCCCCCTTCGCCTACCAAGCTCGCACCCATGAGAACCTCTACTGGCCCGAGGTAGCGATCTCGTACGCCTTTTGTCCTTGTATGTCGGCCGGCCTCGCCTTCTACGCCACCGGCGGCTTCCGGACCAACTACGGGGAGACCCTAGCTGTCGGGACCCTCCCTCCCAACGTCCTCTCCTCCCACTACAACCTCTACACCCTCACCCCCTCGCTCTCGTGGCGCCTCAGCTGCCTCCACTCCCTGGGGGTTGCCGTCAACATTAGCGTCGGCTATTTCCGGATGACCGGCCTTGAGGCTTTTGACGACCCCCTATTTACCGTCACACCCGGCTACTTCACCGATAAGGGGAACAACTACTCCGCTGGAATCGGTGTCCGGGTAGGTTGGCTCGGGCAGCTCACCCCCAAGCTCTCCCTCGGCGCCACCTACCAATCCAAAACCTGGATGAACCACTACGCCGACTACCGGGGCTTCTTTGCCGACCATGGCAACTTCGACCTCCCCTCCCAGTGGGGCTTTGGGATCACCTACAAGTGGCTCCCCTGCCTCGTTACCTCGATCGATATCGTCCGGGTCAACTGGACCGATGTGAAGATGCTGCGCAACGACAACAACCAGGCCCGCTTTGGCGCCATCGATGGGCGGGGCTTTGGGTGGCGCGACACCTGGATTGTGAAGGGGGGCTTTGCCTACACCTTCTGCAAGTGTTACACCATCCGCGGCGGCTGGAACTATGGCGACCAGCTCTTTGGCGGCCCAGAGACCCTTCTCAACGCCATCCCGCTCGCCCCTGTGGAGCACTTTGCCAGCATTGGCCTCACTTGGGCCTTTGGCTGCTGGGAGGCGAGCATTGACTATGTCTACGGCCTGCGCCACGGCGTTGACTACGAGGATGAGGACCTGATCTCGAAGATCATCTCCTACGAGAACAGCGTCGGTCTATCGCTAGGGAGACGATTCTAGGATGCGGCGGACTCTCACCGTCTGCCTGGTGCTCGCCGGATTGTTCATCCTCGCCTACCTCTTCGCCTCATGGGATGCCTGGGAGGGGGTCGGACGCCACCATGGACGCGCTACCGGCCCCTACATCCACTCCCTCAAAGGATGGGGGACCCTCTTTGGGGTAGCCGGCCTTACAACCTTCTCCCTCACCCTCGCTCTCGCCTCCCGGTGGCCCAAACTCGAGGACTGGCTAGGGGGTCTCGACCAGCTCTACCGGACCCACCACACCCTCGGGATCATTACCTTTTGTCTCCTGATCGCCCACCCCTTTCTCCTCGCCTTACGCCACACCAACTGGGCAGCTTTCTTCCTCCCCACCCACGACCGCCTATCCGTCAACCTCGGCGCCATCGCCTTCTGGAGCCTTGTCCTCCTGATCGGCCTCTCCCTAATCCGCTTCCTCCCCTACGACAAGTGGAAGTGGACCCACCGCTTTATGGGGCTGATCTTCCTGATCGCCTCCCTCCATGTCCTCCTCACCCAAAAGGCCTTTGCCCCTTCGGCCTCCCCCCTCCTCTACCTCCCGATCGCCCTGGGTCTCCTCTCGCTCGCCTATCGACAGGTCTGGATCCCCCTCTTCCGCAAAAGGCCCCGCTTTACCGTCACCCAGTTAACGCCGCTAACGGACACTACGACGGAGATCACCCTCACCTCCGACCACCCTTTCCCCTACAAACCGGGCCAGTACGCCTTCTTCCAATTCGACAAGCCAACCCGCGAAAGCCACCCCTTTACCCTCCGCGGGACGCCCGGCGAAAAAAAGCTCTCCATCCTCGTCAAAGGGCGGGGCGACTACACTCGTAGGCTCTTAAAAACCCTAAAGCCCGGCGATACGGCCCGCCTTGAAGGGCCCTATGGCCGCTTTGACTACACCCAATACCCCGGCGAGCAAGTCTGGATTGCCGGCGGCATTGGAATCGTCCCCTTTCTTACCTGGGCCCCCTCCCTGTCATCTAAGGCCCCCAAGATCACCCTCTACTACTGTGTCAAAAACTCCGCCGATGCGGCCGGGCTAAAGGAAATTAAAAATATTACTACATATTTGATCTGCTCTTCGGAGCGACCTCACCTCAAGGCCACCGAGCTGCCCTACAAAGGGGCCTCAGCGATCCTTCTTTGCGGCCCTCGCCGGCTTACCCGCGACCTCACCCACCAGCTCACCGCCCTAGGGTACCCCCGCCGCCAGATCCACTTTGAGGACTTTGAGTTCTTTTCGAGTTACGGGCGGTAGACGATGCCCGCAAAGATCCCGTCGAGCGATGGGGTGTGGTGGAAGCGGTGGAGGTCACCCGACCAGAAGATATGGGAGTAGGTCACCTCAGCCGAAAAGCAGCGCCAGATCGGGACAGAGAGTCCAGCCGCTAGTACAGGCCGAAAAGCATGGGTATGCTCCCTAAATCCCCCGGTAAAGCTAAAGCGGGTGTTCACATAGGCAATGCCCGCCTTACCCACCAGTGTTAGCCAACAGCAGGGGCGCCAGGCCCCCCGGGCGACAAAATCAAGGGCATAGGTGTGGGCGATCATCCGGATGTGGCTGACCGCTCCTGACTGAAAGCGGGTAGTAATGAGCCAGTCGAGATCGTGGTAGAGGGCCGCTCCCCCCTCCACTCCCAGGCCGCAACGAGAGGTAAAGCCGGCAAAGATCCGGCCCGCTCCCCCATCATTTGACTTCTGTGTCGAGACCGAGGTGATCACCACGTTGTCAAAGGTGTTGGTCCCGGCACTTCCACTCCTAAAGTCCTGCCACCCCCATCCCCCCTCGATACCGGCATAGGGACCACGCGGCTCAAAGCAGCCGGCGTAAAGGGAGAGGGGGAGGAGAAGTAGGGCCAGGTAGCGCATCATACCCATCGCATATTCCAACCGTGCAAATAAGACAAGAGGCTTGTGAGGATTCTCTGTGGGGTTGTATAGAGAGCCCTATGCAAGTTCGACTTTTGGCTGCCCTGCTGCTTTTGACCGTCTGCTGCTACGGAGAGGGGACACCCTGGCGTTGCTCCCTTTCCAGAGCGGCCTTTAGTCTTGAGGCCGGGTCCAATGTCCTCTACTGGCGGGCTGGCGGGGATGGGATCCAGTACTGCGTGATCGACAACTCCCCCGACCTCAGCTTTTCCCGCTACGTTCTCCCGCGAAGCCGATTTGGCTATGATGTGTGGGGACGGGCCCACCTCTTCTCCCCCTGCTTTGCGATTGCAGGGCGCTATGTGAGCTTTAACTCCCATGGAAGCGAGGCGGTGCAGGCCCCCTCCCTTGTCCGCGCCTTCGACCCGACCCCCGCTACCGCAACGGCCGCCTCTGCCCAGCTCCGGCAAAAATACCGCTCAGCAGATGCCGAGGCCCACTGGAGCCTTGCCTCCTCTTGTGTGCTATCGGGAGCCCTCTTTGGAGGAGTCCGCTACTTCGACCTCGCCCAGCATGAGAACTACGCCTATGTGAGCGGGATGACGACCACGCTGGGAGACCAGTCGACCCGCTATCAGGGGTGGGGCCCCAGACTCGGCCTCCACTTTTCCTTCTCCCCCTGCAAGTTACGCTGCGTCACGCTCGCCCTAAATGGCCATTTCGCCGCCACAGCCGCTATTGGCACCCGAAAGCTCGCTACCTCTGCCAGTTTTGCCCCTCCGGGCCCGATCGCCTATCCCAATCGGCGAGTTCTTGAGCCTGCGTGTGACTGGCGCCTGGAGCTTAAGGGGAGCCTTTGCGGCCGCGGTGTGACGGTCACCGGTAGGATCGGCTACGAGCTGAACAGCTACTTTGGGGGCCTTTCGAGGATCGATGCGACCAACGACCTGGCCGTGCTGACCCCGGTAGAGAAGACGGGGAGCTTTGGCGGCCCTTACGGCGGGATCAGCATCGGTTACTAGCACCCCATGTGGGGGTGTGGTAAAATGCCCCCATGTCGCATTCCATTCAGCTGAAAAAAGTCCGGGTCCATAATCTGCAAGCCATTGATATTAAGCTTGCTCCAAATCAATTGATCGTTTTTACGGGGGTTTCGGGATCGGGCAAGTCCTCCCTTGCCTTCGACACGCTCTATGTAGAGGGGCAAAGGCGCTATGTCGAGTCGCTCTCCACCTTTGCGCGGCGGTATGTGGGCGATCTCTCCCGCCCCGAGCTGGAAGGGAGCGAGGGACTTACCCCCACCATTTCCATCGAGCAGAAGACAGCAGGGCGCAACCCCCGCTCGACCGTGGGGACGATGACCGAGGTAAGTGATTATTTGAGGGTCCTGTATGCCCGGTGCGCGGTCCCCTATTGCCCGGTGAGCGGGGAGGCGGTGCAGGGGCAGAGCCGGGAGCAGATCATAGCGGCGGTGGAGGGGATGGTTGGCGAGCGGGTCCATCTCTACGCGCCGATTGTGACGGGCAAAAAGGGGACGCTGGAAGAGGAGCGGGAGTTTCTGCTGAGAAAGGGGTTTGTGAGGGCGCGGGTCGATGGGGAGCTGCGGGAGCTTGAGGAGCCGCTGGAGCTCGATGAGCGGGTCTCCCACACGATGGAGGTGCTGATCGACCGGTTTGTGGTGAAGGAGGAGGGGAGCCGGGTTGCGGAGGCGGTGACGCTTGCATTGGAGATGGGCGATGGGGTCTGTCTGGTGGAGGAGAGGCTCTTCTCGGTCCATGCCTTTTCGCCTAAGTCAGGTTTGTCCTATCCGCCGCTCGACCCCCAACATTTTTCGCCCAACCACCCGATGGGGATGTGCCCCGAGTGTCAAGGGCTGGGGGTATGTGAGGAGTTCGATCTGGAGAGGATTATCGACGCCGAAAAGAGCATTGCGGAGGACTGCTGCTCGATCGCGCCGTCGTATGGAACGGTCTACCACGGAAATGTCTACGACAACCTGGCCCGCCTCTACCAATTCGAGGTGACAACGCCGTGGAAGAAGCTGCCCGCTAAAGCGAAAGATGCCTTCCTGAAGGGAATTGACCAGAAATATGTCCGGATGAGCTTTAAGGCGGGGAAGAAGCGGTGGACCGACTATGTGCCCTGGAAGGGGGTCCTCCATCTGGCCCATCAGCGCCTGGCGGAGGCAAAGAGCGAGGGGTACCAAAAAAAAATGCGGGAGCTAATCCGCTCGCAGGTCTGTCCACAATGTAAGGGTGGAAGGTTAGCGGCTTATCCTGCCGCTGCCAAGCTCTCGGCCTTGACGATCGGCGAGTTGATGGCGCTTGACCTAAGGAGCGCACGGGCCTTCTTCGATGGGCTAAAAGTGGAGCAACAAGAGGTGGCCGATGAGCTGCTGAAAGAGATCCGGGAGCGGCTTGGCTTTTTGCTCGATGTAGGGCTCCACTACTTGACCTTGGATAGGCCAGCACCATCGCTGTCAGGCGGTGAGGCGCAGCGGGTCAGATTGGCTTCTCAGATCGGATGTGGTCTTGTGGGCGTCACCTATATCCTCGATGAGCCCTCGATTGGGCTCCATCCGCGCGACAATAAGAAGCTGATTGCGACTCTTGAACGTCTGCGCGATCGGGGCAACACGGTGATTGTGGTCGAACACGATGAGGAGACGGTGTGGTCGGCCGACGAGGTGGTCGACTTTGGGCCGATGGCGGGCGAACATGGGGGAGAGATCATCTATCAGGGCCCGGTGAAGGGGCTGCTAAAGGAGAAGCGGTCGCTAACCGGCGCCTATCTGTCGGGGAGGAGGGCGATCCCGATTCCGACAGAGCGGCGCAAAGGGAATGGGCAGTCGCTTAAGATTGTCGGCGCCCGCCACCACAATCTGCAGAATCTGGATGTGGATATTCCGCTAGGCAAGTTGATTGCGGTAACAGGTGTTTCGGGATCGGGAAAATCGTCGCTGATCAGTGATATACTCCATCCGGCATTGGCTAAAGAGCTCCACAACGCTGAGCAGCAGCCGGGTCTGTTTAAGCGGATTGAAGGTATCGAGCATCTCGACAAGGTGATCGCGATCGACCAGACGCCGATTGGGCGCAATCCCAGGTCGAATCCGGCGACCTACGTGAAGCTCTTCGATCCGATCCGGGCGCTCTTTGCCGAGCTGCCCGAGAGCAAGGCGCGGGGCTACAAGCCGGGCCGGTTTAGCTTTAATGTGGCGGAAGGGTCGTGCAGCAGCTGCAGCGGGATGGGGATGACCAAGGTCGACCTCGATTTCTTGGAGGAGGCCTATGTGACGTGCTCCCTTTGCTTGGGGAGGCGCTTTGATGGGGAGACCCTTTCGGTCCTCTATAAAGGAAAGAGCATCCACGATGTGCTTGAGATGAGCGTGGAGGAGGCGGCCGCCTTTTTTGCCGACCTGCCCCACATTGCCAAGCCGCTAAAGACGCTCGAGCAGGTAGGGATGGGCTACATCAAGCTGGGCCAATCGTCGACGACCTTGTCGGGTGGTGAGGCGCAGCGGATCAAACTCGCTAAGGAGCTCTCCCGCCCCGACACTGGCAAGACCCTCTACCTTCTGGATGAGCCGACAACGGGGCTCCACTTCTATGACATCCACCACCTCCAGGAGGTGCTAGGAGCGCTGGTCGGTAAGGGAAACACCGTTGTGGTGATCGAGCACAATATGGAGGTGGTGAAGACGGCCGACTGGGTGATCGAGCTGGGACCCGATGGGGGCGCAGGCGGCGGAAAGCTCGTCGCACAAGGGACACCCGAAGAGGTGGCGAAAGGAAAAACACCCACAGCCAGTGCACTCGCTGAAGTGCTGATGCCCACACGGCAGGCAGCGCCAAAGAAGATCAAGCATGCTCCGCCCCTCACCCATATTGAGGTGAAAGGGGCATCTCAGCACAACCTCAAAAACCTCAACCTGAAAATCCCGCGCGGCAAGCTGGTCTTTTGTACGGGGCCGTCAGGCGCGGGGAAGAGCTCGTTTGCCTTCGACACGGTCTATGCCGAGGGGATGCGCCGCTACACCGACTCCCTCTCCCCTTATGCCCGCCAGTTTGTCCAGCAGATGCCTAAAGCCAAGGTGGAGAGTATCGAGGGGCTCTCCCCAGCGGTTGCGATCGAGCAAAAGGCCCATGCTGGAAATCCCCGCAGCACCGTCGGCACCCTTACTGAGATCTACGACTACCTGCGGATCCTCTACGCCCGCCTTGGCATTGCCCATTGCCCCGAGACCGGTGAGCGGATCGAGGCGATCTCCAAGGAGCATGTGGTCGACCGGTTGATGGGCTATCCCGAGGGAGAGGCGATCTGGATCCTGGCGCCTATCCAAGAGGAGGCCCTTCCTAGGCTTGCGCGGCAGGGTTTCTTACGCGTCCTGCTTAACGGAAAGCCCTACGAACTGTCGGGCGATGTTCCGCTGCAAAAGGGGCGGAAGAATCGCCTCTCTCTTGTCATCGACCGGCTAAAGATCCGCCCTGCAATCCGAGGGCGCCTCTTTGAAGCGGTCGAGACAGCGGCTGCCATCGGGGAAAATCGGATTGCGATCTTGAGGGGTGAGGAGGAGATCCCCTTTAACCTCAGCTTCTCGGTCCCCTCGACCGGAAAATCCTATCCCGAGATCACCCCGCGCACCTTTGGTTTTAACGGCCCCGATGGGATGTGCCCCGCCTGCACCGGCCTTGGCTGCCGCACCTGTAAGCAGGAGCGTCTCAATCCCCTCGCCCGCCATGTGCTTCTGGAAGGGATTTCGCTTGGAGAGCTTTGCCACAAGCCGATTAGCGAGGTCTTCCCTTTTCTCGAGGCACTCAAGATGAACGAAGAGGATGCCCGCCTCCTCAGCGAGGTGCGAGAGGGCCTCCTTTCCCGCCTCCAGTTCCTCCTCCGCGTTGGCCTCGGTTACCTCTCGTTGCACCGCTCAGCTCCGACGCTTAGCAATGGGGAGGCGCAGCGGATCCGCCTCGCCCGCCAGCTCGGAACAGGGCTTACCGGCGTCCTCTATGTCCTCGACGAGCCCACGGTAGGCCTCCACGCGAGCGACAGCAAGATGCTCGGCGATGCCCTCGAGCACCTCAAGGCCCTCGGCAATACCCTCTTAGTGGTCGAGCACGACCCTGAGCTCATTGCGCGGGCCGATGAGATCCTCGACTTTGGGCCACGGGCCGGCCGTGAAGGGGGAGAGGTCCTCTTTCAGGGGAGCCTAGAGGAGATCAAGCGCTCACCCCTCTCTCTGACCGGTGCCTACCTCTCGGGAAGGCTGGCCCTGCCCCCCTCTAAGCGGCGGAAAGGGAGCCGCTACCTCAAGGTGGAAGGTGTCACCACCCGCAACCTTAGGCAGCTCTCCTGCCACTTCCCTGTCGGCCTCCTCTCCTGCATCACCGGCGTCTCGGGCTCGGGCAAGTCGACCCTGATGCATGAGATTCTCATGGGGGCCTTTGAAAAGTCCTCCGAGGATGAGGTGCGGATTGCCCGCGGGAGGGTCTCAGGGATGGGCCACTTTGACAAGGTGATCCTCCTCGACCAAGACCCCATCGGCCACACCAACCGGGCCGACCTCGCCACCTACTCCGAAGTCGCTCCCCACCTGCGCGACCTCTACGCCTCCCTTGCGGCGGCAAGAACACGGGGCCTTACCCCTGGCCACTTCTCCACCAACCACCCCCGCGGCATGTGCACCCGTTGCTCGGGCCTGGGCAAGTGCAAGGTCGAGATGCACTTCCTCCCCCCGGTCTGGATCGACTGCCCCTCCTGTAAGGGGCTCAGGCTCTCCTCCCTCTCCCTTGAGGTCACCTATGAGGGGATTAATCTGGGGCAGGCTCTCCAGATGAGTGTCGATCAGGCGGGCGCCCACTTTGCCCCCTTTCCCAAGATCCGGCGCCGGCTCGAGACCCTTCAGAGCGTTGGGCTCGGCTATGTCGCACTCGGCCAGGGGATCGCGACCCTATCAGGGGGAGAGGCTCAACGCCTCAAGCTAGCCAAGGAGCTCGCCCGCCGCTCCACCGGCGCTACCCTCTACCTCCTCGACGAGCCGACCGTCGGCCTCCACCCCGACGATCTGGCCAAGCTGGTGCCGGTCCTTCAAGAGCTCGTGGAGGGAGGCAACACCCTGATTATCATCGAGCACAACCTCGACCTGATCCGGTGTGCCGACCACCTGGTCGACCTGGGCCCGGGCGCCGGCGCCGACGGCGGCCGCCTGGTCGCCCAAGGGACCCCCGAGCAGGTCGCAAAAGTGCAGGGGAGCCGGACCGGCCAAAGTCTCAAATTTACCACCAGTTGAAGAGGGAGTCGGTCATCTTGTGAGCGAAGATATTCTCCCGAAACGCCGCATAGATCGCCTCTTGCTGGTTGCGTGTTAGGCCCCGCCAGCAGGTAGCCCCCTGTGGCAGCAATTTTTGCTTTTGGCTAGGCGTCAGCTCTAGCTGCGCTATCCCCCAGAAAAAGGGATCCCCAAAGCCATCGAGCCCCTGTCGGTAGAGAGCGATTGGCTCGGAATATCGGGGGCGGAGTTCCTGATAGGCCCTCTGCAAACAGCCGATCCACATCCAGAGCCCCTCCTCAGGGTTTAGCTTCCCTTTCGACACCATATTGAGGATTCTGTTTGCATCGGGCCGGACCGCGGATTCAAGCGCCTTATCGACCCCCAAGTTTACTTTGCTAGGGAGAGCAACCGTGGCGTTAAGAGCGTTGAAAAGGTAAAGGTCGACAAGAGACCGGTTTTCTGAAACGGGCACCTCTTTGGATCCCATCGCCCGGACAATATTCGGCAAGATGGTGCTGTGGGCCGCATGCTCCCCCTTCTCTCCCTGCCCATACTGCAAAAAGGTGGTGTGCTGGGTGTATTCCAGACCATCCCCGTAGACCATCAGAAGCAAGTAGTAGAAGAACACAACCCGCCTCTGACCGTGTTCCAATAACCGCTCATCCAAACTCCCCTCCTTAAGGGCGAGGAGGGCCTTCTTCCCCTTTCCGGGCTTCCGATGGACATCGGGCCGAAGCAGGGAGGGAGCTGGCGCGTGAAAGCGAAGTAAGTCCAGGATAGGCTCAAGCGCCTTGAGGGCCTGAGGCGAGGCGCTCTTCAAACACTGGAGGCTCGCCTCATAGCCCATCGATTGACGGGCCAGTTGAAAAAAGGTCGCCGCAAATCCCTCAAAACGGTCCTGATCGAGCTGGGTAAAAAGGGCCACACAATGCCGGGGATTTAGCCCCAGCTCCTTGTACCGGCCGCCCCCACGCAAGAAAAGGTTGACCGTTACGGCACGCGCCCTAATAACCGGATCGGATCCAGCGGACAAATAGTCCTTCGCCGACTCGAAGTAATCCTCTGCGCTGAGCGCCTGGTCCAGGATCTTGCCAGCGTTAATGCAATCGAGATCAGCACAGCCTACCTGAGCCCTAAGCTGTGCTGTATCCTGCTCCGATAGGCCAAGGTCCTTTGACCGCCTCCAGCACTTAAGGGCAAACGATCCCTTCCCCATTGCCTCAAGGGTAGCCGTCCATGCAGAGGGTTCTATCCGCTGCCGAGCCGCTCCTATTACCTGATCGATCTCTATAGTCGACGAATCGTCCGCGCTGAGCCCATTAACAAAGCTGCACCACTCCTGGAGCGTAAGCGTCGTTGGCTCTAACACCGTAACCAATCGCTGAGCTACCCGATCCCGTTGCTCTTTTAACCAGTACTCACTGGGATGGTCGGCACGCAGGGTTTGGATAATCCCCAAAACCTTGTGGAGGGCTGCCCCATCCAGAGCACCTACCTCCCCCTGTTCAAAGTCATAGGGGAGACTGGCCCGTTGGCAAGGGGTGTTGTCACTTCCCGTGATCAGCCGCTCCTCCGCCTTTAATGCTCCGAGCCATTGAGTTATCCAGTCCACCTCATCCTCCATAAAACAAGTAATGATAGACTTAACTAATCCAATTGTCTAGAAGAGTCGCTGTCTATATGACTAAATAACTTACAATCAATCATTTAGGGATTGTCCATGAAATTTCGGTGCTAAGGTTGGAAATTTCATGGACAGGGGGCAGCCCCTTCTAGTACAATGAAATTTCGGGGGTAAGGTTGGAAATTTCATGGACAGACAGCGGCCGGGTTATCTCAAGCGGATCCAAAAGGCGTTCAAGACCCATCCTGTAGTGGCGATTTTGGGCCCTAGGCAGTGTGGCAAAACCACGCTAGCCCACCTCTACCTCGAGCAGGAGCGGCTCGAGGGAAAGGCCCATATCTTCGATCTGGAGGACCCAACCGATCTTGCGGTGATGCAGAACCCCAAGACCGCCCTAGAAGGACTTGAAGGGTTGATCATCATCGATGAGATCCAGCGCCTTCCCGACCTATTTCCTCTACTGCGTGTCCTGGTCGACCAGAAAAAGCCGCGCCGCTTCTTGATTCTCGGGAGCGCCTCGCGCGATCTGATCAGACAGTCTTCCGAAACGCTTGCTGGGAGGATTGCCTACATCGAGCTTACCCCCTTTTCCCTTGAAGAGGTCGACACCCTCCCCACACTTTGGCTGCGCGGGGGTTTTCCCAATGCCTACCTGGCCAACTCCGAAGAGGCAAGCGTCTACTGGCGGGAGGAGTACATTGCGACCTTCTTGGAGCGGGACATCCCTAACCTGGGCATCCGGATCGCCCCGACTGCCCTGCGCCGTTTTTGGCTGATGCTTACCCATTACCATGGGCAGATCTTCAACGCCTCCGAAATCGGCCGCTCGATGGGCCTTTCCGATACCACCATCCGGAGCTACCTAGATATTTTAACCGGTACCTTTATGGTTCGCGAGCTTACCCCGTGGTTTGAGAATATTGGCAAGCGGCAGGTGAAGCGACCCAAGATCTACTTTAGGGACAGTGGCATCTACCATACCCTCTGCGACATCCCCGACCGCAAGGCCTTGGAGCGCCATCCAAAACTGGGTGCCTCCTGGGAGGGATTTGCCTTGGAGGAGACCATTCGCCATTATGCTGCCCGGCCTGAGGAGTGCTACTTCTGGGCGCTCCACCAGGGGGGTGAGCTTGACCTGCTGATCCTAAAGGGGGGCAAACGGCTTGGCTTTGAGTTTAAGTACCAGGATGCGCCAACCCTGACTCCCTCCATGCAATCGGCGGTCGAAGTGGTGGGGCTCGACTCACTGGAGGTGATCTATCCTGGCGAGAAGAGCTATCCCCTTGCCAAGAAGATCACCGTTAGGGGGCTCTCTTCTTGACGATGAGCTCGATCCGCTGTCTGGGATGGTGATGGAGGGTAGCACGCCGTGCGGATTAATCGCCTACCCCTTATGCAGGGGTCATGATCCGCCATCTTATCATCATCCACTTTAGGGCAGGAGCCCATCCCGATTACCTAGCCCTGATGGGTCAGGTGCGCCAGCTCACCCTTCAAATAGAGGGAATTCAGAGCTTCAAAGTCTACCCCAATGAGAGCCACTATGTGCCCGAGGGGATCGAAAGTGTGGGTGTGGAGATACTGTTTAAAAATAGAGACGCATTGAACCGCTTTATGGAAGATCCCAGGCATAAGGAGGCCAATGCTCTGTTTGAGCAGTACCTGGCCACGCCGGGTTATATGGTGCTGACCCATGCGGTTTAATTGCCTATTGGTATAGTGGCGGGGATGGAAAATTGCCCAGCATGCCAATCGGCTGTCCGCCTGCCAGTGGGAGCCCTTCCCCGCTACTGCCCCGCCTGTGGCTACTACTTGGGAGCCACGGAGGAGACAACCTTTCTGTCGGAACCCCCCCAAGACCTGGAGGGGGAAGAGGAGCTGAAAGCGGTCGGCTACTATCGGGTGCTGAAACAGATCGCCAAAGGGGGCATGGGCGAGGTCTACCTGGCCTACGACCCAAGCTGCCGGCGGAAAATCGCCCTGAAACGGATCCGCCCCGACCTCCAAAACCGGGAGGTCCTCCATCAGAGATTCTTGAGGGAAGCCTGGATCACCAGCCAGCTGACCCACCCAGGCGTTGTCCCGATCTACAATATCCACGTGCTGGAGGAAACGCTTTACTACACCATGCCCTACGTGGAGGGGCAGACGCTTAAAGCGCTATTGAAAGAGGCCCGGGCCCACGAGGGCGATGAGCACCAGGATCCCAAGCACTCAATCCCCAGCTTGATCCGGATCTTTATGGGGATCTGCCAGACGGTCGCCTACGCCCACAGCAAAGGGATACTCCACCGAGATCTGAAGCCCGAAAATGTGATGGTAGGGGCCTATGGGGAGGTCTATTTACTGGATTGGGGGCTGGCCACCTGGACCCGGGAAGAGGAAATTGAAGGGGAAGAGGAGGAGGAGCGGATCGGGGTGACCTTGCCCGGCAAGATCTTTGGGACGGTGGCCTATATGGCCCCGGAGCGGGCCTGCGGAGCCCCCGCCACGGTCCAGACCGACCTCTACGCGCTTGGGGCCATTCTCTATGAGATTTTGGCGTTAAGACCCCCCTTTAAGCGGGGAACGATTAAGGAATTTCGGCAAAGCATGGGAGAGGAGCGGCTGATCTACCCCGGGAAATTGGCCCCCTTCCGGAACGTCCCCCGGATGCTCGCCCGGATCGCCCAGAAAGCGCTACGGGCAAGGCCCGAGATGCGCTACGGGCAGGTCGAGGAGATGATCGGGGATTTAAAGAACTATCTTGAAGGGCGGAGCGAGTGGTTTGGGATCAGCCGCCTCGATGTGGGGAAAGGGGAGGATTGGGAATTTCAGGAGAATGTCTACCTGGCCGATTACATCGCGCTGACGACCGACCTGACCGAGTGGGTGAGCATGATGGTCTCCAAGGAGGCCTTCCCCGGCAATGTCCGGCTGACCGCTCGGGTGCGGGTGGGGGCCGAGGGGCAAGGGGTGGGGCTAATGATCAGCCTCCCCGAGCCGGGAGAGCGGGAGCAGCTCAATAGCGGCTACCTGCTGTGGGTGGGGTCGACCTTGATGCCGGGGGTGACCCTCTTCCGCTCGGCAATTGCAGTGGCAAGCGACCCTGAGGTGGCGCTGGATCGGGGGGAGTGGGTCGATCTGCGGCTCGAGCGGGTCGACAGCAGCATCCGCTTCTACATCGGCGACCGGCTGATCCTCTCCTATGTGAGCCACATTCCCCTGAGAGGGGGTCACGTGGGCTTTTTGTCGCGCGACGCCAGCTTCGAGATCGAGCCCCTTGAGGTCTTTGTGGGGAGCTACAGCATCCGGATGAACTGCCTAGAGATCCCCGATGCCTTCTTAGCGGCTAAGGACTATGAGAGGGCCCTTAGCGAGTACCACCGGGTCGCTAAGTCCTTTCCCGAGCGGGATGAGGGGCGAGAGGCCCAGTTCCGGGCAGGGATCACCCTGCTGGAAAAGGCCAAGCAGGCCGAAGAGACCGAGCCGATTTTCGATGCCGCCCTGGCCGAGTTTGAAAAGCTCCACAACACCCCAGGCGCCCCTCTCGAGTATTTGGGAAAGGCGCTCGTCTACCGGACGATGCACGACCCCCTTGAGGAGATTAAGTGCTTTGAGCTAGCGCTCCGCCGCTACCCCCACCACCCCAGAATCGGCGTGCTTAAGGAGCAGGTGGTCTACCGGATGCACGAGAGCAGCCGCCGCGACCGGACAGCAGCCTACCGCTTTATGCTCCTGATGGCCCAGCATATGCCTAAGGCGTATGAGGAGCGGGACAGTCGCCGCCTCATCGCGAACCTCCAGCGCCACTGGGAGAGGCTCCCCTTTATCGAGCCGACGCCGGAAG
Organism: Parachlamydiales bacterium; assembly: GCA_050250135.1. GTDB lineage: Bacteria > Chlamydiota > Chlamydiia > Chlamydiales > JAFEGQ01 > JBFWPF01. Next base: position 33,473 of record JBFWPF010000009.1, on the reverse strand, counting down.
AGGAGCGGTTAGGTCTAGCCGTTAGCCTCGCCTTTTGGCTTGCCAAACCCCACACTCTGGAGGAGCTGATCGAGACGGCCAGCCTAGAGGAGCACCCCAACAGGGCGCTTATCCAGAATGCCCTCTTTGCGCTGCTCGAGCTGGGGGCGAGGCCTAAGGAGGAGAGCTTGACCCTCCCTCTGATGGCCCATGAGCAGAACCTGAAGACGGCCCTCGATCACATGGGGGAGCACCCACTCGATCCCCGGGCCCTTTTCCACCTGATGGAGCTGGCGATCGACTCAGGACAAGCCGCCCTCTTCCCGCAGCTCAAGCAGGCGGGCCTTGCCCACACCTCCCTCAATGAGGAGCAGACCTTGCGCCTCCAAACGTTGGAGATCTGGTCCCTCCTGAAGCTGGGCGAACTCGACCGCGCCGGGCAGCTCCTCGCCGCCTACCCCCTTGAGCAGCTGAGTGAGGAGAGCCACCCCTTCTTTGTCCCCTACGGATGCCTCCTCGCCGCTACCGAAGGGGTGGAGGTCGCCACCGCCTTCTTCTTGGGGATACTCGAGCACCCCCATCCTAAAACAAGCGCGCTACTGGCTCACTACCTATTAGGAAATATTTCTCTTGATGATGGGTGGGGTAAGGAGGCCTTCCTTTGGGAGCGGCGGCAACTTTGCCGGCAGCTCGCCCTTTACCACACCTGCCTAGGCGAAGAGAGGGAGGCTAAGCACTACCAGAGGCTGGCCGATAAAGAGAGGGTGAGTTGAGCCCAACTTCCCTCCCTGCTACACTCCCCGCTCATGGCACTCGATAAGCAGTACGATCCCAAGTCGGTTGAGGCAAAGTGGGCCCAATTTTGGGAGAGGGGGGGGCTCTTTAAGGCCGATGCCCACTCTCAAAAGCCCCCCTACACGATCGTGATGCCCCCGCCCAACGTGACGGGGCGCCTCCACATGGGCCATGCCCTGGTCACGACCCTGCAGGATATTCTGATCCGGTGGAAGCGGATGCTCGGCTACGAGGCCCTCTGGCTCCCCGGTTGCGACCACGCCGGCATTGCCACTCAGACGGTCGTGGAGCGCCACCTGATGGCAACTGAAGGGAAACGGCGGCAGGAGTACACCCGAGAGGAGTTCCTGGCGCGGGTCTACAGCTGGAAGGAGGAGAAGGAGGAGACGATACAGGGGCAGCTAAAGGCGCTCGGCGCCTCGTGCGACTGGAGCCGCTACCGGTTCACGATGGATGAGCAGGCCAGTAGGGCGGTGCGCCACTTCTTCAAACGGCTCTACGAGGCCGATCTGATCTACCAGGGAGACTACCTAGTCAACTGGGATCCGGTCACCCAAACGGCTCTGGCCGACGACGAGGTCGAGTATGTCGAGCGCAAAACGGTCCTCTGGCATGTCCGCTACCCTCTGATCGGAGAGAAGGGGGAGATCATCATCGCCACGACCCGCCCCGAGACGATTCCCGCCGACACGGCGATCGCCGTCCACCCCGAGGATAAGCGCTACCACCACCTGATTGGGAAAAAGGTGCGGGTGCCGATGACCCGCCGGGAGATCCCGATCATCGGCGACCCTTACGTCGACCCTACTTTTGGGAGCGGGGCGCTTAAGGTGACGCCGGCGCACGATCCTAACGACTGGCAGATCGGCCAACGGCACAACCTGGAGGTGATCAACCTCCTGACACAGGGCGCCTACCTCAATGAGAATGGGGGGCCGCTCAAAGGGCTCTCGGTCGACGAGGCGCGGGAGGAGGCGGGAAGGCTCCTCAAAGAGGGGGGGAACGTGGTGATGGCCGAGCCCTACCACCACCGGGTCGGCCTCTCCTACCGCTCCAAGGCGGTGATCGAACCCTACCTCTCCAAGCAGTGGTTCATCTCGATGGAGGGGTTCAAAAAGCGGCTCCACACCGCCGTCTCAGAGGGGAAGGTAGCGCTCATACCGGAAAGCTGGAGGGCGACCTACTTCCACTGGATCGACAACCTGCGCGACTGGTGCATCAGCCGCCAGCTTTGGTGGGGCCACCAGATCCCGATCTGGCACCACAAAAAAACGGGAGAGAAGCTCTGCTACGCAGGCGAAGGGCTCCCCCCCGAGGTGGAAAAACACCCTGGCGACTGGACGCAAGATCCCGATGCCCTCGACACCTGGTTCTCCTCGGCCCTATGGCCCCTCACGACTTTGGGCTGGCCCGACAAAAATCCCGATCTTGAGAAGTTCTACCCCACCAGCGTCCTCGTCACCGGCCACGACATCCTCTTCTTTTGGGTCGCCCGAATGATCCTCGCCGGCGAGTACCTCCACAAGGAGCCCCCCTTTCCTGAGGCCTTTGTCCATGGGCTGATCTACGGCAAATCCTACTGGCGGGTCGATCCCAAAGGGGGGATCGACTACATCACGGGCGATGAGCGGCGCGCCTATGACGAGGGCAGGCCGCTGCCTAAGGATGTCCACTCGAAGTGGGAAAAGCTCTCCAAGTCTAAGGGGAATGTGATCGACCCTCTCGAGATCATCGCCGAGTATGGGACCGATGCGATGCGGATGGCCCTCTGCGCCTCCTCTCCCCAAAATGCGCAGATCGACCTCGACCGGCGCCGCTTCGAAGAGTTTAAGAACTTTGCCAATAAGATCTGGAACGGCGCCCGCTTTGTCCTGATGAACACCGAGGGGCTCTCAGCGAAGGCCTTTGCTCACGGCCTGGACCTGGAGCACCTGCGCTTGGAGGATAAGTGGATCCTCTCCACCCTCGCGCGAGTCGCCACCAAGGTCGATGGCCACCTCAAGGGCTACGCCTTCGACCAAGCCGCGATGGCCGCCTACGACTTCTTCTGGAAGGAGTTTTGCGCCTACTACGTTGAGATCTGCAAGCCGGTCCTCTTTGGCAAAACGGGTACCGCCATCATCAAAGGGAACCAGGAGAAGCTGCTGCTGATCGTCCTCTGCCAGGCGGTCCGCCTCCTCGCCCCGATGGCCCCCTTTATCACCGAAGAGCTCTTCGCCCAGCTCAAGGAGCGGCTCGGCTCCGAAAAACCCCATGAGGGGCAGGACCCCTTTGTCCACGAGTGCCTCACCGCCCTCCAATCAGAGGCCTGCGCAACGGCTCCCTACCCCACCCTGATGGAGGCCTCCGCAGCCGACGACATCGTCGACAACTCCTTCGAGTGGATCCAGAAGCTGATCTACACCGTCCGCAATATCCGCGGTGAGATGGGGCTCCCTCCTGGCCTCACCACCGACCTCTACATCATCGGTGCAAGCGACAGCCCCGACCTCGCCCTAATCGAGGAGCATGGCCACTTGATCCCTGCCCTCCTTAAAGTCGATACCGTTCACCTCGTTGAAGAGGCGCCGCAGCTCCCCTTTGCCTCCGCTGCCCTCCTCGATGGCCTCACCCTCCTTGTCCCTCTGCCCGAGGAGCACCACGCTCAGGAGCGCTCCCGCCTCGAAAAGCACCTTGCGAAACTGACCCAGAACCAGAACAACCTGAAACAGAAACTCGACTCTGCACCCTTTATCGAACGGGCCCCTCAGGAGCTCGTCGAAAATACCCGTGCTACTCTCAGCCAACTTGAACGGGAGATCGCCGAGATCGAGTCCAAACTCAAGTAAGAGATGGACTTTCCAGCACTCGAAAGTATCGGCAAGAAGATTACCGGCGATGGTCGGATGAAAAAGGGGACCGTATGTGGCTATTCCGAGCAAAAGATAAAGGGAATCACTCTAGCTAAGCTCGACCAGGTTCTCTTTGCTATCAATAAAAACGACAAGCTGGGCGAGGGCTATGCCACCAAAGCCTTCTCAGCCATTGAGATTGCTGGGGAAACGCTCCACCCCGTCGCCGCGAGGGTGATCCGGAGTGAGCTACAGTTTGCCCTAATGGGGAATAGCCTCCTGACCCAGATCGATTCCCCTCACGTGATGAAGCCAGCGAGGGTCCTCAGCTACTACAAAAGAACCCATGTCCTTCAGGAGCGCCTTCTCCTGTTTGACGAGTTGATGCAGTGTACCCTCTGGACCTACTGCAACAAGGATGAGTCGGTGCTCGCTGCCCGCCAATGGCTGATCTCCCTCGCCGATGAGGGGCTTCCCGAGGCCCTCGTCCAGAACAAGCAAGGGGCCGCCACGGTCGTCGATCGGATCATCCACCTCCACGTCGAGATTGCGACAGGGCTAAAGGCCATCCATGCGGCCAAGATCCTCCACCGAGATCTCTCCCATAACAATGTCTACCTCGACCTCTCCGGCCATGCCAAAATCGGCGACTTTAACCTCTCCTGCCCCAAAGAGGACGAGAGGCGAAAAACACAGACCGGCACACAAGAGTACTGGGCCCCTGAGCTAAAACGGAAGAGTATGCACAGCTGTGAAACCGATATTTTTGCCTTTGGAATTATGCTCCTATGGAGCCTGGATGCGGTAGGCTTGTCAAAGGAGCGGCTAGCTAAACTCCCCTCTCTTGAGCCCGCTTACACCGCCGCCTTCGGAGCGGTCGCTGCAGAGCCCAGCGAGCGGCTCCCCCTCGACGAGATCATCAAACAGCTTCAATCAGTGCACATCCCTTAGCTCTACACTAACTGAGACAGGAATGAGCGCGCCGGGACAATCCGCGGCATGGCACTAGTAAAGCAGGAGTGGGGGCTGTAAGGGAGATCGATCACCACCTGCAGCGCATACACAGGATCAAGCTGCTGCTGAAAGTACTTTAGGCTCGAAGAGATCGCCGCATGATCCGTTAGCTTCACCTCGACTAGCATCCAGGGTTTTTGATCCTTGGTGACCAAAAAATCGACCTTTCGCTTATTCCGGTCCCGGACATAGTAGAGGGCAAAGTCACCCATCCCATGATCGCTCCAAAACTGGACGGCCTTAAGCAGATGGCAAGCGACAAAGTTCTCGGCACGCGCAGGCCTATCGACCACCTGTGACCAGTCGTAGAGATAGTACTTGGGCTCCTTAAGGAGGGAACGGGTGATGTTCTTCGAGTAGGGGCGCACCGGAAACGTATAGAATAGGGATTCAAGCAGCTTGAGCCACTCCTTCACCGTGGTGTGGGCCACTCCAACCTTTTTGGAAAGGGAGAGGTGGCTCGTCTGCCCCCCAACAGCTCCTGTCAATAGCTGAGCAAGAAGCTCGATTTGGGCCAACTCCTGCACCCGGCTGAGGTCGCGCAGATCAAAACGGAAGAGGAGCTCCCGACGAAGCGTTGTCCACTGCGCGTGGAACTGCGCCTCCCCCTTCAGAAAGGGATCGGGAAAGCCCCCAAATTGCCACAGGGCGTCAAACGCCTCTTCGGGCAGGTGCGCCGGGCGCTGGCGCAGCCCCTCAGGTATGACGTCGGGCTCCAATAGCTCCCGCACCGACAGGGGGTGGATCCGATAGCGAAAATAGCGCCCCATGAGGCTGTCAGCCCCTTTGCGGTAGACATCGAGGCGGGCACTCCCCGTGACCAAAATGTGGGCCCGGAAGGGATAGGTATCGTAGAACCCTTTTAGGAGATTTTTCCAGGTTCGGTATTTGTGAATCTCGTCAAATACAATGAGCGGAGGGCCCCCTGCCCTCTCAATACCGGTGGCTGCAGCGATAGCAGCCGGGCCACCCAGCAAAATCCGTTGGTGGTCGGGATTGTCCCAATCGAAGTAGTGGAAGTCGGGAAAATCCTCCTCCAACAGGAGGCTGATGCTGGTCTTCCCAACCTGGCGGGGGCCACTGAGGAAGAGCATCTGCCGGTTTTTCCTAAAGTGACTGGCCGCACACTGCTGATACATCCGTTTCATAAGCTTAGCCTACCACCTAGACAATTTGAGCATACCCACTCAAATTGTCATGATTCGAACTAAGTCGTTAATTATGAGACACTTAGACGGGAACCGAAATGAGCTCGGCCCAGACCTGGTGCTCGAAGGTGGAGAGCGCCTCCCCTCCCCTCACCAGCTCGACCTTGTAGGTGAGGATCCCTCCCCTACAGCCCCACTTGGGGTTTAGGAGCCGGTAGCAGAGGCGGCCCTGTCTCCGGCTGAGGGAAAAGGGGATCTCCTCCACCGCCCCGTCTCGGAAGCGGAGGGTGAGCCTGACCTGCGCCTCTTGGCAGGAGCACCCCTTGGGAAGGCACCAGCCGATCAGCAGCATCTCTCCGCAAAAGGAGCCCTGCCTCGGGTCGACCGTATGGGCGTAGGAGCTGGCCAGGTAGCGGCGATCGAGGTACTCGTGTTGAACCGTTAGGGTCTTATGGGCACAGGCGGTAAGAAGGAGGAGGGCCAGGAGGGGCTTCATGGGGAAGAGAGTACCGCAAGTGTCTAATTTTGGGAAATTTAGACCATCTTCTTGGGATCGACGATCTTGTCGAATTCTTCGGCAGTGAGGAGCTTTAGCTCGAGGGCTGCCTCTTTCAATGAGAGATTCTCTTTGTAGGCCTTTTTGACGATCTGGGCCGCTTTGTCGTAGCCGATCGAGCGGTTAAGGGCGGTGGCAAGCATCAGGGAGTGGTGGAGGTAGTAGTCAATCCGCTCCCGGTTGGGCTCAATCCCTGAGGCACACTTGTGGGTGAAGTTGAGGGTGGCATCAGCTAGGAGGCGGACCGATTCGAGGAGGTTGGCGATTATCACCGGCTTATAGACGTTAAGCTCAAAGTTCCCCTGACTGCCCGCAATCGCGACGGTTTGATCGTTGCCCATCACCTGAACACAGACCATGGCGAGTGCCTCACATTGGGTCGGGTTGACCTTGCCAGGCATGATAGAGCTGCCGGGCTCATTGGCGGGGATGACTATCTCACTTAAGCCGCAGCGGGGCCCAGAGGCGAGCCACCGGATATCGTTGGCGATTTTGAGGAGAGAGACAGCAAGGCCCCGGAGGGCGCCGCTAGTGGCAACAAGGGCATCATGGGCCGCTAGAGCGGCAAATTTATTGGGGGCGCTGGTAAAGGGAAAGCCGGTGATCTCGGCGATTTTGGCAGCGGCCCGTTTGGCGAACTCGGGGTGGGTGTTGATCCCAGTGCCAACGGCTGTGCCGCCCAAAGCGAGCTCATAGAGCCCTCCGAGGGTGCCTTCAACATGGCGCATCCCCTGATCCAATTGCGCCACATAGCCCGAAAACTCCTGGCCAAGGGTAAGGGGGGTGGCATCCATCAAGTGGGTCCGGCCAACCTTGACGATCTTGGCAAACGCGCGGGCTTTCCCATCGAGGGTATCGCGGAGCACTTTGAGGTTGGGGAGGAGCCGGTTTTGGATCCGGAGGACCGCGGCGATGTGCATGGCGGTGGGGAAGGAGTCGTTGGAGGACTGGGACATATTGACGTCGTCATTAGGGTGGATGGGCGTTTTGGAGCCCTTTACTCCGCCGAGCTTTTCGATCGCCCGGTTGGAGATCACCTCGTTGACGTTCATATTGGTCTGGGTCCCCGATCCGGTCTGCCAGATGACGAGGGGAAAGTGGTCGTCGAGTTTGCCCGCGAGGAGTTCGTCACATACTGAGCAGATCGCTTCCTGCTTCTCCTTGGGGAGGAGGCCGAGGTCGCCGTTGACGAGGGCGGCGGCCTTTTTGACAACAGCGTAGGCGTGGATAACGGCCAACGGCATCCGCTGATCCCCGATGCGGAAGTTCTCCTTCGAGCGCATCGTCTGCGCCCCAAAATACCGGTCGTCGGGGACCTCAACCTCTCCCAAACTGTCCCGCTCTTTCCGCATTTTCATAGTCGGCCTCCTAACGCGGGTTTACCGAATAAAGGGAAATTTCGCTAGGGGGGACCCAATCAGGGGCCTAATAGTTAACTACATATAATAAATTGATATTTAGTGTATTACGTAGATATTCTTTTTGTATTTGTATTTAGTTACACATAGTTAGTTACTTATAAACACTAATCAAATCTTATTTATTTAATAACACTTATTTTGTATAATATTGTTATAAACAATAACAAGGATGTTAATATGATGCCGATTAATTCAGTTAAAATAACGCAGGCCCTCCAGAGCAAAAAGCAGCAGGCAGAGCCCCTTGTGCTGGAACTTCTGGCCAAGGAGGCCCTTCAGATAGCGAAGAGATACCCTCGGGCAACTGCGTTCGGTTCACTAACGGCCCTGATTATGAAAGGGGTAGAATGGCTGTTCCCCCCTGTTGAGCACCAGCTGGCCCCCCATGTTAAGATAGGGGACCTCGTCGATATCAATGGGAAGACCCATCGGTTTCACGGTCTACATGGGACCAACGTTCCCAGCAAGGTGAAGGAAAACTGGCGCTCTGGGGTCTATTTGGACACCTATTACCACCACCATCCTAAGGTCGTGCAGGAGTACGCTACTCGGGGAGAGGGGGGTAAGGTCGGCATGATTGTCACCGATCCCGAACATACTGGCATTGGGGAAACGGGCAATTCCCGATACGAAAATGGGTTTAGCCCCTATTCGGCACAGTCTCTTGAAAAGGCAAAAGCTCAGCTTTTTACCGACCATCTCCCAGGAATCTTCAATCCTGACGTAACGGTGGACAACCGCTACGGGATGATGGGGAGCGTCCAGCGCCTCTTTAAGGCGGTCAAGGTATGGTGGTCCTCCCCCACTACTCCCTTCCCCAAGATTATGGCCACGGAGCACACGTCCATCGGCAGGCGTATGATCAACTGGCGCAAGGAGAGTCTATAACCCGACTTGCTAGGGCGTGTAATCAGGGCGTGTAATCAATTAGATGTCATTGATATCCAGAGGGAAAGGGGGTTTCCAGGGAGGTTTCCGAGTCGAAGGGCAGGGCCAAAGCGCCCTGTCCGAGGCGAGGAAACCTCTCTGGGAGCCCAGCTTTCCCCTGGAGATCAAGGAGAGCTAATTGATTACACGCCCCAATTAGCTCGGCATCTCCGGCGCGCCGGGTAATGGCAATGGAAATAACAGCGGGGTCGTTCTGGTCATCGGGGTGTGAATTTGCAACACACTGATTGTAAAACGAATACGTTCTTTTATTTAGGAGTTGGGTTCTATAGTCTTCCCGTTAGCTGGAGGCAAACGTTCTGATCCCAGAAGCGGCGGCCTATCTGCGCCTGGTAGCGGAGGGAGAGCGTCACACAGCCTTCGCAGCACCCATATCCAATCTCAAAGGCAGGGACAAAGAGGTTCCGATCGGGACTAAGCCCCTTCACATGCATGGTGCAGTCAGGAATGCTGACGAACTGGGCGTTGTAGGACTTTCCGGTGATCCGATCTTCCCGGGCATAGGCAAGCTGACCCATAAATCGCACAGGGCCGCAACAGCGGTTTGCCCGAAGTCCCACTTCATTGCGGATCAGGAAGTAGTCGTCTGAGTCGACACGGCAGTTGATGCTGTCGGCCCCCGTTTCAGTAAAGGCAGGTTGGTGGAGATAGAGGGGGTTTAAGGTATAGAAGGGGAGCCAATCCCATCCCCATCTGCAGCAAGAGGTGGCTAGGCCAAGATGGGCAAGAACCTCCCCACCGGTAAAGCGGGAGCGGGCAATGCGGTCGATCTCGGTAAACTGGATGAAGCGGCGAGCCTGGTAGGTATTGAAGCCGCCGATAAGGGCGCCATCGATGATAAAGCGGGAGCAGGCGAGCTGGGCATAGGCGCCCCCAAAGCCGGTGTAGAGGTTCCCTTTGCCGCGGTGCTCCCGCCAGGTGAGGCTGGAGGCGGAGTAGCCGGCGCAGAGGCCGGCAGTGAAGCAGCCAAACCGGCGGTCTAGGCCGGCGATCAGGTCGATCGAGGGCCCCCTAAAGCCGGGCTCTAACCCAACACCCTTTTGCCGGAGGTAGTCGCCCGTGATGGAGCCCCAGACACCGCCACACTTTTGGGGGCAGCAGCACCGCTCCCCGTAAAGGGTGCGGAGCCGTTGGGAGAGGTTTTGGCTGACGAGGAAGGCGTTGTTCTCCTGGAGGAGGGCCAGCCCTTTGAGCATAGAGGGCTGCAATTCGTCTAGAGCGGCGATCAGCTGATCAATCGTGGGGATGGCATAGAGGTTATCGATCACGGTGTCGAGGTCGCTGCCAGGGGCAGGGTCGGCCATATCGAGGCAGTTGGCGACAGCAGCGGCATTAGAGCCGGGAGGGGTTACAGGGCCAAAGGGTTGGACCTCATTCACTAGGAACATGTCGTTTCCGATGATCTCCACATTCGACATAAAGAGAGGGAAGGCATTGATCACATTGGTGTAGTTACCGGTGATCCCCCCAGTTGTGGAGATGATCTGATACATGAACATCACGGGATAGGTAGCCATCTGGGGCAGGATGGAGAGGGTGGCGCCCGGGTTAATAGTGAGGGTGCCGGTGATGTCGATCAGATCGGACATCGTGGGGGTGATCTCGATCTCGGTGATGGAGCTGCCAGAGAAGACCGGGTTTCCAACGATGAAGAGGGTGCCGATCGAGTTGCCAGGGGCGATGGTCCCGTCAAGGGTGAGAGCCGTGGTGAGGGTACCAGTGCCGGAGAGGCGGGCCCCCGAGTCGACGATGGTGGTGGCGCAGGTGAGGGTACCGTTGACCTGGAGCTCCCCGCTTGAGACGGTAACGGTCGAGGCGCCTGGGTAGGAGCTTGCCCCTTGGAGCTGGAGGAGGCCGCCCCCTTGCTTATCGAACCCTCCACCGACGGCGCTAGTCGAGGCGATCATGATCATATCGACGGCAGCGGGCCCATCGGCGATATCAAAGGTCCGAATTGGGGTGCCGAGGTCGATCGTGGTGATGGTGGCAGTTCCGCCGTTTGTCGGGTCAAAGGCGACACCGCCGCTGGTGGCCCCGGTCAGGTTGATCTGGCCGGTGATGGTCGTATTGCGCATGGTGAGGGCGTTTCCAAGCGCTTCGGTCAGGTTGAGGGCGCCCGTTTGGGTGAGGGTCCCCGAGTTGTAGATAAGGCTGCCGATCGTCTGGTCGGTGGCAGGGATAAGGAGGGTCCCGGGGGAGTCGATCTGGACGGCGCCTTCGCTTGCGATGATCCCAGCATTTTTGTTGAGGAAGAGGGTCCCATTTTGGGCGAAGAGGGTGCCGGTGACGGTGTTGTTGGCAGCGCCGCTTAGCTCTAGGGTCCCGGCATCGGTGAGGAGGATCCCCCCAGCGCCACTGAGCACCCCGCCGATGTCGAGGGTCCCGCCGCCCATGATGGCAAAGTCTCTGTCAAAGGCGCCAAGATCGAGGTTATCGAGGTTCGCTGTGCCAGCAGCAGCCTGGATCACCCCTCCCCCGCCAGCGCCGCCGGTCAAGTTGATCTGGCCCGCGATGGTGGTCGTGTTGTTGAGGGTGAGGGCAGCTCCGGTGCTGTTGCTGAGGTTTAGGGCTCCGGTGAGGGTCACTAGGCCAGCGTTGAAGATGAGGTTGTCGATCGTCTGATCGGCAGCGCCGGTGGTGAGCAGGGAGGTGGCTCCAACTAGGGTGACCCCTCCCTCACTGGCTATCTGGCCGGCCGCCTTGTTGAGGTTAAGGGTGCCGTCATTGACCGTGATGGTCCCGGTCAGGGTGTTGCTAGAGGCGCCGGATAGGGTGAGGGTTCCTGGGTTTACCTGGTTGATCCCACCAGATCCGCTTAAGATGCCGCTGAGGTCGAGGGTCCCCCCACCAATGATGTCGATGGTCCGGTCGAAGGGGCCCAGATCGAGGGCGCCCAGGGTCACGGTGCCTGCGACGGTCTGGAGGACATTGCCCCCGCCGGCTCCACCGGTTAGGTTGATCTGCCCTAGGATGGTGGTCGCGCCGTTGAGGGTTAGAGCGTTGCCGGTGCTGTTGCTGAGGTTTAAGGGGAGCCCAGCTAGGGAGACGGTACCCGCGTTGTAGGTCAGGTTATCGATCGTCTGCGCCTCCCCCGTTAGGGTAAGGACGGCCAAGGCGTTGTTGACGACGATCCCATTGGGGGTGGCGATCGCGCCGCCCGACTTACCGAGTGTGACGGTCCCAGCGTTGATGGTGATGGTCCCTGTCAGAGTATTATTGCTTGAGCCGCTAAGGAGGAGGGTCCCTAAACCGGTATCCTTGTTGAGGCCCCCGGTGCCGCTTAGGATACCCGCCACTTCTAGGGTTCCGCCACCGGCGATGTTAAAGGTCCGGTCGAAGGCGCCAAGGTCGAGGTTCTCAAGGGTTGCGGTGGCGAGTGCGGTCTGGGTAACCCCTCCCCCGCCGGCCCCGCCGGTGAGGTTGATCTGCCCATTGATGGTCGTGGCGCCGTTAAAGAGGAGGCCATCGCCAGCGCTGTTGCTGAGGTTAAGGGCGCCCCCTAGGAGGACGGTACCCGAGTCGTAGACCAGGTTATCGATCGTCTGGGCAGCTGCTCCTGTTGTCAGAATGGCCGCGCCGTTGTTTACCGTCACCCTGCCGGCGCTGGCTACAAAACCGGCCGACTTGTTGAGGTTAAGGGTCCCCCCATCGATCGTAATGGTGGTGGCCAGGGTGTTGCTGACCCCGTTGCTTAGAGTCAGGGTCCCCCCATTGACCTTGTCGATCCCCCCGCCTGCGCTGCTGAGGACGGCGCTGATATCGAGTGTGCCCCCTGTGGCGATGTCAAAGGTCCGGTCATTGGCCCCAACGTCGAGGTTGTTTAGGGTGACGAGACCGGCCACCGTTTGGAGGATATTCCCCCCGCCCGCTCCTCCGGTGAGGTTGATCTGCCCCCCAATCGTGGTCGCCCCGTTAAAGGTGAGCCCATCTCCAACCGAGTTGGTAAGGTTGAGGGGGCCCGTTAGCACCACCGTCCCCGCATTGTAGAAGAGGTTGTCGATCGTCTGAGGGACCACCCCGGTAGTTAGGATGGCTGCGGCATTGTTGAGGGTCACCCTACCGGCGCTGGCCGCAAAACCGGGCGACTTGTCGAGGGCCAAGGTCCCTCCGTTGACGGTGATGGTGGTGGTCAGGGTGTTGCTGAACGCGCCGCTTAGGGTCAGGGTCCCCCCATTGATCTTGTCGATCCCCCCTCCGGTACTGCTAAGGATACCGGCAATATCGAGATTCCCTCCCGTTGTGATGTCGAAGGTCCGATCAAAGGCGCCCAGGTCGAGAAAGTTGAGGGTGGTGGTTCCCACCGCGTTCTGGATGACATTCCCCCCGCCCGCTCCTCCGGTCAGGTTGATAGTGCCAATTACCGTCGTCGTCCCATTAAAGGTAAGGGCCGCCCCTGTGCTGTTGCTCAGGTTGAGGGGGCCGATCAGGATGACGCCGCCGGCGTTGTAGACCAAATTGTCGATCGTCTGGCCGGCTGCACCTGTCAGCAGGTTAGCCCCAGCGTCGTTGAGGACCACACCCCCCGCACTGGCGATCAGGCCGACCCCTTTGTTTAGGTTAAGGTCCCCCCCATTGACGGTGATCGTACCGGTGACCGTATTGCTGGCCGACCCGCTTAAGGTTAGGGTCCCCCCACTCACCTTGTCGATCCCTCCGGTACCGCTGAGGACACCGCTGATATCCAAGATCCCCCCTGCGGTGATATCGACGGTCCGGGTCGACCCGCCCAGGTCGAGGCCGGCAATCGTCTCGGTAGGCCCTACCGTTTGGAGGATCCCCCCACCCCCTACACCGGTCAGGTTGATCTGTCCCGCAATTGCCGATAACCCATTGAATATCAATGCGTTACCTGTTGAATTGGTCAGGTTGAGGGTGGTACCAGCGGGGAAGGTCAGGGTCCCCGAGTTGAAGGTGAGGCTCCCGATTGTCTGGGTAGTGGCCACTGTGACCGTCCCCCCGCTGACAATCACCCCTCCCAAAGAGGCGACAGCGGGGGCAGTTTTCATCAGGTTGAGGGTACCCGCGCTGACGGTGATGTCGCCGGTGACGGTGTTGGAGCCGGTCCCGCTTAGAGTCAGGGCACCGGTACCGGTACTCTTGTTGATCCCGCCGGTCCCGCTCAGGATGCCCGTCACATTGAGCGTTCCCCCAGCAACGATGTTAACGGTGCGGGTCGATCCGCCCAGGTCGAGGCCGGCGATCGTCTGGGCAGCGGCTGCGGTCTGGAGGATCCCTCCACCCCCTACACCGGTGAGGTTAAGCTGCCCCGTAATCGGAGTGACCGCATTGAATATCAGGGCATTGCCCACCGATTCGGTGAGGTTAAGGGCGCGGGTAGCGGGGAAGGTCAGCGTCCCCCCATTGTAGGTGAAACTCCCGATCGTCTGATCCTGGGTAGCCGAGATCGAGACGGTGGCCGGGGCGTTGAGTACAACCCCATCGGCCGTGGCCGCTGCTGGAGCCGTTTTTGCCAGGCTTAGGGTCCCTGCATTGACCGTGATCGCCCCTGTAAGGGTGTTGCTGGCGGCTCCACTCAGGGTGAGGGTTCCCGTGCTGGTATTTTTGTTGATCCCCCCAACGCCACTCAGCACACCCGAGATCGCCAGTGTGCCGGTCACATCAAAGATCCGGTTGGCCGACCCGATGTCGAGGTTGTTAAGGGTGGCGGTAGTGGCCCCCGTCTTGGTGACATTGCCGTTAGCACCCCCCGTCAGGTTGATCTGCCCTCCTACCGTTGCCCCAGTGTTGATCGTCAGCGCCGTGCCGGTATTGTTGCTCAGGTTGAGCGCCCCCCCTCCAGGAAAGGAGAGGGCCCCCGCGTTAAAGGTTAGATCGCGGATCGTCTGGTTGGCGGTCCCCACCTCTAGGGTGGCCGCGGCGTTATTCAGAACCACCGTGCCAGGGCATGCAACCAAACCGACATTCTTATCCAGAAGGAGGACACCGGCGTTAAGGGTGGTCGGGCCGATATAGCTGTTGCTACTCGAGCCGGTGTAGGCGAGCCGACCAGCCCCGGTATTCTTGTTGATCCCCCCTGTACCGCTGATCACCCCATCGATCGCCACATCGATCGCTGCCGAGCCGTTCCCGATATTAAAGGTCCGGGTCACGGCGTTGAGGTTAATCCCCTGCAGGGTCACCGTCCCTGCCGAGCCGTTAAAGGTGACGTTCCCGCCGGCGGCGCCGACGAGGGAGATATCCCCACTGAGGGTGCGGCTGGTCGTCCCCCCAAGGGTCAGGGCGGTACCGGTACTCTGCAGGGAGAGGAGGGCCCCGCCGCCGCTATAGGTCCCTCCGTTAAAGGTGTAGGCACCGATCTGCTCGGCATTGCCGTTTAGATCAAACGCTCCTGAGCTCTGGGTCACCGTCGCGGTGTTGACAATCTGATTGGCGTTGATCAGCCGTAAGGTCCCCCCGTTAATCGTCACGGTGTTGCCGGCAATGGCGTTCAGGCCGGCCGTCTTGGCAAGCTCGAGGGTACCGGCTGTCACCACTGTAGCGCCGGTGTTGGTGTTAGAGGCTGTACCGCTCAGCCGGGCCGTCTGTGTGCCCGTTTTGGTGATACCCCTCGTACCCGTTTGGGAGATCACGCCCGACAGGTTGAGGGTCCCCAGCGAATTTTGGTTGATCGTCAGGTTGCCATTGGTCAGGTTGATGTTGGAGGTGATCTGGTGGGCCCCGTTCCCATTACTGTTGGTCACGGTGATCGTTCCCGACTGGAGGGTGAGGGTAAAGGCCCCGTTAGGCGCTACGGTATAGGCATTGGCATTGTTGACATTGAGGGTGCTGATGGTGATGTTCTGGTTGAGGTTGATCGTGCTGGGCACCACGATCGAGGCCCCGAGGGTCGCTGCCTGGCCACCCCCATTGGGAAAGGTGGCCCCCGTCCAGTTGGCGTTGACATTCCAACTCCCCCCGCCCGCCGGCACCCAAGTCCCTGACGCGGCAAATAGAGACGCAGGGATGAGGGCTAAAACAAACAGATGGCGAACGTAACGCATAGGGGGCCTTAGGATAAACCTAAAGCCCCTATTTAAACTTTTACTTGTTGGCCGTCAACGGCTAGAGGAGGAGGATCGCGAAGACGAAGGCGAAAAGGCTAAACGACTCAACGATACCGATTGCGGCAAAGCACTTACCAAAGATGGCCGGCTGCTTGGCGGTCGCTTGGATGCCGGTGGCGCAGCACCGCCCCTGGTAGATGGCCGACACCATGATCGCTAGGCCAACCGAAAGGCCAATGCCGATCCCCGACAGAGGCGAGAGGGAGCCCGCTTTGAGGGCATTTTGCATCAGCAGCATCAGGATAAAGCCGTAGATCGACTGGGAGGAGGGGGCGGCCGACATCCCGATAAACTTCCCGTGTCCCTCTTCGACACGGCTCATCACCCCGTGAGAGGCCATCCCCGCTATCCCACAACCGATCGCACTGCCGAGGGCGGAAAGGCCCAGGGCAAGGGCAGGTCCAATCATCGCAAAGTCCATGGTTACTCTCCTATTTTGAGTAGTCTTAAGGGTTGAATCATTCTGCCCCCACCTTCAAAGCAGTGGTGGTACCACTCGAGGAAGTTGAGACGCAGGCCGTGGATCACTCCTGCCATTACCGAGAGGAGGATATTGACACCGTGGCCAGCGAGGAGGAGGGCAAAGCCGAGAACAAGGCCGGTCTGGCTGGCTAGGTCGTTAAAGGTGGCGCTCATCAGGCCGCCCGCAAGGCCTAGGGCATACAAACGGAGATAGGAGAGGCCGTCGGCAAAGATCTGGATCACGTTTAGGGCCTCGGCCATCCCCTTGAGTTTATTCTGGATGATGGCGAGAAGGACAGCACCTCCAAAGCCGATCCAGAGGAGCTGCAGGCCGATGCCGTAGGCGATCGGTTTCGGCACCCCTAGCGCGTAGTGAACGAGGGAGGTGGCATCGAGCGCTTTGGGGAAGTAGAGGTAGGCGCCGAGGATAAAGGCGATCCACCCAAAACCGGCCCAGTTGAGGTCGAGGCGGCGGCAGAAGGCGATGATCAGGTGGAGGACGCCGATGAGGAGGGCGAGCTCCATCATGACGTTGTCGGTGAACTTCTCGAGGAGGTCGTACTTCAATTTGCCTTC
Organism: Parachlamydiales bacterium; assembly: GCA_050250135.1. Classification (GTDB taxonomy): domain Bacteria; phylum Chlamydiota; class Chlamydiia; order Chlamydiales; family JAFEGQ01; genus JBFWPF01. The sequence goes on along the minus strand of JBFWPF010000009.1, from coordinate 16,679 downwards.
GTGCCAGATGGTGGTGGCGTCGATCCAGCCGTCGACGGTTTTGGTCTCGGCAAGTTTGGGGTACTTTTCAACCCACTCCTTGTAGACGGTGCTGTCGGGGTGGTCGATCACATGTTCGATCTTGGCGTCGACTAGAGCGTTTGTGATCGAAACCTTGCGCAAGGGGTTGTCAGGCTTGAGGACGATCCCAAAGTAGGCGTTAGTGAAAAAGCCCCAAAGGACAATGGAGGCGGAAATGATGAGGCAGAGTTTGACAAACCGTTTTCCCAACCCTGCCGCCTTTTTGAACTTCCACCCCACCCAGAGGCTGATGGCGAGGAGGATGGCGCCATAGCCGGCATCGTTGACGATGACGGCAAAGAAAAAAGCAAAGGACCAGAGAACCCAGTAGGAGGGATCCCGGTCTTCGGTGGAGGGGGTGTCGTAGATGTGGACCAGATCCTCTCCCACGCGGCCCAGGCCATGGTTTTCGAGGCAGGTGGGGACCCGATCGGCCCCATCAACCGCGATCTCTTCGTAGTGGATCTCAAAACTATCGGTGAGGGGTTTAAGCTCGGCGAGCCTCCGCTGCGGAACCCACCCCTCCACCACAAACAGCTCCCCTCCAAAGTGGGCTGCAGGGTACTCCTGGTGGGCCTCAAGGCTGCCAACATTGATCACCTCAAAGAGGGCCTTCTTGAGAGCGTGACGGTACTTGGCGTAGGTTTTCAGCTCCTCATCGAGCTCGTGATGTTTGGCCTTAACCTCCTCTAGGCGGCGCTGGAGCTCCCCTAGTGGGCGCTCGATCTTCATCTCAGTTAACCCCTCGAGGTGAACCTCGGTCGGCATAATGGAGACAAAGTAGTCGAGGTCAAAGGCGTGGCCGACGTAGATCAATCCCTCATGCTGGGAGGGGTCGATATGAGCGCTTGTCTTGGCAAAGAAGAACTGGACCACCCGTCCTGCCCTTTCAATCGCCGCAATCTCCTTTTTGGAGAAGTCGCCAAAGACATGGACCCGGACGATCTCCTGATGGAGAATCCGCTCCTCCTCCTCGAGCTTCTCGATGAGATCGGCCAGCTGGAGAATCCGGTCGGTGGCTTGAGGTGCCCCCTCCTTGCGGCGGAAATCCTGCTGGGGAAGGGGAGGGCAGCGGCGGAGGACCTTCTTAGCCCTCAGGATACGGGAGGCCTGAGCGGGGGGACCATGGCCGGCCTCACCTCGGTGGTCGATAAACTCGATAAACCCGGCTCCTTGCGCCTTTTTCAGAAAGGGGGCCTTGCTGGCCATCGAACCGACAAAGAGGACCTTCTTCACATCATCGCGCATGGGAGTGCCTCTCGACGATCTTGGCTTTGGCCACCTTGGCCTGGGCAACGGCGGCCAGTTGCTGGTCGCCGAGGAAGACCTTAATCCTCTTGATGTTACCTAATGCCCTGGGAATCAATACCTTCTCAAAGAGGTTGACCCGGATGGAGACCTGACGGAGCTCCTCTTCGAGGGCGGCCTGCTTCTCCTCGGCGATCTCAACATGGACAGCCGCCTCGGCATGGCCCCTTGCCTGGGCGGCAAAGGCCTCCAGCCAAGGCGGGGTGTCGAACAGTGCGTACTCAAGGGGCTTAAAGGAGACCCCGTCGAAGAAGGGGAGCTCGACCCCGGCGATGTTCTCGTAGTGCTTGTCGACCCGCTCGATCTGGGCGATCTGGTCGAGGGCAAGGGGGGCCGATTCGCTAAAGAGGTGGCCCATCTTGGCCACCTGCGCGGCCACCTTTTTCTCCTCGGCTCGGTATTGCAGAGCCTCCTGACGGGCCTCGTAAACCTCGGTCTGGAGCATCGCCTTCTTGAGCTGCAGGGTCGGCAGGTAGCGCTGCAGCTGGGCGAGGCGGGTCTGCTGATCGCGGAGCTCGTTTTTGGTAAACTTGATCATGCCACAAAGTGTGAGGGTTTAATTTTACCACAGAGGGCACAGAGAAATACAGAGAGAGGAGAGAGATCCTCCCCCGCGGGATCCCGCGGGGGAGCAGGCTCCGGGCTCATTCCGGAGGAATGAGCCCGCCTCTGTGCCCCTCTGTGCCCTCTGTGGTAAAAAATCGCCTGACGTACCCGGAACTTGCACACCGTGTTACCTCCCTTATGCATGGGCCTTCGGCCAGTAGGCGTCGATGTGGGCCTGTTTGATCCCCGTCTCCTCGCGGGCAAAGCAAGTGCTAAGGATCTTCCACCCCTCGTCGAGCGCCCCCTCAATGGGGAGGTTCACCTCGAGGTTCATCATCCGGTCTTCGAAGAGGTCGGAGAAGGCCAGCAGCTTCTCATCCCACGTAGAGAGCTTAAAGCCCATCCCCTGCCGCTCGCGCGCCTTCTTCGATTCGGCGTAGAGGCGGATCATCGCATTAGCGAGGTCGCCATGGTCTTCGCGGGTGACTTTGCCGATCACCAGCTGCTTAAGGCGAGAAAGGGACCCAAACGGATCGATCCGGCCGCCATGGAGGTAGAACTGCCCCTCGGTGATGTAGCCCGTGTTATCGGGTATGGGATGGGTCACATCGCCGCCGGGCATGGTGGTGACACTCACGATGGTAAGCGAGCCGCTCCCATCGATGTCGACCGCCTTCTCGTAGCGGGAGGCCAGGTCGGAGTAGAGCGATCCGGGGTAGCCCCGGTTGGAGGGGACCTGGTCCATCGTGATCGCGATCTCTTTGAGCGCATCGGCAAAGGCGCTCATATCGGTCAGCAGCACCAGAACATCTTTTCCCTTAGTCGCGAACTGCTCGGCGCAGGCAAGGGCCATATCGGGGACGAGAACACACTCGACGGCCGGGTCGGTCGCCTGGTGGATGAACATCACCGTCTTCTCGGCACTCCCCGCCTCTTCGGCGTTGTCGATAAAGGCCTGGTAATCCCGAAAAGTAAGGCCCATACCTCCGATCACCACCACATCGGCGTCGGTCTGGTTGGCGATCCGCATCAAAAGGGGGTTGTAGGGCTCCCCTGGAACCGAAAAGATCGGGATCTTCTGCGACTTGACCAGGCAGTTGAACATGTCGATCATCGGGATATTCGTCCGGACCATCTCCCGCGGAATAATCCGTTTGACCGGATTGAACGAAGGGGCACCGATCGGTGTCTCGTCGCCCCGAATCTCGGGCCCCCCATCGATCGGCTCCCCTGCGCCTGAGAGGCGCCGCCCCATCATCCCCTCGCCGACATGGACCTCGACCTCCCTTCGGAGGAAGGTCACCTTGTCGCCGGTAGAGATGCCGCGGGTCGACTGGAAGACCTGGAGGGTCACCTGCTCACCATTGACCCGCAGCACGCTGGCATAGGTGTGGGTCCCATCCTGCATGTCGACACGGGCAAGCTCACCTAGGGTTACCCCTTCGGCAAAGACGGTGATCAGGCTTCCCCGAATGGCCTGGATCCGGTCGTAGATTTTTTTCATGCGGCCGCCTCCTGCTTAGGCGCATTCCTTACCTTCTTCTCGATCTCACTGTGGAGGCGGCGCTGCTCATCGGACTTGAAGGGGAGGAAGTTGAGGTTTTTGATCTGGCTCTGGAGGTGGACAAAGAAGCCCCGCGCCTCCTCGTGATTCTCGAAATGGAATTTAGCGTCGAAGACCTCATTGATCAGGGCAAAGAGGGGGACCTGCCGCTGGAGGGGGCAGTACCGGTCCTCTTTGTCGAAGGCGTTTTGCTGGAGAAAACAAAAGTCAAAGAGCTCGGCCTTGAGGTAGACGACGAGGTCATCGATCGCCGTCCCCTCTTCACCTACCACCTCCATCCGCTTCCCGATCTCATCTCCCGTATGGAGGAGGCGGCCCGCCCGGACCACTCTCTCATACCAGCCTGAGCCCTTAGTCTCGGCGTCGAGCTGACGCCCCACTGCCGGCGCATACTTCGACCAGGAGATCAGCGGGTCGATCGAAGGGTAGCGTCTAGCATCGCTCCGACCCCGCGAGAGGCCCAGAAAGGCCCCCACCACAGCAAGCGTTGCCTGGGTGACCGGCTCCTCAAAGTTGCCGCCAGCCGGCGAAACCGCTCCTCCAATCGTGACCGACCCCTTTCGCCCATCGCCCAGGTCGAGCACACCGGCCCGCTCATAAAATTCGGCAATCCGCGAGGCCAAATACGCAGGGAAGGCCTCCTCCCCCGGAATCTCCTCAAGCCGCCCCGACATCTCCCGCAGCGCCTGAGCCCAGCGGCTGGTCGAGTCAGCTAAAAGTAAAATATTTAATCCCATCTGCCGGTAGTACTCGGCGATGGTGATCCCCAGGTAGACCGAGGACTCCCTCGCGGCGACCGGCATGGAGCTTGTGTTGCAGATGATCACCGTCCGGTTGATCAGCGCCTCCCCTGTGTGGGGGTCGGTCAGGTGGGGAAACTCCCGCACCACCTCGACGACCTCGCCCGCCCGCTCACCGCAGGCGCACACAACCACAATGTCGATGTCGGAGTACTTGGCTAGGTGGTGCTGCAGGACGGTCTTTCCCGCGCCAAAGGGGCCCGGCGTACAAAAGGTCCCCCCTTGGAGCAGGGGAAACTGGGTATCGATGATCCGCATCCCGGTCTTGAGCATCTTGGTCGGCACGACCCGCTCCCCTTCCCGCATGGGCCGCTTGATCGGCCACCGCTGAATCATCGTAAACTCGTGCTCCCGCCCCTTCGAGTCGGTCCCCTTCGCTACCACCGTCTCGACCGTGTAGTGGCCCCCCTTGTTGACCCAGATGAGCGTGATCTCATCCCTAATGGCAAAGGGGATCATGATCCGGTGGGTAAAGCGCCCCTCCAAGCAGGTCCCGATCGTATCGCCCCGCTTCAGCCGCTGACCCACTTTGGCGACCGGCGTGTAGTCCCAGTGGCGCTTCCGATCCAGGGTGGGGAGGTAGACCCCCCGCGGCAAAAAGAGGCCCGATTCGTTAGCGATCTGGGGCAAGGGGTTTTGGAGGCCATCCACAATCGCCGTAAGGAGCCCAGGCCCCAGCTCGGCCTCAAGGAGGGTCCCCTGAAACGCAACCGGTGTCCCAACACCCACGCCTCGCGTATCTTCGAAAACCTGGATCTTGACCCGGCTGCCGGCCACCTCGATCACCTCGGCCTTGAGGTGGAGATTCCCCACCTCGACCATCCCGATCTCGCCCTGTTTTACTGCCCCCTCAAATTCAACCTCGAGGAGGTTCCCAAAGGCCGAAGCCACTTTACCTTTAGCGTTCATGCAGACCCCCTCATCCAGTCCTGAGCAATCATATGCTTCACCACATAGCCCAGCAGATTGCGGAGCAAGAATACGTCCCCCTCGAGCAATCCGTCAACCTTACGCCACCGGTATTCGGCAAGGCCTCGGTAGAGGGCCATCGGATCATCCGTATGCTCCCGAAAAAGGACCCCGAGCTCGGCATACTCCTCGGGGGGCTCATACCCCTTCACATCGCCCGCCAAGATCTGCTGGACCAGCCGATCACTTGGATCCTCATACTGGAGCTCCTGCCGCACATCCCGCCCTTTAGCCCGCAGTGCCAGCAGAATCAGCCGCCACTGACGCTCAAACTCCAGATATTCCTTTAGAAAGCCCTCAGCCCTCCCGATCTCCACTTGAAAAAAGCGGGCGGCGATCTCCCCATGATGGCGGAGTAGCTCCTCCCCCTCGTACTTCCCCGTTACATCCAAAATGTAGTCAGGCAGACCCGCCTGCTCTGCGATCGCCTCCGGCAGCGTCACACTCGACAGGTTGCCCCGAATATCGAGCGGTTTGCCCAGCGCAAGGGCCGCGATATTCTGCACATCGATCCACCGGCAAATAGTCTGGACCTGCTTAAAGTCCTCCGGCGCCAGGTTGTCATAGAGGAGATCCATCAGATCGTGGAACGAGATCTCAGGTACTACCCCTAACTGCAGCGCAGGGAGCGCCGGCTGGACGAAGTAGTAGTGCCTCATCCGAAGAGGGCCTTCCTAAAATCTTTCCTCACATATCGCTGAAGCAGCTCCAGCACCGCCTCGTCGGACATATCCAAAGTGAGCTGCTGCTCGGCCAGACTGAGCCGTGCGCCCCCTGCAAACTCGCCCACCGTGATCCCCCCTTTCAGGACCTCTCGGACATCGGCCAGCAAAAGCTGGGTCACCTCTTCGACCTTGGCCCCCTTCCCAACAGCAGCACTAAGCGACGCTCCACTCCCCTCTTTTTCGACCGCTTTGACCAGCGCATTGATGACCGAAGCCACCACATCCGATTTCCCACTGGCCTCGGCAACCCGCCTCGCCAGCTGCTTCTCAAAGAGCCGCTCCTCAATTTCTTGCTTAAGCGCTTCGACCGCCTGCTTCCCTGCCTGCTTTAGCGCCGTCTCGAAAACAGCCCGCTCTTTCTCAATTGCCGCTTTAGCCTTGACCTCTAGCTCTTTGGCTTTGGCCTCCCCTTCGGCTACGATCTTGGCAGCCCGCTCTTTGGCCTCTTTGACCAGCCGGTCGGCCTCTTTTTGAGCGGGCTCTAGGGTATCCTTCCGGAGCCGCTCGGTGATCTCTTTAATTTTGTCTTGACCCGATTCGAGTGTCTGCATCTGCCCCTCCCTAGATAGAGAGGCATTTATCCCTTAAAGACCGCTATTTTTTCAACCTCATGTTGAAAGGTAAATTCCCCCCTTGATAATCTTATCCTTCCTCTGAGGAGTGCCTATGGAAAAGTTGCATCGAGGCGAAATGGGCTTCCACCCAGATGATACCTTTTGCGATCTGGATGCTCTCAACAAGGTGGCAAAAGCGGTCTGTCGGGTGGTCACTCCGAAGGGGCTTGGGACCGCCTTTGTGATCGCCCCCAACCTGATCATGACCAACCACCATGTAATCGACTCGCCCGCTACCGCCCAGAAAAGCCAGGCCGAGTTTTTTTATGATACCGACACGGCGCCCCATTCGGCCCACCCGCGGATCACCGTCTCACTCGATCCCGACCGCCTCTTTGTCACCAGCCCTGCCCCAGTTGATGAGGAGGACGTTGGCCCCTCGGCTCTCGACTACACGATCGTCGCCATCCACTCAGATGAGGCGCTGACCAGCATCTTCAGAAGCGCAATCTCCCTGTTTGAGGGGCGCGACCTGGTCCCCTGCCTTGCCACCATCGTTCAGCACCCCGAAGGGCTAGGGAAAAAGATTAGCATTGGCAACCACAAGATCACCCATACCGACGATTGGACCCTCCTCTACAAGACGACTACCCTCCCCGGCTCTTCGGGCTCTCCTGTCCTGACACCGAGTGAAAACAGGCTTAAACTGGTTGCCCTCCACCACGGCTCGACCTTGATTAAAGGGAACAATATCGGGATCCGGATCTCAGCCATCCTCCGCGATCTTGAGGAGAAAAAATGTCTAAACCGCCTCCGCTTCTGGCCCTACCTGACCGGGGAGACACCGGTTGAGCTTTACCGGGGTGGCCTTGCCTTCTACAAAGAGGAGCGATACGCCGAAGCGGTCGAGCTTTTTCGGGCGGCCGACCCCTTTCCTGCGGCACAGAACACCCTCGGCGTCTGCTACGAACGGGGCCATGGCGTTTCCCAAGACTTCACAGAGGCCGCCGCCTGGTATCAGAAGGGGGCCTACAGCGGAAGTGGTTGCGCGGCCTATAACCTTGCCCTTGCCTACTACAATGGGAGGGGGGTTCCCCACGACCCCCACCGGGCCCTCCATTGGCTCCGCCAGGGGGAAGCGACCGACACCGACGCTGCCAAACTCCGCCCCCTTCTCGAGGACTTCCTCCTGGGCCTGCAACAGCTGGAAAGGGGCGAAGGGGAGAAAGGACTCGGCCCCCTCATCCGCTCAGCTAATGGGGGCTTTGCCGATGCCTATTGGGCCCTAGGCGTCCACTACGAGAAACAAAAGGCCCTGAAAAAGGCCTTCCAGTCCTATTCAGAGGGGTATCGATTAGGTAGTGCGCGGGCCTGCTACAACCTCGCTATCTGCTACCTTCACGGCAAGGGGACCCATGTCGATCAGCGCCGCGCCGTTCAACTGCTCAACCAAGCTGCCGATCTCGGCCATGAGGGGGCGATCCAGCACTTGCAAGATCGGGATACGGTTCCCAACAAGGGACGACGGATCAAGTAGCCTCTGTTACCCCTGCTTGTCATCTATCGCCGGTACTAGACCAATTGGGAGAGAAAAGTTCGAGCCGGGACAATTTTAGGCTTGTCGTCCAGAAAGCAAGGGCGGTGAGTCTCCTCTAGGCCAAAGACGACCTGCAAGGCATAAGAGGCCTTTAGCTTCTCCTGAAAGTAGGCCAGGCTAGGAGAAACCGAATAGGCATGGTTCAGCTTAACCTCGACTAAAAGCCAGGGGTGCCCGTCCCGTGTGACCAAAAAATCGACCTCCCGCTTGAGCCGATCCCGGATGTAGTGGAGGGCAAAAACGCCAGTTCCATAATCGGTCCAGAAATGGACAGCCTTAAGCAGGTGGGAAGCGACCATATTTTCGGCCCTAGCCGCTGGATCCTCAACCATTGACCAGTCGGTCAGGTAGTATTTGGGCTCCTTGATTAGCGAACGGGCGAGGTTGTTGGCCCAGGGACGCACCTCAAAGCAGTAGTAGAGAGAGGAGAGCCATTTTAGCCACTTACCGATCGTCACGTGAGACACTCCCACATGTTTGGACAGGGAGGCCTGACTTATCTGGGAGCCAACGCTCCTCCGGATCCACTGGGCCAAAATCTCAAGCTGCGCGATATCCCGCACCGCCGTTAGGTCCTTGATATCGTCGCGGAAAAGCTGTTCGTGGCGCAAAACACGCCATTGAGAGGCATACCGCTCCTCCGCACGTCGCAACGGATCGGGAAATCCCCCAAACCTCCAGAGGAGATCGAACGTCTCGGCCCCCACCTTCAAAGGCTCAGGTCTTACCGCCTCCGGAGTGATCTCAGGTTCTATCAGCTCACGAACACTAAGGGGATGGATCCGGTATCGGAAATAGCGGCCCATCAGGCTGTCAGCCCCCTTCTGGTAGACATCCAGCCTGGCACTCCCCGTCACCAAGATGTGCGAAAGCGAAGGGAAGGTATCGTAGAGCCCCTTTAGGAACAGCTTCCACTGGCGCATCTTATGGAGCTCATCAAAAATCAGAAGGGGGATCTCTTGCTCTCTCGACCCCAGCTTTAGGGATTCTCCAAGGGCTTGCTCCCCTTTCTGGAGCCGCTTTCGGTGGGCAGCGTTGTCCCAGGTGAAGTACTCAAACCGGGGCCAGTCCTCCTCAAGGGATAGCGCAATGGTCGACTTTCCCACCTGGCGGGGGCCCATCGCGAAGAGCATCTGCCGGTTCTTCTTAAAATGCTCAGTCAGGACCTGCTTGTAGAATCGCTTCATACCCCTAGGGTTCCAAAAAGGTTTCAAATTGTCAAGTCAGGCACCCTAAATGGGTTTCAAATTGTCATCTGCAACACGTCAAATTTTCATATCCGACTTACTACTAGCAACTTAATAGAGTTTCAAATTGTCATACCCCGACACCTAAAGAGGTTTCAAATTGTCATCCGGAGTCCTCGGCGATAGAGGGTCCGGCCGAGGTAGAGGAGGGCGAGGACGCCAATAGCCGCTGCGAAAACGGCCGCCTTGTTCGAGGCAGTGGCCTCAGGCGGAGGGGGAGGGGGGATTTGGGGCTCCTCCACCGTCCCGTCCTCACCTAAGACAAACAGATCCACACCACCCCCATAAAAGGCCAAAAGGGGATGGGTGGGGTCCACAATGGGCCTCACGTGCAAGAAACCCATGGGACTATAGATTTCAAACCTAAGCTCGCGGATGATCTTGAAGGGCGCAAGCTGTCCAATAAATGCCCTCCGCTTGCATTCTTGACCCCAGGTGGCAACAAGACCCAATCCACTCCCCGCAGAAATGAGGGCAAAGTCATCGATAGCAATCCCCTCTGGAAGGGGAAGGGGGTGGGGATAGTGGGCGCCCCACCTCCAACTCTTGAGCTTACCGTCCTTAGCGACAAACAGGAGCCCCTCCTCAGTCAGCTGGGCCTTTGGTTGGCGCAGCCAAAAGCCGGCCTCAAAGTTCCATTTTTTTTGGCCCGGGCTAAAGACAAGGGCTTTTGTCAATTTCCAATCGCTTCGTACAACAACGAGGCGCAGATCTCCTCCCCTGCCCACACTCTGGATCGAGTGGATCTCTTCGAATGCCGGCCCCGCTGCCTTCTGTTCTTCAGGTGTGCATAGCCACTGCCCCCCATAATCGTTGAAGTCGATCTGGGGATAGCTCCCCTTTGCCCGGCTCCTGGGATCGAAAAACTCGATGTAGGAGTATGACGTGCCCCCTTTATAGTTGACCCACAAGGGAGCCCCTTCTAAGCCGGCATTGCCCAAGCTCACTGCGTGCACCGTTTCAGTGATCTTTGTCGCTTTCAGGCCCTGGGCCAAAGGGCGCATGAGGAGAGCACCTTGTGAATCGATATAGGCGGCCGTCGTGATCTCATCCGTTTGAAACAGGGCCAACTTAGGCGGATTCCGTAGATTTTGCCATGAGTTTGGCTGCTCACCGGTCCAGTGATAGAGTATTCCGTTGTGAGCCCCAACTATCCCCTTGGTCGCTGGGGGATGGTCGGGCAAGCACTGAATAACCTGAAGGAGGTCCGTTTTCGTCTGCCCCCGTCGGAAGAGCGAAATCTTGTTCTGAAGGGCTGCATAGCCCGACGGAATCTGGATCACATTGGCCGTGTAGCCCTCACACTTCTGGTGCAACTCCCCCTTCTCCAGGAGGGTCTCTACCGCTGCCTTCCCTTCAACCAAGCCCTGGTAGAAGTCGTTTTCTCGCTTAGCAAAGGGGTAGCGCTGGAAAAAGATCTCCTTCCAGACCACATCGGCCTTGCCCCAGTCGCATAGCGACTTGCAGCTCCTCATTAGGGCCACCCGATCCCCCACCCCAGAAAGATACTGAAAGATCTGTAGCCAGGTCTCCTTAGGCTGCCGGCAAACCTCGGTGATTTCGCCCATATAGGTCCTTTTTATAGAACATTTTAACAACAGAGACCCTTTATTGCAACGGCACCTTGATAATTAAAATAAAAAATGTAATGGTGATGGTAACTAAAGAAAGAATTGGTGTGTCGTGAGTAAATTATCTAAACTCAAGAAGTTAACCACAATTGTAGCCGACACCGGTGACTTCGAGGCGATCGCCAAGTACAAGCCGACAGATGCAACCACCAACCCCTCGCTGATCTATGCCGCATCCCATATGCCTCAATATAAGCATCTTGTGGACGATGCCCTGAAGTGGGGGTGTCAGATGGCGACCGAGATGGATGAGAAGGTTGAGCATGCGATGGATAAGGTGCTGGTGAACTTCGGGTTAGAGATTCTGAAGATCGTACCAGGGCGGGTCTCAACCGAGGTGGATGCCCGCCTCTCGTTTGACACCGAGGGGAGCATTGAGAAGGCCCACCGACTGATCGAGCTCTATGAGCAGGCCGGGATCGACCGGGAGCGGATCCTCATTAAGCTCGCCTCAACTTGGGAGGGGGTCCGGGCAGCGGAGCAGCTCGAGAAGGAGGGGATCCACTGCAACATGACCCTGATGTTTAGCGTCATCCAGGCAGCCGCCTGCGCCGAGGCCAACGCGACCCTCATCTCCCCCTTCGTCGGTCGGATCCTCGACTGGTACAAGAAGGCGGAGGGGAAGGACTTTTCTCCCGAGGAGGATCCCGGCGTCCTATCGGTCAAGCGGATCTACACCTACTACAAGCACTTTGGCTACAAGACCCAGATCATGGGGGCCTCCTTCCGCAACAGTGGCGAGATTCTCGAGCTGGCGGGGTGTGACCTACTGACGATTGCCCCCAAGCTCTTGGAGGAGCTCGCCCACGACAACGGCAAGGTGGAGGAGAAGCTGACCCCCAAGGCGGCCAAGGAGGCCCATGTGACGAAATTGCCGGTCGATGAGAAGAGCTTCCGGTGGCACCTCAACGAAAACCCGATGGCGCTGGAGAAGCTCTCCGAGGGTATTCGGAAGTTTGCCGACGACATTGTCAAGCTAGAGCACGAGATCGCGCTGGGGATCCGTGAGATGCAGAAACACCCAGCCCATGCTTAGAGAGGTAACGCGATGCCCGTATCAGGAGTAGGAGGGGCAACCAGCCCCGGTTTTGGTGCAGGAGACGATCCCCTTGCCGGTATCCGGAATAAGGGGCGCGAGTTTGTGAGGGGACCCTCCCAACAAGCGGCAAAAGAGCTAGGCGCTGAGCTTGCGAAGAAAAAGCACCACCACGCCGACGCCCCCCTTAAGGCGGCGATGGAGAGCACGGCTGCCGCCCTTGCCCCTGTGGCGCAGGGGAACGCGAGCTACACCGAGAAAAATGAGGCGGTCGCACAGACCGAAAACCTACTTAAACTACTTTAGGAGAGAAAATGGGACTATTCAAGAAGGTACAACAATCACCCGAAGTGGCCGCTGCAGTTGCCGAACTGAGGCAGGCTGCGATCAACTTCAAAGAGGACTCAAAGGCCCATGCCGAAGAGCTGCAACATGCGGTCAACCGGCTAAAGGAGGCCGCCTCTCCCGAGGTCGCAAAGAAACTCTCCTCGGTCAACCAAGCGCTGGGGGAATTTCGCGAAATCCCAGGCGATGTGAGCCAGGCGAGCGAGAAGGTCCAGAAGAAAGTCAAAAAGCTAATCAAATCCCTTACCTAAGGAGAACCAGGTAATGAACCCCGTCACCCTAAAAAGCCAAGAGATGAAAAACCGCCTCAAGAAGCTTGAGCAGATGCTCGAAAATAGCCGGGCAAAGCACGTAAAAGAGGCTTGGAACGAGATCGAGCAAGAGATTGAGGCGATGAAAGAGTGGCTCCACCAGCTCAAAGACCCCGCAGTTAAGATCCCCAACAAGGAGCAGCTCCTCAAGAAGGCCGAAGCGAACCTCAACATCCTCGAAAACGACCCTTATGGCCCTACCGGCGAGATCGCCCACCTCCACTTCCAGGAGCAGGCCAAGCAGCTTCTGAGCAACTGGAGGTAGTGATGCAAACGACCTATACCAAGGATACCCTGAAGGCCGACCTCCTCTGCAAGCTAGAGCGGGCCGACCAAGAGCTCCAAATGGGGCTTGAGTGGGACGACAACGGGCTGATCAATGCTGCTCTGGAGGACTACCGAGAGGTGCTAAGCGACATCCGTCAGAATGAGTCGATCCAGTTTGAGGGCAAAGAGAAGATGCTCCGCAAGGCTGAAAAGGACCTCAAGGCGCTCAGCAAAAAGCTCGACACCCGGAAATCGGCCGGCAAACTACGGGACTTCCACGAGCAGGTCCTGGGAATAGTCGACCAATGGTAAGCATCGGACCGGTTGGAGGGGCCTACAGCTACAGCGGGATTAATCAGGACCCAGATCAAAAAGCCATCGACGGCATGAGGTAAACGGTGAATAACCTCAGGAACCTTCTCGATAAGCGCAACCTCCCACCTGAGAAAAGGGCTGAGCTAGAGAAGGCGCTAGACAAGGTTACCGACCTGCTCAATGCGGCCCAGGCAGCGCTAAACAACGGCGACCAAGCCGGATATGAGGGAGGCTTCTGATCTTATGACGGTAATTCAGGCGCAGTTAGGCCAAAGCGAAGGCAGTGGGAGCTGGCCCGCCTAATGGGGATGGGCGGTAAAGAGCCTCCAGGGGATCTGGTTCCCCACTGTGAGTCGATGGCCGATGTGCTAGCGAAGGTTTCCCATCTCTTTGAAGAGATGGATCACGAGCTCCTTCAGCTGCAGCGGGCCTACGAGGATGACCATGTGCGGGTCAAAAACGATGCGGTCGACGACCTCTCCCATACGCTGCTAGAGCTAGAGGGGCTGGTCCCCGACTTTACCGACCACCAGCGAATTTTGGTGGAGGAGGTCCGGGGCAGCCTAACTCGGCTTGCCAGCGACATCCTCGGCTTTGATGCGCACGAGGCCCTCATCGACTTCGAGCACCGCTACACCGCCCTCAAAGAGAGCTTCGTCCTCGACTTTTAATCCATGCCTTTTCTATACTAGATCCTAGCTACTAAGCGAATTTCCATTTTTCGGAGAAGCTATGGATAGTACCGCGGCAACTGGCCCCCTCCTAATAAAGGGGCCGGCCCCTGATGCCCCACGCCCTATCGAAAAGGTTAAGCTTGAGCAGCTCAACGACTGCCAGGCCAAGCTCTACCTCGATAACCCCTCATCTGAGGCAATCGCCTTGGTTGCCCTCCGTTTGGAGCAGTGCCCGGCAATCCGAGTGCTCAAAGTCAGGGGTCAGCTGAGTGGAGAGGCAGCAGGTAAGCTCGGAGAGGCAATGAAAGCCCTTCCCAAAATGGAGTTTCTCAACCTCTCATTTCTTCAAGTTGACAAGGAGGGATTCTATTCACTCCTCTATCCCCTCCAGAGCCATCCCTCGCTGAAATCGCTCAACTTATCCAACACCCCTATTGGCAACAAAGAGGCACAAGGGGTGGCGATGTACCTCAACAAAACCCAGCATCTCGCCCACCTAACCCTCTTTGGTAATGATGCCATGACTGCTGGGGGTGTTTTGTCCCTGCTAAATGTCCTCCCTTATAACGGCTCTCTTATCCACCTTGATTTGCGCCTTTCCAGAGGCTGGCAGAAGATAGAACTTCTCGAAAAGGCCTTTATCGAAGCCCTCACTAAACACCCCACGCTACAGTCCCTCGATCTACAGGGGCAGCTCCACTCGTATGAGGGTGACCGTACCTTCCTCGGCCCGGCCATTCAGGCTAATCATACCCTGGTCTTGCTCAACCTAAGCGATTGTGGCCTCAAAGCTATCGCCGCCCAATCGATTGCGGAGGGGCTAAAGCTGAATGTCACCCTGGTCAACCTCTGGCTGGACCATAATGAGTTGGCAGACAAAGGGGCCGAATGGCTCGCCGGTGCTCTCAAGATGAACCGGAGCCTCCACCTGCTGAGCCTAGCTCACAACCAGATCACCAAAAAGGGGGCCCTCGCACTGGCTAAAGGCATCGAGGATAACCGTACCCTTGCCACCTTGAATTTAGCCCACAATCCGATTCAAAAAAGCCCCCATCCTACCGCCCAGTTTCTCGAAGATTTCGATCTCAAATGCGAGCCGCTTATCCAGCACCTCAAAACGAACAGGCAGCTCTCCAACGCCGCCTTCCAAGCTGCCCTTAAAGGGGATTTGCCATTGCTGGTCCAACTCCTCAAAAGAGGGGCCTCACCTTTTGCCGTAGATGCGAGTGGAAGCACGCTCCTCCACACCGCATACGCGATCAAGCACCAAGAGATGGTGAGCACCCTGATCACGTTGGGCCTCTCCCCCTACTGGCCCGCCAAAAGGGAACGGACCCCTATCGAGCTCTCCTATGGGATGGGAGAGCCACTCGACACCCAGTTCGGCCTTGCCAACCAACAGCTCCAGCTGCTCCTCGGCGAGTATTTGGGTAAAGGGCCACAAAAAGGTCTCGAGCTACTAGCCGAGAGTTTGCAGTATCAGCAGCTTTTGCAGGGGCTGCAGAACAATCTGATGAATGAGATTGAGAATCGCCAGAGTGGGATGCAACAGGAGATGCTCCTCATCAAGCACGAGCAGAATCAGCTCCAGGGGCAGACTTCACTCCTTTACGGGCACTACCAGGTCAAGCAGCAGCGGTTAAACGAACAGCAGCTTTTGCAAAATCCCCCATCCCTTCGCACGTTTTACACAGTGATTGAGCAGCAGCTCGGGGCGAAGTTCATGAGCGCGATCCTCTTGACTGGTGGGATGATCCAACGGGATGAGAAGTGGGGAGACAAGGTGTCGAAGCTGGGGACTGACCTCCTTGGTGGGGCAGCTGAGGGGATCCCCTTTGTCGGCGGCGTAGTGGGGAGCCTCCTCAGCTTCTCCATCGAGGAACTCTCCGGCGCTGCTATCGACTACTTGGCCGAAAAGGGGTTCAAAAGGGCCCAGGAGAGCCTGGTCCGGCCAAAGGAGGCCCTTGCGATCGCAGAGTTGATTGGTAGGCGGCTGGCCATGAGCTACGCCGACCATATTATCCAGAACAAGCTCGCCCCAGAGGAGGCGGCCAAGTATGGGAAAAAGGTGGTCAAGCTCGTCTACAACTACTTTAAGGAGGGTAAGCTCAGAGACCATGTCTCAAAATCGGTGAACGAGAAGGTCGAGATCATCGTCACCTACATCCACGCGCTTGGTAGCAGTGAAAAGAGATGGTGCCTGATTAAGAGGAAGGGGGGCCTTTTCGCAAAACCTGTCCAGCCCACCCTGCTTCAGCCTACCCTTGTCGAGTTGAAGCCAACCGGCCCGGCTAAGATCGCCACCCTCACCCAAACAACGATGCCGAAAGCTACCGAGCTTTTTCAATTGAAGGGTCGTGAGGTGATCCAGAAGCAGAGCCCCTACCAGCTCACCCACCAGGGCCCCAAGGTCCACCTCTCCCTCACCATCCCTAACGCGGTTGAGGAGTTGAAGGAGCTAGCGGGTGCCCTCCTCGAAACGTTCGCGAGCTCGATCATCGCCGACTGTCACATCGAGAACCAGACGCTAGTGATCACCACCACAGCCACCCTAGTCGCCAATGACATTGCCGAGTTCTTCAAGCAATCGAAATTGATTTTTAGCTAGGGCGTGTAATCAATTAGCTCGGCATCTCCGGCGCGCCGGGTAATGGCAATGAAAATAACACATAAATTTTCTCAGCTTCCTTATCCTTGCCAAGTGAGGAAGAAGGCCGTTGATTCACTGGT
>JBFWPF010000008.1:0-72058 GCA_050250135.1 Parachlamydiales bacterium | reverse complement strand
AATTTGCTACGTGAGGACCACACCTACAAGCGTGGCCTGAGGGCAAAGATGCGAAGGTGCCATCGCTCAGAAGCGTACCTGGATCAGGTCTTATCAGTAGGAAATTTTTGATGCGCTAGCCCTGGCCGGTTGGCGATGATCAACTGAAACAAAAAAAGTCCTAGCATCTTCTACCGTTAAGGCGTTTCGGCCTTCAGGAAGAGGTGAAAGATGCCAGGACCCAGAATCAATGATCGTCAGGGGCTGTGTTGACTAAATCGATTTCAAAGTAAGCGTAAAGGGAGCCCATATTCCAAGCTGAATTCGGAGCAAGTACCCTGACCCTCAAAAAAGGGAGGGGCCATGGGAGACAAGCGTCAGCAACAGCGGCAAGCCTGGAAGAATCAGATCGAACTCTGGCAAGCGAGCGAGGTAAGCGCCGCAGCTTTTTGCCGAGAGCATGGCTTAAACTACAACTCCTTCCTCTACTGGAAGGGTAAGCTCAATCCCCCTACGGGTTTTACGAGAATTGACACTTCCCCGGAGGAAGAGGCGGGGGTCATCCTGGAGTGCCGGGGTCTTTCCATACGACTGAGCAGGAGCTTTGATAAGCTTACCCTTAGGCGAGCTCTTGTTGTGATCGGGTCGCGATGTTGATCGGAGCAGCTGCCATCTTCCTGTTTAACCGCTCGGTCGACATCCGCAAGGGCTTTGAGGGCTTGGGCCAACTGGTCCAGGAAGAGCTCGATGAGCCTTTAACCTCGGGCGCCTACTTTGTCTTCCTGAACCGGAGGCGTGATCGGATGAAAGTCCTCTACTGGGATGTGGATGGACTGGCCATTTGGTACAAGCGACTGGAGAAGGGATGCTTTCGCCCCTTGTGCCAGGGAAGGATCAGCCGGCGGGACTTTCTGATGCTCCTGGAGGGGGTGATTCCAAAGCGGATCCAAAGAAGATATCAGTTGGGGAATAAATGCCTTGAAAAGGGGGATAAAATGGGATAGAATGACTCCATGAATGCCACAGAAGCAGCTTATGTGGAAGAGCTTGAGGAGCAAAATCGGACCCAAGCCGATAGGATCTCCTCCCAGGAAGAAAAGATCGTCTACCTAGAAGAGCAGCTCGAGTGGCTGAAGCGTCATGTTTTTGGTCAGCGCTCCGAAAAGCTGGTAAAGGAGCTCGATGCCAATCAACTTCATTTCGCTGGTTTTGAGCCTACCGATGTCTCGACCGACCAGAGCGACAAGAAGGTCGAATCTGCAGTCAAGAGAAAGGGAAAGAAGAAACGCTATGGACAGGATAAGATCTCGCTTCCTGAGGATCTGCCTGTCCAGGAGGTGCTGCTCGACCTAGCTCCAGAGGAGAAGGTCTGCCAGGAGACGGGCAAGCCTCTTGTGAAGATTGGAGAGGAGGTCACCTACAAGTTGGCTTATCGTCCTGGCAGCTACTATTTGAAGAAGCTCATCCGTCCCAAGTATGGTCTTTCCAAAGGAGAGGGAGTAGCCTGTGCACCCTTGCCTGAGACGATCCTAGGGCGGTGTCGTGCTGATGAGAGCCTTTTAGCCGATATCGTGGTCAAGAAGTTTGGGGACCATCTTCCTCTCTACCGGATTACTGAGCTCTTAGCTCGCAAGGGAATCGGGATCAGTCGCCAGCTCCTCTCCCAATGGGTGGTCGCCCTAGGTCGAGCTTTTTACCCTCTCTATGAGGCGATGCACAGGAAGATCTTATTGAGCCCAGCGGTCTTTATTGACGAGTCTCATGTGGCCCTCCAAGCTAGAAGAAAGGTCCATCAAGCTTGGATGTGGACTCTAGTAGGAGGCCTTGGTCACGATCCCCCTTTACGTCTCTACGACTTTCAGTACGATCGGAAGCATCAGCACGCTCGGGTCGTTTTGGAGGGGTATCGAGGGACCGTCCACTCCGACAAATACGGTGCCTATGGATATCTCTCGAAGGAATTGGAGATCTTATGGTGTCCCTGCTGGGCGCATATTCGTCGGAAGTTTTTCGAGTCCTGCTCGGGCAACGCGACTCTTAAGAGATGGATTCTGCGCAAGATCCACTATCTCTACCGCTTTGATAAGATTGCCTGGACCAGGAGCCCAGAGGAGCGTCTTCGGATTCGGACAAAGCATGAAGTCCCGATCATCGACTGCTTGATCGAGCGTATAGAGAAGGAGCTAAAGGAGGGGGCTGCCCTTCCGAAGTCGAAATGGAAAGAGGCCCTTTCTTACTTTTGCGGCCTGATTCCTCACCTGAAGAACTATACCCAAGAGGCCAACGCGCACCTAGACAACAACGTCGCCGAGCGTGCCATCCGTCCCTTAGCAATCGGGAGGAAGAACTGGATGTTCATGGGTAGTGAAGAGGGCGAAGAGTCAGCAGCAGTTCTACTTTCCCTGGTCCAAAGCTGTCGAGCTCTGAAGATCAACCCTCACGAATACCTCGAGGATGTCATGCGGCGTCTGCAAGGGCATACCTATTCGAAGCTCCACGAGCTCTTACCCGACGAGTGGGCAGCAAGCCGGACAGCTGTTGGCAATTCCTGATCAATATGGGGCTCCTTTACGCTTACTTGTCAGTAGCGGATATGGTGCTGGAGATTGAGTCTAGGCTGGGAGAAAACACAAGGTTCCTAAACCGTTTGCTCGTTCGATGAACAAGGTAAAGGAATGATTAATTTTCTGCCAGATTTTTTTTGCAAAGGGTGGATCACAATGAGGTAGGACCACGAGAGGGCGTTGATAAGGCGGGCAATTCCCCTAAACAAGTCTCATCCTCCAGCTGCCCTACCACAAAAGTTGTTCTTTACTGCATAGGGGGCTGAATGGCATCCCGAACGGCCTGATTAACCTGCTCTTTGAAATAAAGACAGACCTCTGGGTCAAGTGGCGAGAGGAGCCGAATCTCAAACCCCTTCCCCGTGAGGTGGTTGGCTAGGAGCCGGTATTGAGGCGTTTTAGGTAACCATTCACCTCGAATATCCTTGCCAGAAGCGCAGATAACGCTAGTGTCTAGTATTGCGTCCTGCTGGAGCATCTTCAGGATCTTCTTATCGGATACGGTATGGAAGCAGTTGCACACAGGGCCATAGGGATGGGCACGGTACCCAACCCCCTCCATCTCATCCTTAGGAATCGAAATAACAAAGAGGTTGCCGGGAATTCTATAATTCGCCGCCTCGTTGCAGAGACGGCCAATAGTCCTCTTGAGCGTGTCAAGACTGCGGTTGCGGATTTCGAACAGCTCTCTCACCTCTTTAAAGACTAACTCGATGAGCTCTTCGTAAGATCGTTGCGATTGTCTACATACGTTTCGATTCTCTGAAATAAAGGTCATAGCCGACTCCCCTGGAGTTACATCCATAAGAGAGGCGCTTACCGCAAGCAGATCGTCGCGGCATTTATGGTCATCTGTTCCCGTCGACTTAAAAGTCCTGAGCTGCTGAGCTCTTGAGGGTAGATTCTCTTTAGGCAGGCGAAGGTAAAAGAGATGTTCAGGAAGAGGCCTCTCCACGAGAAAAACTGCAAGGGCCTTAATGAGGTAGATAATCGGTAGGTAGGGAGTTGAAGAGGCGTGAAAGAAGGTGTAATGGGTCCCTTTTAGACTCTCTTGGATCGCTTTACCCTTCTGAGCCAGCACAAGGATAGGATGAACAAGACTAGGCGATGCCCGGAGAGTTAGGGGTGTCCGGAGCTGCTGCTCATCGAGGTGCTTAGGCGGGGTTTCTAGGATAGGCCAGAGAGGGTCCTCCTCATCCCAATGGTGTGGGGGTCCAGGTTTAGGTTGGGGTCGCAAGCAGCAGGCCGCTCCAACGACCACCCCAGCAAACAGGGCTGCTGCGACCCGCTGGGCCCGGCTTAGTCCAGAAAATCGCCCTAAAACTAAGTAGGTTAGGCCGGCTGCCCCAAATCCCAGAGCAGCTCCCCCTTTAACAGCTGAACTATCAAATCTCATCATAAGGAGTTCCTTTGCTGAATATAATAGGCTATTTGTTTATTTTTGCATAGAGTACAAATTATATATTAAATATTTTTCTTCTATTGAGCAGGTAGGAGGGCGTCGATGAGGCGGGTGATCCACCTCAGCCAGTCGAAGACCTCTTTTTCTAGCTGTTGGAGGATGAAGAACCAGGCTAGGAAGAGGATCACCATCCCCACGAGCGACTTGAGGGCCCAGCCGAGGAAGGCCATGGGGACCTGGGTGGCCATCCGGTTGGCGATCCCGAGAAAGAGGTCAGACATCAGCATAGCGACGAGGGGAGGGGCCGCTAGCTTCGTTGCTACCGTGATCACGTCGTTACCGACGGCGATCATCCCCTGCCAGAAAAACTGCCCCTCACCTCCAAAGAAGGCGGGATTGAGCCAAGTGGTCGGGGGGACCACCGTGTAGGAGGTGCTCACGGCATCGAGGAAGTAGTAGGCGCCGTTGAAGCCAAAGAAGAGGGCGATAAGGACGTAGTTGTAAAGGAGGCCAATCGGGGAGACCTGCTCTTGGAGGGCTGGGTTGAAGATCAGGAGGCTTGCTGAGCCCCGCTGGTGGTCGACAAGGGTTCCCGATGTGCTGGCCATGTGAAACGGAATCGAGACCAAAAACCCGATGATCGCTCCGATAAAGAGCTCCTTACCGCAGTAGCCGAGGTAGGTGAAGGTGAAGGTTAAGGGGGTGGGGGTTTCGAACATCAGCTGGGGGAGGAAGATCAGCGAGAGGGTAACGATCAGCCCCACCTTAACCGGCCCGGGGATCAGCTTGGCGCCAAAGAAGGGGGCAAGGATCACGATGGGGGCCATCCGCATAAAGCCGAGAAAAAGGAGGAGGAGGAGTGCCTGAGGATCGGGGTAATTGAGAAAGAGGGAGAGGTAGTCGGGTCCCACCTAACCGCTCCAGCGGGGGAAGTTGTTGAAGATGTTGAGGGCAAAGCTGATCAGGTAGGCGCCGATCCATCCCCCCATCAGCATCAGGACGAGGAGAGCTGCCGCAAGTTTAATGGTAAAGGAGAGGGTCTGCTCTTGAATCTGGGTGGCCGCCTGAAAGATCGCCACGATTAGGCCTGCAAGCATGCTGATCAGGACAGGGGGCGCCGAGACAACCATGATCATCATGAGGGCCTGGTAGGTGAGTTGGTAGATCTCTTCTCGAAACATGTTCCCTACGTACACCGTGTGCAACTTTTTAGCGTCGCTGCCTTGCTGCAGGAGGCAATCTCGCTCATGTCGCTCCTTATCCATAGCTTTGGCTATGGATTCGTCGCGCTCTAAGCGATCTTACCTCCTTCCCCTACGGCATCGCCAGCTAAAAAGTTGCACACGAGGTCCTACGTTTTAAACGACATCACCAGTCCCTGCAAGAGGAGGGACCACCCATCCATCATCACAAGCAGCAGCAGCTTTAGCGGCAAAGCGATCGTCATCGGAGAGAGCATCATCATCCCCATGGCGAGCAAGATGTTCGAGGTCACGATGTCGACGATAAAGAAGGGGAGGTAGATCAGCACCCCGATCTGAAAGGCATCCTCAACCTGACTCGTGATAAAGGCGGGAACCACGACGATAAAGTCCTCAGGTGTCAGGCTCCCCCTCACATCGGCTGGAAAGTAGCGGTAGGCGAGGCGGAAATAGCCCGTCATGTACTTGGCGCGGGTATTTCGGATCAGAAACTGCCGCAGCGGCTCTCTCCCCGCCTGGACCGCTTCGATGATAAACTCGGCCGACTGGGCCGAGATCAATTGGGTCTCCTGCTGCTTGGCCACAAGGGGCTCGACCGCCTGCCACATCTGCTGACCCGTAGGGAACATCACATAGAGGGTCAGGATCAGCGCGATCCCGTTGATCACCTGGTTGGGCGGCGCCTGCTGCACCCCAAGGGCGGAGCGGAGGAGCGACATCACCACCACCATCTTCACAAATGAGGTGAGGAGGAGGACCAGGAAGGGGAGGAGGGAGAGGCCGACCAGGATCGCCATCTGCCCAATCAGGGGGGGAAGGGTCACCTGCTCTTCCTGTGCAGCGAGCGTAGTAGGGTGGAGGAAGGCAAGACCAATCAGCAGCAGAGAGAGGAGATAACGACGTCGCATGGATGGCCTAACAAACAATTAGGACCCATACTACGACTCTTCACCTTACCTTTCCATCAAAATTCCCCGCAGCACCTGCTCGAGGGCGCCCCAGACCTGATTCCAGTGGGCATTGATGATCCCCGCTTCGGTCTCAATGACACAGGCCCCCTCCTCAATCCCCTCCCTCTCCTGGATCGTCAGGCTATCCAGCCGCTCAAACATCCCCCTAAAGCGCTCCCGATTCTTTTCGAGCCCCTCAAGGTCGGCCCGGTTGCAGTAGATCGCTACGCTCCGGTGCTGGGTAACCGCCTTAAGGTTCTGTGCCACAATATCGGCTACCGTTTCGGGATCGCTCTTCAGCTCCCGCCCCACGATCTTCTTTGCCGACTCTAAGGCGATGGGGACCAGCTTTGCCTTCACCTTTTTTTCGACATCGGCAATCTGCTTTTCGAGGGCATCGATCTTTTTGGCCCACTTTTTCAGGCCGGCCTCAAAACCCTCCCTCTGGGCAATCTCCTTGAGCTTTTCGATCTCCTCAGCCGTCTCCTTCCGGTAGCGGTCGGCATCCTCGCGGATCTTCTCCAGCACCCCTTGGGCCTCGACTACCTTCGAAAACTCCGCTGCCGGCACCACCTTTTTGCCAGGGGTCTGCTTGACCTTATCGCCGTAAATCAGGGTAAACATCACTCACCTAACTCTTGTACAAGTTCCAAAATCTGTCCCGTTAGCCGCTTGCTTATCGTGGAGCTTACATCACCCGTCCCATAGTGGATCAGCAACTTTCCCCGCCCCGTGTCTAGCTTGTGAGCCAGGTGCCAAAGGAGGGAGCGCTCCTCATTGGCTAGCGCCTTCCCCAGCCGCATCAACCCCTGCTTCTCAGCTATCATTTGGAGCTGGTGGCTTCCCGCCCCCCACTTCTCCAGCCCGTAGGCTGAGGCAGGGAGGATATCCTGCCCCCGCATACACCGCTCCAGGACCGCCCGCTGCATCGGCGTTAGCAGCTGCTGGATCTTTAGGATCGCCCGCTTGTCGAGGGTTTGCCGCATCTCGAGCGCCAAATCGTGGAGGCCTAGCAATCCCACTAACCTCACCGTCGTCCGCTTTGAGAGCTTTAGCAGTGGAGTGAGTGGAGAGGAGGGGAGGCAGGCAACCGGTAGCACACCCCGCGGAAAGAGGCGCTGAATCAGTCCTACTAATAAAAAATTTCGTACCGAATTCGAAAGGGAGAGGTTACCCTCCGGCAGCCACTTGGCCAGAGGCTGCGCCATCTCTTCTGGCAGAGAGGCCAGGAAGAGGGACTGAAGGGGTTTTGACTCCCCATCGAGCCCCTCGGCGATCCAGGTGTAGTGGACCCCGCCGATCTGCTCCACAGGAGATAGGGCAACCCTCTGCCCCTCACCCCCCTCCGATAAAAATTTAACTAACGCTTTACTTTTTGCCGACACTTGCCTAGAGCCATTTTCTGTGGTATATTACTTTTTCTCCTTTAGGCATACCATGGCGCTTACAAAATACTTGCCCGGATCGGTTCGCGAGCTCTGGTCGGTTGCCTTTCCCCTGATGCTCTCCTCTTTTTGCCTATTGGCGATGGTCTTTACCGACCGGGTCTTCCTGGCCCACTACAGCGGGGAGGCGATGTGCGCCGCCCTCACAGCGGGGACCGCCGCCTGGGCGGTGGCGGGTAGCCTTCTGATTTTTGCCAGCATGGCCGAGGTCTATGTCGCTCAGTATAACGGGGCGGGGAAATTTGATCAGCTCGGCCGCCCCGTTTGGCAGATGGTCTACTTTGCCCTTGCCTCTAGCCTCCTCTTTCTTGCCATTGGAACTTGGGGTGGCCCCCTCCTCTTTAAAGGGAGCGCAAACGAGGCCCTAGAGGTTGAGTACTTCTACTGGTTTATGGCCTTTGGGTTTAGCTGGCCCCTCCTATCGGCCCTCTCGACCTTCTTCATCGGGCAGGGGAAGACTCAGGTCCTCATGTGGCTGTCGCTCCTCGCTAACGCCCTTAACATCCTCCTCGACTGGCTGCTGATCTTTGGCATTGAGGGGTGGCTTGAGCCGATGGGGGTGAAGGGGGCGGCGATTGCAACCAACATTGGCAACCTCTTCCAGGTGGTGATCCTCCTGGTCCTTTTCCTCAAGCGGGCCAACCGGGAGCGGTACGGCACCTCGAACTTCCGCTTCGATCTCTTCCTCTTCCGCAAATGCCTCAAGGTTGCTGTCCCTCAAACCGCCCTCTACTTTATCGAGATGGTTGGCTTTACCCTCTTCTACCTCATGCTTGGCCGGGCTGGCCCAGAGGCCCTCTTTATTGGGGGGGCGGCCCAGTCGGTGATCATCCTCTTTTTCTTTGCCTGTGAGGGGATGGGGCGGGGGGCGATCGCCGTTGCCGGCAATTTTATTGGCGCAGGTCAAGGGAAGGAGGTCTTTAAGGTCTTCCGAGCCGGCCTAAAGATCCACATCGCCTTTGGTCTGATACTGAGCCTTTTCCTTGTGTTCTTTCCCGACCTTCTCCTCAATCTCTTCCTTCACGACTCCTTTGCCTTTACGGGGATGGAGATGAGTGAGGAGGTGATCGCAGGGATGAGGTCGACCCTATTGATCGTTTATGCCCTCTCTCTTGCCTACCTCTTCTTGGAGGGGATCCGGTGGCTTATTTCGGGTATTCTTACCGCAGCGGGGGATGCCCTTTTCCTCCTATCGGCCGGCGCAGCGGGTGTGGCCTTTGCCCTCCTTCTCCCCACCTATTGGCTGATTGTCCATCTCAATTATGGGGCGGTGTGTGCCTTTGCGATCACCTCGGGCTTTGCCGCTTTTGTGGGGTTAGCTAACGGGCTGCGCCTCTGGAGCGGCCGCTGGCAGAAGATCAATCTTGTAGATACTGCCTTATCTTTGGAGGGAGCTGCTCTTCCCGAAGCAGCCGATTGAATGCCTCCCTGATCTCAGGAGTGGGAGGGAGGGTCGATAAGGCAATCACCGCTCTTTCGGTGTCCTGTGTGAACGGCCTCCCTGTTAGTCGCTGCAAGAGAAAAGGGAGGGCTCCCGGGAGGCGAACTAGAGTTGAGATCGCCTCCTCCTCCCCCTCGCTGCCGATCAGCTCAAAGAGAGGGACGATGGCCCGCGGATCTTGGATCCTGCCAAGAGCCCGGATTGCTAGGAGGGGAGCCTGGCCGTAGCCGGGAAAGAGGGGGTTGGCAAAATCCGCACTCGTTGCGAGCTGAATCAACTCGGGAACAATTTCCTTCGCCCGGCTTACGACAGCGTCGATCGCCTCTTCCTCTTCGCCCTCTGCTAGGATCAGACTAGCAATGAGCTTTGGGTTAGTGGCTCCCTCCTGTTCGCAGAGCTCTCGCAACCCTTGATAGAGAGAGCGGACCTTGGCTACGGTCCGAATCTCTGTCTCAGAGAAGAGTAGGGGAGCTAGGTTCTCCCCAGCCGCCTCTTCTATAGCCGCCGCATTCACTACCTCCTCAATGTCAAAAAAGACCCCTGGACCTCCCTGCCGGTAGTAGTCGAGCATGACCGAAAATTGACCGGCAAAGTGGCACTCTCTGTGTAGGAGGATCTCCAGGAGCTCCTCCTCGATAAGGCTAAAGTCGTCCATGAATCACAAGATCGGCGTTGTAACTGGAGCGGATAAAAGGGCCACTATAGACATGGGAGAGGCCAATACTGTGGCCATAGGTCTCATAGGCCTTGAACTGCTCAGGTGTAACAAAAGATTTTACTGATAGTTTCTTCCGATTGGGCTGGAGGTACTGGCCGATCGTGACGATGTCGCAGCCGGCGCTTTTGAGGTCGCGGAGGGTCTCTTCAACCTCGTGGGGCTCTTCGCCCAGGCCGACCATGATCCCCGACTTAAGGAACCGGTAGCGGCCATCCTGTTTGACCCGGCTGAGGAGGGCGAGGGAGCGGTCGTAGGTCGCTTTGTGGCGGACGCGGGGGGTGAGGCGGCGGGTCGTCTCGACATTGTGGTTAAAGACGGTCGGCTCCTCGGCGAGGACCGAGAGGAGCCCCGCTTCGCTGCCCCCCAGATCGGAGGCGAGAACTTCGATGGTGCAGGTGGGGCTGGTCTCCTTGATCCGGCGCATGATCTTGGCCAGGTGGGCGCCGCCGCCGTCGGGAAGGTCATCGCGGGCGACCATGGTGATCACAACGTGTTTGAGGCCCAATTCTTGGACCGATTCGGCGATCCGGTCGGGCTCATCGGCTTCGAGGGGGGGAGGGGAGAGACTCGTCTCAATATCGCAAAAGCCGCAGGCTCGGGTGCAGGCCTTCCCCATAGCGAGGAAGGTGGCCGTTTTGCGCGACCAGCACTCAAAGAGGTTGGGGCATTTGGCCTCCTCGCAGACGGTGTGAAGGCGCCGCTCCCCAATCGCTTGGCCCGTTTTCCAGAGGCCGCCCCCTTTGGGGAGTTTTCGGTGGAGCCAGGGGGGAAAGCGGCCCATCGGCGCTGCCCCCTTCTGGGCTTCCTGGTCGGCATACATGGGCAGACGATTCTTGACGGTGGGCTTGCTGTCGAAACGCCTATCCATGGGGCCGGGGAGGGGGGAGGTGGATGGGGCGGCCGGCGGCAAGGAGGGTCGCCTCGAGCCAGGCCTCCGAGATCGTGGGGTGGGCGTGGATCGTCTCCTCAACGCTCTCGGCAGTCAGCTCGCTGGTGATCGCTTGGGCGATTTGGGCGATCAGGGTGGGGGCTTCGTAGCCGACCACCTGGGCGCCGAGTAGCTCTTCCGTTTTTCGGTCGATCACCACGCGGGCAAAACCTTCGGTTTCGATCGAGGCAACCGACTTGCCGAGGTACTGGAAGGGGAACTTGCCCACGACGGCGTCATAGCCGGCCGCTTTGGCCTTCTCGAGTGTTAAGCCGACCGAGGCGATCTCGGGGTGGGTGAAGATGATCGAGGGGACGGCGTTGTAGTGCATGACCGCATCGCCTCCGGTAGCGTTGGCGGCCGCGACGAGCCCTTGGTGGGAGGCGACGTGGGCGAGCATGATCTTGGCCGTGATGTCGCCGATGGCATAGATGTGGGGGATATTGGTCTCCATCCGGTCGTTGACGGGGATTGAGCCCCCTTTCTCGACGACAACGCCCGCCGCCTCAAGGCCGATTCCGTCGGTGTTGAGCTTGCGGCCGACGGCGACGAGGGCCATATCGGCCTCAATGGGGTCCTTGCCTTTAAGTTTAATTTTGAGCGGCTTTCCCTTGGGTCGGTCGATCCCCTCGACCATGACCTCGGTCAGCACTTTGATCCCTTGCTTTTCGTAGGCGGCTCGAAGGGTAGCGCCAAGCTCCTTCCCTTCGGTGGAGATCAGGTCGGGGAGGAGCTCGAGGATGGTGACCTGGGCGCCGAGCGCCTCATAGAGGGAGGCCATCTCGCAGCCGATAATGCCGCCCCCGATGACGGCGAGCCGCTTGGGAAGGGGCTCAGCATCCCATAGGGTCGAGGAGGAGTGGACTCGCTCCCCATCAAAGGGGAAGGCGGCCATGTCGCGCGGCTCTGAGCCGGTGGCGATGATCGCTTTGTCGAACGTGACGACGGTGTTGTCTTCGCCGAGGACTTTGATTTCGTTGGGGGAGACAAACTTGCCGTGTCCGCGGAGAATGGTGATCTTGTTGGCGGCGAGGAGCCCTTCGAGGCTCCCTCGGATCTCCTCCACCACCTGATCCTTGCGCACGCGCATGTGGTGGTAGTCGAACTCCACTTTGCCGGTTTTGATCCCATACTGGTCGGCGCGCTCAACCTTGCGGAGGACCTCCGCTCCGGCGATCAGCGCCTTGCTGGGGATACACCCGACGTTGAGGCAGGTCCCCCCCATGTAACCCTTTTCTACTAGGGCGACCTTAGCCCCCCGCTGGGCCGCCCGGATGGCCGCCACATAGCCCCCCGGTCCCGCTCCCAGTACCACCAGATCAAACTTGCTCATGGGGCTATTATAGCGGCTAGGCACTCAGATGTCGATTCCGATGAGAGGGTCGGGGAATAATTGGTCACACGCCCTAAGAAGGTTGCAAACAAAATCGGGATCGTTCAGGCTAAAGTATACGGATAGGAGCTACAGCACGATGACGGCTGTCAAAAATCGTAAGCTCTGTTGGAATTGCGAGGGGAGTGTCCATATCCATGCGACAAAATGCCCCTTTTGCAGCACCGACTTGACCGCGGGGACCTCGCCCCATCTCGAGCATGTCGAGCCCCTCAGCCCCTATACTCCTCCCAATCGGCAGCAAAAAACGACCGCTCCAGCGCCCCCCTATAACCCCCAACGGGGCTATGAGATCGACTCTGCCGCTGAGGAATACGGCACTCAGTTCCGCGCAGAGGAGCCTCAGCAGCAAGTAGAGGAAGAGGAGGAGGCGGGGCCAACCAATGCCCTCCCCCTACTGCTCCTCCTTCCGGGGATTTTCTTTTTGCTCTTTGGACTTGTTCTGGTCCTTTTCTCCCATGACGGGGAGCTTACCATGCGGTGGAATGCCCGCTACTGGTTTGTCTACCTATTGATCGCGATGCCGATGCTCTACTTCGGCTGGCGCACCCTCGGCGGGGCCGAAGATTAGGCTAACCAAAGGGGATAGGCGAGCAGGGGATAATCGACCTCTGGATGGCGGGATTCGGCCGATTCCTTGAGATTTTGGAAGATGTTAAAGGGGGTAGCCACGAGGTCGAGGCTCAGGTTGAAGAGATTCACCGAGTGCCACTTACTCCAGAATTTCTCGGGTATCGGAGCACCTCCCTGCCAAAGGGTCCATGTTATGTCTGAAAGGGCCCGGACCATCTGCGCTAGCACCATTTTTTTGGCCTCCTCGTAGCACTCCCCAGAAAAGGGGCTGTTACTTCTCGTAGGCTGGCCAAACATCTCTAAGAGGAGGCCATGAACCAAGGCAGTCGATCCGCGGATACATCCGGTAAGCAATCGGAGCTCAGGGATGTAACCGGTCAATAGGAGAGCGCCGTTGTGGAAGCGAAACAGGGTAACCAGGATATCCCGGGTCCTCTTGGGATAGTGAGTATTGTATTCCGAATTAAAGCTGCCGGCATGGATAGAGCAGAGGCCAAAGGTATTCATGCAAACTCCGCGCTAAGGCCGCAGCACCGCTTGTACTTTTTGCCGCTGCCGCAGGGGCAGAGGTCGTTTCGGCCCGCCTTCGGAGCGGACTGAACGGGAGCCTCTCGCAGCACCTCCTCGACGGGACTCGCCTCCTCGGGGGAGAGGGAGCGCCCCTTCTCGAGCTGGAGATGGTTTAGGGTCTGCTCGAGGAAGCCCCTGGCGAAGGGGGCGACCTCAAAGCGGAAGAGGTCGGTTGCAATCTTGGTGCGCAGGTCGAGGCCCAAGGCGTCGAAGAGGGCAAAGGCCTCATGCTTAAATTCCATGAGGGGATCCTTCTGGCCAACGGTGCGGAGGGAGACCTCGGTGCGGAGGTGGTCCATGGCGAGAAGGTGCTCCTGCCAGAGCTGGTCGACCGAGCGGAGCATGATGCTCCGGATCGCATCGCGCGCCACTTGGGCCCCATCGGTGGGGCTATCGCCGGCGAGCATCTCGATCTTGTCGCTCTCGGCTTGGAGCTTTTGGTCTAAGGCGGCTGTGACGAGTGTGGCGACCTCCTCCTCAAGCCCATTGAGATCGGCTGGGAGGTCCTCCTGGGTAAAGGTGATCGGGAAGTGCTCGCGGAGCCACTGGAGGTACTCCTCGATACTGGGGTGGTACTCCTCTGCTTTGATGCCGCAAACGGCGGTAAGGACCTCCTTAGCGATCTCCTCGGGATGGTCGGTGTGGAGGAGCTCGTTGCGGAAGGCATAGACCTCGGTCCGCTGCCGGTTCATCACATCGTCGTACTCGAGGGTGTGCTTGCGGACCATGTAGTTGCGCTGCTCGACCCGCTTTTGAGCGGTCTGGATCGACCGGTCGAGCATCGGAGAGGAGATCGCCTCCCCTTCAGGGGGACGGAGCTTTTGGATCACAAGGTTGATGCGGGAGGAGGAGAAGAGGCGCATCAGCGGGTCTTCGAATGAGACGTAAAACTTGGAGCTGCCCGGATCCCCCTGACGGGCGCAGCGGCCCCGCAGCTGCCGGTCGATCCGGCGGGACTGGTGGCGGGAGGCGCCGATGACGAAGAGGCCGCCTAGTTGGGCAACCCCCGAACCGAGTTTGATGTCGGTGCCCCGCCCCGCCATGTTGGTCGCAATGGTGATCGCCCCCCGCTGCCCAGCTTGGGCAACGATTTCGGCCTCTTTGTCGTGGTACTTGGCGTTAAGGACGGTGTGGGGGAGCTTGCTGGCACGGAAGATCCGGGAGAGCTTTTCCGAAATATCGAGCGACTCGGTGCCGAGGAGGATCGGGCGCCCCTCAGCATGGATCTTGGTCACCTCGGCAAGGATCGCCTGGTACTTCTCCCGCTCGGTCATGTAGATCTCGTCGGTGGTGTCCTTACGCTGACACTTAACGTGGGTGGGGATCTCGAGGACATCGAGCTTGTAGATCTCCTTAAACTCTCCCGCCTCGGTCATGGCGGTACCGGTCATCCCAGAGAGCTTGTCATACATCCGGAAGAGGTTCTGGAGGGTGACGGTGGCGTAGGTCTGGGTCTCCTGCTGGATGGCGACATTCTCCTTGGCCTCGATCGCCTGGTGGAGGCCATCGGAGAAGCGCCGGCCCGGTTGGGCGCGGCCGGTGTGCTCGTCGATGATGATGATCTTGCCGTCGGCAACCATGTAGTCGACATCCCGCTCCATCAGGAGGTGGGCGCGGAGCATCTGGTTGAGGTTGTGGGCCCGCTCTTTGCGGAGGGCATCCTCCTCCCGGATGGCAATCTTCTTCTGAAGCTTCTCATCTTTGGTGAGACCCCTCTCCTGGTCGATCTCGTAGTAGGCGTGGCCGAGGTCGAGCATCACAAAGTCATCGGGGGAGCCGTCGGCCTCGTGGGTCCAGATCTCGATCCCCTTGTCGGTCAGCTCGTGGTCGTTGGCCTTCTCGTCGACAACGATCGGGAGGGCGGCAAGGGCCTTCGATCGCTCCTCCTTATTCGACTCGCTGTGGTAGTAGAGGTCGAGCTTGTCGAGTTCGGTCCGAAGGTCGGGGTTCTCCCGAATCCGCTTGAGTATCCGGTTATATGGGGTACCTCTCGAGACGAGCCAGAGCTTTTTCAGCGCCTCGTCAAAGGCCTTTTCCTGTTCTTTGGTGAGGGTGGGGCGCTGAGCGCGCTCCTCCAAGAGGTCAAGTTCGTCGATCACCTTTTTGGCTTCGGTAGCCAGGCGGCTGCAGAGGGCCTTTTGCGCTCTGACGACGACTTCGACCCGGTGCTTCAGTTCGCCATACATCTGGCGGCTATCGGGAACAGGGCCCGAGATAATCAGAGGGGTTCTCGCCTCGTCGATGAGGATCGAGTCGATCTCGTCGACAATGGCAAAGGTGTGGGAGCGCTGCACCTGATCCTCTTTGCGGGAGGCGATCGAGTTGTCGCGCAGGTAGTCGAACCCGAACTCGGAGGCGGTCCCGTAGACGACATCGGCGGCGTAGATCTCCTTCCGGTGGTGGGGGGGGATCGAGCCGGTCAGGGCGCCGGTGGTGAGGCCGAGCCAGCGCAAGATCGAGCCGACCCACTGGCAGTCCCGCTGGGCGAGGTAGTCGTTGACGGTAACCAGGTGGACACCCCCTCCGGCAAGGGCATTCAGGTAGAGGGGCAGGGTCGCCGTGAGGGTTTTCCCCTCACCGGTCTGCATCTCGGCAATACAGCCATGGTGCATCGCAATCCCAGCCAAGAGCTGGACGTCGTAGGGGATCATGTCCCACTTCTGGTCGTAACCGGAGACATGGACCTCGGCTCCGCATTGGCGGCGGCAGGCGTTTTTCACAACGGCATAGGCTTCGGGCAGGAGGGCATCGAGGCTCTCCCCCTCGGCTAGTCGCTTCCGAAACTCGGCCGTTTTGCCCCGCAACTGGTCGTCGGAGAGGGAGCTTAACCCTGCCTCAATCCGGTTGACCTCATGGACAATTTTCCAGTAACGCTTGAGCTGCCGATCTTGAGCAGTTCCAAATATTTTCTTTAAAATACCAAGCATGTAAAGCCGCTTTACAATTTAGGATCAGTATAACTCAAAAAATGATTTAAATCAATGGTTTACGCAACGAGGGTTCGGGCAACTAAGTGCTCATCCAGCGGTAGGTTACGCCGCAGGGTGCGCATGGCTGCCTGTCGCCGAACGAGTTGAGCCTTGTCCTCCTCGCCGACGGCTAGCCCCTCGAGGATCTGATGGGCCTCTTCGAAGTTGCCGGCTCGGGCGGCGCAGGCGCTCATCACCTCCCATGAAATGGGGTCGGGGAGGAGCTGGAGGGAGCGGGTCGCCATGTCGAGCCCCTCCTCGATCGTAAGGGTGCGGCTCCGGCCAACGCCAAAGAGCCAGGCAAGGCCGCGGTAGCCAGCGGGGTGACGGGGGTGGTCGGCGGTCACCTGCAGGTAGACCGCTTCAGCCTCCTCCCACTGCTGCTGGCATTCGTAGCTGTAGCCGAGGAAGACGAGGGTTTTCGAGGAGCGGTCCCCCTTAAGGCAAGCGGAGCGGAGGAGCTCGACCGCCTCTTCATATCGCCCGGCGTAGGCGGCGCAGATCCCCGCGGCTTTGAGGAGCTGAACGCTCCCCCCTTCCCAGCTGGGGCTCTGCTTGTAGACGAGGAGGGCTGTCCCATATTGCCCCTTGGCCTCGTAGCAGCCGGCAAGGCTGATCAGAGCGGAGAGGTTATGGGGATCGCGCTGGAGGATCTCGGTAAAGGAACGGATCGCCTCCTTAAATCGGCCAAGCGACTTGAGGCAGTGCCCTTTTCTCGCGGTGATCGAGGCGTTGTAGAGGCCCGACCGCTGCGCCCGTTCGTAGAGGCAGAGGGCGGCCTTTTTCTCCCCTTTAGCGAGGAGGCAGTCGCCGGCGAGCGCAAGCAAGGGGCCCCGCTCCGATCCCTGAAGGACTGGCTCTAGAGTTTCGAGGGCCTCATCGGGCCGCTCCTGCAAGAATTGAGCGGTTGCGAGCTGGAGGAGATCCTCCTCATCGCGCAAAAGGGGAGCGGCCTGGGAGAGGAGCTTAAGCGCCTCAGCCGTTCTCCCCATCCCCAACAGCAGCTTCCCCTTCTCCTTCATTAGGGCAAGGGAGTGGGGGTCGAGAGCAAGGGCCTCATCGGCAACCTCCAAAGCCCTCTCCCGCCGCTGGGTCGCGGCCAAAAGTTGGACCTGAAGGAGGAGGAGATTGGCATCCTCTGGCCGCTTTTCCATCAAGACGAGGAGGAGCTGCTCAGCGGCCTCCCACTCTTCGAGAGCGAGGTGTTGAGCGACGCGGAGGCGCTTTTTCATGAGCCGTTTGCCTTGAGGGAGGCGGGTACGCCGCCACTCAAAAAAGGCCAAAGCAGCCAGGAGCGCTGTCACAAATAAAAAGATCAAATAGAGCATCCCCTCTTTCTAGCACGACGGCCTATTGAGGGCTAGCGCTTTTGCCTAAACTTTGTCCCATCAAGCACATGACCTCCAAACCTTCGCCTGAAGCGGCGACAAGATCGGGATCAAAAGTGATCCGTCCAGGCTCAAAGAGGAGGACGACGGAGGAGCCTCCAAACGAGAAGTAGCCCTTCTCATCACCCCGCTTCACCCGCTTGTTGGCGACATAGGTCTGGTGGATCTTTCCGACACAGAGGGCGCCAACCTCCACGATCAAGATCCTTCCCAAGTGGGGGGTTTGAAGGGGGGTGAGGGAGCGGCGATTTTCCCAGAAGATCTTCATGTTGTCCCGGATGGCAGCGGGGTTGACCGAGGCGAGCCACCCATTGATAAGGGAGCTCTCCGACGGGATCCCATCGGCCGGAAAGTGGAACCGGTGGTAGTCGGTGGGGCAGAGGCGGCCGATCACCATCGCCCCCCCCTCATATTGGGCGGCAAGGCGGGAGGAGCGGAGGAACTCCTTGAGGGAGAAGCGCTGCCCCTTGGCGAAGAAGGTATGCTCCTCCTCAATCTTGGGGAAGAAGAGGTAGCGGCCATCCGCGGGCAAAACGGCAGCCGAATCGGCGATCCGCCGTGCTCCTGCCTTCAATTTGCGAATAAAAAAATCATTAAACGAACGAAAATCGGCCGGTTCCGTTTCGAACTCGGTGGTGTCGAGCCCATATTTTTTGATGAAAGGGAGGACCTTATGGCGGCTCAGCCGACTCCCCTGGACCTTGCCGTAAAGGACTGAAAATAGGGGGTTATGGAGGAGGGGGTGGAGGAGGCGGCCCCGTCCATAGAGGAAGGCGATGGCAGCCTCCCCGTAGACCGCCTCGACAAAGCGGTCGCCGGTTTGGCGGTCGATGACTTCAATGGGTGGCAGTTTCAGCATTTTCAGGTAGAATAGCGCTATTTCAGGATAAGCTCAAATGAACACAAAGGATACGATAGCGGCTATAGCGACTCCCCCCGGACAAGGGGGGGTGGCGATCATCCGGATCTCGGGCCCCGATGCGGTGGCGGTCGCGGGCCGGGTCTTTTCGGGCCCGGTCGCCCGCTACAAGAGCCACACCGCCCATTATGGGACCGTGGTCGACGCCGCTGGCACACCGGTTGACGATGCCCTCCTCCTCCCCCTGCTTGGGGAGCGCTCCTACACGGGAGAGGATACGGTGGAGATCCAGTGCCACGGGGGTTCCCTGATCACCCGTCGGGTTTTGGAAACGGTCCTCGCAGCCGGAGCCCGGCCTGCAGGGCCCGGGGAATTCACCTTCCGCGCCTTTATGAATGGGCGGCTCGACCTAACCCAGGCAGAGGCGGTCCAGGAGCTGATCGCGGCCAAAAGTGAGCGGGCCGCCTCCTCGGCTCGGGACCACCTCTCGGGCCACCTCTCCCACCGGATCGCCGGTTTCCAGGCCCGGCTCACCCAGATCGCCGCTATCTTTGAGGCCTGGGTCGACTTTCCCGAAGAGGGGCTTGAGTTTGCTTCGGAGGAGAGCCTCCTCAGCGATCTTCGCATCCTGTCGGCCGAGGTGGAGCACCTCTTAACGACCTACCATCAGGGGCAGCTGGTCCGCGAGGGGCTCTCGGTTTGCCTCATCGGCGCCCCCAATGTGGGCAAGTCCTCGCTGATGAATGCGCTGATGGGGCGGGAGCGGGCGATTGTGACCGACCTTCCGGGGACCACTCGGGATACCCTCGAGGATGAGATGAGGATCGGCCCCTTCCCGATCCGCCTCACCGACACGGCCGGCATCCGCGATTCCTCAGAGGTTGTCGAGCGGGAGGGGATTAGGCGGACCCATGAGGCCCTAGCCCGCGCCGATCTGATTTTGTGGGTAGTCGACCTGACCCGCCCCTTTTTGAAAGAGGAGGAGCGGCTCCTCGAGACCCTGCCTCAAGAGAAGACGGTGGTGGTGTGGAACAAAGGGGATGTGGGGGGAGAGAGGCGCCCCCTTCCCCTCTCCCATCAGGTGACGATTTCGGCAAAGCATCGGGTGGGGCTTGATCAGCTGACCGAGCGGGTCGAGCAGCTCATTTTGCGCGGGTCGACCCTCTCGCAGGAGGAGGTTTGGATTACGAGCAGCCGCCACAAGCAGGCACTGGAGGAGGCCTTGGCTGCGCTCAACAGAGCGGAGGGGGGCCTTGCGGAGGGGCGCTCTCCCGAACTCCTCTGCCTCGACATCCGGGCTGCCCTTAAGGCCTTTGGTAGGCTTATCGGCACCGACATCACCGAGGATATCCTCTCGGCTATCTTCTCCAAGTTCTGCGTAGGGAAATAGTGGAGAGAGCACAAAAGATCGCAGAGATCCTAGAGACCCTTTACCCCAATCCGGCAATCCCCCTCCACCACACCTCCTCCTACGAGCTCCTGATCGCCGTCCTCCTCTCGGCTCAGTGCACCGACAGGCGGGTCAATCTCGTCACACCCGCCCTCTTTGCCCGCGCTAATACCCCCCAGAAGATGGTGGAGCTGTCGGTCGAAGAGATCGAGGAGCTGATCCGAACGTGCGGCCTCTCCAAGCAAAAGGCAAAGGCGATCTGGCACCTCTCCCACCTGCTGATCGAGCGGCATGGGGGGGCCGTTCCCGACACATTCGAGGCGCTCGAGGCGCTCCCTGGGGTGGGCCACAAAACCGCCTCCGTGGTGATGTCGCAGGCTTTTGGGAGGCCCGCCTTTCCCGTCGACACCCATATTCACCGCTGCGCGAAGCGGTGGGGGCTGAGTTCAGGGAAGAGTGTGGCCGAGACCGAGCGGGATCTCAAAAGGGCCTTTCCCGAATCGACCTGGAACCGGCTCCACCTGCAGATGATCTACTTTGCCAGAGAATATTGCCCGGCCAAGGGGCACGATGCAGAAAAATGCCCTATTTGTCGGTGGGCGTGTTGAGGGCAAAGGTGACGAGCGAGGTGATCTCGATCGCCGCAAAGCCGAAGGCGATAGGGACGATCTGTTTGCCGACGGGGCGGAGAGCATAGAGTGCTGCCACAAGCCCCATAGGGGCTAGGCAGAAGGTCACAAGGCTCCCTTTTTGGATAGGATTCAGTTCCATTATTTTTCTTCCTGTAGTTGTTGGACGATGTCGGAGAGGGTTCTCTCCCGGTTGAGGAGCCCAGAAGCGGTGGCCACCCCTAGGAGAAGCCCGGTTCGCATGGCGGCCTTCAGCCAGAAGCGGCTTGGGAGCTCTTGTAGGGGCCAGATGTCGAGCCCAGAGGCAAAAGAGAGGTGACGGAGGAGCTGCCCCAGGTGCCAGTAGAAGGAGAGGATCCCTAAACCCCCTCCGACCCACGTGAGGTAGAAGGTGACCGTACGGTTAGGAAGGGGGGACGGGGCCGGCATTGGCGGGTTCTTGATAAAATGCGCCAGCGCCTCTTCCTGAGTAACAAAACTGTAACTAGTGTCGATTGTCATAAAAAGATTATATCACAAACTTAAAATTAAAATCTAGTATGCTGAATTAGATAGACTTAAGGGCGGCAGTGATTAGAGTGGGGAGGTCGGCCCCTTCACCAAGCTCTTTAAGGGGGCCCTCAAGGGCCCGTTGGGCCCTAGCCCGGCTATAGCCCAGGTTGAGGAGGGCGGAGATTGCATCCTCCACATTGGAGCTAACCCGCTGATAAGCAGGGGGATCGGGCAATTTATCGCGCAGCTCGATCAGGAGCCGCTCGGCCGTCTTCTTACCGATGCCGGGCACCTTGGAGAGGAGCCTCGGGTCCTCTTCGGCGATCGCCTGGTGGAGGAGGTTCAGGGAGAGGGTCCCCAAGAGGGCGATCGCAGTCTTGGGGCCGATCCCTGAGATGGTGATCAGGAGTTCGAAAAGGGAGCGCCCCTCTTCGTGGAGGAAGCCATAGAGGGTCTGTTCGTTTTCCCGGATGATCAGCGTGGTGTGGAGGTGGACCGCCTCTCCAATGCGGGGCAATTTCGCTGCGTCGAGGGTCGAGAGGGAGAGGCGGAAGCCGATCCCCCCTACATCGATGACGGCGTGGTGGGCACCTGCTCCTGCTAGAGTTCCCTTGATGTAGGCGTACACTAGACCTCCTGAGGGTTGAAGGCGTGCAGGTGGCAGATCGCAAGGGCCAGCGCATCGGCCGCATCGGAGGGGGGGTACTCAGGCAGCGAGAGGAGGCGGGCGACCATCGCCTGCATCTGCTCCTTGCTTGCCAGCCCCTTGCCGGTCACCGCGATCTTGGCTTTGCTGGGAGCGTATTCGTAGACCGGGATATCGCGCAATGTGGCGGCAAGGGTGATCACGCCGGCCGTTGCATGGACACCAAAGGCGGAGCGGATGTTCTTGTTCACAAACTGTGTTTCGATCGCGATCGCATCGGGTCTATAGGTTTCGATGAGGTGGCCGATCCCCTCAAAGATGATCCGCCGCCGCTCGGAGAGCCGCTTTTTTTGGGGAGGGCGGATCGTGCCGTAGTCGACCGCCTTAAAGTCGGCCGTCACCACCCCAAATCCGGTCACCATGCCGGGATCGACCCCGAGTATCCGTTTCATTCCTGTTATGCTAGGGAGTAGGCTCTCTTCTTGACAATGGCTGGCAACCCCTAGAAACTGTGGGAATGAAGATTATCGTTCGGATGCCGAATTGGATTGGGGACCTGGTGATGGCTACCCCCCTTCTCACCGACCTCAGAAGGGCGTTTCCCGAAGCTGAGATCTGCGCGATGTGCACCGCCAAGCTCGCCCCTCTCCTGGAGCACGACCCCGACATCAATGAGCTCTTTGCCTTCTCCCGCCCGAGTGGCTGGATCAAAAAGGAGGAGGGGCGCGATGTGGTCGGCACCATTCGAGCGGGGCGGTACGATCTCGGTATCCTCACGACCAACTCCCTCTCCTCCGCCTGGTGGTTTTGGCGGGGAGGGGTGAAGCGGCGCCTCGGTTTTAAGACCGACGGGCGGTGGCTCTTCCTCAACGAGGGGCTCCCCCTTCCCAAAACGATCGAGGAGCAGCACCTTGTCCTTACCTACAAGGCGCTACTGGAGCCCCTGGGGATCTCCCCTTCCGCTACCAAACCCCGCCTCTACCTTCAGCCCGATGAGATCGAGGCGGCCCGCGCCCTCCTCGCTAAGCGGGGAGTGCCTCCCGGCGCAAAGATCGTCGGCGTCAACCCCGGCGCGGCCTACGGCTCGGCCAAGTGTTGGCTCCCCGAGCGGTTTCGGGAGGTGATCGAGCGCCTCCTCGAGGATCCTAACCTCTATGTCCTTTGCTTTGGCGACTCCAGCGGAGCCCCCCTTGTGAAGCAGATCTGCTCGGGCCTTCCCAATCGGGTGATCAACTTAGCGGGTGGCACAACCCTGCGGGAACTAGTGGCGCTGATCAGCCTTTGCGATGTGGTCCTCACCAATGATAGTGGGCCGATGCATATCGCAGCAGCCATGAAGCGCCCTCTAGTGGCGATTTTCGGCTCCACAAGTGATCTCAAGACCGGCCCCTACGGCGAAGCAACGGTCATCCACAAGCACGTTTTCTGCTCCCCCTGCTACCTCAAGGAGTGCCCGATCGACCTGCGCTGCATGAGTCGGATCACTGCCTCTGAAGTCTACTCAGCGCTTCTTGCCAAGCTCTCCTCCGCCGCTCCGCGCTAAAGAGCCCCTCGTACCGCCTCGTCTCCTCGCCTAACTTCTGCACCAGGTTCAGGTGGGAGAGGTGCTCCATGCAGAGGGCAAGGTCATCGGGATCCTCCGGTTTGTAAAACAGCGCCCCTTTTGGGCTCCCGAGGAGGTCAAGGATAACTCGGCTGTGAGGCAAAATCATCGGGCGCCCCCAGCTAGCGTAGCGGAGCACCGGAAGGGGAGCTTGGCATGGGTTGGCTACTATAGAGCGAGAGGGCATCACAAAACCGTCGATCTCTTCGGTAACGGCAGCAGAGAAGTGCGCCTCTACTCCCCGCCGGGCCGCATACGCCTGCAATCGCCTCTCCTCTTTTGGGAGGGCCCCTACAATCTCGAGTTGGACATGGGGCAGCTTCGTCAGGGCATCGATCAGCAGTTCAACCCCCTCCTCCCGGCCGCACGGCCCAGCGTAGCCGATCCGCTTCCCCTCTCCCGCCCGCTCGGCCATCCGCTTAGCCTCAACCGCCGGGGGGATCACCACAACGGGAGCCGACAGCTCTCCCTTCAAAACCTCGGCCATCCCCTTCGTCGGCACCACCACCAGATCGGCCTTAGCCAAGATCCGCTTA
The DNA here is from genome assembly GCA_050250135.1 of Parachlamydiales bacterium. GTDB lineage: Bacteria > Chlamydiota > Chlamydiia > Chlamydiales > JAFEGQ01 > JBFWPF01. The sequence goes on along the minus strand of JBFWPF010000008.1, from coordinate 48,381 downwards.
GGGGGAATAGCGCCCACAACCTCAATGCAGCACCCCTCGGGGAGCCTGTGCCTCACAAAACCGGTATTGCGCTGGAAGAGTTTCAAAGTGCTTCCAGCTTACTCCACTTGCAAATTCCCCCCCCATCCTCTATGCTGGATAGAGTATGAATGACTTGCAAGGCATTGATTTAGAAGAGCTTAGAAAGCAACAGGCCCTCTGGATGGTGGGGGGGAGGCCCCCCCGTCAGGTCCTCCCCTGGACCGACTACCACCTTGCCGGCTCGGCCGAGGACCGCCAGCTCGGTCAGACCCTCCTCGCCGAGGGGAAAATGGGGTGCATTGTCCTCGCTGGGGGTGAGGGGAGCCGGTTGGGGGCGGGGCGGCCCAAGGGGACCATTGCGGTAGCGGGGGATAAGAGCCTGTTCGAGCTTATTGCTCAGAGGACGCGGGGCCCCCTAGCGATCATGACCTCTCCCGGCAACCACGAGGCCACGGTCCACTTCTTTGAGGAGCACAGCTACTTTGGTCTTAAGGAGGTCTCCTTTTTTCAGCAGCGGGAGCTCCCCCTCCTAACCCCCGCTGGGGCCCCCTTTATCCGAGAGGGGAGGATCGCCATGGGGCCGAATGGAAATGGGGAGGTGATGCGCCAGTTTTGTGGCTGCGGCCTTTGGGAGAGCTGGGAGAGGCAGGGTGTCGAGTACCTGAGCATCGTCCCCATCGACAACCCCTTGGCCGACCCCTTTGACCCTGAGCTCCTTGGCTTCTCTCACCGGATGGGGAACGACCTGACCCTCAAATCGATCTTTGCCGAGGAGAGCCGCCATTCGGTGGGGATTCTTGCTAAGGAGGGAGAGCGCCTCTCCGTTATCGAGTATTCGGAGCTGGCGGGTGAGGTGCCCAAGGGGGCACTGGCTAACCTCAGCCTCTACTGCGTCTCGATGGCCCATGCCAAAGGGGTTTCGACCAAAGAGCTCCCCCTACATATGGTCAAAAGGGGGCATTGGAAGTTTGAGACCTTTATCTTTGACCTTTGGGACCACGGGGAGGTCCTGGTCTATCCCAAGGCGACCTGTTTTGCCCCGCTCAAGACGGCCGAAGATCTCCAATTGCTAAAAGATACCCTATTCGCCTAACCTCTTCGTTTATTATGAGAGTGGTAGAAAAAAATAATCTCCATAGGGTGGCTTTTTTTGGTGGCGTTGCCATTGCCATTCCTTTTCTCTCAATGATCGGGGGCATTCGGGAGCGGGCATTGAGGCCCTTCAAGGTAGGGCTGCTGGAGCTGCCCGGCGCCACCCGCCCCCTCACCCTCTCTCTGATCTGTGGCGCCCTTGCCCTTTACTACCTCCTCAAAACAGAGCCCTTGCCCGAGCCCGACAAAACAGAGGAGAGGCGGCTTAAAGAAGAGCTGGAGAGGGTCACGAAGGAGCTACAAGAGGTCACAGAGGAGCTGCAGGAGGTGAAGCAGCAGTGGAAGGCGGCGCTAAAGAGAGCTGAAGAGAAGCCGGCTCAGCCAAGCCCCATACCCGCAAACGGCGGTCAATGGCAATGGGAAGCGCTGAAGGAGTTAAAGACGGAGAGAGACACCGCCAACAAGAGAGTGGAAGAGCTAGAACGGACGGTGAAGAGGGTAGGGGATGCCGTGGTGAAATTGACCGGTGAGACGAGGGAAGCTATTGAGCTGGTGGGGAAGGAGGCGTTGATGCTGGAGTCTGAGCTTGAGGAGGCCCAAAAGCGGATCAAGGAGCTAGAGGCAGAGTTGCAATGCGCCTTGCATGATATCGAAGAGTATCGAAAGATGGTTTATCAACAGGCTCCCCAAAATGCTTTGATCATTACCCCAAGAAAGATCCGCGAGATGCAAGGTCTCCTCGATACGGTCAAGCAGATGAATGACAATCACCCCCTCAAAACGGTTCCGAGGCAACTCTCCTTTTCGGAGTCCTCGGACGAGGAGTCTCACGTCGACGAAGAGAACACGACTCTCTTTATGCCCGGTTGGCGCTACCATATCGATGAGGAGCGGGGTGGCTATACCTCGGAGTAGCTTGAGCTCTCGGGCGAATTGGGTTATGGTGGGTGGAACAAACGGCTATGAGCATGAAAATCGGTTATCTCGGCGCAGGAACCTGGGGCTTTTGCCTCGCTGTCCTGCTAGCTTCCAAAGGGAATGAACTCGTCGTGTGGACCCGCGAAGCCGATCTGGCTCAGCGGCTTGCCAGCGGGGGAGACCACCCGAACCTCCCCGGCTTTAGGTTGACCGAAGGGATGCGGATCACCACCGATATCGGAGAGGCGCTCAAAGGGGCTGAGATGGTGGTGGAGGGGGTAACCTCGGCAGGGATCCGCCCTGTCTTTTCGCAGCTCGACAAAATGGGCTATAACGGCTGCCCCATTGTGCTCACCTCCAAAGGGATCGAGCAGGACAGTGGCCTTTTGCTGACCGATGTTGCCCTTGAGGTGCTCGGGGAGCGGCGGCGGGAGGTGATCGGGTGCCTGAGCGGCCCAAGCCACGCCGAAGAGGTGATTCGAGGTCTTCCCACCTCGGTTGTCTGCTCGGCCTACGACGAAGGGGTGATGCACTTCATCCAAGATACCTTTGCGACGGCCACCTTCCGGGTCTACCCCAATAGCGACATCAACGGCGTTGAGTTTGGTGGGGCGATGAAAAACATCGTGGCGATCGCCTGCGGCCTCTCCGATGGCCTCGGCTTTGGGGACAACACCAAGGCAGCCCTGATGACCCGAGGCCTCCATGAGATCCGGAAACTTGGGGTGGTGAAGGGGTGCCGCGCCGAAACCCTCAACGGATTGGCGGGGATGGGAGACCTTTGCGTCACCTGCCTCTCCAACTTCAGCCGAAACTACCGCTTTGGGCGTCTCCTGGCCAATGGCCTGCCGGTGGCGCAGGCGCAAAAAGAGATCGGGATGGTGGTGGAGGGGGCCTATACCTGCAAATCGGCCCTCCAGCTCGGGAAAAAGTATGGGGTTCCCCTCCCGATCACCGAGGTGGTCTACCGGATCATCTACGAGGAGATGAACCCGATGGAGGCGGTCCGCTCCCTCCTCAGCCGGACCATCAAGGAAGAACACCTTTAGCCGCTTGCGTTTGCCGCCTCGCTGAAGTAGAAGGGGGGGATGGTGGTCGTCATGGAACGTGAGCAGATCAGGGGGGTGCTGAAGGTCCTCTCGGCGTCGGAGATGGCGCGGATCGAGAGGGAGGCCTACACCCGCGGCGCCTCCGACCGCCACTTCATGACACTGGCCGGCGAGGGGATCGCCCACGTCGTCGAAAGCTATGTCAAAGAGCACGATCTCCCCTGGGTCGCCACAGTGCTGTGCGGCAAAGGGAACAATGCAGGCGACGCCTACGTGGCCGCCCGCCACCTGATCGGTGAAGGTTACCCGACACGAGCCCTCCAACTCGCCCCCATCGAGTCCGCAAGCGCCCTCTGCCAAGAGATGCGGCAGGCCTTCCAAGCGGCCGGTGGACAGGTCATCGACTGCCATGGGGAGGGCGATATCCAACTCCTCAGCCAGGGAATTATTCTCGATGGGATCTTGGGAACGGGGTTTCGAGGAGAGCTCAAAGGGCTCTATGCCGCAGCAGCTGAGCGGGCTAATCGGTCAGGGCTGCCGATCATCGCAATCGACATCCCCTCCGGAATCAACGGGAATACTGGAGAGGGGAGCACCCACGCCATTGAGGCAACGGTGACGGTGGCGCTCGGCCAGGCAAAGCGGGGCTGCTTTTTGGGCGAAGGGTGGAATCACCTCGGGGAGCTGCAGCTCGTCGACTTTGGCCTGCCCACCCCCTTTGTTGAGGATGGGGTGGCCGACTTCTGGCTGATGACCCGGAAGGCCGCTGGACTCCTTTTGCCAAAGGTGAGGCGGAATCGGCACAAGTACGAGGCCGGCTATGTGGTCGGGATTGCAGGCTCTGAGGGGATGCCTGGAGCGGCGCTTTTGGCAGGAGAGGCCGCTTTGAGGAGTGGAGCGGGGATGATGCGCCTCTTCCACCGCTTTGCCGAGAGCCCACACGAGTTGGGCGCGGTTCACGAGCTTCTCCACGAGCCTCTGGTCGATGCCGAAGGCATTGTAAAGCGGCTTTACAATGCAGGAGCCCTCTTTATCGGGCCGGGGATGGGGACCGACGGGAGGGTAGCGGCGCTCCTCCAAGAGCTGTTAGCCCAGGTTAAGGTCCCTTGTGTGATGGATGCCGATGGGCTCGCGATTTTGGCCGAGAGGGGGCTCCCTCTGCCGAAGGGGACGATCCTCACCCCTCACCGGGGTGAGATGAGCCGGCTATTAGGCAAAAAGCCCGAGGATTTCGATGGGGAGCTCGAGTGGCTCACGGCATGTGGGCAGTATGCGCGGGAGCGGGGGGTGGTGCTGATCGTAAAGGGGGGGCCGACCTTTGTCTTCTCCCCCGAGGGAGAGATCCCCTACGTGATCCCGTTTGGCGATCCCGGGATGGCCACAGCCGGCTCAGGGGATGTTCTGACCGGGATACTGGCGGCTCTGCTAGCACAAGGGTGCAAGCCCCTTGAGGCGGCCCTGCTGGGTGGTACTCTTCATGGCCTGGCTGGGGAAGGGGCGGCCCGTCGCCTCACCTCCTACTCGATGATCGCTTCCGATATCACACGGGAGCTGCCCTTTGCCTTTCGCGATATTCAACGAGCCAATCGCTAAAGTCCCCGATTCCCGATTCGATGTCGACCTGGGGGCGGTAGCCGAGAAGCTGCTCCGCTTTTGAGTTATCAGCGCACGTTGCGACTACCTCTCCCGCGGGCATAGGGGCGAGCTTGCGGATAGCTTCCCTCCCCAAATTGTGCTCGAGAAGGTCGACCAGCCCCCCTAAGGGAATCGTCGTTCCGCTGCCGAGGTTGAAGACCTCAAAGGGGGCCCCATGGTCGAGAGCGAGGAGGGTCCCCTGGACGATATCGTCGATGTGGGTAAAGTCCCGCTCCATCTTTCCGTGATTGAAGAGGGTGATCGGCTCCCCCGCGAGGATCCGGTCGGCAAAGAGCCAGGTCGCCATGTCGGGGCGGCTCCAGGGGCCATATACGGTAAAGTAGCGGAGGGCGGTGCAGGGGAATCCAAAGCACTGGTGGTAGGCATGGGCGAGGAGCTCATTGCACTTCTTGGTCGCCCCATAGAGGCTAAAGGGGGCGTCGGTTGGGTCTTCGACGGCATAGGGAATTTTTTTGTTGTTTCCGTAGACCGAAGAGGAGGAGGCGTAGAGGAGGGGGAGGTTGAGGGTGCGGCAGAGCTCAAGGATTGAGATAAAGCCGTCGAGGTTGGAGTGGACAAAGAGATTGGGGTGGTCGAGGCCATAGCGGATCCCCGCCTCGGCGGCGAGGTGGAGGCAATGGGTGGGGGCAAAGGGGCGGGCAGCAGAGAGGAGCCCCTCCCGGTCGCAGATCTCTCCCCGAATTACCTTGACCCCGAGGGGGGCAAGCTGCTCGGCCCTTTGCTCCTTTAAGGAGACCGAGTAGTAGGGGTTGAAATTGTCGTAACCCAGTACGTGATCTCCACGGGCCGCTAGGGCCTTCGCAACGTGAAAACCGATAAAGCCAGCGGCGCCGGTGACCAAGATTTTCTTTGGCATATCCACTTATCTCCCTATGGGCTAGAATACCCACTTTGGCCTGTGGCCCCCAAAAGCATGCAATTTGTCGATCTTAGAAGGCAATACCACCAGTACAAGTCCCGCATCGATCTGGCCGTTCAGAGGGTCCTCGATGGGGCTCAGTATATTAACGGTCCCGAAGTCGAAGAGCTAGAGGGGATCCTCAAGGGCTATGTCGGCGCCCATGCGGTTGCGGTGGGGAGTGGGACCGAGGCGCTCCAGATGGCCCTGATGGCGCTGGGGATCGGACAGGGCGATGAGGTGATCACCACCCCCTTTACCTGGATTAGCCCGGCTGAAGCGATAGCACTGGTAGGGGCAACGCCGGTCTTTGTCGACATCGAGCCCGACACCTTCAACCTCGACCCCTCTAAGGTGGCGAAGGCGATCACCTCGAAGACCAAAGCGATCATTGCGGTAAGCCTTTTTGGGCAGATGGCCGATTTCAAAGGGATCACCGAGGCAGCGGCGGGGCTACCGGTGATCGAGGATGGGGCGCAGAGCTTTGGTGCCGAGCAAAATGGGATCAAGAGTGGGGCGATCACCGATTTGGCGATCACCAGCTTCTTCCCTGCCAAGCCCTTTGGCTGCTACGGCGATGGGGGGGCTCTCTTTGTGAGAGATCAGGAGGTGGCGCAAAAGATGCGGGCGATCCGCAACCATGGGTGCAAGAGCCCCTACCACCATGAGTTTGTGGGGATGACAGGGCGACTCGACACGCTGCAGGCGGCGATCCTGCTCGCGAAATGGCCCGACTTTGAGAGGGAGCTGGAGGCCAGGCGGCAGGTGGCAGCCCGCTACGACCTTGCCCTCTCCGATGTCTGCACAACCCCTCCCATCCGGAAGGGGAATACCTCGACCTACGCCCAATATACGATTCGGACAGCTAAGCGACAGGAGGTGGCCGAGGCGCTAGCAGGGGCCCAAATTCCCTACGGGATCTACTACGCAAAGCCCCTTTACCGGCAGCCGGTCTTTGCCCGTTTGGGCTGTGCAGAGGGAGATTTTTCGGTGACAGAGAGGGCTTGCCAAGAGGTCATCAGCCTTCCGATGCACCCTTGGCTCAGTGCAGAGGAGCAGGATCGGGTCATTGAGGTGGTGAGGCGGGTGTGCGATCACTAGCCCTTGTCGGAGCCGGCAGGTGGGGGAAGAACCTCCTCCGCAACTTTGACGCCCTCGGTGCCCTTCGCCTCGTCTGTGACATCTATCTCCCTGAGGTCCCCGGTGTCGAGGTGATCGCCGACTTTGAAGGGGTGCTGAATCACCCCGATATCACCCGAGTGGCGATCGCTACCCCCTCTGCAACCCACTATTCGCTCGCCAAGCGGGCCCTCCTCGCCGGCAAGGATGTGTTTGTGGAGAAACCCCTCGCCCTCTCCGTCAAAGAGGGAGAGGAGCTGATCCAGCTGGCCGAGGAGAGGGGGCGGATCCTGATGGTAGGCCATATCCTCCGCTACCACCCCGCCTATGTCCGCCTCCAGGAGCTCGTCAAAGAGGGGGCCGTTGGCACTCTCCGCTACCTCGCCTCCCACCGGCTGGCCAACGACCGGATGAAGGGGGTTGAGAGTGTGCTCTGGAATTATGGGCCGCACGACCTCTCCCTGATCCTTCCCCTTGTTGGGGAGATGCCTGAGAGGGTTGGCGGTGATAGGGGGACGGCGGTGGCGGGGAAGGTAGACGATATTCGCACCCTTCACATGACCTTCCCCAGTGGAGTGGCGGCTCACTGTTACTTGAGCTGCGTCTCCCCCTATAAGGAGCACAAGCTGACGGTGGTGGGCGATAAGGGGGCCCTTGTCTTTGATGATGTTCGCCCCTGGGGAGAGAAACTCATGTTGGATGGGAAGGCCGTTGCCGTTGCACAGGCTGAGCCGCTGAAAGAGGAGTGTCGCCACTTTTTGGCCTGTTGTGAGGAGCGGAAAAGGCCCCTTACTGACGGCAGCGCGGCTTTGCAGGGGCTCAAGGTCTTAGAGCAACTAAAGTAGGGTTCCTTCCGGTCTTTTTGTCGCGCCGGTAGGAGAAAAAGTTCTCGGCGTCCTTGTAATTGGAGTAGCGGGCGATTTCGATATGGTCGGGCAGCAGACCCGCCTCAATTAGCTGCTCGTAGCTGATCTCCCAAAAGTCGAAGTGGTTGCCTCCGGTCTGATGGTCCCAGAAGGGCTCCGGAAGCTCCTCGCGGTAGTGCACAAACTCGGCCTCTTCGGGGCCGAGCGACGGTGAGATAGCGCAGAGGAGATTCTCGGGGCGGCTTCGGCACTCCTTTTCGAGCCGGTTGATCACGACGGCGTAGATATTCTGAACCGACCCGCGCCATCCCGAATGAGCGGTCGCTGCCACCTTCCGGATGGGGTCGTAGAAGATCGCCACCTGGCAATCGGCATGCCTCCCCATCACTCCAATACCGGGTGTGGTGGTGATCAGACCATCGGTTGCCGGGATCAGATCGGGCGAGGCGGGGGTGACGGTGGTGACCGCCGTCTTGTGAACCTGTTCGGAGCCGATCAACTTGGAAAGGCCCATCGCTTGCCGAACACGGGCGATGTTCTGGCTAACGCTCTTGGGATCATCGCCGACAGCATCACCGACGTTGAGGGTGTCATAGGGCGCCTTGCTCACGCCGCCGTGGCGGGAGAAGGTGGCGGCAACGAGCTCGGGGCACTCGTTAAAGACCTCGTAGGTGAGCCACTTTAGCCCCCCCTTCTCATGCCACTCCATACAACCAGTCCCTCAAAATCCAGTCCTGAACCCAGTAGGCGAGGGATTCCGCCTGCGACTCCTCAAGGAGATCGGCCGCCTCGTGGAGGGTTTTTCCCCCTTTGATGGCGAGGAGGAGGTGGAGCTCCCCTTCCGCAAGCTCCTTATAGGTCATCCCATTTTGCCGGTTGCGGTAGATCGCGTAGTGGGTGGGCCTCTCCTCCACCTCCACCTCCTCTCCAGCGAGTATCCTCTTGCGCACCTGGGGATAGGGGTAGGCGAGGGTGATGAGGGCAAGGTGGGGTTGAAGCTGAATCGCCCTCTCCATCCACTCAGTAGGGTCCCCCCCTACCTCACGGATAGAGGGGTGGTGGGCGGCAGTAAAGCCGGTGTGGTAGGCCCAGTCGAGCGTTGCTGCGGCCCGAGCCCGCCCCTCTAGCCCCTCAGCAAACCCCTCGCCGAGGTGGTTGAGCGACCAGCTGCACGGCGGGTGGCTGTCGAGGTAGGGGACCGCCATTTCAAAGTTGAACATGTCGTAGCCGTAGAGGGCACAGGTGAGGGCATAGGTCTCCTGCATCACATCGATAAGGCGCCACCAGTACTGCTGGTTGTAGAGCTCGATCCGCTGGTGGGAGCGCATGGTTTTGCTCGGCCGGATGAACTCGGTAGCCTCGAGTTCGATGGGGGCAAGGCGGGGTGTGGTGGCCTGGATCCCCCCCCCGTCGTTTAGGGGGCGGCTGATGATCGAGCCAAACCACCTTTGGACCCGGACCAAACTGGAGGGGGCATGGGTGTCATACATGGGCTGCAATCTCCTGTTGGAAGGCCTTTGCCTTGAGCGCCTCCTTCCAGGTCTCCTCAAAGCTAACAAAGTCGTCGTCCCACTCGAGGAGAGTGGAGACACCGCCAGTGAGGGGCCAGACCTTGGCGTAGATCTCCCACACCTCATCTCGGACGTAATCGTTGTGGGTGTCGAGGCAGTAATCCCCATGATCGGTGTGGCCCGCTAGGTGGATCTGGAGGACCCGCTCCATTGGGATGCTCTTCCAGTACTCCTCCGGCTCAAAGTTGTGGTTGCGGCTGGAGACGTAGATGTTGTTCACATCGAGCATCATGTAGATGTCCGCCTTTTCTACGACGGCGGTGTAGAATTCCCATTCGTTCATCTGGTCGTCGTTGAAGGTGACGTAGGAGGAGAGGTTTTCGAGGGCAAAGGGGATCTCGAGGTAGTCCTGGACGATCCGGGCCCGCTCGGCGACATAGTCGATCACCTCCTGTGTGTAGGGGAGGGGGAGGAGGTCGTGGTAGTGACGGCCGGGCAACCTTCCCCAGCAGAGGTGGTCGGAGAGCCAGGGGGTCTTGGTTTTGCGCGTTAGCGCTTTAAGCCGCTTTAGGTAGTCCCAGTTGAGGGGATCGGGGCTGCCGATCGCGAGGTTGACCCCGTGCTGGACGACTGGGTAGCGCTCAAGGATCCGTTCGAGGTTTTCGATCGGTTTACCCCCTTCGACCATGAAGTTCTCGCTGATGATCTCAAACCAGTCGATCTCAGGCCAGGTGGAGAAGATCTCCTGGTAGTGGGGGATCCGCAATCCGATCCCGATCCCGAGTCTAGGGATAGCCGCCTTCATCCTCCACCTCCAAAAAAAAGGGTCACTGACCCGATTCTGGACCAGTGACCCTCTCCTTGTCGATCAAAAACGGTCTAGTAGCGGCTAGAACCGTTACTGCCGCCTGTCGACACCTTCTTCATGAGGCTAACCGACTCGTCGGGAGTTTTGGAGCATCCCCCTTTCCCTTTGCAGTCGTTTTGTCCCATGCAGGAATGTTCGCTCGTGCTGCAGCCGCCCAGCCCTTTACAGCTGTTTTTGCTGGCGCAGTTGTTGGCCTCTTTCATCGCCTTTTGACGATCGGCGCTGCTCATCGCTTCGAAGTCCTTCTTCCCTTGAGCGCTAAGCTTGTTGTAGAAGGATTGCTCTTGCGGTGTCATTTTGGCAGGTTGGGAGCCGTTCTTGCCATTGCCGACTAGAGCGGACTGCTCCGATTTGCTTTTACCGTTATTGCTTTTCTGCTGAGATGGCTTGCCAGCGTTCTGTTGGCAACCGATCAGCAGGGCGCTGCTAAGACCCATCAGGGCGTAGCCAGCGAGTTTTTTCTTGTCCATGTGTACTCTCCTAGGAACGTTTACACGAGGAATGACCTCATAGCCCTCCATGTAAGATGTTAAAAGTTTTCTGTCCAATTTTTTTGGAAATGGGGGCTGAAAGTTAGCGTTCGTAAGGCGTACTTCTTGACGATAGGTGCAATCGGGGGTAAAAAGGGCACCACCTCATTAATAGGAGACACCTATGAAAGGCCTGCTTCTTTTTATCCTCGCCTTTGCGCCCCTCTTTGCCTCTGTGAGCGACGAGGTCGTCCCGGTGGTATCGGAGCTACGGCGCCGAGAGCCCAACTGGCGGTGTGTGATCGCGGAGGCTCACCAAGCGGGGGGGGCGAAAAGGGCCCTTTTCTACGAGGTGGGAGAGGGGGGAGCCGAGGTCCCCGTGAAGGAGCTGACCTTCCACCAAAACGGGAAGATTGCCAGCGAGAGGGACCTCCTGGCTGCGGGGGGCGAGCCGGTCTACCACGGGGTAGGGGTCACCTACTACCCCTCCGGAGCGATGGAAAGGGTCGTCTTTTACAATGAGGGGGTCCTCCACGGCCCGGTCGTTGAGTACCACGAAGGGGGGCAGGTAGGGGCCCGGTATGGGATGAAAGAGGGGCAGCGCCACGGAGCCTGGTCTCAGATGGATGAAAAGGGGACCCTCCTCTCCGAAGGGCGCTATGTCGACGGGTCGGAGGAGGGGCTCTTTACGCAATACGATGAGTCGGGGGCTAAAATTGCCGAAGTCCCTTATTCTCAAGGACTTGTAGACGGGTTGATGAGCGAATGGTACCCCAGTGGGGCCCTAAAGGCGACCCGCCGCTTTCGGCAGGGAAAGCTCTCGGGTGAGGGGAATCAGCCCGCTGTGACTACCTATTACGAATCTGGGGCGATCGCCAGTGTGCAGGACTATCAGGCAGGGGAGCCGACCGGGACCCACATCGCCTACTACGAAGAGGGGAGGGCCTCCCTCCGAACCCCCTACAAGGGGGGTGTTCGTCACGGGAAGGAGCAGGCCTTTTTCCCCGATGGAAAGGTGAAGGGGGAGGCTGAGTGGCGCGAGGGGAAGGCGGTGGGGCGCCACTGGCTCCGCCACTCGCCCGAGCAGCTCGCCTTTGTTGCCGAGTACGATCAACAGGGGAAGCTCAAGGGATCGATCGAGGAATTTTATGAGGATGGGCGCCCCTGCCGGCGCTACGGGATGGAGGGGGAGAAACGGCACGGCCCCTTCCAAGAGTGGTACCCGAACGGGAATCTCCACTTCTCCTTTAACTACAAGCAAGGGGAGCTCGAGGGGAAGCAGGAGGAGTGGCACGAGTCAGGGATCCTTAGGTGCACCACCTCCTTCCGCAACCAAAAGCGGGACGGCCTCCACGAGGAGTACTACGACAATGGGCAGATTGCCTTGCGCTCCCGCCTTAAGGAGGGGGAGCCCCAAGGGCTCCTTGAGATGTGGCATCCCGGTGGGCAAAAGAGGAGGATCGAGCAGTATAGTGCAGGTGCTTTGGATGGGAAGGTCGCCGAATGGCTCGACGACGGGACCCAAACCCTAGAGGCCCACTACAAAAAGGGGGAGCGGCATGGCTCCTACAAGGAGTGGAACCCCGACGGCTCCCTCCGCTTAGAGCTCGCCTACAAGGAGGGGCAGCCCCACGGCCTGATGCAGATGTGGCACGCTAAGGACAAGCTGGCCTATTCGGTCCGCCTCTCCCATGGAAAGCGGGAGGGGAAGGAGGAGTGGTACTACGAGAATGGGCAGCGCAAGAGCCTGGCCCACTTCAAAGGGGACCTCCCGGACGGAGAGTTGACCGCCTGGCATGAGGATGGGACCCTCCACCTCAAGCAGAGCTACAAGGAGGGGAAACCGATTGGGGCCCACAAGGAGTTTTTCCCCGGCACCGACAAGCAACTCGCTAAGCTAGCCAACTACAAGGAGGGGAAGCTCCACGGCGAGCAGACCGCCTTCCACCCTTCGGGAAAAATGCAGGCCTTTGCCTCCTACGACGACGGGGTCATGCATGGGCAAAAGGCCCTCTGGAACGAGGAGGGGGAGCTGATCGAGGAGGCCCATTTTGAGCGGGGCAACCTTCAAGGGCGCTCCCTCCATCGGGAGGGAGATGGCCGGGAGGTCGTTTACCACTATAAGGACCACCGAAAGGAGGGGCTCCACACCGTTACCTTCCCACCGAATGAGCTGGGGCAGCGGCTCGTCGCCTTCCAGGCCCACTACCATGAGGACAAACTCGATGGGGAGGTGGTCGAGTATGCCCCCAGCGGCAAGAAGCGGGCGAGCCACTTCTATAGGGGGGGGCAAAAGGAGGGGATCTCCTCCATCTACGATGAGCAGGGGAGGCTCCAGATGACCATCGCCTACAAGGGGGACAAGCGGCAGGGGCCCTGCCTCCAGTACTACCCTTCGGGGACTGTGTTTCGCCAGGTCAACTATGACGATGACCTAAAGGTAGGGGATGAGAAGGCCTTTTTCCTCGGCGGCGGACTCGCTAGCCTCTCCCACTATGAGAGGGGGGAGCTTGAGGGGGTCGCTAAGGAGTGGAATGAGGCCGGTGTCCTGGTCTTTGAGGCCGAGTACAAAGGGGGCAGGAGAGAGGGGATCTTCAACAAGTACTACGATGATGGCTCCCCCCGCCTCCTCCAGACCTACCGCCAGGATAAACTCGATGGGATCAAAAAGGTCTTCGATCGGGAGGGGAACGCCAGCCAAGTCGCCTACGAAATGGGTCAGCGCCTAAACTGAGCCGCAACTTCCTCGACGATGACTTCGGGGACGAAGGGCCTTAGATCCCCTCCTGCCCGGGCGATATCGCGGATGATAGCGCTGCTCGTGTAGGCATGGGCCCCGCTTGAGAGGAGATAGAGGGTCTCATAGCCGTTTATCCGCCGATTCGACAGGGTAAGCCCCTTCTCGTACTCGAAGTCAACGGTGGAACGGACCCCCCTCAGAAGGACCGTAACCTCCCTTCTTCTTGCATACTCAGCCGTAAGGCCCGAAAAGGAGGCGACCTCCACGCGCGGCAGATGGGCCACCACCCGTTTCATCATCTCGAGCCGCTGAGCAGGGGAAAAGAGCCCCTTCCCCCCCTCATCGGGGATCCCCACAATCAGGTGCTCAAAAAGGCGGCAGGCCCGATCGATCAGATCGAGGTGACCGAGCGTCGGAGGATCAAAAGTGCCAGCAAAGAGGGCCTTCATGTTGCTCTCCATTCGTAAAGACTCGAGCCCCCATAGCGGCGCTCCTTTACCCACACAAGGGGGCTTAGGTCGGGAGGCGGGGCCCCTCTCCCCTCCTCAATAAAGCATGAGCCCCCAGGCCGCAAGAGGGGAATCAGCCGACTCGGCTCCCACTCCAACCCATAAGGGGGGTCGGCAAAGATCAGGTCGAACGGGGGGCCCCGATAGGCGCCGAGGAAAGAGTCGACATCGGCCGCCACCACCTCCCCCTCCTCTCCCAACAAGGAGATATTTTCCTTGATAATCGAACACCCCTTCCGATCCCGTTCGACAAAGCAGGCGAGGGCGGCCCCTCGGCTAAGGGCCTCGAGGCCGACCGCCCCCGACCCGGCAAAGAGGTCGAGAAAGCGGGCCCCCTCAATCGAGGGGCCGATGATGCTAAAGAGGGCCCCCTTGAGTTGCCCCATGGAGGGGCGGAGCCCTGAGCGGGGGACTTTCAGCGGCCGCCCCCGATGCTTTCCTCCCAAAATCCTGGTCATTTCTTGACACCTCGCGGCCACTATTTTACCCTCTTTAGAGATTTGGGGGTGCGTATGGCTATCTTGATTATCCTTCTCGCTGCGTGTCTGGCGTCCACGTCTAACCTCTTCATGCGCAAGAGCATCGATACTGGGGGGTCGACCCGGGCCTACCTGGTCTTCCAGCTTGGCCTCTCCCTCGTCGTCGCGATCTTCTTAAGCCCGGTCCGAACCGGTCAGTACTCCTTTAGCGGCCCGGCGATCTCGATGGGGCTGATCGGCGGAGCGATCCTTGGCGTCATGATGTGGAGCCTCGGAAAGGCGATGGAAAAGGGGCCCGCAGGGCTCACCCTTGCCTCCCTCAATTCGGCGACCGTGATGCCCGCCATTGTGATGGCCCTTGCCTTTAAGGGGAGCTGGGCCTCCTCCTACACCCTTTGGCATGGGATCGGCTCGGCCCTTGTCGTGGTCGGCCTTTTCTGGGCGAGCTGGGGGATTGGGGGTGGAGTCAACAAGCGGCAGTGGGCCCTTTTTGCCGGGAGCGCCTTCCTCCTCCACGTTTTGCTCCTCTGCCTCCTCCACTGGCGGGCGATGTTGATCAAAGGGGGGACCCTTCTCCCCGAGAGTTCCCAGTGGTTTAACCCGATGATCTTTGTTGCGGCCACCTGGATGCAGGTCGTGATCTACCTGAGGCAAGAAAAGCGGCGCCCCCTCCCTTCAGAGGTGATCTACGGGGTGCTCGGGGGGATCACCAACGGGGGGTGTACCTTCTTCCTTATCGTGGCCCCTGAGGTTGCCACTCCGGTTCAAAATGCGATGATCTACCCCCTCTTTGCCGTCCTCGTCATCGTCCTCTCCAATCTGTGGAGCCAAGCTCTCTACCGGGAGCGGGTCAACTGGGCCGCAACTGCCCTCTGCCTCGGCGGTGTCATCTTGGGTACCGTGGACTGGTCGGCTATCGGCTAGCGCCGTAGAAGGCGAGGAGGCTCTCAGCTCGGCTGTAGCGCTCCCCTTTGAGCTGCTGGTAGACCTTCAGCCCCTTTGCGGTCTCTCCCCGCTGGAAGTAGCGGATCCCGAGCTTAAAGAGGGTCTCAAGGTCATCGGGACAAAGCTCCAGAATCCGCTCGTAGGCGGCAATCTCCTTATCGGTCTCTCGGAGGTCGTGGTAGCAGTAGGCAAGCTGCGTGTAGACCCACGGGTCGTTAGGGGCGTAGGCTTCAAGGATCTTAAACTCCTCAACCGCCATCTGAGCTGCCTGCCGGTAGGCAGCCCGCTCCTCCTCTCCGTAGGCCCGCCGCGGCAACGTCTCCTCCTGCCCCATCTCCCGCGCCTTTTTTGGGTCAAGGTAGAGCGAAGAGAGCATCACATAAGCGTTCGCTAGCGCCGCATGCACCTCCAAGTGGGTCGGCTCGATCCGGACGAGCTTGATATACTCGTCGATCGCCGCCTGCAGGAGGAGGGTCCGCATTTGGAGGGTCTCTCGGCAGTAGGCGAGAAAGAGGAGCCGCTCCCAGAAGGGGAGAGGGCGGCGCAAGGAGCGGACAGGGGGATAGGTCGCAAGGCGGCGAAAGCCCAACCCATCGGCCAGCTTACAGGCGGCTCCCGCTAGCGCAAGGTGGTGGTCGGCAAGCCCCTCTTGGTAATGGATCATCCCCTTACACGACTGCAAGTAGAGGTCGCGCAAGGCCTCGAACTGATCGGGCTTTCTCCCCTGGAGATAGAGGCGGAGAGCGAGGTAGGAAAAGAGGGAGAGCAGGATCAGGCCGAGCCCATAAGCGGCTAAATGACTCTTCGGGGAGAGGAAGAAGAGGGTGGCGAGCGAAAGCCCCTCACCCGCCAGAACGATCCAAGCGATTAGGTGGAAGAGGGCATAGCGGCGGAGCATCTTCCGGAACCGTGGCCGCACCAGCTCACAAAGCCTACCGATCTTCTCTTTGTAGCTGAGCGTGTCGAAAGTAAAGAGAGGGGCCTGCTCGGTCAGTAGATCCATAGACCCAGTATCTCTGCTCGTTCCTTAATCGGAAATGAAATCAATCTCTGAGCTTGGCAAGTCGGCTCCGCGCCTCCACGACCAAGAGGTCCTCGGGAGAGTGCCTTTGAGCAAGAGCAAGCGCCTCCTCATAGGCCAGCCGCGCCTCCTTGCGCCTTCCCAACTGCTCAAGACATATCGCAGCCTGAAACTTGGGGCCAGGACTCCTCTCATCGATCGCAGCCGAGAGCTCATAAGCCTGGGCCGCCTCCTCATAGTCACCGAGCAAGTAGTGGCTTGAGCCCAAGGCAAACCAATAGCGCCCATCATAGGGATTGAGGATCGTCAGCGTATTAAAGGTCGCCGCCGCCTCCTCGACCTTCCCCTTTTCATAGAGGGCATAGCCGGCAGAGTACTGCCACTCGAGCGCCTCCTCCGATAGCCCCATCAGGACCTGCCAGGTCCCTCCCCCCTCAAAGAAGGTGGTCAGCTCCGGGATATGTTCCTCAGCCTTTGTGGGATCAAGCAGATCCTCAATCCGTAGCTTCTGTTCCATAAGGTCATTGCCTCCTCATCTTTACTGTTTCATTATACTATTTTTTGTGATGAGTTGTAATGATTGTTAACATAAATTATACAGTTCTTAATGAGATGTTGGGTTTTGCCGCATTTCTTTACCAAATCTTAATCGTTGATAAAATGTAGCGAGAAAAGAAACGGCTAAGGTAGCGTGAACCCATAGCTAACCCTGAGGTGGGAGGATGAGTCAGAAGCAACGGATTCTGCTAATTGAGGATGAAGAGGATATAGCGGCCCTGGTCAAGCTTCAGGCCGAGCTGTCGGGCTACAAGCTGCTGGTCGAAACCGATGGGATCAACGGCCTTCGGGCGGTTGAGCGGGAGCGCCCCGATGTGGTGATCCTCGATCTGATGCTGCCGGGGCAAAATGGCCTCGATGTCTGCCGCAAGATCAAGCACAATCCTGAGCTTAAGGGGATCCCCATTATTATCCTCTCTGCCAAGAGCGAGGAGCTCGATGTTGTCTTGGGCCTTGAGCTGGGCGCCGACGACTATGTGACCAAACCCTTCTCCCCCAAGGTCCTCTTCTCCCGCGTTAAGGCGGTGATGCGGCGGGGTCACGAGGCCGAGAAGGCCCCCAAGTCGGTCACCTTTGGGGAGTTTACGCTGGAGATCGACCGTTACCTACTACGGCGGGCCGACAAGTATATCCCCCTCACCCTTTCGGAGTTTGGGATTCTCCGCCGCCTCCTTCTTAGCCGGGGCAAGGTTCTCACGCGTAATCAGCTCCTCGATGATGTGCAGAATGACGATGCCTTTATCGTCGACCGGAACATCGACGTCCATATTGCGGCGCTGCGGAAGAAGCTAGGCCCCAACTTTAAGTGGATCGAGACGGTCAGGGGAGTGGGCTACCGCTTCAAAGAGGAGCTCGACGAGAGCTGATACCAATCCCAAGAAATAAATTCACAAATTCAACGGGTCTTTCGGCCCTCGCTTTTCACCCCTGATTGTGACCTATCGTCCAGGGGGCGCGACAGATGGTGGTCAGATAGCGCACATCGTGACGAGGCCAGGTCTTTAGACCTGGGTAAGGAGGGATGTGCGCTAGATGGCTGCCAGCTGTCGATGCCCTCTGGACGATAGGTCACAATCAGGGGTTTCAGCTCGACCTCGCAAGCCTACAAGGCTAGCGTCGGTCTCCGCTCTTCATAGAGGGCCAAAATCCTCAGCTGACTTTGTGAATTTATTTCTTGGGATTGGTGTGATCGGCTGCTTGGATCCGTTTGACCTCTTCGGCGATCGGCTTTAGGCAACCGAGAAGCTGCAATTCTGGCCCAAAGTAGACCCAGGCGAGTGCCGTCGGGACCTCGCGACTTCCCCGCTTGAGCGAGATAAAGCGGGGAGCAAGCTGCCCCTCCACCATCTCGACCTCCATCTCAAGGGAGAGGATGATCGGGATTGGCGTGAACCCCTTCTCGTGCTTGGAGAGGATAAGCCGTTTTCTCTCGGGATCCTCTCCCGGGAAGAGGGCGACATCTTGGAGGGCCGATGGGCTCAGCTCGAGCCGTTCTACCAGGTAGGCCATAAAGACCTCCATGGGGATGGGCCCCTCTTCCCATGAGAGGTTCTCTCCAGCCTTTCTCTGGTCGATCCAGGAGCAGATCGCCTCCTTTTTCTCACCCCAACTGGCCGGTTTGGCGTAGTAGCTTCGGCGGAGGGCCTCAAAGGAGCGGCGCGACAGGACCACCTCTCGGGGTGTGTAGAAAAGGTCGGCCATAAAAAGGCAGGGGACGGCGAGCAGGGTAGCCAGGATTCCCCAGAGGATTAACTGCCGCTTCCAGCGGGGAGCCCGTCTGGGGCTTTGGCGGGGTCTATTGGGGATCGGGAGGGCCATTCCACACTTGTGGCAGGTGGTGTGGCCCGCAAGATTCTCAGCGCCGCAGTCGGGACAGATCACAGTAGGCACCCTTCAGGTAATGGCAGCGGGAGCTGCACTCTCCCTCGGCATACCTAACGCCTCCAATAGGGGCAAGGCCCGGTCGGTCCTTTCCCAGGGGAGGTCGAGCTCAGGGCGGCCAAAGTGACACCCCTTGGCGACCTGCTGGTAGAGGGGCGTTTTGAGCCCGAGCATTCGGATAATCCCCTTTGGAGAGAGGTCGAAGAGATCGGGCAATACTTTCGTAATCTTCTCCTCCGAGACCCGCCCTGTCCCAAAGGTTTCGACCCGGATCGAGACGGGGTAGGGGACCCCAATCGCATAGGCGACCTGGATTTCGGACCGTTTGGCAAGCCCTGCCGCCACGATGTTCTTGGCCACATAGCGGGCCGCATAGGCGGCCGACCGGTCAACCTTGGAGGGGTCCTTCCCCGAGAAGGCCCCGCCTCCGTGGCGGGCCATCCCTCCGTAGGTGTCGACGATCGGCTTGCGCCCCGTTAGGCCACAATCGCCAGCAGGCCCCCCAATCACAAAGCGGCCGGTGGGGTTGATGTAGAAGATGGTCCGCTCGTCGAGAAGCTCATCGGGAATCACCTCCCGCGCCATCGCCTCCATATCCCGCTCGATCATCTCGTGGGCGATCCCCTCTTTGTGCTGAGTAGAGATCACGATGGTGTCGACCCTAACGGGAAGGTGGTCCCTGTCGTACTCGAGGGTCACCTGGGCTTTGGCATCGGGCTGTAAGTAGGGGAGCGTTTTAGAGAATCGGAGCTCACACTGTCGTTGCATCAGGCGGTGCGCGAGGGTAATGGGGAGGGGCATAAGCTCCTCGGTCTCCTCGCAGGCGTAGCCAAACATCAGCCCTTGGTCACCCGCCCCCATCTCCTTAAAGAGCCCCTGCCCCTCTTCAACCCCTATCGCAATATCGGGGGATTGCTTGTGGATCGCCACCAGGAAGCGGGCCGAGGTGTCGCTAAAGCCGATGTGGGGATCGGTGTAGCCCACCTCCCGGATCACCCGTTTGGCCACCCCCTCATAGTCCACGTGGGCGGTCGTTGTGACCTCCCCAGCCAAGACCACAAGATCCTGACCCACCAGTGTCTCGACCGCTACCTTGGCGTCGGGGTCCTCCCGAAGGCAGGCATCCAAAATCGCATCGGAGATCTGATCGGCGACCTTGTCGGGATGGCCTACCGAAACCGCTTCAGAGGTAAAGAGGTAGTGAGACATAGGGAGTAGTTTATCTCGCCACAAACTTATCGATCAAAGCAAAGTTACCTTGCGGCGTAGACTTTGAATTGAGCTCGCCGGTTTTCGGCCCAGGAGGGGCCATCATGTCCCTCGACAATCGGCCTCTCCTTCCCGTAGGAGACGGTGAAGAGCTGGTTGAGGTCGACGCCGAGCTTGATCAGCTCATTGCGGACAGCATTGCTCCGCCGGGCACCCAGGGACATGTTGTAGGCAGCCGGCCCCCGCTCGTCGCAGTGCCCCTCGATGTAGATGTAGGTGGTGGGGTGCTTCTTGAGGTAGTCGGCGATCCGGCGTGTTGTGGCCAGGTTGGTATTGCCCTTGAGCACATACTGGTCGGTCTCGAAGTGGAGGTTGGCAAAGAGGTTGGCCAGCTCCGACCCTTTGGGATCGACAAAGGCCTCAATCCCAGGAGGGGTGATGCTGGACTGGGGAATCGGGGTGTCGGCATCGATCCTGAGAAGAGCCGAGCTATCTCCAATGAGGATCTGCTGGTAGAGCGACTCATCGCTAAGGGGGATAAAGTCCTCATCGCGCGGCCCGAGGAACTCTGCCGCATACTCGATCTGCCTCGACTCGGTCTGTTTGCCAAAGAGGGAGGCAACACCTCGCCCCACGTGGCGTCCACAGGTTTTGGTATCCTGCCAGACATCGCCGCAAGAGCGTTGACAGCCGCTTGCCAGTACCAAACAACAGAGGAGTAAACCGAGCCGTTTCATCACAGTCTCCAAAAGCACTTTCTCGGCATCTTAAAAGATAGGGGCCCTTTCTTGCTAGCTGCCAAATGAGGGAAACCGTTTTTCTCCCGCTCCTGAGGTGATCGCGACCGCTTTAGGCTGATTGAGGTTAACGAGATAGAGCTGGCAGGTGGTTTTGTCGGCTGAGTTGAAAACGAGGTGGAGGCTGTCGGAGGCCCAGCAGGGGTTCTCCTTATGCCCCGGGCCCGTTGTCAGCGGCCGCTCCGTTCCCTCATTCAGGTCGTAGAGCCAAATCTGACGAGTCCCCTCCGCCATCGAGCTATAGGCGATCTTGCTCCCGTCGGGTGACCAGGCAGGGCTTGTGTTCTCCCGGTTCTGAGCGGTGATGCAGACCGGATCACCGAGGGCACTCCCATCCGCGGCAAGGTTGAGCAGGTAGATCCGCGGCGCCCCATCCTTGTTCGAGACAAAGGCGATCCGCCTCCCATCGGGGCTGGTGGTCGGGGAGGCCTGGGCTCCTCTCGGCGCCGAATAGAGCTGGCGGGGCTTTCCAAGGGGCCCTTGGAGTGGATCAAAGGCGATCGAAAAGAGGTCGGGGTTGCCGGCAGCGTCGCTCACAAAGAGGAGGCAATCCCGCTGCGGGGTTAGCGCTGGCATGAGCTGTTGCCCTTTGAGGGTAACAAGAGGGCGCCCCTCCTTTTTCTCGTAGACCGAGGCTAGGCAGATTTTAGGCTGCCCCGATCGATAGGAGACGTAGGTGTAGTAGGGGCTCATCTTGCCCGGTTGTGTGGGCAAAAAGCTGGGCGTGGTGGCGGTCCCCCCCTCAAAGGTGATCTGGTGGCTATTCGCTCCGTCGTAGTCGCACATCCAGATCTCCCCCATCCCCTTGTCGGTATTGACCGCCTTTACCATGTAGAGGAGGTGGGAGGAGGCGATGCCCGGCTTTCCGTAGAGCTTTTCATGGATCGCATCGGCAACTTGGTGGATCTTCCGCCGATCCTTTGCCAGCTCTCCGGTGAGCTCCACCTCTCCCGAGTGAAACCGCTCGCCCGTAATCGCCGAGAAAAAGGCGATCGAGAGCCTTCCCTCAACCTTTTTACCCTGGACGACGTAGAGGACACCTGCCTTTCGCCAGGCCGCCCCATCGTAGCTCCCCTCCTTGGCCAGCCGCCGGCGCTCGGTCGAATCGGAGACGACCTGGGTCCGCCCGTTGTGGTTGAAATCGAAGGCAAACACCTTTTGGAGGGCAGCCTCCCCCTCCCAGGAGGCGATGTAGAGTGGCTGCAAGGGGGTCTCGGTGCTCAACTGAACGCGGATCTCATCGGTGGCGCAAAGGGGAAGGAGGAGGAGGAGAAAGAGGCAAAAGTTACGCATTGCTTAAGGTGAGTTTGAGGGGGATTTCGCCGCTGGGTGGGGCAGGGAGGGTGATCTTGGGGAGCATCTCGAGGAGGTACCGCTCGTTGACCTTGCTTTGCGACTCGACAATCTCGATGTGGGCTACCTCTCCCTTAGAGCCCAGGCGGAGCATCACGGTAACCTCTCCGTATTCGGGGAGGCTAAGGAGGAGCTTGAGCTGCATGGCGATCTCCTGCGCATAGTCTTGGCTTAGGGGCGGCTTTGGAGTATCCACCTTCTCCTTCGCTTTTGCAACGGGTGGGGGCCCTTTTTTTGGGGCCGCTTTCGCCACCGCCGGCTTTGGTTTGGCCTCTACCTTCGCAGTGGGCTTAGGCTCCACCTTTGCAGCGGGCTTAGGCTCCACCTTCGCGACGGCCTGTTGGGGAGCTGCCACCCTCGTGGGCCTCTCCGGTTTTAGGTAGACCGTATGCACCACCGCCTTATTCGGAATCGCTTTAGGAGGGGGCCTCCCTCTCTCTCCCCTCGCAAAGAAGGTGGCAAGGCCGATATGGAGAGCAAGGGAGGCGACAAAGAAGAGGGAGAGGTTAGCGCGCATTGGGGGCCAGGATCACCTCCATCTCAGAAAAGCCGGCCCCATCGACCGCATTTTTTACCCGCTGGTAGGTCCCAAATTCGGCATGGGTGTCGTGGAAGAGCTGTGGGTTGACCCCTGGGTGGGCCGCCCGAAGCTGCCGCAAATAGCCCTCTAGGTTGTCGGGGGCAACCTGCCGCTTGCCGATCCAGATCGTGTTGTCCTGCCTCACATGGATAGCGAGCGGGCTCGATTGGGAGACCGTTTTCGCCTCCACACTCTTTCCCGGCGCTAAGACCACCCGGTCGAGCTCCAAGATAGGGACGACCACGATGAACATGATCAGGACCACAAAGACCACATCGATCAAGGGCGTGAGGTTAACCTCAGCATCGGGGGAGTCGGAGCTTGAGGTATAGAGGGGGCGGCTCACAGCTCCACCCTCCGGTACTGAAGTTCTATCGCTCCAATCGCTTGGGTCGCAAAGGCCCGCATCTGGGCCTCAAAGCTCCGAACTCGCGCCTTGAGCAGGTTATGGCCGATCAGGGCCGGTATGGCGATGACCAGCCCCAAAACGGTCGTCGCTAAGGCCATCGAGAGCCCTCCCATTACTAAGGGGCTGCCCGAGCCGGCTCCCAGGTTTTGCAGCTCTGAAAAGGTGAGGAGGATTCCCCACACGGTGCCTAAAAGGCCGAGAAAGGGGGCAAGGCTGACCGTCGTCGCCAGCCAGGCCAGGTGGCGCTCAAACCGCTCCCTCTCCCGCTGGATCTGCGCCTCCACCTGGAAGGCGACCGACTCAATGTCGGCACTCGAGAGGTAGGCCCCCCCCATCTCAGGGGAGTGGCTCTGGTTTTTATTGAGGATTTCAACCGCTACCCGTTTTAGGGCTCTATAGACCTCTAAGAAAGAATTTGGGTGACTTTTTTTCTGTGGAAAGTCAAAATTTAGGGGGTTGTTGAGCGATTTTTGAAAGCGATCGAGAAATTGGTTGCCGCTATGGGTGATCCCCCTAGCGTAGCGGAACTTGTAAACCAAGATCGCCCACGAGAGGGCCGAAACAAAGAGAAGGGAGAGAATAATTAACTTACCAAAAAGATCGGAGCCGGTGTAGGAGGAGAGAAAGGGGTTGCTCGCTAATACCTGAACCATTACAATTTATCCTACACTATTGACTTCTGATCTCCGGACTTTAAATGTGCGGGAAGATCACTGTCAAGGAGGGAATAGATGAAGCGTACATTAGGCATACTTTGTGTGTTGTTAGTTCCCCTTATGTTTCTGGGGAATTTCACAACGGCGGAAGCGGCCGGCCCGGCGCCCATTGAGCAGACCCTAGATGGGCCCGTACAGGTCCGCCTTGTTTCGGAGAAAGAGGCGATATCCCCTGGCGAGCCCTTTTGGGTTGCCCTCGAATTCAATATGGAAGAGGGGTGGCACACCTATTGGAAGAACCCCGGTGATGCCGGCTTTGCCCCCGAGATCGCCTGGCAACTCCCGAGCGGCTTTGAAGTGACCGAGCTCCAGTGGCCCTACCCCGAGCGGCTCGAAGAGGATGCCCTCGTCAGCTTTGGTTATAAGGAGACGATGGTCCTCCTAGCGAAGATTATCGCCCCTAAAAAATTAACTGACCCTCAGCACATCGATATCGTTGCTAACGTCCGGTGGGTCGCTTGTAAAGATAGTTGTATGCCCGGAAAGGCGGAGCACCGCCTGACCCTGCCCGTCCGGAGCGAGCCTGCCCCGGTCAACCCCCAAGTGAAAAAACTGTTCGATGAGGCCCGCCGTCGGGTCCCCTCCTCAGCCACCGCGATCGAGATGGCCCATGAGGGGGGAGAGCTGATCCTCAAGGTGGGGGAGCAGGAGCTTTCCGGCGATTTTGCCGAGGGCTACTTCTTCCCTGAGAAGGAGGGGGCTTTTGACTATGCGGCTCTCCCCAAGCTTACCCGGAGTGGAGGCCATTGGGCCCTCTCCCTCCCCTTTAGTGGGAAGCTGGCCGATGCCGCCGCCTCGCTAAAGGGAGTCCTTGTCTTTAAGGACCACAACCAGAAGACCGTTGCCCTCGAGATTGGGGGTGCCTCTCCTATTGCTAAGGGGAGCCACGCCTCCGCCCAGCTCCTGATCGCCCTCCTCTGCGCCCTGGGCGGCGGCCTGATCCTCAACCTGATGCCCTGCGTCCTCCCCGTTATCTCCTTGAAGGTGATGAGCTTTATGAACCTGGCGGGGAGCTGCCGCAAGACCCTCTTCAAACATGGGGGGGCCTTTACCCTTGGGGTCCTAATGTCCTTTTGGGTCCTGGCTGGCCTCCTGCTAGTCCTCAGAGCCTCCGGGCAGAGCATGGGGTGGGGCTTTCAGCTCCAGGAGCCGATCTTTGTCGGTGCCCTCGTGATGATCCTCTTCCTGCTCGGCCTCTCCCTTCTCGGAGTATTTGAGCTCGGAACCTCCCTATCGAAGTTGGGGGCCGCCGGCCATAAGCAGAAGGGGCTTACCAGCTCCTTCCTTAGCGGAGTCCTCGCAACGGTTGTTGCAACCCCCTGTACCGGCCCCTTGCTCGCCCCAGCTCTTGGCTTTGCCATGGCGTTGCCCGCGGCCGGGTCGATTGCGATCTTTACCGCCATGGGCCTTGGGATGGCCTCCCCCTACCTCCTCATCTCGGCCTTCCCCAAGCTGATGAACAAGATCCCCAAGCCGGGCCCCTGGATGGTCATTTTCAAGCAGGTGATGGGCTTCTTTATGCTTGCCACCGTCCTGTGGCTGATCTGGGTCTTCCAGGCGCAGATGAGCTCCCCTTTTGGCCTAATGGCGATGCTTGCCGCCCTCCTTGTCCTCGGTATTGGGGCCTGGGTCTACGGGAAGTGGGGGACCCAGATGGTCCGAAAGTCGAAGCGCTACATCGCCTACGGGGCAACCGCTGCCCTCCTCCTTACCGGCTTTACGATGGGCCTCCTCCCCGTTAAGGCCGATCCGGGCGCGGGCCATTCGCTCCACGCCCACGAGCTAGAGGGGGACTGGATCCCCTTTGATGCGGCCAAGCTGGCCCAGCTCCAAAAGGAGGGTGTCCCGGTCTTTGTCGACTTCACCGCTAAGTGGTGCCTCACCTGCCAGACCAACAAAATGGCGACCCACTCAGCTGAAGCCAAGAAGCACTTCGACCAGAAGGGGGTGGTCCGCATGGTGGCCGACTGGACCAACAGCGACCCCGCCATCACTAAGGAGCTAGCCAAGTTTAATCGGAACAGCGTCCCCCTCTATGTGATCTACAAAGGGGAGGAGGAGCCGATTATCCTACCTCAGCTTCTTAGCACCGGCACTGTCATCGAGCACTTGAGTCAGCTAGACAAATAGTTGCCCTTTAACTATCGGTAGCAATAAAGAGCTGCCGATAGGAGCTCCCCTTGCTACGCCCCCTTTTGCTTGCCCTTGCTTTGATGCCTGCCCTGTGGGGCCACTACACCTACTGGGCCCCTCATATTGAGGCAGACGGGCGGATAGGGGGCTTCCGTAATGGGGGAGGGGGTATCGCTTGGATCCCCCTTAAGCACCGGGAGGGTGAGGTCGCCTTTGGGCAGATCGCTGGCGGGTACTACCTCGATCAGTATGTCGCCACCTTTGGCGCGGGCTACCGGAAGCTCTGCTCACCCTGTTTGGGCTGGGGGGTCAACGGCTTTGCCGACTTTAGCCGCTCCACTCGATTTCATCGGGCCTATGCACAGGGGGGTATTGGTGCCGAATTGTTTGGCAACTGCTGGGATATCCGGGCCAACGGCTACTTCCCGACCAACAACCGGAAGCTTCTCAGCGAGCAGCTCACCCAAATTCCCTTCGAGCAAGAGGGGCAGCTCTGCATTGAGGATATCTTTCGTTCTATCGTGGCCAAGGCCTTTTATGGAGGGGACATTGAGGCGGGTTGCCGCTACTGTGTTTGCGGCGGTGAGGTGCGGGGCTATGTGGGTTACTACGCCTACAGCGCCACCGATATCAAGGTGGTCCAGGGGCCCCGCGTTCGGGGAGAGTACCGGAAGGATGGCCTGTTCTTCCCTCAGCTCTCGGTTCGAATTGGGGGGGAATGGCAGACCGACCGGCTCCATAGCAATGATCTCTCCCTATTGATCGGCGCCACTTGGGACTTTGGCCGTTGCCGCTGCCAGTGCTGTTCCACCTCGGCCTGCGCCTATCTCGGCGAGCGGGTCTACCGGCAGCCTGCTCCGTGGGTTCTCAAGGCGCTTGAAAAGACCACACATATAGAGTTTGAGGATATCTTCATCTTTTATGTCACAGCCGATGGAACCGGGACCGGCCTGACCCAAATGGATCCAACCAATATCGACGAGGTCCAGAACTTTGCGGGACCAGGGGCGATCATCATCCTGCTCAACGATGCAGGTCCGATCACCGTCTCAACCCTAATGGGGGAGACCTTGGTGGCTCCCTTTTCGCTTAAACTCAATCAGCAGCTGGGGGGGTTTCTCAACAACCCCAGTATTGATGTGACCCTGCCCAATGGGCTTACGGTAACGATCCACAACCTCAACATGTCGGGCCCTGCGGTTCTAACCGGTTCAGCCGATCTGGTCCAGGCCAATAGCGGGACTCAGCTCTATAACTGGGAGACTATGGGGGGACAAAACGCCATCCTGCTGCCCAATCTCACCGGTGTCGCGATCTCTAACCTTACCCTGAACACCCCTAACATGGTCGGCATCGCCATGATGGGGGGATCTGACTTGGCGATCGCCAACCTTACAGTAGACACCCCTGGATCCGATGGGATCGCCCTCACTGCTGGGGCAAGCGCGATTGCGATGTCACAAGTAACAGTCGATAGCCCAGGTGTCAATGGGGTCTCCATGGATATGGGATCCAGTTTGGCAATCGATACCCTGACTGTAAGCGCCCCCGGCAGCAGCGGGCTTGTGCTCACTAATGGGGTAAGTGCAATCGCCATTGAGGGAATGACCGTTACAGATCCCTCTGCTAGCGGGATTGCAATGACCGGAGGTGGTAACCTCGCCATTATCGATCTGCTCGTGACCAATCCAGGAGTAGCGGGCCTTCAACTTAATGGGGTAACCGGTGCGGCCGTGGTCAGTGCCACCATTCAGAACGCCGATCGTGCAATAGAGGTCCAGAACAGCCCAGGAGGCTCGATGTCATTTACGGGGCTAAGCCTCCTCAATTCCACCACCTATGGGATCTATTTAGCGAATAACGCCGGCGCCTTCTCGTTCAGCGCAACGACCCTAACCTCCAATACAGCAGGCGATGCCCTCAAGATCAGTAACCAGACCGGGGCCATCGCCTTTGCAGGGAGCTCCTCGACTCAGACAGCAGGGGGCCGTGTCCTCGTCGTGAACGGAGGGAGCGGGGCGCTTGGCTTTACCGGATTCTCTTTTACCAACGTTGGTGCTAGCTCAGCTCCAATCGATATTCAGAATACCACTGGTGGAGCGATCGGTATGTCCAATGGATCGCTCACGGGCGTGACCGCCGCCACAGGGGTGAACCTTGCAGGGAACGTCGCCGCGCTCACCTTTGACACGGTGAGTGTAGCGGGCAGTAACGCCACAGCCTCGGTCTTTACCCCTGCCAGTCCTGTCAACTCGGGGGCGATCTCCTACCGAAACAGCACATTTTCCAATTCCAGCGGAAGCGGGATCCTCTTTTCAAGTATTGGAGCTGGAACGGTTACCTTAACAGGGAACACCTTCCCCAGCGTGGCGGGACAGGCGATTTCCTTGAGCAATAGCCAGGCAACCACCACTACTGTCGCCGTGACCAACAACATTGAGTCGGGAAGCCCTGCCTCCCCCGGGAGCACCTACCTTTTCCAACAGACAGCCGCTGGCGCCGTGATGAATATCTCTGTCTCAGGCAACTTGGGTGCAAGAACAGGGGTAGGAACCGGTATCGTCTTTACTAACAATGCAACGATGAACATAACCGGTGGCACTACCCTGAGCAACGTCCAAGCTCTCAATCCTGGCATGGGCACGGCACCAACCTCTTTAGGGGGCAACCCGGTCCCCCCTTAAGGCTAGGGTGTGTAGTCCATTATCTGTAAGCGTTTAGCCCCTTTGAGCTGCAACCCGCTTGTGGGGGCCTGTCATCTGCTTCGCGGAGCTCCTCCCCCAGGGCGCGTGGCCCTGGGGTCGCCGCCCACTCGCATCTGCCAGGCCCGCACGTTGCGGGCTGCGTCTACAGGGGCTAAGTAATTACCATTATCTTTCCCTTTTGTGCGGCTGATATTGGCCCTCAGCGCCCTTTCTTCGCCTTGGAAACAACTCTGGGAACCCAGCTTTCCTCTGGGTATCAATGGGATCTAATGGATTACACGCCCTATTTCAGCGCAACCGGGCGACCCTCACTGGAGGCGACAAACACGACCCCACCCACTGGGACAGGATGGCCGCCCACCTTTCCCGAAGAGGGAAAGGTAGCGAGCAGGCTCCCATCGGTGGCATCAAGGAGGAGGAGCCCGCTTCCCGAGCCGGCCACATAGAGGACCCCATTGGCAAAGACAGGCCCCTCATTGCCGAGCGTATCCACCGTCCCTGCCGACCAGAGGGGGCTCCCATCCGCTGCACTAAAGGCCCGCACCTGTCCAGCTGCATCGACGGCAAATACAGAACCGTTGGCCACGCAAGGGTTAGTGCCACTTAGAGCCGCAAAAGGGATCTCCCAGACCATCTCCCCCGTTTGGGCATTGATGGCTAGAAGTCGGGAGAGGCCGTCGGTGGTGTAGATCACACCGCCTGAGAGGGCCACCGTCCCTTTGAGATTGAGGCCAATAGGGAGGCGGAAAAGCTCCGATCCATCGGTGATATCCAGCACCACTAAGTCCCCAGAGCGGGTCACAATAGCCAGGCGAGTGGCGTCCACAGCAGGGGAGCTGAAGGTCTCCGATCCCAGGGGAGTCTGCCAGACGAGCGCTCCGGTCGTTGCGTTGATCGCATAGACGATTCCCGCCCTACTGGCAATGTAGGCGATCCCCCCATCGATCAACGGGGAGGCAAAGATCTCACCCCCCGTCTCAAACTGCCATAGGGGAGCACCCGTCAGGTGGTTGAAAGCCCATAGGGTCGACCCACCCCCTACGATGACCTGACCGGCCACCTCATCGGCAGCAGGCGAAGAGCGGTTATAGGCGGTCCCTAAGCCAGTTCGCCACAAAAGGGCCCCTGTTGCAGGGTCGAGGGTATGGAGCTCCCCCCCGAGGGTGGCGATATAGGCCCCCGAGGCGGTAACCGCTACGGTCGACCGGGCCTCTTCAACTCCGGTGTTCTCCCAGTTGAGGCCGAGAGTCCCCTTACTGGGGACGCTGGTGTACTCACCCGTCCGTCCCGGTGTTCCCCGGTACATCGCCCCATTCGAGGTGGCACCCATAAGGGGGAGGGTGATAAGGCTAAGCAGCAGTAGGGCTCGCATGGGACACTCCTTGTGATGACGCCTAAAATCTTAACTCCTCCTTCTCATTAGGTGAACAAAAAAAATGACTTGACGTTGGCCCATGTCGCCGTTAAGTAGGAGGGGGATGAGACGGATCCTCCTAGCCACCCTTTTGTTTGCAGCGCCCCTTGTTGCGGAGGAGTGTTGCTTTGCGCCCGAGGTGATCGTCTCGGGTCAAGGGGGCAATTACCGACGGGGCGGGGGCATTGAAGGGTGGGTGCCGCTCGGCAAACGCTCCGATCGGGTCGTCTTTGTTCAGGGAGGAGGGGGCTACTTCCGCCATCAGGGGGTTGGCTCACTCGGCCTGGGCTTTCGGCAAAAGATGAGCTCGAAGCTGGCGCTGGGCATTAATGGCTTTGGGGACCTTGCCTTTACCGATAGGGGATCGATCTTCGGACAGCTGGGAACGGGGGTGGAACTTTTGGCCAATAGGGCCCTTTTCCGGGCCAATGGCTATTTCCCCTTAAGCCCCCACCGGGTCGTCTCCTCGAGGCCGGGTGTGGCGGTTGAGGGGACACAACTCATTGCCTTGACACTCGACTCCCTCGAAACTCCCTTGTTTGGGTTTGATACCGAGGTGGGGGGTGAGCTCAACGTGAGGGGAGGGGAGTTTTGGGCCTACGGGGGCTACTTCTACTACAAACGGGAGGGGATAAGGCCGATTCAGGGGCCCCGGATTCGGGCCGAGTACCGCTACAATCCCCGAAATCTTCCGGTCCAACTCGTGTTTGGGGGCTGGTACGAATGGGACCGACAACGCCAATCGACCGGTTCGGCCTATCTGGAGATCCGCTATCCCTTCTGTCGCTCCACCTGCCCCGCTTCGGTTTGCGACCTGATGGGGCGCAAAGTCTATCGGGAGCGGGTGGTCTGGGTCCACGAGGGGCCGAGGGTGCAGGTCGGTGGTCCGCTCGGCCAGCTGATCTTTGCCAATGAGACGATCGATGGGATCGGCACTCAGACCAATCCGGCCACCATCGACAATGCCTTTGCGATGTCGGGGCCAGGCGATATCGTCTTCCTCCTCCAGGACACCGGCAACATGACCCCATCTGGGACGATCACACTCGATTTGGAAGAGAAGGTCTACGGCTTTGGTGACTCGGACCAGGTCACCATCACCCTCTCTAATGGGGCGAAGCTGACTATTACCGACTTAACCGGTGCTGGTAGAGGGGTGGTTGCGGGGGGGCTCCTGAATCCCATCTTCATGACCGACTCGGACAACCTGGTCCAAGGGGTTGAGCTGCTGGGTGGGGTGGTGGGTATCTTGCAGCCGGCAACGTTTGACGGGCTGACGGTTAAAGATCTGATCCTCGCCAGTCAGACGGTCGCAGGGATCTCCAACACTGGGGGGGCCTTTTCGGTTGCCGATAGCGAGTTGTCGGGTCAGACCACTGCGATCTTGAGCACCCTCAGCAGCGGCACCCAAGAGATCCGCCGCTCGAGTTTTCAGGGGGCAAGGGGGATCCGCTTTGACGGGGCCCAGGTTGACCAGGCATTGGTCAGCCAGTGTGCCTTTGCTGTCTCTCTAAACGCCGTTGAGGTTATCGACTCAGGCGGGCCCTTTGTGGTCTACCAGTCTCTGATGAATGGGGGAGACGATTTTCTCTTGGTCGATGACAACGCCAACCCCGGGCTTATCAAAGATGTTCGGGTCTTGGAGTGCGAAGCCAATATGCTCGATAACCGAGCTATTGAGGCGAATATGTCCCAAGCGGCCGACACCTATGTGATCCGCAACTGCAATTTCAGTGGCAGTGAGGAGATGATTTACTTCGACCTTAACCAGGGCCCTGTCAACATCGAAATCACCGAGAATGCCCTGTTCAGCCTGACCCAGGACGCCATCTTTATCGATGCCGCCAGTACGACGACGATCCTCATCCAGGACAACGAGGGTACGGCTGGCGACAACTTTATCGATGTGTTGAGCCGGGGAGGGGTCAATGTGCCCCTCAATGTGACCCTTCTTTCCAACGTCAACCTCAACACCCCACCAGCCGAAAGCTACTCCCTGCGGCGAAATGCCATGACGACGCAGTTTTTCTGCGCCACTCTACTCGACAACGGCAATGTAACAGCTTCGAGCGGCATCCTCCTTAGCAGCAATGCCAACAATATCTTTGTCTTCGACCTTCCGAACCTCTCAGCCAACAACAACAACCTGAGTGTGACAACCGTAGGGTCTGTGGCGAACACCGACACCCGTTGCACCCTCCCCACTATCCCACCCCTTCCGTTTACTCCTTAGGGCGTGTAATCCATTAGATTTACCTTTTGTCCGAGGGGAGATTGGTTGTCAGGGCTATTTCTGAGTCGAAGGGAAGGGCCTAAGCGCCCTGTCCGAGGAAAACAAAAGCGCTGAGGGCCAATATCCGCCGTACAAAGGGGAAAGGTAAGGAATTACACGCCCTAATTAAGGGCAACGGGTCTCCCATCAACCGAGGAGAGGTAGACAACACCGCCCACAGGAACGGGGTGCCCCCCAACGGAAGCAGAGGGCTCAAAGGTGGCTAGAGGGCTGCCCGTCGTGGCATCAAATAGGAGGACTCCGCCTCCCAAGCTCGCGACATAGATCACCCCGTTGGCAAAGACAGGCCCCTCGTTTCCAATAACTGGCACC
The DNA here is from genome assembly GCA_050250135.1 of Parachlamydiales bacterium. Lineage (GTDB taxonomy): Bacteria > Chlamydiota > Chlamydiia > Chlamydiales > JAFEGQ01 > JBFWPF01. The sequence continues at coordinate 15,859 of JBFWPF010000008.1, read as the reverse complement.
CCTTCAGCCGACCAGATAAGGGTCCCATCCGCCGCGTTAAACGCACTTAGCCGGCCAGCCGCATCGACCACAAAGAGGGAGCCATTGTCGATGCAAGGATTGGTGCCCAAGTTTGCCGCAAAGGGGATCGACCAGTTGATCGCCCCCGTCATCGCATCGATGGCGAGAAGGCGCGAGAAGCCGTCGGTGGTGTAGACCACTCCCCCCGAAAGGGCCACCGTTTCGGTGAGGTAGGGGCTGAGAAAGAGGCGCACCAGCTCACTCCCATCGGTTGTGCTCAGGATCACAAGGTCTCCCGCCCGAGTCACAATGGCGAGCCGGCTCCCCTCAACGGCGGGAGAGCTGAAGGTCTCGGCACCGAGAGAGGTCTGCCACACCAGGGTTCCCGCTGTTCCATCGACGGCCCATACGACACCCGACCGGTCGGCAACATAGACCACCCCTCCTGTAATTACGGGAGAGCCGATCGCCTCGACCCCTAAAGGAAACTGCCACCGCGGAGTACCGTCAGCGCTCTGAAAGGCCCAGAGGGTCGTTCCCCCGGTCGCAACCACATACCCCGCTACCTCATCGGCTGCCGGTGAGGAGCCATTGGATGAGCTCCCCAGTCCCACCTTCCAATTGAGGGTTCCCGTTGCTGGATTGAGGGCGTGAAGCTCCCCGCCAAGCGTTGAGATAAAGGCCTGTGAGGCGGTGACCGCCACCGTCGATTTTGCCTCGGCAACGGCGCTGTTTTCCCACACGAGGTCAAGTGTTCGCACAGCATGGGGGCCGGTGTAGACCCCGGTTCGCCCCGCAGTTCCCCGGTACATCGCCCCATCTGACGATGCGGCGATTAGGGGAAGCATCCCCACTAGGCTCAGAATGAAAAAGAGTCGATCTACCATGCCAAAATCTTAACTCTATCTCTGCATTAGGGAAACAAAAAAAAATACTTGATAAGTCAACCTGGTGCAGGGTAACGAAGGGGGAATGAGAAGGATCTTGTTGGCCACCCTCCTATTTACGGCTCCCTTACTGGGAGAGGGGTGCTGCTTTGCCCCTGAGCTGATCGTTTCGGGGCAAGGGGGCAACTTTCGCAGAGGGGGAGGGGCAGAGGGGTGGGTTCCGGTTGCGCAGCGCTCCGATAGGGTCATCTTTGTTCAGGGTGGGGCCGGCTACTTCCGCCATCAGGGCGTCGGTTCTCTCGGCCTCGGCTTCCGCCAGCAGCTCAGCTCCAAATTGGCTATCGGGATCAACGGATTTGGCGATCTCGCCTTTACTGAGCGGGGTTCGACCTTTGGGCAGCTAGGGGCTGGCGTAGAGGTACTCGGCTGCCGAACCCTTTTCCGCGCTAACGGCTACTTCCCCATTAGCCCCCGCCACATCGTCTCTTCACGGCCTGGAGTGGCTCTCGACGGGACCCGGCTAATCGATCTCAGCCTCCTCTGTTTCGAGACCCCCCTCTACGGGATGGATCTGGAGTTTGGGGGCGAGGTGAATGTGAAGGGGGGTGAGCTGTGGGCTTACGGGGGTTACTTCTACTACGGCCGGGAGGGGCTTAGCCCCACTCAGGGGCCCCGGGTTCGGGCCGAATACCGGTACAACTGCCTCCCTTTCCGGGCCCAGCTTCTGGTCGGCGGCTGGTATGAGTGGGACCGGTATCGCCACTCGACCGGCTCGGCCTACCTAGAGATCCGATTTCCCTTCCGTTCCAATTCCTGCCCAGCCTCGATTTGCGATCTGATGGGCCGCAAGGTCTACCGGGAGCGGGCGATCTGGGTCCAGGAGGGGCCGGGCCAGCGTGTCAATGGCCCCCTCAACCAGCTGATTTTTGCCAACGAATTGATCGACGGGACCGGCACCCAAACCAACCCGGCGACCATTGACAACGCATTCGCCCTAGCGGGCGCCGGGGACATCGTCTTCCTCCTCCAAAACACAGGGAATATGACTCCAGCTGGGACGATCACCCTCAATTCCGAAGAGCAGGTTCTCGGCTTTGGCAACTCGAGCCAAGTGACCCTCACCCTAGCAAATGGTGCCAAGTTGACCATTACCGACCTTACTGGTGCCGGTAGGGGGGTGGTAGCGGGAGGGCTCCTGAATCCGATTTTCATGACCGACTCGGACAACCTCTTCCAGGGGATCGAGCTGCTCGGCGGGTCGGTCGGGATCCTTCAGTCCGCCACCTTTGAGGGGCTGACCGTTGAGGACCTGATCTTTGATACCCAAGTCACGCAGGGTATCGTCAATATGGGAGGCTCCTTCTCGGTTGCTGACAGTCAGTTTATGGGGGCCCCGACCTCGATCTTGAGCATGGGGAGCACGGGGATCCAAGAGATACGCCGCTCCAGTTTTCAGGGAGGAAACGGGATCCAGTTTAACCTGGCTCTGGTCGACCATGCTCTGATCGCTAACTGCTCCTTCGCCACAACAGCCGATGCTGTCGACCTCATCACCTGCGGCGGCACCTTTGTCCTCTATCAGTCGGAAATCGGTGGCGGCGTCAACGGCCTCTTCGTCAACGACTTGGTCATTCCTGGGTCCATCAAAGACGTTCGGGTCCTCGAGTCCTCGCTGATGGGCCTTACCGGTCGGGCGGTCTATGTCATTGCATCCCAGGCAGCCGACACCTATGTGGTTCAGGACAATAACATTGTCGGTATTACCCTCGAGTCGGTCCGATTTGACCTCAATCGGGGGCCGCTCAACGTCCTCATATCGGACAACAGTTTCACTAGCCTAGCGGCATCGGCCCTATTTATGGATGTCGATACGGATGCCCTCATCCTAATTGAAAACAATGAAGGGACCTCATCCCCCCGCTTCCTAGATGTCGACTTCGGAGGGACAGCTGGCTTCCAGGGGAACGTGACGATGCAGGGGAATACCCAGTTCAACAACACCGCCCTTCAGAGCTACCGCGTGGCCCGAACAGCCGGTGTCCAGCCGGTATGCGCTACCCTCTTGAACAACGACAAGGTGGTCACAACGAGTGGGATCCTGATCGATAGCACTGCCGTGACCCCTATTTTTGTGTTTGACCTCCCCAATCTGTCGGCCAATAACAACAACCTTACCGTGACCATCCCTGGGGGAGACCTGGTCCTCAACACCCCCACCCCCTGCCCCCTTCCCACCATCCCGCCCCTTCCGTTCACTCCATAAAAAAAATTTTACTATTAAATAGGGGGTGGGTTAAAGGGGAAAGAAAAAGGAACCCCCTCTGCCCTATGCGCCGTAAGCTCCTCATCCTCGGTTTGATCGCTGTTGGAATTGCATTCCCCATTGTGGGTTATCAATTAGGGGGGGGCAAGCTTCTCAGCCCGAAATCGCACTTTTCAACCGCTTCGGTGGAACGACCTCCGGTGAGCATCCGGTCGCAAGGGCTCCCCACCTTCTGCTACTCCCCCACGACCTCGGGCAAGCAGATGGCGCAGATCAGAAGGTGGAGAGAGCTTGCACAAGCGTCAGGCGCGGAGCCGATGGAGCGGCAGGTCGCCCAAAAGTTCCTTGCCGAAGCGATGGCTGATTGGCAGGCGGGCAGCTCCGAGATGGTTGCCGTCTCGATCGGGGAGCAGCGCATAGAAGAGAAGTGCGTTCCCATTGCCGCTGTGGTCCCCTTACCTATAGAAGAGAAGTGCGTTCCCATTGCCGCTGTGGTCCCCCTACCTATAGAAGAGAAGTGCGTTCCCATTGCCGCTGTGGTCCCCTCACCTATAGAAGAGAAGTGCGTTCCCATTGCCGCTGTGGTCCCCCTACCTATAGAAGAGGAGTCTATCCCTTGCGCTGAGCCCACTACCGACGCTGAGGCGATTGCCGCTGTGGAGTGTCTGGTGTGTGGGGAAGAGGCAACGGTGGAGGTCGCATCTGAAGCCCTCCCCGTTCAGCCTACCCGCCCCCTTTCCGGATGCTGCGTGCCGACCTGCTGCCCCTGCGCCTGCGGTTGTTGGGGTCCTGACCTCTACCTAGGAGGCCGGGCGGGTAACTGGAGAAGGGGAGCCGGGGCGGAAGGGTTTCTCCCCCTCTCCCAAAACGGGTGCTCGCTCTTCTTCATTCAGGGTGGAACCGGTTGGTTTCACGACCTCTATACGGGCAACATCGGGGCCGGCTACCGCTGGCTCACCGGCTACAACACCGCCTTTGGGGTCAACATCTTCTACGATGCTAGCGGTCGCTCCGGGAAGATCTACTCCCAAATCGGGGGCGGCCTTGAGATCCTCGGCTGCTGGTGGCTTGCCCGTGCCAACTATTACCAGCCGATCCGGCTTAGGACCAAGAGACTGATAGATGTGACCCAAGCGGGGATCCAGCTGTTCGAGCGGCAGGCCTACCCCGGCTTTGACGCTGAGATCGGGAAGGGGATCCCCTTCTGCGCGGGTGAGCTTTGGGCCTTTGCCGGCTACTTCTACTACCGGGCCCACCAGGTGGACCCCCTCCATGGCCCCCGCATCCGGGGTGAGTACCGGCTCCAGTCGCTCCCCTTCTGTATTAATGGGGAGCTGATTCTGGGCGCTGAGGTCGAGCACGACCGGCTCCACAAGACAACCGGCTCGGCCTCGCTCGAGCTCCGCCTCTTCCTCGACCGGTGCCGCCCCCGCGAATGCTGCCGCTCTCCCATCTGCCGCCTGATGGGCCGCCGCGTTGAACGGGAGCGGATGATCCGGGTTGAGACTGCGCCGCTTATGATGGTCGGACCCGGCCCAGCTGAAGGGATTATCTTCTTCAACAACACGATCGATGGGGTCGGGACTCAGACCAACCCCGCCCTCCTCCCCAATGCGATCGCGATGTCTGGACCCGGCGATGTCCTCTTCGGCCTCCAGGATACGGGGAATGTACCGGTGATGACCCCGATCCCCTTACAGCCCGAGCAGCAGCTCCTTGGGTTCTCTAATGCGGCGCGTATTGTCGAGCTATCCAATGGGATGACCATTGTCGTGTCCGACCTGACCGGTGCCGGTCAAGTGGTCCTCGATATTGCCCCTGGCATGGATGGGGTGACCACCACCACCGACAACTACATCTGCGGCGTGACGCTGCAGGGGGGCGACAGAGGGGTCGTGATGGACAGCGCGAGCGCCGACGTTGAAGTGGACGATGTGAACTTTCGGGATCTGACGACTGCTGTGGTCAATACTCTAGGCGGAGCCCTCACGGTTCGCAACTCGACCTTCCTCCAAGCGGGGGCCATCACCGTCTCCGGTATGACCGACGATCTGCTTGTGACCAATAACCAGTGGCCGTTCGGCTTTTTACCCAATCCTGGTGGTGTTAGCATCACCGACCCGGTGGGGACAACAACCGCCACTATTACGGACAACCTAATGCCCGAAGCATCGGTCGCCCTCTTCTCCGATACAGGGGGGACGGTCAATATCGAACGGAACTTAATGGTTGGGCCGTTCGTTACTGCAACCACCGTCGTGCCGAGGTTTGTTGTAGCGGACAACGACATACAGCCAGCTCCCCTTGGCGTCATGACCTCCCTCTTTGCCGTAGGTCAGGCCGATATTCGCATTAACAACAACCAACTTTTCGCAACCGAGCTACTCTTTTTATTCCCTTCTGCTCTCCCTCTCGGCTCTATCATTGTTGATGGTAACACGTTTACGGCTACCGGTGTTTCTACGGATCCTATAGATTGGACGATCGCTGATACCCCCTACGAAATCACCAATAATACCTTCGTGGGCACGCCCCTCGGCAATGAAATCGACCTCTCGCTGAGTGGGACTTCACTAGGGCTGGTTGCTGGGAACACCTTTGGCGGCGCTAGCGCAACCTCAATATTGGGTGTTTTCGGTGCAGGTGGCCCCGAGCTGACCATTTCCAGTAATATGTTTGCAGGTTCTGTGGGTCCTGCTCAGCTCACAATCGCTGGCCTCAGCACTGTGGTGCCTATCTCTTGCTTGACCGTTACGGGCAATACGACGGCCCTAGTAGGTCCAGGTGATATTTTGCTGGACAATAGCGTGGGGGGGGTAACACCAACCTTTACCGCCTTCCCCGACCCCAACCCGGCCGGAGCGGGCAGTGCAATGACAGCAGCCAACGGGGGGATGACGACCGCCATCGTAGGTACCGTCCCCCTTGGCCCGGTCTGCACCCTCCCGGTGATTACGCCCTAGGCTACTGAATAGCGATCAGGCGTCCTTCGCGGGTGGTGAGGTAGCAGATCCCATCCCGGATCACCGGCTGGCTGGTGCTTAGCCGCTCAGCTGTGAAACGGAAGAGGCGGGCTGCTGTCGTTCTGTCAAAGGCGAGCAGTCCTTCGCTAAGATCATTGTAGTAGAGGACCTCTCCTGCTATGACAGGGGGGACGACGACAGTCCGAAGCCCCGTTCCCACCGAGGTGTAGAGGGGGTTCCCATTGCTCAGCTCGAAGGCCTCGATCCGCCCCAGCTGATCCAGCAAATAGACGGTCCCATCGGCCACCGTAACACCCACATTGGGCAACGTTGCCACTTTAGTGGTCCAGAGGGTCGCCCCCGTGCTGAGGTTGAGCGCAGCGATCGAGAAGAGGCTATCGGCGATCACGACCCTCCCATCTGCGATCACGGGTGTCCAGCGGAAGAGGCGGTCAAAGGTTCTGCTCCAGAGGGGGTTCCCATTGGAGGCCGAGTAGGCCATGACCATCCCCCGCCCATCGCCCCTGCTGACAAAGGTGAGGAGGACCCCCTTGGAGAGGGACATCGAACCGGGGGAGCGGAAGGGGAGGGTCCTCTGCCAGACCAGACTCCCGTCCGAGCCGCTAAAGGCGCAAATGGTCCCTGTGTCGTCCATCGCATAGACCACCCCATTTGACGACGCGGGTGAGAGGGCAGCCCCTCCTCCAATATTGGCCGTCCAGAGGGGGGCGCCTGAAGTGAGATCAAAGGCCTGCAGTGTCCCCTGCTGGGTCCCGATCACCGCAATCCCGAGCGTCTCATCCGCGGTAATCGGTCCCGCCCTGGCATCACCCAAGTCGGCTGCCCATAGGAGAGAGCCGTCGGAGGGTGAGAGGGCCACTAGCTGACCTGTGCCACTGTTATAAGCTAGCACAGCAGCAGAGGTGACCGTCGGATCGCCCAAGAAGCCGATCTCTGTCGACTCCCAAAGGACGTTGGGGTTGCTTGAGGTGAGGGGGGCCGTTAAAAACTGACCGTTCCGTTCAACGTTGGCACAGAACATCGACCCATTCGAGGTCGCCATCAGAGCCGATCCGAATCCGAGCATTGCAAGCAGTAAAAAGCGCATCTCCCCCTCCCCAACTTAAAGGTTTGATTAATCCTACGGCGGGACCGCTTTAATGCAAATCCTTTTTTCCGATCCTGTGAGTAAAAAAAAGTTTAACACTAAATTAGGGGAGGTGGGAAAAGGGAAGAAAACAAGAGATCTTGTCCCTAATGCGCCGTGGAGCCTGGCTCATTGGAGCTATCATTGCCCTCACCGCGATAGGGTATGGATTAAGCCACCGAGAGCGGATCAAAGCGGAGCGTCTAGCCCAAATTTCCGCCCCCCCATTTGCTGAAGCAGAGAATCTGCAGCCGATCACCTTCACTGAGCAAGTTGAAGCTGCTGAAGCAGAGAATCTGCAGCCGATCACCTTCACTGAGCAAGTTGAAGCGGAGAGTTTTACCCTGCCGGCCCCAGAGCCATCCCTCATGGCTGCCGTTGAGTCGCTCGTTGAAGAAGAACCGGCGGCTCAGCCAGCTTGCGACTCGCTCCCTTCTAAACCGGAATGGCGTTTATGTGGCTTTTGTTTACCTAACTGCTGCACCATTTGTGGGACCTGGGGCCCCGATCTGTATTTAGGGGGACGGGCCGATAACTGGCGCAGGGGGGCAGGTGCGGAAGGATTTGTCCCCATCTCCCAAAACGGGTGCTCGCTCCTCTTCATTCAGGGGGGAACCGGTTGGTTTCGCGACCTCTATACCGGCAACATCGGGGCCGGCTACCGCTGGCTCACCGGCCACAACAACACGGCCCTTGGGATCAACGTCTTCTACGATGCTAGCGGCCGCTCCGGGAAGATCTACTCCCAAATCGGGGGCGGCCTTGAGATCCTCGGCTGCTGGTGGCTTGCCCGTGCCAACTATTACCAGCCGATCGAGCTTAGGACCAAGAGACTGGTGAATGTGACCCAAGCGGGCCTCCAGCTGTTCGAGCGGCAGGCCTATCGCGGCTTTGACGCTGAGATCGGGAAGGGGATCCTCTTCTACGCGGGTGAGCTCTGGGGCTTTGCCGGCTACTTCTACTACCGGGCCCACCAGGTGGACCCCCTCCATGGCCCCCGCATCCGGGGTGAGTACCGGCTCCAGTCGCTCCCCTTCTGCATTAATGGGGAGCTGATTCTAGGCGCTGAGGTCGAGTACGACCGGCTCCACAAGACTACCGGCTCGGCCACGCTCGAGCTCCGCCTCTTCCTCGATCGGTGCCGGCCCCGCGAATGCTGCCGCTCTCCCATCTGTCGACTGATGGGCCGCCGCGTTGAACGGGAGCGGATGATCCGGGTTGAAACCACACCGCTTGAGTTTGTGGTACCCGGACCTGCTGACGGGATTATCTTCTTCAACAACACGATCGATGGGATCGGGACCCAGCTTAATCCTGCCCTCCTCCCCAATGCGATCGCCATGGCTGCCCCTGGAGATATCCTCTTCGGCCTTCAAGACACCGGGAATGTGCCGGTCGATTGGCCCATCCCCCTCCTCCCCGAGCAGCACCTCCTCGGATTTAGTGGCCCTACCCGGGTGGTGGAGCTACCAAGTGGCATGACCATTGTCGTGACCGACTTGACCGGATCGGGCCAGGTGGTCCTCGATATTGCAACGGATGGGGTGGTGACGATGACCGACAACTTTATCTGCGGCGTGACGCTGCAGGGGGGCGACAGAGGGATCGTCGTGGGCGCTTGGAGCGGCGACGTCGAAGTGGAGAACGTGAACTTTCGGAACCTCCCAATTGCTGTGGACAGTAACCTTGGTGGGGCCCTGACGGTGAGCAACTCGACCTTTTTTGACGGTGCGACTATCAACGCCATCGGGATGACCGATGACCTGCTTATCACCGGCAACACCTGGCCGGTCGGCTCTAGCGGCAGCATTAGGATCACCGATCCTGCGACCCTCACGACGGCTACGATCTCAGAAAACGCCATGGTGGAGAGCAGTATCTTCTTCAACTCCATTACGGGGGGTACCCTCAATATCGATCGGAACACCATGGAGTTTGTTAATATCCAGAGTACCATCCTGGTGCCCCGGGTCAATATTACCAGCAATATTAACCAGTTTCCCGTATCAACTGGAGACCTCTTTGCCATTGGGGACATGGACCTTCGCATTCTAAACAATATGTTCGGGGAGATCCATGTTTTGGCTCAGCAGGATGGGGTGACGCCTGCACCTATTGTCTGCTCCGGTAATACCTTTGCCTCTACCACTGACACCCATCTTGATCTCCTCATGGTGGCTGGCTCCTTCGAGGTCACAAATAATCTATTCTCTGGGGGAAGCGGCCCTGCATCCGTCTCGATGGTTTTTGGCGGGCCTCTCCCCATACTCGGGCTGGTCGATGATAATCAGTTTGTCACAGGCAACTTGCGGCAGGTGATGGCCCATGGATTCTCTAACCCGTTTGAGTTGACGGTGTCGAACAATCAGTTTGGGAATAATGCAACACCCATCAGCATCATTACCCAGGACCCTAACCCGCTGGTCTCCTGCATCACCATCACAGGGAACAGTTTTGATCCTCTCACCATTCCTCCCGTCGTCATCAACCTAGATACTCAAATGGCAGCTACCCTCAGCGCCAATCCTCACCCCTTTGATCTCGGACCGACGGGTATGGGAGCGGCTAACAATGGGATGACCATTGTGCTGACGGGAACTGCAGCGGTCGCTGCCGGCCCCCCCTGCCTCCTCCCCATTATTCCGCCCTAGAGCTTTAGCCTCTTTTCTTCTATGTTGGTAGGATGTTCACCGACTCCCATGCCCACCTCACCGATCCGGCATTCCACGACGATATCGACGCTGTCCTCCAGCGGGCAGAGGAGGCGGGCGTTACCACTATACTCAACATCTGCACCGGAGAGGAGCCGCTCAGAAGGGGCTTAGAGCTGAAAAGGCGCTACCCTTGGATCCACAACATCGCTGCCACAACGCCCCACGACGCCGATGAGGCCGACCCCTTCTTCTCCATGGTGGCGCAGGCCGATCTGGTTGCAATAGGGGAGACCGGCCTCGACTACTACTACGAGCACTCCCCAAAAGAAAAGCAGCGGGCCCTCTTCTGCCGCTACCTCACCCTTGCTCTCGAGCGGGACCTTCCCGTTGTCATCCACTGCCGCGAGGCCTTCGATGACTTTTTCGCCATCATCGACGAGATGGCAGTGAAGCGGGGGGTGCTCCACTGCTTTACCGGCACACTTCGAGACGCAGAGAAACTGATGGAGCGGGGCTGGTACCTCTCCTTAAGCGGGATACTCACCTTTAACAAGAGCGGGCCCTTGCGCGAAGTGGCCCGAGAGATGCCCACAGGCCGCCTCCTCATCGAAACCGACGCTCCCTACCTTGCACCCCAGGGTTTTCGGGGGAAGCGGTGTGAGCCGGCCCACGTCGTCCGTGTCGCCGAAGAGCTTGCCAAAGTGAAGGGGCTATCCCTCCAAGAAATTGCCCATCAAACCACTGCCAACGTAAAGGCCCTGTTCCGGATATGATTTACGATCTCCATTGTGACCTCCTAGGCTCTGTTGCTGACAAGCCCGATACCCTTACCCTCCACTCTCCCGAAACCCGCTGCTCCGTTCCCCAGCTTCGCGCGGGCGGCGTTGCCCTCCAGACCTTTGCCGTCGCCACCATTGGAGGACCCAATAGCAGCAAACAAGCAGAAAAACAGATCGCCCTCTACCAAAAACTGCAGCAGGAGCTTGCCCCGATCCGTGGCCTGATCGCCATTGAGAACGCCTCAGGCCTTGCCGACGAAGGGGAGCCGCTCGAGTCAGCCTTTCACCGCCTCGACACCTTCTCCCAAGTGGAGCAGATCCTCTACATCAGCCTCACCTGGAATGGGGAGAACCGCTTTGGCGGCGGCAACAAAACCGATGTTGGCCTCAAGCCCGACGGGAAGGCCCTCCTCGCCTACATAAGCGGAAAGGGGATCGCCATCGACCTCAGTCATACCTCCGACCCTCTTGCGTACGACATCCTCAATACGCTCGATCGGGAAAACCTCCACATCCCCGTCATCGCCAGCCACTCCAACTACCGGGCTATCGAAGATCATCCCCGCAACCTCCCCGATGAGCTTGCCCTCGAGGTGATCCGCCGAAAAGGGGTGATCGGCCTCAACCTCGTCCGTCGCTTCCTCGGTAAACAAAAGGGGGCGATCATCACCCATGTCGAACATGCCTTAAAGCTGGGTGGAGAAAACACCATCGCGCTTGGCGCCGACTACTACGGGGGCTTCGACATGCCCCCTGAGCTTGTCAAGGAGCTCTGGACGCCGACCTTTTCGCCTGGCTTAGACAACTCCAGCTGCTATCCTGCCCTCTTTGCGCTTCTAAGAGATCACTTTACCGAGGCGCAGCTCGAGAGACTCGCCTACCAGAACGTGGAGGGCTTTTTGGAGGGAGTCCGCTGACGAACTCGATGCTTTTGGCAAGCCACTGGTGCACGGCCTCTCCCTGCGTCTCCTTAGGCAGAAGCACATATTCCCTCATCACCCGTCCCATCGGTTGAAAGTTGGGGGTGCCCAGCTCCTCCCTCGCCTCAGGAGGGAGGCGGATAATCCAGTTCTCCTCATGCAGACCGGTGAAGAGGTGATCGTTGAGAAAGGCACAAGGGTAGCCAAACATCTTCCGCATCTGGGCATCGGGATAGTCGGCAAGGGCAGCATAGAACCGCTCAACTAACTCTGGAGACGATCTCTTCCACTTGTTTCCCATCGGAAAGCACTATACCAATCGCAAGGTTAGAGCGCACCTTGACGCCCTAAAAGAAGCGTTTTATAACGGGGCTCCATGGGAACCTTTCCGAAGAACTTCGCTTCAAGGCGGTGGCACTCCTTCCTCGGCTTGGCTCTGGTGGTCTACATCATCGAGCACCTCCTCACCAACTCCCAAGCGGCCCTCTGGATCGGCGATGACGGCGAGGGATTTATCAATATGGTCAATGCGATCCACCGCTTGCCCTACCTGCAGGTGCTGGAGATTCTGCTGATCGCCCTCCCCTTCCTCTTTCACGGCTACTTGGGGGTAAAGTACCTGAGGACAAGCCGGGTCAATTCATTACCAAGCGACGGGCGCACCCCCTCCCTCAAGTATGTCCGGAACCGGAAATTCACCTGGCACCGGATCGCATCGCTTATTCTGGTGGTTGGCGTCATTTTGCACGTGATCCAGATGCGCTTTATGGACTACCCCTCCGAGGCACGTGAGGGGGATAAGGTCCACTACTTTGTCCGGGTAAGCCTCGATAGTGGCCTCTACACCGTTGCTGATCGGCTGGGCCTGCAGATTGTCGATGGGCAGCAGGTAGAAGTTGCCCAAAAAGCGCTGCAGGAAAAGCTAGGAGAGCTTGGGATGCCCCTCTCTAAAGCGCTCAGCGATCTTAGGGAAGAGGCCGATGCGGCGGGCGGCTATAGCCCGGAACTGGCCGCGAAACTCGACTCGCTCCAGCAGCTACAAAACGAGCAGACGCTGGTCAAGGCGCTGAAGAAAAAAGCGCTGCGCGGCGATCAGGTGCTCATTGGCTCAGGGGAGTTTGGCAAAGCCGCTCTGATGACGGTCCGCAACACCTTTAAGAGCCCCTGGATGATGGGCCTCTACACGGTCTTCGTTCTGGCTGCGGTCTTCCACGGCTTTAACGGCCTCTGGACCTTTGGCATTGTCTGGGGCATTACGCTGACCGCCCGCTCGCAGAAGATGTGGGCGCGCGGGGTTTTTGGGCTGATCGTCTTGTTCTCCTTTCTGGGCCTTGCCTCGGTCTGGCTCACCTACTGGGTCAATTTGAGGAACTGAGATGAAAAAGGTGATCGTTGTAGGGGGGGGACTGGCGGGACTTGCAGCCACGATGAAGCTGGCCGAAGAGGGCATTGAGGTCCACCTGATCTCGGTCACCAAGGTCAAGCGCTCCCACTCTGTCTGCGCGCAAGGGGGGATCAACGCGGCGATGAATACCCGCGGCGAGGGGGATTCCCCCTTCGTCCATGCCTTTGAGACGATCAAGGGGGCCGACTTTTTAGTCGATCAAGCTCCCGTTGTCGAGATGTGCCTGACCGCGCCAAAAATCATTCACCTCCTCGACCGGCTCGGCTGCCCCTTTAACCGGACTCCCGAGGGGGATCTCGACTTCCGCGGCTTTGGCGGCACCCTCTACCACCGGACGGCGTTTTGCGGTGCCTCAACCGGTCAGCAGCTCCTCTACGCCCTCGATGAGCAGGTCCGCCGCCAGGAGGTGCAGGGGCGGGTTTTTAAGTATGAGAACCACGAATTTTTGCGCCTTGTGCGCGATGAAGAGGGGAGGGCGCGGGGTATTGTCCTCCTCGACCTTTTCAACCTCAAGCTCGAAGTGCTTAAGGGCAATGCGGTCATTATGGCGACGGGAGGGCCGGGCCTCCTCTTTGGGCGGAGCACCAACTCGACCTTCTCCACAGGCGCTGCCAACGCCCGCCTCTATATGCAGGGGATGGAGTATGCCAACGGGGAGTTTATCCAGATCCACCCGACGACGATTCCCGGCGAGGATAAGCGGCGCCTTATCTCAGAGTCGGTCCGGGGAGAGGGGGGGCGTGTTTGGGTTTATGGCGATTCCTCGAAGACGATCACCACGCCCGACGGGCGGACGATCCCGTGTGGGAAGACGGGAGAGCCCTGGTACTTCCTCGAGGAGCTCTATCCCGCTTATGGCAACCTCGTCCCTCGCGATATCGGCGCGCGCGAACTCCTCCGCATCGCTCAGCTCGGCCTTGGCATCGATGGGCAAGATGTGGTCTACCTCGATGTGACCCACCTCCCCGCTGCCACCCACAAGAAGCTCGACTCGGTCCTTGACATCTACCACAAGTTTACCGGTCGCGATCCGCGGAAGGAGCCGATGAAGATTTTTCCCGGCGTCCACTACTCGATGGGGGGCGCTTGGGTCGACTACCCGGCTGCCGATGCCCCCGATCGGGAGGGGCGCTTTCGTCAGATGACCAACATCCCTGGCCTCTTCAACATCGGCGAATCGGACTTCCAGTACCACGGCGCTAACCGGCTCGGCGCCAATTCCCTCGTCTCCTGCATCTTCGCTGGCCTTGTGGTCGGTGTGGAGCTCCCCCGCTACCTCAATACTCTCAAGCAAGAGGTATCTGCCCTTCCCGAGTCCCTATTCGACAAAGAGCTCAAAATTGAGGAGGCCTTCCGCGATGACCTCTTCGACCGCGATGGCAAGGAGAACATCTTCCAGCTCTACGAGGAGCTGGGGGACCGGATGCTCCACTATGTCACCGTCCAGCGGGATAACACCGACCTAGCCGCCACCCTCGACGCCATCAAGGAGCTCCGGGAGCGCTACGCCCATATCCGCCTCGATGAGCATGGGCGGATCGCCAACTACAGCTTTATCGCCGCCCACCGGTTCCAATCGATGCTCGAGCTTGCCCAGGTGATCACCAAAGGGGCCCTCCAAAGGGATGAATCTCGGGGGGCCCACTACAAGGCCGCCTTCCCCGACCGGGACGATGAGAACTGGCTCAAGTACACCATTGCTACCTACGACCCGGTTGCCAAAGAGCCTGTGATCACCTATGACAAAAAACCAGATATGCCCTACTTAAAACCGCTCGGCCGGGACTACACAAAGGTGAAGAAGCACGCGCCCGAATTCGAAAACCTCCCCAAAGAGATCCCCCTCCCCATCTGATGGAAAAATTCCGCCTCAAGATCTACCGGGGAACACCGGGTCACCAGTACTGGGAGACCTTTGAGCTCACCTTGCGCCCCTCCCTCAACGTCATATCCGCCCTGATGGAGATCAGGAAAAATCCGGTCAACATCGAGGGCAGGCGGGTCGAGCCGATTGTCTGGGAGGATGGCTGTCTCGAGGAGGTGTGCGGCTCCTGCTCGATGCTGATCAATGGGCGCCCCCGCCAGGCTTGCTCGGCCCTGATCCAGACCCTCATTAACGAGTCGGGCAATCACGAGATCACCCTTGCCCCCTTTACCAAGTTCCCCCTCATCCGGGACCTTCGGATCGATCGGGATTCGATGTTTGCCTCCCTCAAGCGGGTCCATGCCTGGATCGAGACCGACGGGACCTTTGAGAAGGGGCCCGGCCCCAAGATGAGCCAGGCCCTCCAGCAGGTCCGCTACAGCCTCTCGACCTGCATGACCTGCGGCTGCTGCAGTGAGGCCTGCCCCCAGGTCAACAAACATTCCAAGTTTGAGGGGCCTGCCCCCCTCTCCCTTGTTCGCCTCTTCAATAGCCACCCCACCGGGGCCAAGCAGAAGAAAAAGCGCCTGCGGGCTGAGATGACGGAGGAGGGGGTTAACTCATGTGGAAATGCGCAGAACTGCGTCCGGGTCTGCCCTAAGAACATCCCCCTCACCGACTCGATCGCCGCCATCGGCCGCGACGTTACCCTCCAGGCCCTCCGCGACCTCTTCAGCTTCGACGATCGAGGGGAGTAGGCGCCCTACTAGTCTATCGCCTCCAGTAGGGGCTGCGCCATCTGCTGGGCCTCGTCATCCGTCCACCCAAGCCTTTACGTCTGCGAGATCAAGTTATACCAATCACAAAAAATAAGTTCACACATTAGCCCAAGCCCTTGAGCAGAGCGACGCCACGTTTTTTGGCACGTCCACAAAAGCATTCCAGGCACTACAGCAAGCACTAACGATCTCCTCATA